>CALRMS020000018.1:0-72393 GCA_943369275.1 Rhodobacter maris | reverse complement strand
GCGCAGGCCCGAGGAGAGGCGCGTCATCGCCGTATTGAAATCGTTGTTCACTTTGGTCATGTTCGCCTGAGCGGACAGGGCACCGATGTTGGTATTGATCGTCGTCATGGCTTCAGCCTCCTGAAAGTTACCGTCGCGCTGTGTTCGGCGCTCGGGAATGAGAACGACGTGTTCCGAAGATGTTTAGCGCAGGATCGAAAATTCCCGATTTTCTGTGAGCAGCCCCACGCCCTACGCGCGCGCGTTCCAGATTCCATACGCGCATTAATACGGGCGCCCGCATTTATCCGCGCATCTGCACAGGCAGGGGTATCATTGAGAAAGATGCTGCCGTTCTAGGGGACGGAACCAAAATCCCTGGAGTGGCAACATGGATATCGCAACCCTTATCGGGATGGTCGGGGCGGTCGTGATGATCATCGGATCGATGATCTATGCGGGCGGTGTTTCCCCTTTTGTCGATATCGCATCGGTCGTGATCGTGTTCGGCGGCACCTTTTTCATCGTGATGATGAAGATGCCGATGGGCGTGTTCATCGGCCACTTCAAGGCGATGGGAAAGGCGTTCAAGCCTTCCATCTTTGACATGCCGTCGATTGTCGAACGGATGGTGGAGCTGGCCGCGCTGGCGCGCAAGGACGGGATGATGGCGCTGGAAGGCCAGCAAGTGCCCGACCGGTTTTTTGAGCGCGGTTTGCAGATGCTGATCGACGGGGCGGATGAGGGCAAGCTGGTCAAGGCGATGAAGCAGGAGATCAAGGCGATGAAGTCACGCCATGATGGCAACTTCAGCGCGTTGAAAGCATGGATCGACTATGGCCCGGCGATGGGGATGGTGGGCACGCTGATTGGCCTTGTGCTGATGCTGGGCAACATGTCGGACCCGAAATCCATCGGTCCGGCCATGGCGGTGGCCTTGCTGACCACGCTTTATGGCGCGTTGATCGCCAATGTGATTTTTGGGCCGATCCTGGCTAAGCTGGAGGGATATTCCGCCGATGAGGTGACCTATCGCGAGATGGTGCTGGAGGGGTTGCGCGCGATTGCGCGGGGCGACAGCCCGCGCAGCGTTCAGGACCAGATGGTCACCGTTCTGCCGCCCAAGGAGCAGGCGCGGCTGATGGCTGCGTGATTGGGGTAAACGATGGCAAGTTCCGCAAAGGTCACACTGCTGCGTCCACCGCCCGTCTATGACGAGGACGATGATGATGACGCCCCGAAATGCCCACCGGTTGGTGCGCCGGCATGGCTGGCGACATTCGCGGATATTGCCACGAACCTTATGGCGTTTTTCGTTCTGATCCTTGGATTTGCGAATTTCGACGAACCGAGTTTCAAGAAAATGGCTGGGGCCATGCGCGAGACATTCGGGACAGAGATGGTGGCCCCGATCCTGGACAATTCCGAGAGCGGCGTCGTGCTGGAAATGGATTTCAAGCCGCAGGGTATGCCGCCCGATACGGTGGAGGGCGAGGAGCCGCCCACCGGGGATGAGGGAAACGCGCCCAACCGCGACGGCGCTGACGCGGGCCGATCCCCCGAGGAAGAGGCGCAGATCGCCGCGGCGAAGACGGCGGGCGAGGCTGCAGCGCAAGCGATGATGGCGGCGCTGGCTTCGGGCAAGCTGACGGTGGAACAGGGCGACAAGAGCGTAACGGTCAAGCTGGCCGAGGGTGAGGGGCAGCCGACCGCGGAAGAAGTGGCCGAGGTGCTGGCTGCGCTGACGGGTGGTGCGGCGGATGCGGCAGGCGATGCGCCGGGCAGTGATCCCGATCAACAGGTGGCGGCCCCGGACCAACCTGCCGAAGAAGGCACGGGCGAGCCTGCGCCGGGAACGGGCGGCGCGGGTGGCCCTTCGGCCGGGCGGGCCACGAGCCCCGGCTTTGCCGAGGCCAAGCTGAGCGTTGCCCTGCGAGATCAGAGCGCGCAGGGCCTGGTCGAGGTGGAGCGGCGCGATGGCAAGGTCTTTGTCACCGTGGGAGCGGGCGGGGCCTTTGACTCGGGGTCTGCCGATCTGACCGAGGATGCGAAGAAGATCATGGCCGAGATTTCGGCCAATGCGCTGGCGCCGGATGCGACGATCACGGTGACCGGGCATACCGACAATGTGCCGCTGAACGGGGGCCCCTTCACCGACAACTTCGGGCTGGGTGCTGCACGGGCGACATCGGTGGTGCGCGAGCTGGTGGAAAGCGGGAAGATCGATCCATCGCAGATCGTGGCGGTGTCGCGCGGGGAATCCGCGCCAGTCGCGGACAACACGACCGACGCCGGACGCGAGAAGAACCGCAGGATCGAGATCGAAATCGACTATGGCAAAGCCGAAGGTGGCGCGGAATCTGCAGGTGGGGACTAAACCTTTGGCGGCGATCTGTCGTTCAGGGTGATGAAGCATGGGGCCGCAGCATGAACGTTGACATCCTTTCGTCGCTGAACACCAACGGGTCGGGCCTGAACCTGCGGCAGTTGACCTCGTCGCTGGTGGCGGCAGAGATCGAGCCGCTGAAGGCCCGGCAGACAAGCCGGTCTGAAACAGCGCAGTTGTCGATTTCCGCGCTGGGACAGGTTCGGTCGCAGTTCGGGGCGTTGAACAGCGCGGTGGCGACGCTGCGGGAAAACCCGGTGCTGGGGGCGCGGTCGGGCAATGCAGGCGTGGGGGTGACGATCACGGACCCAAGCAAGATCACCAATTCTACCACGTCGATCGAGGTGGGGCAGCTTGCCACGCGGCAGGTTCTGGAATTCGGGGGATACACGTCGGCGGATGCGCTGGTGGGGGCGGGATCGCTGCAGATCGAGGTGGGGGTCTGGTTCGAAGATGTGAACGGTGATCCGGCCTTTGCCCTGAACCCCGACAGCACGGTGAACACGCTGAACATCCCCGAGGGCGTGACGCTTTCGATGCTGGCTGAGACGCTGGATGCACTGCCGGGGATGGCGGCGCGGGTGCTGGACAAGGGTGATGGCACATTCTCGCTGGGGATCGTGAGCGAGCCGGGCGCGGGATCGGCGCTGCGGTTTACGGTGGCGGAAACGGTGGCGGGGCTTGCGGCCTTTGACACGAACACAACGAATGCGACCCGGCAGATCCAGGCGGCGCAAGATGCGGTTCTGCTGGTGGACGGGATCACCGTTTCGCGGCCCACCAATGTGATCGACGACCTGATTCCCGGCGCGACGCTGGACATCACCGCGCCTGCGGGCACGGCGACGACGGTCAGCTTTACCCGCGACATCGAAACCGCGCGGTTGAACATGCAGGCGCTGGTGGAGCAGGTGAACATCACCCGCAAGCTGCTGACAGATCTGTCGGCGCGCGGCGCGGGGGACACCACGGCGGGCGCTCTGGCCGGGGATCGGCTGATCGAAAAGCTGAAGGCGGATCTGACCAACCTTCTGGCCGCGCCGATCAGCGGGTTCGGTGGATCGGCCAAGCGGTTGTCAGACTTTGGGGTGGCGACAAATCGGGATGGATCGCTGCGACTGGATGGCAACCGGTTTGAGAAAGCCTTTGCCGCAGACCCGGCGGCGTTCGACATGGTTTTCGCGGACCGGCTTTCGGCCAGTGCGGCGGGCGTGGAGGTGACCGGCACGCTGGGCGCTTCGGCGCGGGGAGGCAGTCTGGCCTTTGTGCGCAACCCGACCACGGGCGAGGCGACGCTGAACGGGGAGTCGATGCTGGGTCTGACGCTGCCGGACGGGCGCAGGCAATTCCTGTTGTTCGGCGGCGATTATGCCGGAATGACGGTGACGGTGCCTGCCGATCTGGAGGCGACCGAGGTGCGCTATGGCAAGAGCTTTCTGACATCGCTGGAAACGATGCTGGATGCGGCGTTGACACGCGGGGCGAACAGTCTGACCGAGCGTGAAGATCAGCTGACCAGCCGGGTGACAGAGGCGACGGATGAGATCACCGCATTGGATGCGCGGGCGACGCTGCTGGAACGGCGGTATCTGCAGCGCTTCACTGCAATGGAGACGGCGATTGCCGGGCTGAAGAGCACCGGGAATTATCTGGAGAACCTTGTCGCGCAGTGGAACAAGGACAGCTGACGCGACGGGTTGAGATTTGGGGAAAGAAGGTCCGGGGGGCCTGTTGCACCCCGGACTGAAACATCAAGTCTGACCTATCAGGCGACGAGACCGCGGCGGATGCCGAATTTCTTCATCTTTTCGATCAGCGTGGTGCGGCGCAGGCGCAGGGCATCGGCGGCTTGGGCCACGTTGCCCTGACGGGTATCAAGCGCGGCTTCGATCAGGGCGACTTCGATATCGCGGATGTAGCCGCGCAGGTCGATATCGCCAAGACGGCCCAGCGCATCGTGGAACTGGGTGGGATCGGGCAGCTCGCCCCGTGCCTGCGGGGCGGGGGGTTCGGGCAGCACCACCTCGGCGCTGTCGGGGCAGGGCATTTCCATGCCGAGAAGATTGTCGCGCACGTGGCGGGCGGTGACCATGCGCCCCGGAAGCATGACGAAGGCGCGCATCAGGACGTTCTTCAATTCGCGGATATTGCCGGGCCAGCCATAGGCCGAGAGGGCGCGCAGGGCGCCGAGGTCGAAATGCGGCACTTCGGCCGCCGGGTTCTGGGACGTATGTTCCGTGATCAGGCGGGCGAGGATGAGGGGGATGTCGGCGGTACGCTCGGCCAGGCTGGGCACGGTCAGCGGAAAGACCGAGATGCGATAGAACAGATCGGCGCGGAAATCGCCTGCGGCGACGGCGGCGGTCAGATCGCGATGTGTGGCCGTGACCAGCCGGAAATCGACAACCTGTTCCGCTGTGGCACCCAGACGCTGAATGCGGCGGGTTTCCAGAACACGCAGGAGCTTTGCCTGCAGGGCAAGCGGCATGTCGCCGATTTCATCCAGAAAGAGGGTGCCGCCAGCGGCCTGTTCGATGCGGCCCGGGCGGGCGCGGTCGGCCCCGGTGAAGGCCCCTTTTTCATGGCCGAAGAGTTCGCTTTCCAGAAGGTCTGCGGGGATGGCGGCGCAGTTGACCGCGACGATTGCGCCAAGGCGGCCCGAGGCGCGGTGCAGGGCTTCGGCCACAAGTTCCTTTCCCGCCCCGGTGGGGCCACGGACGAGGACGGCGGCATCAGATCCGGCCACGGCGGTGATCATCCGCTTGAGGCTGCGCATCGGGGCGGTTTCCCCGACGATGATCCGGTCGATCGTGTTTACAGGAACAGGCAGGGAATGAATGGCAATGTCACGATCAATCCAGTGAGTCGTCATAAAGAACCTCCAACGGCAATTGAGGTTCACATGATAGTGAGAGAGGCGTTGATTCAATCTTCTCACGGTCGGGTGGGGGTGGGTGAAACGGATGGCGTCCGTCCATTGGTATTGGTTTTATACATACTTTTGGATGTAATATTTCTTGTTTAATTACAATGGCTTAAATTGGCAATGATCGTCGGCTTACGGGGTGGAGGACAGGATGGCGCGCATCGCCTCGACCTCGGCCCAGCGGTGGCGGAGACGGGGGGGGGAGATTCTCGGGCAGGGCAAGGCTGACCGTGGCGGCGGCGATCACCATGGGCAGGTCTGGCGGGGCCAGGTTCGGCGATTGCCGGGTGGTCGTGGTACGGGAAGGACGCGGTGGCGGCGGGCTGTGGGGGGCTGCTTCGGCCATTGCAGCGGAGGCAGAGTCGGACGGGGCCTGCGTTGCATCGTCGAAGGGAGTTTCGCCTTCGAACCCATCGGCAGGCGGAGCGGAGGCGAGGGCCACCAGCGGGTTGCCGGCAAAGGCGAGGATGCCGTCAAGCTGCGCCGGGATGGCGGTGAGAAGCAGGGTTTCGCCCCCTGTCCCATCGGGCGCATCCAGCGGCGACACTTCAAAGCTTTCGCGGGCGGCCATCACCTTTTGCAGGTAGTTCCGCCCACGTTCAGGGTTGGTGGAATGGTAAGCGGCGGCGGCTACGTCCCATGACCCAAGACGGTTGTAGAGTTCCACCATGAAGCGGGCGGCGTAGCGGGTATTGCGGGTGGGGTCGATCATGTCCTCGGGGCTGGCGAAACCCGCGGAATGCCACTTCCAGTTCAGCTGCATGCAGCCCACGTCGATATTCGTCACACCTTCGGCCACGGCCTGTTTGAGATAGGCGAGCGCCTCTTCGCGGGTGTCGAAATACATGCCCTTGCCGCCTTGATTGAGCGTCCAGGGCCAGGGGGCGATGCCGCCATTGCCGGTGCCGCGACCGGCCTCGACCAGCGAGATAGCAGGGAGGAGGCCATCGGGAAGCCCGGCTTCGGCCCCGGCCTCGGCGGCCAGACGCGCGCAATCCTGCGCGGCGGCAAGGCCGGGCAGGAGCAGGGCGACGGAAAGGGCAAGGGCGCGCAGCATGACGATCCGTTGCAAGCTGCGGGCCAGTTGGCGGACAGATCAGCGCATGTAGTCGAAAAGGCTGGTGCCGTTGATTTTCACGAAGGTTTGCTGGGCGGCCTGTTCGGTGAGCAGGAGCTGTTGCAGGCGGGTGATGGCGGCGGCGACGTCAAGATCTTCGAGACCGGCCACGGATTTCTCGATCCGGAGCTTGCGGTCAGCCAGCACTTGCGCGTGATCTTCGGCGAGGCGACCAAGGGCGCCCACCTCTGCCCGCTGGGCAGCAACATGGGTGACGATATCGGCAAAGGCGCCGACCATGCGGGTGGCAGACAGGTTTTCGGTGCGCAGGCCGACGCCGACGCCCACGGGTTGCAGGCTGGTATCCAGCGCGACCATGTTGGCGGCGATGCGGCGTCCGGCATCGGGCTGGGTCAGGTTGCCGACGGTCATCTGACCCGCGGATTGGAAGATCAGGCTTTCGCCATCGGGCGCGAGGCTGGCGGTTATGCCGGTGGTGGGGGTGGCGGCGTTGATCGCATCGCGCAAGGCACCGGGTGCGCCTGACATCACCTCGGCCGAGATGCGGGCGGTGCCGGTGGGGCCGGTCAGATCGAAGGACAGGGTGGCAGGGTCACGGGTGGTGGCGGGGGTGAACAGGGCCTGATTGGCGACGGTGTGATTGGGACGGGCCGGGTTGAGCGCCGGGGTGAGCGTGGCGATCAGATCATCGACCATCTCGAACACGCTGCGCGCGCCCGTATCGGTGGGGACGGACATGAACACCTCGGCCCCGTTCAGGCCGGTTGCGAGGGTGGCGGTTTCGGTCATGCGCAGGGTGGGACGGCCGCCATCACCGCGATATTCGATGCCGTTCGGACCTTGGGCGAAGGGTTCGGCGCTGCCGAAACCGGCAAAGAGCGGCAGGCCCATCGTATCGCGCCCGTTGGCCACGGCGATGAGCGCGGTGCGCAGGGAAAGCGCCTCGGACCGGAGGCCGGCGATGCCCTCCTCAGTAATGGTGTCGTTGGCGGCCTGAATGGATATCTGCTGGAACTGGCGGATGATTTCGCCCATCTCGCCGATGGCGAGGTCGGCCTGATCCAGACGGTCAGTTGCCAGCGCGGTGTTGTCTGTGAAGCGGTCGATTGCGGCGCGCTGTTCGGTGACGATGGAGAGTTTCGCCGCGCGCATCGGATCGGCCGAGGGGCGGGGGTCGTTCTTGCCCGAGGAAATCTGGGCCTGAAGATCGGAAACCTCGCCCGAGATGCGGTTGAAGTTTTCCATGGCGATCTTGCCAAAGAGGGCGTTGCCGATGCTGCCGGTCATGGATCAGACCTTTCAGAACGATTGAAGAAGGGTGTCGAACATTTCCTGCGCCACGGTCATGACCTGGGCGGCAGCTTGGTAGTTCTGCTGAAGCTCCAGCATGCGGGCGGCCTCAGTATCCAGATCGACCGCGCCCAGTTCGGCATCGGCGCGACGGACGGAGTCGTTCACGGCCTTGCGCGCGCCGAGGGTTTGATCGGCGGCAGCGGCGCGGGTGCCGGTTTCGGCCTGCAGGTCGGCCAGGATGCGGGCAAAGCCGCCGCGCCCGGTGGCGACATCGGCAAAGCGCAGGGCGAGGAGGCCATCCAGCGCACGGCCATCGTTGCGGCCATCGTTGTTGGGGGTGAGGCGGAAGGCATCACCGGTGGCGGGGTTACCCGAGATATTGACGGACAGCCCGCCGATCACCGCGCCACCCGTGGCATCAAGTGTGCGGGTGCCGATGGAATGGCCGGTGGCGATATCGAACAGGCCCACGGTGCGGGTGGCCGCATCAACGACGCGCAGTTCCACAGCGGGGACGGCGGAGGGCGGTGGGCCTTCGGTAAGGGTGCCGGACATGCGCAGGGTGCCGGTGCCTGTCATCACGACGATCAGGTCTTCGGGCGGCAGGTTGGTGAGCGACAGGCGCTGCCCGGCGAGCGAGGCGGTGGTGGCGTTCAGGTTCAGGACGCCGCCATCCGAGGTGCGGACATCAAGGCTGGCCCCGTTGGCCGAGACTGTTGCACCGAGCGAGGCGAAGCCTGCGGCATCGGCCCCGGGCAGGATGCGGGCGGGGCTGCCGCCAGCGGGCAGGTTCAGGGTGATCGCGCCAAGACCATCGACTGTGGCCGTGCCGGGAAAGCCGGGGGGAAGCGTGACCGTGGGGCCTCCGGCGACGCCGACGGTCCAGAGCGTTGCGCCGATTTCCACCTGCATCGCGACCGGCAGGCCTGCGCCGGTGACGGGCTGGCCGGTGAGGCGGGTGGTCGGAGCCTGCGCGGGGGCGAGGCCGAAGGCGGCGGATGTAGTGGACGCAGGAATGGTGATGAAGCCCGCATCCGTGGAGCCGCCGTTGACGGCGATCTGCAGGCGGTTGGCGCCGTCGAAGGCGGCGGTGAGGCGGCCTGCCTCTGGCCCGCTGACCTGCACGGTGCCGCCTGTCATGCGCAGGGTGTAATCCTGACCGTCAAGCTGGATGAGGGTGGAGGTGCCCTCGCCCGGCAGGGTGGCAAGGGCGGCACCCGTGACGCTGGCCTGCGGCATCTCTTCGCGCAGGAGGGCGGCAAGGCCGGAGGCCACATCAGCGGCCGAGGTGGCTGCAGCGGTTGCGGTGTTCAGGGTGACAGCGCGGCCACCGAGGGTGAGGTTGTAATTCGTGGGACCCGCCAGCGCGGCGCTGCCGTCGGGGGCGGCGGTGGAGGCGTCATAGGCGGGATCGAAGGCGAAGGTCAGCGTGCGCTGCGCGCCTGCGGCCGAGGCGGTGGATGTAATCAACCCGCCGGACAGGGGATCGGCGACGGAATCGATACGGTTGCCGTCGATCGTGACGGTGAAGCCTTGTGCTTGCGTCAGCGTGACCTGACCCGACAGGCGCGCGCCGGTCTGGCCTGCGCCAAGGGTTGCGATGGGGCCTGCGGGTTGGCCTGCCGCATCGGCGGTTTGCAGCGTGGCGGTGCCGCCCGCGCCATGGGCAAAGCCGGTGATGCGGATGTCGGTGCCATCGGCCTGTGACAGCAGGAGGCGCGCGCCATCGGGCGACAGTTGCGCGGTGATGCCGGTGGAGCCGGACAGGCCGTTGACGGCGAGGGCGAGGCTGTCGAGACGGCCGCCCGCGACGGTGCCGGAGACGGTGAGGGGGGTGCCGTTGGTGCCTTCGATCCGAAACTGCACGGGGCCGTCGCCAGTGACGCCAAGGATGGCGGAGGTCTGGGCGGTAGCCTCTAGCCCCGGATAGGCGGCGGTCATGATTTCGGCCAGACGCGCGGCGCTGCTGCCCGGGGGAAGGGTCAGGCTGATGGGCGTGGCACCCGGCTGTTCCAGCAGGATGGTGCGGGCGGGGGAAGCGGGGGCCTGCGGCGAGCCTGTCCAGGTGACGGGGGCCGGGGGTTGCAGGGTGATGGCCTGCTGGCCATTGGTGAGCGTGCTGCCCAGGCCCATGCCGCGATAGCCGGTGCCGCCCGGTGCCTCAAGGTATTCGGCATTGTACTGCGCGCCGGGCAGGAAGCCGTTGGCGGTGGTGAAGAGAAGCGCGATGTCGGCGGGCGACATCGGCGTGCCTGCGATCTGGCGCCCTTCGCGCGTGAAGATTTGCAGCGTGCCGCCCTGTGCGCTGGCGGGGGCGAGCGTGGCGGGTTGGGCATCCAGCGTGGCGGCGGTGATATTGCCTGCGCTGCGCGAGAGCGTGAGGGCGCCATCGGTGCCTGCGGCGGCAAGGCCGAGGCTGGCGAAGGTGTCGCCTGCGGCGGTGTCGAACTGGCCTGCCGTCAGGGCGGCCGCAAGCTGTGCCGAGGTCCAGCCCGCAGGGCGGGGGGAGCCATCGGCCAGCGTGGTGAGGTCAAAGCTGTAAGGCACACCATCAAGCGTGACGGTGAGGTTGGTCGTGGTGGCGGCGGCGGCATCGGTCAGCGCGAAATCGGCGGTGGATTGGGCGCCAAGGCTGCTGAGGCTGGCTGCCGTAGTGCCGGCGGGGATGTAGCCCACGACGCCGGGGGAGATGAGGGTAACGGCCCCGGCCCCATTGGTGGCCCCGGTGAGTTGGGTGGCAAGGGTAGGAACGGTGGGCGCGGCCACGGTGGTGGGGGCGATGGTGGCGGACCCCGATCCGGTATTGCCCGGCGCGGGGGCCACGAGGGTGGCCACGGCGGCGGCCAGACGTTCGGGCACATCGGGAATGAAGCGCATGTTCGCGGCAAGGCCGCTGGTGGGGGTGAAGGTCAGGCGGTCGCCATTGGCGGGCAGACCCTCGACCTCGATCGTGACACCGGGCAGGACGAGCAGGCGGTCGGCGCTGCCCAGCACGGTGCCCAGCGCATCCTCGGCCCGCCAGACGTTGAGCGCGGTGTCGCGGATCAGGGTGATGGGGCCGGTGGTATCGGGGCCGGTGGGGGTGACGATGGCGCGGGCGTCGCCCTGATTGGTGACGGCGCGGGACATGACCCAGCCATCAAGCGCGAACATCGGGCCGCCCGGCGCGCCGGTCAGATCAAGGCCGGCGGAGTGGACGGTGTTCATCTCGCCCGCGATCTTGCGCGCCAGTGCGTCGATCTCCTGCAGCGCAGTGTTGATCGCGCCCAGCGCGGTGGAATAGCCGCCGATCGCCCCGGTGCCGAGCATGCGGCTGTCGCGCGAGGTGGCGTTGCGGGTGATGGTGAGCGTGAGGTCGGTCGTGCCGGACACGGTGAGGGTGGAGGGACCGCTGCCATCCAGCAGCACGGGGCCGCCGCCGCCCGTGCCCAGCGTGACCGTGGCGCGACCGGCATTGTCGAGCGTGACCGAGATGCCGATGTTTTCCGACAGGCTGGCGAGCAGACGGTCGCGTTCATCATGCATGGGGTTGAGCGCGCCGACCGTGCCGTTGTTCACGGAAAAACGCATCTGCAGTTCCGCCAGATCGCGCAAGTCTTGCGTGGCCTGCTGGGCGGAAAGGCTGGCCGTGGAATAGGTGTCTTCGCGCAGACGCACGAGGCCCGCGGCGATGCCCTGGAAGGCCGAGGCGAGGGTGCGGCCGGATTCCATCGCGATGCGGCGCAGCGACGTATCGGCGGGCGAGGCGGCAAGGCTGCCGATAGAGGCGAAGAAGCCTTCGAGCGCGGCGTCGATGCCGCCGGAATTTGGCAGAAGCTGGGTTTCCACCGCCATGGCGGCATCAAGATGGACCTGCGCTGCGGAAACATCCGAGGTGGAGGTGCGCAGCCGTTCGGCCATCAGCGCATCAAAGGCGCGGCGGACCTGTTCGACCTGCACGCCCTGCCCGCCCGTGGCCAGCGTGGTGACCGTGGTTTGCGCGCCACCCATCTGTGAGGTCAGGACATCGCGGCGGCGGTAGCCTTCGGTGTTCACATTGGCGATGTTTTCGCCCGTCACGCTCAGCGCGGTGCGGTAGGCACCGATGGCCGAACTGGCGATGTCCATGATGTTTCCCATCAGTCAACCTTGCTGTTGGGGGTGACGAAGCCGGCGAATTGGCGTTCCACGGCATCGGCGATGCCGAAACCGGTGCGGCCCGAGGAGGCGCGGGCAATTTCGGCATCGAAGAGGTCGCGGGTTTTATCGACCGCGCTGGAGCCCATGATGTCATCGCCCAGAGACCCGGCGCGGGCGGCCTTGAGGAATTGGGTGAGGAACAGTTCCTCGAACCCTTCGGCGGCGCGGCGCAGTTCCGGGGTGCGGTCGGGCTGTTTGGCGGGGGACAGCGAGATGGCGCTGGGTTTGATGTCCATCAGATCACCACAAGCTCGGCCCGCAGGGCACCTGCTTCGCGCAGCGCCTCAAGGATGGCCACAAGGTCCGAGGGGGAGGCGCCGACGGCGTTGATCGCATCGACCAGCGAGGTGAGGGAAACGCCCGGATCAAAGACGAAGGCGGGGTTGGCTTCTTCGGTCGCGACCACTGTGCTGTCGGGGGTGACGGTGGTTTCACCCGGAACAACGACCGTGCCATCGCCAGAGACGACGGTGGCGGATTGGTTCACCTGCGGGTCTTCCGAGATGGAGACGGTGAGCGAGCCATGGGTGACGGCGGCGGGGGTGACGCGGACATGGCCGCCGATGACGACAGTGCCGGTGCGGGCGTTCACCACCACGCGGGCGGCGGGGGCGTCGGGGGTGACCTCGACGTTTTCCAGCATGCCCATGAAGGTGACGCGCTGGCCCGGATCCTGCGGGGCGCGGACCTGCACCGAGGTGCCATCCAGGGGCGTGGCGACATCGGGGCCGAATACAGCGTTGACCGCCTTGGCGACCGCAGCGGCGGTGGAGAAATCGGGGCGGTTGAGGTTGAGGATCAGCGCATCGGTGTGCTGGAAGGCCGCTTCGACCATGCGTTCGACCATCGCACCGCGCGGGATGCGGCCCACGGTGGGGATATTGACGGTGAGCGACGATCCATCCTGCCCTTCGACGCCCAGGCCACCCACGATCAGGTTGCCCTGGGCGATGGCGTATATTTCGCCATCCGCGCCCATGAGCGGGGTCATGAGCAGGGTGCCGCCCTTGAGCGATTTGGACGAGCCGACGGTGGAGACAGTCACGTCGATGACCTGGCCTTCCTTCATGAAGGGGGCAAGTTCGGCGGTGACCATGACGGCGGCGGCGTTCTTGGCGTTGAGGTCAGAGGTTTCCACCGTAAGGCCAAGGCGCGAGATCAGGGATTGCAGCGATTGCAGGGTAAGGCCGGAATTGCCATCGCCTGTTCCCGACAGGCCCACGACCACGCCGTAACCCACAAGCGGGTTGGCGCGGACACCGGCGACGGTGGTGATGTCCTTGAGCCGGTCAGCCTGCGCCGCGGGGGCGAGGCCGAGCGTCAGGGAAACGGCGATGAGCAGGGCGCGGATCACAGCGGCGACACCACATCAAGGCCACGGCGCAGCCAGCCGGGGCGAGAGGTATCATGCACCGAGCCTGCGCCCACATATTTGATGATCGCATGTGCCACGCGATCCGACAGGACGACGTTATCTGCGCTGATGTCTTCGGGGCGGACGACGCCCGTCAGGCGGACATATTCGTTGCCGTTGTTCAGGGTCAGGCGCTTTTGCCCCATGATTTCCAGCATCCCGCCCGGCAGGACGCGGACGACCTGCACCGAGAGGCGGCCGGAAAGCGAGTTGGACTGTTGCGCCTGGCCACGGCCGGCGAAGGATTGATCGGTGCCATTGTCGAGCACGCCATCATCAAGGCCCAGCGTCAACGCATCGGGCATGTCGATGGTGTAATCATTGCTGCGCGAGCCAGAGGCGGATTGCGTCTTGGACGCCTGGAAGCGTTCGGCGAATTGGACGGTGAGGATATCGCCCACCCGCGCGGCGCGGCGGTCCGAGGCGAAGATGCCGCCCGATGAGGCCGTGTAGATGCCCCCGGTGGGGAGGGCGGCGCTGTCGGTGTAGCTGTCTTCGGGGAAGACCGGGGCGAAGTTCAGCGACTCTTTTTCCTCTATATAGGTGGGCGTGCAGGCGGCTGCCGTGAGGAGGAGGGTCAGGGCGAGAGGGGCGGGTTTCATCGGTCAGCCTCAGCTTTCGTTGAATCAGAGTTTGTTGGAGAGGAAGCGCATCATTTCGTCGGATGCGGAGATGGATTTGGAGTTCACCTCATAGGCGCGCTGGGTTTCGATCATGTCGACCAGCTCCTGCACCACGTTCACGTTGGATGCCTCGAGCGCGCCCTGAACCAGCTTGCCCATGCCGTCTTCATAGGGGGCGGCTACGACGGCTGGGCCGGAGGCGGAGCTTTCCACCACGAAGTTTTCGCCGATGGGTTCCAGACCGCGCGGGTTGGTGAAGGCGGCGAGGGTGATCTGACCCACTTCCTGCGCCTCGACCTGATCGGGGGTCTGGACCGAGACGATGCCATCGGCCGAGATGTTGATGGCGGTGGCGCCATCGGGGATCTGGATTTCGGGCTGGATCACATAGCCCGAGGCGGTGGTGAGCGTGCCTTCGGGGTTGCGCGAGAGCGTGCCGTCGCGGGTATAGCCGATGCGGCCATCGGGGAGCAGGACCTGCAGGAAACCCTGCCCGTCAATTGCCACGTCGAGGGCGTTTTCGGTGGTTTTCAGGCTGCCCTGTGCATAGAGCTTTTCGGTGTTCACGACCCGGACCCCGGTGCCGACGGACAGGGGGGTGGTCAGCGCGGTGCCCTCGGACGTGGGGGCGCCTGCGGGGCGGATGTTCTGGTAGAGCAGGGTTTCGAAATTCGCGCGGTCGCGCTTGAACCCGGTGGTGTTCACGTTCGCCAGGTTGTTGGCGATGACCTGCATCCGGAGCTGCTGGGCATTGAGGCCGGTCTTGGCCACATGCATTGCATCGGTCGACATCGGGGGCACCTCTTTGCGTGTCTGTCACGGTTGCTTTTGCAAGGCCCGTGCCAGCCCCCGACGCAAGCGCGCAGCATTTTAGCTGCGCGGCGGAAAAAATCAGGATTCCGGCATCCGCAGGAGACGCGATCCGGCCTCGTCGATTTCCTTGGCGGTGGAGATCATGCGGATGTTCAGCTCAAAACTGCGTTGCAGTTCGATGGAGGAGATCAATTCCTCGGTCGCGTTGACGTTGGAGCCTTCGAGCGCGCCCTGTGCGATGCGGCCACCCTGATTTGGCGGCGGAAGCGGGGTGCCCTCAGGTGGGCGGATCTGGCCATCGAGGCCCTTGATCAGGTTGGCACCGCCCGCGTTGGTGGTGGCGATGGTGGCCACCTCAACGCGTTCGCCGGGCGCACCGTCCAGCGGTTCGATGGTGATCGCGCCGAGTTCGTTCACGACGATGGAGCGGAAGGGCGGGATGGTGATGGGTTGCAGGGCGTTGTTGAGCACCGCATCACCCGCGCCATTGACCAGCGCGCCATCGGGTGTGATGCGCATGTCGCCGCGGCGGGAAAGGGCGGGGCCGCCCTGCCCTTCGTTCGGGCTGGTGTAGAACCAGCCCTCGTTGGCGAGGGCAAGGTCCAGCGGTTCGCCGGTCTGGTTGATGAAGCCTGCCAGATCCGAGAAGGCGGCGTGTTCTTCGGGGATCTGGTAGGCGCGCGATTGCAGGAAGCCCTGATCCTCCATCACGAAGGCCTGGCCTTCGGGCATGATGTCGCGCCGGAAGCCCGGAACCGTCTGGTTGGCGAGGTTCTGCGCATTCGCGATCTGCGCGCCCCGGATATGGGCGATGCTGTTGAGCGCGGTGTGGATCAGCTTGTCCATTCAGATGCGCCTTAGCTGCGGATGTTCATGACCGTCTGCATCAGCGAGGTGGAGGTTTCCATCGCCTTGGCCGAGGCCTGATAGTTGCGCTGCGCCGAGATGAGGTTGACCAGTTCTTCGGTCAGTTCGACGTTGGAGCGTTCGAGCGCGCCTGCGCGCAGGTTGCCGAAGCCGAGGGTGCCGGCGGAGCCAGCGATGGGCGGGCCGGAATCGGCGGTTGCGGCGAAAGTGGCCTTGCCCTGCACCTTTAGCCCCTGGGTATTGGTGAAGTTGGCCATGGCGATCTGGCCGACGGGCATGCGGCCAAGGGCACCGTAGGTGGCCCAGACGCCACCACCGCCATCAACTTCGAGGTTGCTCAGGCCGGAGGTCGTGGTGCCGTCATGCGAGACGGCCTGAACGGCGAAGGGATTGGTGGTCAGTTGCGAGCCGCCGAGGTTGAGGGTCAGGCCGGCCGGACCGAAATCCAGTGCGCCACCGGCGGTGATGTCGCCCGCCGCGTTGAAGGTGACCTGTGGCAGGACCAGCGGATCGGTGGGCAGAAATTCTTGCCCTTCGACCATCATTCGCACTTCGTAGATCGTATCCGCGGTGATCGGATCGGGACCGGAAATCTTGATGAAATAGGCCTCGGCCTCGACCGGGGTGCCTGTCGGGCCGAACAGTGGGACAGGCGTGCGGGTGGCATAGGTGGTGGGATCGGTGGCATCAAAAGGTGCGACAGGCGGAAAGACCTGCTGGCCCAGCATCGCATCATCCGAGGGCAGATCGACCTGAAGCTGCACTTCGGTGCTGGCGGTGGGGACGCCCATGACCGGCGGGATGGTCAGCGGAACGGCTTGGCCAAGCTGGTTGGTCAGCGCGGTGCCGTCCATCGCCACAGGCCAGCCCAGAAGCGCATCGCCCGATGCGTTGACCACACTGCCCGTGGCATCCATGTTGAAAGCGCCAGAGCGGGTGAAGCGGGTTTCACCGCTGGGAAGGGTGCCATTGGGGGCCATGCGGATGGCAAAGAAGCCCTGCCCTTCGATGGCCATGTCAAGCAGGTTGCCGGTGGTGACGACGTTGCCCTGCGAGTAATCCTGCGCGACGCGCTGGACAGTGACGCCGGAGCCAACCGCCGTGCGCTGGTTCGACATGGGCGAGGAGGAGAACACATCGGCGAATTCGACGCGGCTGGAGCGGAAGCCGACGGTGCCCACATTGGCAATGTTGTGCGAGGTGGCCGAGATTTCGGTCTGCGCGGCCATCAGGCCGGAAAGGGCGGTGCTCATGGACATAGGGATGGTCCTTTGGTTCTGGTCGTGTGGATGGGATCAGCGGAAGGCTTCGACTTCGAGCGCGTTCAGCGCGCCGTAGTCTTCGATCTGCAATGTCAGGTCGGCACCATCGGCCCCGTTGCGGGCCGACAGCACCTTGGCAAAGACGGAAGGTCCGACCTGTGCGGTGCCGGTATCGGTGGTGGCCGAGACGCTGATACGGACAGGGCTGCGCTGTTCCGCCATAGCTGGGGGCAGGCCTGCCCATGAGAAGCCCATCAGACCGGCCGATTGGGCGGCGTAGCTTTCGGTGTGCAAGAGCGCGCCGGTGGTGGCGTCGGAATAGCTGATGGTGACAGAGCTTGCATCCTTGGGCAGATCGACGACGCCGTTGATCGTGCCATCCTTGCCCGCGCGGGCGACATTGCCGGGGACCAGCACCTCATGCCCCAGCAGATTGGCGGCGGTGGAGATGCGGAAATCGCGCATCCCTTCGCCAAGGCTGCCGAGGGTGTCGTTGACCTTTTCGATGCCGCTCACGGTGGAGAACTGCGCGAGTTGCGCGAGGAATTCGCCGTTTTCCATGGGTTGCATCGGATCCTGATTCTTTAGCTGTGCCAGCATCAGGGTCAGGAAATCCTGCTGGCCCAGTGCGTTGGTCGTGGCGGCATTGGTTGCGGCGGCAACGCTGGTGGTGCTGGCGGCAGTGGGGGCGCCGGTGGTGGTGGAGAAGTTGATCATGGCGGTTCTTTCCAGACGCGGTCAGCGGGAAACGGGATGCGGTTAGGGCGCAGTTACGGGCTCGGTCACTGACCCATCTGCACGGTTCGTGCCATCAGGGCGCGTAGGGTTGTCATGGTTTCCAGCGTGTTCTGGTATTGGCGGCTGGCTTCGACCATTTCGACCATTTCCTCTTCGGTATTCACGGCGGCGGCGTAGACGAAACCTTCGGCATCGGCAGAGGGGTGATCGGGGCGGAATTGCTTTTCCGGCTGGCGATCGAGCATGACGACACTTTCCACGGTGGCTGTCGACAGGCCCGCATTGGCCTGCGCGTATTCGGTTTCAAATACAGGGCGCAGGGCGCGAAAGGCGTCTTCGGGCGTGGAGGCCACGGTTGAGGCATTGGCGAGGTTGGAGGCCACCGTGTTCATGCGGACCATCTGGGCCGACATGGCGCGTGCGCCCACATCAAAGACATTGCGGATATCGGACATGGTCATTCCCCTTTGATCGCGGTCATCAGACCGGAGATGCGGCGGTTGAGGAGTTGCAGGCTGGTCTGGTAGCGCAGGGTGTTTTCGGCAAACTCCATCTGCTCCACCGGGAGTTCGACGGTATTGCCATCCAGCGAGGCGTTGAGCGGGACGCGGTAGCCAAGGCCGTTGTCGGCCAAGCTGCCGCCAAGGTGGCGCGATGAGGTGCGGACAATATCAAATCCGCCGCTGGCGCGGGTGAGTTCGGCGTCAAAGTCGAAATCGCGGGCCTTGAAGTTCGGGGTGGCGGCGTTGGCGATGTTGGAGGCGAGGATTTCGCCCCGCTTTTCGCGCAGCATCAGAGATTGGGCGTGGAGGCCTATAGATTCTGCGAAACTGACCGTCATTGTCCTTGATCCTTGCTTGCCGGATTGCCGGGCGTTCAGGTCCGGGGCTTGCAAGGGGCGTGCCAAGCGGCACGAGACCGCCTTTATTGCGCGACGGCGCGGGCTGAGGCGAGGGAAAGGCCGTTTTCGCGCAGCTCCAGGAGGGTGCGGGGCAAGAGGCTGCGGAGGCGGTCGAGAATGTCTGCCATGGCGGCAGTGTCGCCGTTGCGGGCCGCCGTTTCATAGCGAGACAATGAAGATTGCAGACCAGCCAGCCCGATGGCAGCGGCGGCACCGGCCGTCTTGTGGGCGGCCTTGGCGGCGGCCTCGTGGTTGCCGGTGCGGGCGTGATCTTCAAGTTCGTCGACCAAAGCCTCCACTTCGATCAGCAGGCGGTCGGCGATGCATTCGACAAAGGCGATCCCCATTTCCTGAACCGTTTCGCGGAAGATGTCCTTGTTCAGAACAGCAGGTTCGGCGGGGGCGGGCAGAGCCGGCGCGGCGGCGGGCCGGGGCGCGCGGGGGGCGTGGTTTGCTATAAGCGTCATCAACGCGTTTCGGGTGACGGGTTTGACCAGCACATCGTTCATGCCTGCATCGAGGAATTCCGGCATCCGGTCCGGATCGGCATTGGCGGTGACGCCGATGATCGGCACGTCGCGGCAGGCCCCTTCCTGGCGGATGCGGCGGGTTGCTTCGATGCCATCCATCCGGGGCATGGAGATATCGGTCAGGATCAGATCGAACGGGGTAACGGAGGCCTTTTCCACGGCCTCGATCCCATCGACCGCATTGGCCACGACATGCCCGCGCAGGCGGAGCATTTCGGTCAGCAGCAGGCTGTTGATCGGGTTGTCTTCGACCACCAGAATATGGAGGGACGGGTTTTCATCGGTTGCGCCCGGCGCTGCGGCCGGATTGGCGACGCTTGCCTCGACCGCGACGGGAAGGGTGACGTCGAAGGTGAAGGTGCTGCCCTTGCCGAGGGCGGAGGCGACATGGATGGAGCCGCCCATCGCCTCGGCCGAGAGTTTGGCGATGCCAAGGCCAAGGCCGGTGCCTTCGCGCATCCGGGCATAAGAGGCATCGAGGGTTTCGAAGTTATGGAATATCCGTTCAAGATCCTGTTCGGCGATGCCGATCCCGGTATCGGTGACATCAAAGGACATGTGCAGCTTGCGGCCGTTATCGACCAGATCCGCCCGCAGCGTGATGCTGACAGAGCCGGAATCGGTGAATTTGATCGCGTTGCCGACAAGGTTGTAAAGCACCCGCAGGAAAAGCTGGCGCGGGGCGGTGACGCGGGGCAGCGGACCGGCAGGTTCATCAAAGCGCAACTGGTTGCCGCGCTTTGCCGCGTGAGGTTCGTTCTGCAGCATCAGATCGCGGACAATCTGTGTCGGCGAGAAATCCGACAGCTTGTAGCTGTCTGATTGCTCGGAACCCAGACGGGTCAGTTCCAGCACGTTGTTGACCTGATCCAGCGCCGCCCAGCCGCAGGACAGGACGATTTCCGACAGCCAGCTTTGGCGTTTGTCCAGATCGGTGGAGGTCTGCAGCAGTTCCGTCGCGGCGATCAGGCCGTTCAGGGGGGTTCGCATCTCATGGCTCATCACGGCAAGGAACCGGGCCTTGGCCTCTTCGCCCTTGAGGGCATCGTTGCGGGCCTTGCGGAGGTTTTCCTCGCGTTCGATCCGTTCTGAGATGTCGCGGATGAAGGCGATGTACATCTGCCCGCCGCCCGCGCCCTTTGCCTCGGCCAGCGCGACTTCGACGGGGAAGCTGCTGCCATCAGGACGGCGACCGGACAACTGGCAACGGCCATCCTGCAATTGCGCGCTGCCGTCGTGGAACATGTGATAGAGCGTGGCGAAAGGATCGTCATCGCCGTTGTCGCCGGAGAGGATACCGGCAAGGCTGATGCCATCAAGATCCGCCCGGCTGCGGCCGAACAGCTGTTCGGCGGCGCGGTTGCAATCGGTGACCTGGCCCACGACATCGCAGATCACCAACGCGTCGAGCGAGCTTTCGATGATGGCCCGCAGGTTGTGAACCGCGCGTTCCGTGGTTTCGGACCGGCGGCTTTGCGCGCGGTTCTGCAGGACGATGACCAGCGACAGCCCCGCCATCAGCCCGAGCAGGCCAAGTGAGGCGGCTGCAAAGAGTTGCAGCGAATGGCGCAATTCGGCCCGCCGGGCATCGCCGTCTGAGAGCAGGTATTGCAGCGAGGAGACGACATTGCTGCGGACCATGTCCGAGACGCCGTTCATTTCAGCGACGATGGAGGGCAGAGCCGCCGCTAGCGCGGCATCATCGCCATCCATCAGAGGCGTGACGCGATCAAAGAACGCACCTTCGGACCACAGCGATTCGTGGAGAATGTCGTTCAACGGAAGAACCGAGAGGCGGTCGGACCGCGAGAGGATGTTGAAGCGGCTGTAGAAGATATCGAAGCTGAGGCGCAGGTCATCCAGCGCCTCAGGATCATTAGGACGCATCTCGGCTACGAGAACCGCGCGATGCAGCTTGAGCGTGTCGACTTCGATCTGGGCAATGGTCCAGGTCGCATTGTCGGATTCGACGGAGGACGACCTTTCCAGTTCCTGATCGATGCCAAGGAACACATAACCCATAGCGGCCAGCGTAATGACGAAAGTCAGCCCGACAAGCAGATCCCGCACCCGAACCGCAGCGCGGGTGAGACGGCTTTCCTGCAAGGCTTCGTCAAAAAACTGGCTCATTCACTGTTCTGGCACGGTTCTGGCGCTCTTCGGGCGTGAGATTGGCACGGTTCCGCATGGATGCGCCACACCCTTGATCGAGCGGGCACGCGGGTTCATTCTTGGATGGTCAGTTTGGCCAATTGCCAGATGCTCCAACCATAGACCTGTTCGGTCTGATAGGCATCCCCGGCATCGTAGGGAAACACGATCCAGAGCGGGCCCTTGTCGCGGCGCGAGAAGGTTTCGCCGTCGATGTGATACGCGAGGATCGGGACGCTGTCTTCGATCGCCTCGATGGGGATCTGGACGCTGTAGTTGTTCAGGGCGGTGGCCGTGATGGTGCCGCCGGTGGCCCCCACGGCATCCAGCAATGCCCGGAGCGGGACGCCGTCATAGCGGTTGGTGCCGACCGTCCAGGTGGAGCTGGTTTCAAAGCCCGAAGTGGGCAGTGCCTGAAGCATCTCCATATCGAAGGTGGCGCCTTCGGGGCTGTTGGTTTCGGTGATGGAACCGTCGATTGTCAGGATCACTTCGCCGGCAGGCGTGGCAAGCTCTGCCATCGCCGGGGCACCGAGCGAAAGGGCAAGGAATGCCGAAACGGCCGCGATGCGGCTTGTGAAGGAATGAAGGGTCATTGTCGCGCTCCGAACTGGACTAAAATACGTCAGCACAGGATAGCGAAAAACTGCGTTTTCACGATTCCAATTTCGGATGCAATCCCATCCGAAAGTATGGGAGCAGCTCTACTTAGTCGGGACTGGATTAGTTTGGCTTTTTTTTGCGGATGAAACAACCTATCCTAATGGTTGTAGGATGTTTGCCCGGTATGGGTGTAGAGCGCTTTCCCCGAATAGGCCTTTTATTGCCAAAGAGAGCCGAATCGCAGGGGCAAGGCAGGAATTGAACAGGAACGGGACAGGAAGATGAGCATGATTGGCGGAGCGGGAGTCGACAAGATTCGCATTCTGATAGCCGACGACCATGAGATGGTTCTCGATGTCTTTGCCATGTATCTTTCCTCGGCACCCGACATGGCGGTGGCGACGGCGAAGACGCTGGACGAAGCCGTTGAACATATCGCTGCGGACGGGCCCTATGACGTGGTACTGCTGGATCTGAACATGCCGGGGATGAACGGCGTGGCAGGGCTGCGGCGGGCGATCAAGATGAACGGGGGGAAACCGGTGGCGATCATCACCGGGAACCCGACGCCGCGGATGCTGGACGAGATCATGAATGCCGGGTCTTCGGGGATCGTGTTGAAGACGACAGGCGTGCGGTCTTTGGCCAATGCGATCCGCTTCATGCATGCGGGCGAGCATTACATGCCACTGGAATTGGTGCGCGAGCGGCATAATGCCGGGCGGACAACTGCGAACGGGCGGCTGTCGGACAAGGAGATGATGGTCCTGTCCTATCTGGCCGAGGGCAAGCAGAACAAGGAAATCGCCAACGACCTGAAGCTGGCGGAACCGACGATCAAGATGCATGTGACGTCGATCTGCAAGAAGCTGACGGCGACGAACCGCACGCAGGCGGTGATCGTGGCGCGGGATCTGGGTCTGATCTAAAACCGCCGCAGAGCAAATCCTGACGCAGGATTTGCGCCGTTTTCTGGCGCAGAAAACGGTGCCTGTGGGATGTCGGTGGTGCAACAAAATCCTGCGTCAGGATTTTGCGCGTTTTCTGCGTCAGAAAACGCTTAGGCGGCGTCTCGGATGGGCGGCGGGTTCCGGGCACGTTCACGGACCGAAATATAGATCGCGCTGGCGATGAGGATGGTGACACCGAGGAGTGTATAGCCATCGGGCAGGTCGCCAAAGAACCACCAACCCGCAAAGGTGGCCATGACCATTTCCGTATAGGCGAGCGGGGCGAGAAGCGACGCCTCGGCATGGTCATAGGCGCGGACGATGCAGTAATGGCCCAGCGTGGCGATCAGGCCGATCAGGAACAGAAGGCCCCATTGGGTGGGCGTGGGTGTCTGCCATGTACCGATGATCAGCGCCGTGGTCAGCACAGTGCCGATCAGGCTGGTGTGAAAGGTGGTGACCATGGCCGGCGCACGGCCTGCAATGCGGCGGGTCATGGCGAAATAGCAGGCGAGCGATGCCCCTGCGCCAAGAGCGTAGAAGGTGCCGGGGTTCACCTCGGCCATGCCAGGGCGGATGATGATGAGCGTGCCGATGAAGCCCACAAAGACCGCCGCCCAGCGACGGGGGCCGACCCGTTCGCCGAGCACGAAAGGGGAGATGGCGGTCAGGATCAGCGGCTGGACGAAGAAGATCGCCAGCGCATCGGCAATGGGCAGGTATTTCAGAGCGGAGAAGAACAGGAAGGTCGCCGCGATCAGCAGGGCGGCGCGCAGCGTGTGATACCACGGCTGATCGGGCCGGATGGCCGCGGGGCCGCCGTGGCGCAGCACGAAGGGCAGTGTCAGGAGGGTGCCAAAGGCCATGCGCGCCCAGACGATCTGCATCACGGGCATGCCCTGCTGGCCCAGGAATTTTGCCACGACGTCAAGATAGGGCAGAAGCATCATCGCCGTGATCATGAGCGCGACGCCGATCAGCGGACGGGGGCGGCTTTTGGGCGGGGGGTGCATGATGGGCCTGAACGCTGGGTCAGGGTGTGGTATCGGGGCCGGGCGGGGAAGCCAAGGGGGCGCTTCGCAGCCAGTCGGCCACGAAGCGCGCGGGCGTGCCAGGGCGCAGGGGCCGTTCGGACCAGAGCCGCAACCCGCGCGGCAGCGTGAGGCTTTGGGGAAAGGGCGCGACAAGGCGGCCATCGGCAAGGTGCTGCTCCACCAGCGACTGATGGCCGATCAGGATACCCGCGCCGTTCACCGTTTCCTCCACCGCCAGGGCGTAGAGCGAGAACACCGGACCATCAGACGGGGCTGGCGGGGTGCCGAACGTGGCGCACCACAGGGGCCAGTCATCCTGCCATGTGGCGTCAGACAGGCAGGGGTGGCGTGCGATATCGGCGGGGGTTTGCAGGGTTGCGGCCAACGCGGGGGCGCAGACGGGGAAGATCACGTCGGGGGCGATGCGGCCTTGGCTTTCGTCGGAGAAGAACAGCGACAGGTCATAGGGGCTGCGCTTCAGGTTGGGCGGGGTTTCCAGCGCGGTGATGGAAATGCGGAGATCCGGCGCAGCGGCGCGCAAGGCGGGCAGGCGAGGCGAGAGCCAGAGCTGCGCGATGGCGGGCAAGGTGGCGATATGAACGGTGCGGGGCGCGGCGGCGGCGCGCAACTCGCCCGTGGCCATGCCCAGCGCATCAAAGGCCGAGGTCAGAGCGGGCAGCGCGTTCTGACCCAGCGCCGTGAGGCGCACACCGCGCGGCGTGCGATCGAACAGGGCCGCGCCGAGGGCGGATTCCAGTTGCTTGACATGGGCGGTGATGGCGCCCGGCGTGACGCCCAGTTCCAGTGCCGCCGCCGCGAAACCGCCCAGACGCGCCGCCGCCTCGAAAGCGCGGAGCGCGGTAAGGGGTAGGTCTTTCGGGCGGGGCGGGGCGACGGGCATGGCGAGCCTTAGTTTTCTTGACCCTAGGTTTTCGGATTTCTGATTTGCGGGCAAGGGGGAATGGGTGCTGTGATCTGGGAAAGATCCCGATGGAGTGACCGCCATGACCAAGCTTTCCCGCCGCGCCTGGGTGCCTGATACCTGCGAGGATTTCATCCTGCGCCTTGCCGGGGAAACGGCTGCGGGCAGCGATGCGGCGGTAGAGGCGCGGGTAGAGACGTTGATCGCCAAGAATCTGGAGATCCACGACCGGGAGTGTTTCAACCTGAACCCGGCGACCAATGTGATGAACCCAAGGGCGGAGGCCGCGCTTTCGCGGGGGTTGGGGTCGCGGCCATCGCTGGGCTATCCGGGCGACAAGTATGAGATGGGGCTGGAGGCGATCGAGGAAATCGAGGTGATCGCGGCAGAACTGGCGGCAGAGGTGTTTGGCGCGGCCTATGCCGAGATCCGCTGTGCATCCGGTGCAATGGCGAACCTGTATGGGTTCATGGCCCTGGCACAGCCCGGCGATGCGATCATCGCGCCGCCGCCTGCGGTGGGCGGGCATGTGACGCATCACAGGGCGGGCTGTGCGGGGCTGTATGGGTTGGTCACGCATGACGCCCCGGTGAATGTGGATGGCTATACCGTGGATCTGGACGCGCTGCGCGAGTTGGCGCTGCGGGTACGGCCGCGGATCATCACCATCGGCGGCAGTCTGAACCTGTTTCCCCATCCGGTGCGCGAGGTGCGGGCGATTGCGGATGAGGTGGGGGCATGGGTCCTGTTCGATGCGGCGCATCAATGCGGGATCATCGCCGGGGGGGCCTGGGCGAACCCGCTGGACGAGGGCGCCCATCTGATGACGATGAGCACCTATAAATCGCTGGGCGGGCCTGCGGGCGGGTTGATCGTGACGCGGGACGCCGCGATTGCCGAGCGACTGGATCATATCGCCTATCCGGGGATGACTGCGAATTTCGATGCAGGGAAATCGGCGGCGCTGGCGATCACGCTGCTGGATTGGCGGGCGCATGGGCGGTCCTATGCGGCGGCGATGGTGGATCTGTCACAGGCGCTGGCGCGGGAATTGGCAGGGTTGGGGTTGCCGATTTTTGGCGCCGGGCGGGGGATGACGCAGAGCCATCAGTTCGCGGTAGAGGCGGCGGGGTTTGGCGGTGGGCAGACGGCGAGCAAGACGCTGCGGAAGGCGGGGTTTCTGGCCTGTGGCATCGGGTTGCCGATTGCGGCGGTGGAGGGCGATCTGAACGGGCTGCGCATCGGGACGCCGGAACTGGTGCGGCGTGGGGTGACGGTGGCAGATGCGCCCGCGCTGGCGGCGCTGATTGCCGAGGGGCTGCGGGGGAACGATCCCGGCGCAGTGGCGGCACGGGTGCGCGAAATGCGGGCGCGGTTTACCGGGGTGCATTTCATTCGGGATTGAGGGCGGAGAGCAGGGCATCCAGCGCGGGGGCCGGATCATCGGGCGATTGGGCCAGCGCCATGCCATGCGCCCAATCGATCAGGATATCGCGCCAGAGGCGGGCGGCGGGGGCGGCAAGGCCCGCCTCTCCCAGCAGGGTTTCCAGCGCATCGGTGATCCGCTGCGCCTGTGGCGGCAGAGGCCCGGCGATACGGAATAGCGCGAGCGTCAGGTGGGGATGGGCGCGGGTGGTTGCGGCAAAGGCGGTGACGAGCCCGCGCAGGCGGTGATGCGGCGGCCCTGCATCAGGGGCGATGACGGGGGCGTGAACGTGATCGGCGAGGGCGCGGATGAGGGCGTCGCGGCTGCCGATGTGATGCTGGATGGCCATTGGCGTGACGTTCAGGCGGGTGGCAAGGGCGCGCAGGGTAAGGGCGTGGTCACCTTCGTTCAAAAGGGTGAGGGCTTCGGTCAGGATTGCCGTCTGCGTCAGGCGGGGTCGGCTGGGGCGGCCCAGTTTCATGCGATGCGCCATGTGGATTGGACGAGGCCAGAGGGAAAGGCCGTGGTCCCGGTGTGAATCAGCGGGATGTCCTGCGGGAGGGTGCCGAAGAGCGGGCGGCCCTGCCCGATGAGGACGGGGGCGGTGGTGATGGTGAGCGTTTCGATCAGGCCGCCGCGCAGGAAGGATTGCACGATCTGCCCACCATCGACATAGGCGCGGCGATGGCCTTGGTCTGCGAGGGTTTGCATGGCCTGCTGCGGGGTGAGATTGGCAAAGCTGACCTTGCCCCGCAGATGGTCAGGCACAGGTTGACCGGCAAGGGTTTGTGACAGCACCAGCACCGGCAATGTGTAGGGCCATTCGGGAAAGCCAAGGACCGCTTGATAGGTGCCGCGGCCCATGACGATGCAATCCATGCTGGCGATGAAGGCGGTGTAGCCATGATCTTCATCCTGGGCATCGCGGGAGAGGAGCCAATCAAGCGTGCCATCCGGGCGAGCGATGAAGCCGTCAAGGCTGGTGGCGATGAAGACATGGCCGGTGATGGGGTTGGGCATGTGAGGATCCTTTAAATTATACGATGCATAATTTAAAAGGATCTGCGGACACAAGTGACCGAGTCCCGGGGTGGGTGCCGCGCAAAAGAAAACCCGCCAGATCGCTCTGGCGGGTAAGGCGCGCCCTCGGGGGAAGGCGGATCAGATATCGAATGTGTTCTCATGCTCCCAGCGCGAGAAGTGGGCGACGTAGCTGTCCCACTCCTTGTGCTTTAGCTTGATGTAGGCGGTGGAGAATTCGTCGCCCATCATCGACTTGAGCGTCTTGTCCTTGTCGTATTCGCGCAGCGCATCCAGCAGGTTCAGCGGCAGCTTGGGCGCGCCCTTTACGGTATGGCCCTGCTGATACATGTCGATGTCATAGCGGCGGCCGGGATCAGCCTTGGTGCGGACACCGTCAAGACCTGCGGCGATGATGACAGCCTGCAAGAGGTAGGGGTTCGCCGCGCCATCGGGCAGGCGCAGTTCGAACCGGCCGGGGCCGGGGACGCGCACCATGTGGGTGCGGTTGTTGCCGGTCCATGTCACGGTGTTGGGCGCCCATGTCGCGCCCGATGAGGTGCGGGGGGCGTTGATGCGCTTGTAGCTGTTGACTGTCGGGTTGCAGATCGCCGCCAGCGCAGAGGCGTGTTTCATGATGCCGCCGAGGAAATTGCGCCCCTGATCAGACAGCGACAGTTCCTTGGTCGGGTCGGAGAAGGCGTTGCTTTTACCATCGGGCGACCAGACCGAGATATGGGCGTGGCAACCCGAACCTGTCAGGCCCTTGAAAGGTTTGGGCATGAAGGTGGCGCGGAAGCCGTGCTTTTCCGAGACCGACTTGACCATGAACTTGAAGAAGCTGTGCTTGTCGGCGGTTTGCAGCGCGTCATCGTATTTCCAGTTCATCTCAAACTGGCCGATCGCGTCTTCATGGTCGTTCTGGTAGGCTTCCCAGCCCAGTTCGAGCATGTAGTCGCAGATCTCGGAAATCACGTCATAGCGGCGCATGATCGCCTGCTGATCGTAGCAGGGCTTTTCGGCGGTGTCGTAGATATCCGACGCAGCGGTGCCTTCGGCGTTCAGGATGAAGAATTCGGGTTCCACCCCGGTCTTGACGCGCAGGCCTTCCTTGGCGGCTTCGCCTACCAGTTTCTCCAGCACGTTGCGCGGAGCCTGTTCGACAAGCTTGCCTTCCATCGTGGCGCGGGCCGCGACCCAGGCCACGTCCTTCTTCCAGGGCAGCTGGATGGCGGACGAGGCATCGGGGACGGCCATCAGGTCTGGATGGGCGGGGGTGAGGTCAAGCCAGGTGGCGAAACCGGCAAACCCTGCCCCTTCTTCGGCCATGTCATTGATCGCCTGTGTCGGCACCAGTTTGGCACGCTGACTTCCGAAGAGGTCAGTGTAGGAAATCATGAAATACTTGACGCCCTTTTCCTTGGCCCATTTGGCAAGATCTTTTGCCATGTCGAAACTCCCTGTCCTGTCGTTCTTTTGATCGGCTTTTTGCCGTTGTTCAGAAACCGTTGCGGCCCGGTATCCAGTTCGTGCCAGCCAACGGAACGCCTGCCATGGCGGCGGCTTCGATGGTCAGCGCGCAAAGGTCTTCGGGTTCGAGATTGTGGAGGTGATTCTTGCCGCAGGCGCGGGCGATTGTCTGCGCCTCCAGCGTCATCACCTTGAGGTAGTTCTTCAGGCGGCGGCCACCGAGGATGGGATCGAAGCGTTTGAACAGTTCGGGGTCCTGGGTGGTGATCCCGGCCGGGTCCTTGCCTTCGTGCCAGTCGTCATAGGCGCCGGCGGTGGTGCCGAGCTTGTTATACTCGGCCTCGAGCGCGGGGTCGTTATCACCCAGCGCGATCAGGGCGGCGGTACCGATGGCCACGGCATCAGCGCCCAGCGCCATGGCCTTGGCCACATCCGCGCCGGAACGGATGCCGCCCGACACGATCAGCTGCACCTTCCGGTGCATGCCAAGGTCTTGCAGCGCCTTTACCGCCTGCGGGATGCAGGCAAGGATCGGCATGCCTACGTTTTCGATGAACACATCCTGCGTGGCAGCGGTGCCGCCCTGCATGCCATCCAGCACCACGACATCGGCCCCGGCCTTTACCGCAAGGGCGGTGTCGTAATACGGGCGCGCGCCGCCGACCTTGATGTAGATCGGCTTTTCCCAATTGGTGATTTCGCGCAGTTCGAGGATCTTGATTTCAAGATCATCCGGCCCGGTCCAATCGGGGTGGCGGCAGGCGGAACGCTGGTCGATGCCCTTGGGCAGGTTGCGCATCATGGCGACACGGTCGGAAATCTTTTGGCCCAGCAGCATGCCGCCGCCGCCCGGCTTTGCGCCCTGCCCCACCACGACCTCGATCGCGTCGGCGCGGCGCAGGTCATCGGGGTTCATGCCGTAGCGGCTGGGCAGGTATTGGTAAACGAGGGTTTGGGAATGGCCGCGTTCCTCTTCGGTCATGCCGCCATCGCCCGTGGTGGTGGAGGTGCCTGCCGCCGATGCGCCACGGCCAAGGGCCTCTTTCGCCGGGCCGGACAGCGCGCCGAAGGACATGCCCGCGATGGTGACGGGGATTTCCAGATGGATCGGGTTCTTGGCGAAACGGGTGCCAAGCCAGACATCGGTTGCGCATTTTTCGCGGTAGCCTTCCAGCGGGTAGCGGCTGATAGAGGCGCCGAGGAACAGCAGATCGTCGAAATGCGGCAGCTTGCGCTTGGACCCGCCACCGCGGATGTCATAGATGCCGGTGGCGGCGGCGCGGCGGATTTCGGCGTTGACGTCATTGTTGAACGTCCACGACATCTTGGGCGGCGTTGTGGGGAAATCGCTCATTCTTCGGATGCCTCAGTAGGACGACGCGTTGTCGATATTGAAGGTGTAAAGCTTGCGGGCAGAGCCGTAGCGCTTGAACTCCTCGGGCTTGGCGAGATGGTCTGCCTCGCCGCGTTTGAGCAGATCAGCCAACAGGGCCAGGTGTTCGGGGCGCATCTCTTTTTCGATGCAATCTGCACCAAGGGATTTGACCGAACCACGCACGAACAACCGCGCCTCGTAAAGCGAGTCGCCCAGCGCTTCGCCCGCATCGCCGAGGACGACCATGTTGCCGGACTGCGCCATGAAGGCGGACATGTGGCCGATATTGCCATGCACCACGATGTCGATCCCTTTCATCGAGATGCCGCAGCGCGAGGAGGCGTTGCCCTTGATGACGAGAAGGCCGCCGCGCCCGGTGGCACCGGCATATTGGCTGGCGTCACCGTCGATGATGACGGTGCCGGACATCATGTTTTCCGCCACGCCGGGGCCTGCGGAGCCTTTGACGCGGACGGTGGCCTGCTTGTTCATGCCGGCGCAGTAATAGCCGGTTGAGCCGCGCACGGTGACGTCGACGGGGGCATCAAGGCCGACGGCGATGGCATGTGCCCCTTTGGGGTTGATGACTTCCCACGCGGTCATGTTCGTTTGGCCCTTGAGCGCGTGAAGGGTGGAGTTCAGCGTGCGCAGGCCTTGGGCGGCAAGGTCGAAAGTCTGCATGGATCAGCGTTCCCAGAAGTAGACGGTGGCGGGTTCGGGTTCCCAGACGCGGGCATTGTCGATGCCCGGCAGGTTGACCATCGCGCGGTATTCAGAGCCGAAGGCGACGTATTGGTCGGTTTCGGCCATGACGGCGGGTTTGCAGGCGATGGGATCGCGGACGACGCCAAAGCCGTTCTTGGTGCCCACGACAAAGGTGAAGAAGCCGTCAAGATCGGTGAGCGTGGCCTCCATCGCCTCGCCCAGTTTGGCGCCTTCTTGCAGTTTGTGGCTGATGAAGGCGGCGGCGACTTCGGTATCGTTTTCCGTCTCGAAGGTCATGCCCGCCTGTTTGAGCACGCGGCGGACCGAGTTGTGGTTGGACAGCGAGCCGTTATGGACAAGGCACTGATCCGACCCGGTGGAGAAGGGATGCGCGCCCATGGTGGTGACAGCGGATTCGGTGGCCATGCGGGTGTGGCCGATACCGTGGGTGCCGGACATGCGGGCCACGTCAAAACGGGCGGCGACATCCTTGGGAAGACCCACTTCCTTGTAGATTTCAATACCTTCGCCAGCCGACATGACCTTGGCCCGGGGGCGCAGGTCCCGCATGGCATGGCGGGCAGCTTCGAGCCGATCTTCGGGCAGTTCAAGAACCATGTGCGTGTCCTTGACATGTCCGGTCACCTTGGCGGCGATGGCGCGGCCAAGGTCATCGGTCAAAGAGGCGAAATCGGCATCGGGGTCGGCGGATTGCACGGTCAACTTGGCGCGGCCCTTTTCCGGGCGGCCATAGATCGCGATACCGGCGCTATCGGGGCCGCGGTCTGTCATGGTGATGAGCATGTCGGTGAGCAAGGCACCGAGCTGTGGTTCAAGTTTCGGGTCTTTCAGGAACAGACCGACAATGCCGCACATGGCGTCGACTCCTCTGGTTCGGCTTCTTGGGGCGACGCTAGCATCGAACCTTCCACCGCTCAACTGGGAAGAAACTTTTTTAACTGTGGGCAATGATTTTTTCAGATCGCACATTTTATGTGCAAAACCTTTGACAGAATGTCGCAGGAATGTTTCCTTTGGGAAAAGAATGTTCACACACAGCGAACACCTGCGCGTCCCCGGCCCGGGCGCGGAACAGGGAATAAGCGGGCCATGGGAGGAAATTGTGTCAGACCTGAATGCAAGGATTCAGTCCATGCACAAACGGGACGTGTCCATCGCCTGGGCCTTCGTCATCGGTTTGTGGCTGGCTTTGTTTTTCGTGGCGATTGCCACCTGGTCGCTTGCCCCGACGCCGGGCGCGCGGACGATTCTTCTATGCGCGGGGGCGGTGATCCTGCTTTTGAACACCGCCGCCATCGTGGCGATGCTGCGCCATTACCGTGAGGATCGCGACTTCATCTACGGGCTGGACATCAAGTTTCTTGATGAAGCCCGTGCCGCGAAGAGGTGATCGGATGGCACGTTACATTCCCCCGAAACAAAGCAAGATCGGGCAGATGATCGACGTGGTCGTTCTGCTGATCCTGTCCATCGGTGCGCTGTATATCCCGCTTTGGCTGGGGCTGGCAGGATCGAGCAAGCTGCCCATCCCGGTGGACAACCCGACATGGGAAAGCCTGGGCCAGAACGAGGTGATGGTCGAGCGCTGGATCGCGCTGGGTTATGCCGACCCGGTGGCGGCGCATGACATGATCACGGCGCGGTTCGACTATTCCTTCACCTGGGGTGCGCTGGCGCTGATGGTGATCGTGATCGTGGGGTATTTCGCCATGATGCTGAAGCTGTCGGAACAGGAATACCGCGAAGTGATCGCGGAAAAGTTCGACGGAAAATAGGGGACAGGACAGATGCCACTTTGGTCGATGATCGAATACGGGGCCTGGGCGCTCTCGGCGCTCTTTGCCCTGCACATGCTGTGGGACTGGTACCGCACCGACAGCACCTTTTCCGAAGAAGTCCTGACCTCATCCCGCGAAGGCGAGATCGAGGCCATGACCGAACAGCACAAGCTTTGAGGGGATAGTCAGATGGCGGATACGGATATCACGTCCAAGACTATGGATGGCATCGGCCCCCATGGCGCGAAGGTTGGTCTGCTGCGGGTGCTTGGCCCTGCCCATGTCTGGGCGCTGGGGGTGGGGATCGTGCTGGTGGGCGAATACATGGGCTGGAACTTTGCCGTCGGCAAAGGCGGGGCTTATGCGGCGCTGATCGCCTGCTGGTTCGCGGGGATCCTGTATTCCTGCGTGGCGATGATCGATTCCGAGGTGACATCGACCGTCGCCGCGGCGGGCGGGCAGTACACGCAGGCCAAGCACATCGTGGGGCCGCTGATGGCGTTCAACGTGGGGCTTTATCTGGTCTTTGCCTACACGATGCTGGAGGCGGGAAATGCGATCACGCTGGGCTATCTGATCTCTGTCGCAGCCGACATGACCGGGGCGACCGAGGCTATTGACCAACGGCCGTTCATCATCCTGGCGATCGTGTTTCTGGCTTGGTTGAACTATCGCGGGGTGTTGGCGACGCTGACCTTCAACCTGGTGATCACGGCCTTTGCGTTTTGTGCGATCCTGGTGCTGTTCGTGGCCTCGGCCCCGTGGAGCGAAGGCACGATGCTGGCCCATGCTGACCTGATGTCGGGTCAGGCCGCCCTGCCCTATGGATGGCTGGGTGTGCTGGCGGCGATGCATTTCGGGCTTTGGTTCTATCTGGGGATCGAAGGCACGACGCAGGCGGCGGAAGAGGTGCGGTCGCCCGCGCGTTCGCTGCCATTTGGCACGCTGGCGGGGATAATGACGCTGCTGATTGCCGCGACGCTGACATGGTATGTCTGCGTGGGCTATCTGCCGTGGGAATACCTTGGCGATGGGGTGAATGGGGCGGTGGCGCCCCTGTTCAGCGCGGCGCAGTTGACGGGTTCGGATGCGCTGATCGTAATCCTTGGGTTCGGGACGCTGTTTGCGACGCTGGCCTCGGCCAATGGCTGCATCAATGATGCGTCACGGGCCTGGTTTTCGATGGGGCGTGACCATTACCTGCCGCAATGGTTTGGTGCGGTGCATCCGACCTATCGGACACCGTATCGGGCGATCATCTTTCTGGTTCCCATCGCGCTGATCTTTGCGCTGGGGGCGCCGCTGGATCAGGTGATCACCTTCTCGATCCTGTCGGGGTTGCTGGGGTATACGTTCATGCCGATCAACGTGATCCTGTTCCGGCGCAAATGGCCGCTCGACACGATCAAGCGCGGCTATGTCCACCCGTTCCACCCGATCCCGGCGCTGGTGTTGTTGGCCCTGTGTTCGGTGACCTATTTCGCGGTGTTCCTTGGCTATGGGACGCAGCTCATCGCGATGGTGAGCTTTTACATCGTGGTGTCGCTGTGGTTCCACTTCTGGCGCTATCGGTTCGTGAAGCGGGCGGATCAGTTCACCATGCCCTGGCCCAAGCCGCGCGGGTATTGAGGGGTGGCACCGGCCCGCCGATTGGCGGGCCGGTGTTTTCTTGCGGATCAGGGTGGTGACGATGGCAGCAGTGATCTGGGCAGCTTTGGCATTGGCGGCGGCGGCGGTGGTCTTTGCGCTGCTGCAGCGCGCGCAGGAAAAGCGTGCGGCGCGGCGAGCGGAGTATCTTGCCGATGTGGCGGGTCTGTTCAACGACGCGCGTCTGCAGGTGCAGCCCACGGGGTTTCCGCGCCTGTCCGGCTGGCATGACGGGGCGTTGTGTGACTTGCAGGTGGTGCCCGACACGCTGAGCCTGCGGAAGCTGCCCGCGCTTTGGGTGTTGGTCAGCCTGCCCGGGCCCCTACCCGTGACCGGAGCGACCGACCTGATGCTGCGACCTACGGGCATGGAAACATTCACGAATTTTGCGCGCCTGCCGGTGCAGGTGCAACTGCCGGAGGGATTTCCCGCCGATTGCGCGATCCGGGCAGAGGGGTGGGGCGCTGTGGCGCTAGCCGATGCGCTGCGGTGGGTTCTGGCGGTGGTGGAGGTGGATCGGTTGAAGGAAGTGCTGATCACGCCCAAAGGGGTGCGGCTGGTGTTTCTGGCCGAAGAGGCGGACCGGGGACGGTATCTGCTGTTCCGCGATGCGGAAATGGGGCGGGTGCCGTTGACCAGGGGGCAAGTGGCGCCGTTCCTCGCCGCCGCGCGCGGGCTGCGCGATGCGGTGCTGGATGAGGGCAAGCTGCGGAGGCAGGTATGAAAAAACCATGGAACCCCTATGCCGTTCTGGCCATCGCCATCGCCCTGCCCGGGGTGGGACAGGTGGTGAACCGGCAGCCCGTCCGCGGGTTGGTATTCGTGTTTTTCTGCATCCTTCTTGGGGCCTATACCGCCAAGACCGCCGCCCCGGATGTATCTATCATCGGGCGCTATGCCGGGGGCTTGTTCGTCTGGGCAATGGCGGCGCTGGAGGCCTATCGCGTCGCGCGAATCAGAGCCGAGGTGTGGCGCCACGCCACCCTCAGGCCTGCGGATAGCTGATGATGGACAGGTAGCGTGCGGGAAGTTTCACCAGAACTTCGGGGCCGTGCTGTGCATCGGCGTCGAAGAACAGGCTGTCGCCGGGTTCGAGGTGGAACAGTTGGTCGCCGTGGCGGTATTTCACCTCTCCCTCCAGCATGTAGAGCAGTTCGATGCCTTCATGCTGAAACGTGGGAAAGGTATCGGATTCGGTGGTGAGCGTTATCAGATAGGGTTCCACCACCACGCCGGAGCTGTTCGATCCGATATGGCCAAGCAAGTGGTACTGATGCCCTGCGCGGGTGCCGCGACGATCGATCTCCAGATGTTCGCCAGCCTTAACATGTTGAACTTCGCGGCGTTCTTCGAACCCCCGGAAGAAGGATGTGATCGGGGTGGAGAAGGCGTGCGACAGGATCTGCAGCGTGGTGAGAGAGGGCGAGGTGATGCCGTTCTCGATCTTGGACAGCATGCCGATGGACAGGCCGGTGACCGAGGCGAGATCGGCAACCGTCATCCCTTGCTGGCGACGGAAGGCGCGGACAGAGCGGCCGATGGCCATTTCCAGATTGCGTTCGGACAGTTCGCGCACGCGGTGCGGGTCCTGGCTGAAGGCTGGTTTGGATTTGGGGATGCTGATTTCCTGCGCTGTATCCTGATCGTCCATAATGACCTGCCGAGTGAACAAAAGTGATATCTTTTTCACTATAGGGAAAGTCCGCAAGCGGACAAGTCGGCAAACCACTGTGCCGCAGGTGGTGCAGACGGTGGTGCAGCAAAGTGTATGTGCAAACAGGCCGAATGATGGGTGGGAAAAAAACCCGTCCCGAGCGTGACCCGGGACCACCCGGATGACTGGGAGGCCCCGGGACAAGCCCGGGGCATGGTCATCTGGTCAGAAGGCCGAACGGGCCGCCGTTTCGAGGGCGTGGAAGATCGAGGCCGCCGAGGAGCGGGGGCCGATGACCGACAGGTGGCCGGGGGAGCGGATCACGACATAGCAGCCCAGATGTTCGATCACCGTGCGGGTGGCGGAGCCGGGGCCGTGGGCGCGCAGGTCGAAGGCGCAGAGCCGTTCGAACATCGCCGGAAGGTCGGTGCCTGTAACATCGAACCGCGCCCATGCATCGGTCTGTTCCGTCACGCTGGCCGCTTCGCCGAAATGGGGTTTCAGGATGGCGACGATATCTTCATGCGTGGCGAAGGGGGCCTCAACCATCCACATCTCGGGCGAGAGCCAGAAGGCGGCATAGGTCGCGCCTTGCGCGGCCTTGCCGGGGGCGGGCAGCGGGATGCCTGCGGCGTCGGCGATGTCGGCCACGGCCTTGGCTTCGCCCAGACGGGCGGCGAGGGAGGCCAAGGCGGTATCGGTGACCTCGGCAATCGTCACGGGGCCGAGGGTGACGCTGTGCGGGGCGTCATAGCCAAGGGGGGTGATGGGTTTGAGGCGATGGTCAGCCACGGAGGCGTTCTCCTTCCGGGTCGAAGAAGTGGGGCGAGACGATTTCAACCTCTACCTCTGTTTTGGCGAGCAGGTTCACGGCGCGCATCCTGTCGCCGATGCGGGTTTGGCCGTTCTTGAGATAGCCCAGCGCGATGGAGGATTTCAGGTGCGGCGAATAGACGACGGACGTGAGCCAGCCGCCATCGTTCGCCGCCACGGGGGCCGCGCCGATATCGAGGAAGTGGGAGCCTGCGGTGAGGGGCTTTGACGGATCCACGGGTTTGACGCCGACGAGGCGGAGGCCGTCCTCGGTGGTGAGGCCTTCGCGTTGCGACAGGACCATGCCGATCGCGTCTTTCTTCTTCGACACCATCTTTCCCAGCCCCATGTTGAGGGCGGTTGATGTGCCGTTGAGTTCGTTCCCCGCGACATGGCCCTTTTCGACGCGCATCACGCCGAGTGATTCCGTGCCGTAGACGACGGCATCGAATTCTTCGCCTGCCTTGACGAGTTCCCGGATCATCGCGTCGCCATAGCGGGTGGGGACGGCGATTTCATAGGCCAACTCGCCCGAGAAGGAGATGCGGAACAGCCGCGCGCGCAGGCCGCCTGCGACAGTGATATTGCCGCAAGCCATATAGGGGAAGGCGGCGTCGGAAATATCCTGATCCACGATCTTTTGCAGCAATTTACGGGCGTTGGGGCCAGCGACGGAGAATTGCGCCCAAGCCTCGGTCGTGGAGATCAGTTGCACGTCCATATCAGGGAACAGGCATTGGCGGACATATTCCATGTGCCGGAAGACGGGAACGGCATTGGCGGTGGTGGTGGTCGTCACCCATTCGTTTTCGCCCATGCGGGCGGTGGTGCCGTCATCCATGACGATGCCATCCTCGCGCAGCATCAGGCCATAGCGGACCTTGCCGATGGGGAGGGTGGAGAAGGTGTTGGCATAGACGCGGTCGAGGAAAGCGCCCGCGTCGCGACCCTGCACGTCGATCTTGCCCAGGGTGGTGACGTCGCAGATGCCGACCGAGGCGCGGGTTTGCAGCACCTCGCGGTCCACCGATTGCCGCCATGTGGACTCGCCCGCGCGCGGGAGCCACTGGGCGCGGAGCCACATGCCCACCTCGACAAAGACCGCGCCCTGCTCGGTAGCCCATTTGTGCGACGGGGTAAGGCGGGTGGGTTTGAATTCGTGCCCGCGTGAGCGGCCCGCAAGTGCCCCCATTGCGACGGGGGTGTAGGGCGGGCGGTAGATGGTGGTGCCGGTCTGCGGGATCGTGCGGCCGGTCAGTTCCGCCATGATGGCAAGGCCGGTGATGTTGCTGGTTTTGCCCTGATCGGTGGCCATGCCGAGGGTGGTGTAGCGTTTCAGATGTTCGACCGAGGTGAAGTTTTCCTGCTTTGCCAGTTTGACGTCTTTTACGGTGACGTCGTTCTGCTGGTCGATCCAGGCGCGACCCTTGCCTTCGTGGACATACCAGAAGGGAGTGAGGTTGAGGGGGGCGTCTTCGGTCTTTGGCAGGTCGGGGGTGTGGGTTTTCAGGCCTAGGGATTCAAGGGCGGCGTTGGCTTGGGCGGCGCCCGTGGTCAGGGCGGCGTGGGTAGAGAAGGCGCCTGCTGCGGCCCCGGCGGCGGCAAGGTTCTTCGGCCCGTCCGTGGGCGGGGTGAAGGCATGGATGCCTTCGTTCCAGAGGGGGCGGCCACGGTGGTGGCTGGCGATGTTGAGGTTCGGGTTCCAGCCGCCCGAGACGCCCAGCGCATTGACAGAGAGGGTTTCCGAGCGGCCGTTCGCGTGGCGGATCGTGATGGATTTCAGGCCAAGGCGACCATTGGTATCAATGACCTGCGCGCCCTTGAGGTGGCGGATGCCGGGGAGCAGGTCGCCCTCCTGCCGCGTGTCGATGACGGCGGCGACATCGATGCCTTTGGCTTGCAGGTCGGTCGCGGTGCGGAGGCCATCGTCGTTGTTGGTGAAGACGGCGACGCGGTCGCCCACAAGGGCGGCGTAACGGTTGGCATAGGTGCGGATCGCGCCTGCCAGCAGGATGCCGGGGCGGTCGTTGTTTTCAAAGGCGATGGGGCGTTCGGTGGCCCCGGCAGCAAGGATCGCGTGGCGGGAATAGATGCGCCAAAGGATCTGGCGCGGTTTGCCGGGTGCGGGGATGGGGAGGTGATCGGAGACGCGTTCGACGGCGGAATAGGTGCCGTGGTCCATCGCGCCCAGCACCGTGGTGCGGGGCATAAGGCGGACATTGGGCATCTGTGCGAGGGTGCGGACGGTATCTTCGGCCCAGTCTGCCCCGGAATGGTTGCCGATGGTCAGGGTTTCAGCGTTCAGGCGGCCACCCATGCGGAAGTCTTCATCGGCAAGGATAACGCGGGCACCGGCGCGGCCTGCGGTCAGGGCGGCCATCAGGCCTGCGGGGCCTGCGCCGATGATGAGGATATCACAGTGGAGGAAGCCCTTGTCGTATTCGTCGGGGTCTTCGTCATGGGTCAGGGTGCCTAGGCCCGCAGCGCGGCGGATGATGGGTTCGTAGAGTTTTTCCCAAAAGGCGGCGGGCCACATGAAGGTTTTGTAGTAGAAGCCTGCTGCGAAGAAGGGGGAGAGGCGGTCGTTGATCCCCATCAGGTCGAATTTCAGCGAGGGGAAGCGGTTCTGGCTGTTGGCCGTGAGCCCTTCGAAAAGCTCTGCCACGGTGGCGCGGGTGTTGGGTTCCTGCCGCGCGCCGGAGCGCAGTTCAACGATGGCGTTGGGTTCTTCCGAGCCTGCGGAGAGGGGGCCGCGCGGGCGGTGGTATTTGAAGCTGCGCCCCATCAGGCGGACGCCGTTGGCCAGCAGCGCGGAGGCGAGGGTGTCGCCGGGATGGCCCGTGTAAGGCAGGCCATCAAAGGTGAAGCGGAGGGTGCGCGAGCGGTCAATCTGGCCGCCCTTGATGCGGTTTTCTTGCGTCATTTGCTGCGCCCCTTTGCGCGGGCCACATCGCGGGCGAATTCGACCTTTGTGATCTCATGCGTCACAGTGTTGCGGGTGACGACGAGCCATGAGCGGTCGCCCTGTTCGTGATACCAAAGCTCGCGGTGGTCGCCTGCGGGGTTGTCGCGGAGGTAGAGGTAATCGTGGAAGGCGTCCATCGCGGCGGTGGTGTCCGGGAAGGACATGCCATCGGGGCGGTCCAAAAGGGCGGCATCACCCAGATAAGTGAATTCCTGCGCGTCGCGGGGGCCGAGGAGGGGGTGGTTGATGATCATGATGCGCCCTTCAATGCAGGTTGGGCTGCGCGCCCTGGCCTTTTTCGTCGATCATCAGGCCCTTGCGGAAGCGATCGAAACGATAGGCGGTGGCGGTGGGATGAGGTTGATCGGTGGCGAGGAGATGCGCAAAGCACCAGCCGGATGCCGGGGTGGCCTTGAAGCCGCCATAGCACCAGCCACCGTTGAAATAGAGGCCGTCGATATCGGTCTTGTCGATGATGGGGCTGCCATCCATCGACATGTCCATGATCCCGCCCCATGAGCGCAGCAGGCGGGCGCGGCCGATCATGGGCATGAGGGACATGCCGCCTTCGGCCACGTCTTCGACCACGGGCATGTTGCCGCGTTGGGCATAGGAATTGTAGCCGTCGATATCGCCGCCGAAGACCAGACCGCCCTTGTCGGACTGGCTGACGTAGAAATGGCCTGCACCATAGGTCATGACGCCGTCGATGACGGGTTTCAGACCCTCAGACACGAAAGCCTGAAGGACGTGGGATTCCATCGGCAGGCGCATGTTCACATGCGACATGACCTTTGACGAGGAACCTGCGACAGCGACGCCGACTTTCTTTGCGCCGATGAAGCCGCGCGTGGTGTCCACGCCGGTAACGCGGCCAGCCTCGGTGCGGATGCCGATGACTTCACAGTTCTGGATCAGGTCGACGCCGCGCATGTCGGCCCCGCGTGCGTAGCCCCATGCGACGGCGTCATGGCGGACGGTGCCGCCGCGGCGTTGCATCAGCGCGCCCTTGATGGGGAAGCGGGCATTGTCGAAGTTCAGGAACGGATACATCGCGCGAACCTGATCGCGGTTCAGCAGTTCCGCATCCGCGCCATGCAGGATCATCGCATTGCCGCGCCGCGTGTAGGCGTCACGCTGGGCATCGGTGTGATACAGGTTGATGATCCCGCGCTGGGACACCATGGCGTTGTAGTTGAAGTCCTGCTCCAGCCCTTCCCAGAGTTTGAGCGAGAATTCGTAGAAGGGTTCGTTGCCATCCAGCAGGTAGTTGGACCGGATGATGGTGGTGTTCCGCCCGACGTTGCCGCCGCCGAGATAGCCCTTTTCCAGCACCGCGATGCGGGCCTGTTTGAATTCCTTGGCAAGGTAATAGGCCGTGGCGAGGCCGTGGCCGCCGCCGCCCACGATGATGTAATCATAGGCGGATTGCGGTTCGGGGTCGCGCCATGCGGGTTTCCACCCTTTGTGGCCTGTCAAAGCCTCGGCGATCACGCGAAAGCCGGAATAGCGCATGATATATGTCCATCCTTGTTCTTGGGTGGACTATGGTTCTGCGGGCGGGAAAACATCCATCCATTTCCGCCAAGCACCCGCCCATAACCGACATAGGGCGATGTGGTTGCGGGGACGTGATGGCTTGTCATGCATTTCATATTGCATTTTTTGAATGTATAACTATATCCGGCATCAGATCAGGACAGACGTGAGGATCGAGATGAACGCCTTTGCAGCAGACATGACGCTTCGGCCCGAGGTGACGGGGTTCTTTGATCCGGCGACGAATACGATCAGTTACGTCGTGCGCGATCCGGCATCTGATGCCTGTGCGGTGATCGATTCGGTGATGGACATCGACTATGCCGCCGGGCGGATCACCTATGACCATGCCGATGAGATCATTGACTTTATCCGCGACAAAGGGTGGCGGCTGGAATGGCTGATCGAAACCCATGTCCATGCCGACCATCTGTCCGCCGCGCCCTATATCCAAGGCAAGCTGGGCGGGAAGATCGGGATCGGGGCAGGTATCACAGTGGTGCAAGAGACGTTCGGCAAGATCTTCAACGAAGGGACCGAATTTCAACGCGACGGCAGCCAGTTTGATGCGCTGTTCGAAGATGGCGACAGGTACCGGATTGGCGGGATGGAAGCAGTCGCGATCCACACGCCGGGGCATACGCCCGCCTGCATGACGCATGTGATCGGGGATGCGGCCTTTGTGGGCGATACGCTGTTCATGCCGGATGGCGGGTCGGCGCGGGTGGATTTCCCGGGAGGCGATGCGGGGGTTCTGTATGACAGCATCCAGCGGGTGCTGGCCCTGCCCGAGGAGATGCGGCTGTTCATGTGCCATGACTATGGCCCGAACGGCCGGGATATCCGCTGGGAAACCACGGTGGGCGAGGAAAAGGCGCATAACATCCATGTGGGCGCAGGCGCGACGCGGGAGAGTTTCATCGCGTTTCGCACCGCGCGGGACGCGACGCTGGCGATGCCGAAGCTGATCATCCCATCGCTGCAGGTGAACATGCGGGCGGGCGAGATTCCGACCGATGCCAGCGGGCGACCGATGCTGAAGGTTCCGGTGAACGGGCTGTGATGTGATGGCCGATCTGCGGCGGTATTTCCCCATTCTGGGCTGGGCGCGCGTCTATTCGCGCGCCGATCTGGGCAATGACCTGCTGGCGGCGGTGATCGTGACGATCATGCTGATCCCGCAATCTCTGGCCTATGCGCTGTTGGCGGGGTTGCCGCCGGAAGCGGGGCTGTATGCATCCATCCTGCCCATCATGATCTATGCGTTGTTCGGCACGTCGCGCGTGCTGGCCGTGGGGCCGGTGGCGGTGGTGTCGCTGATGACGGCGGCGGCGGTGGGCGAGGTGGCCGCAGTAGGGACGGCAGATTACGCCACGGCGGCGCTGACGCTGGCGGCGATGTCGGGCGGGATGCTGTTGGCGATGGGGTTGTTGCGGCTGGGCTTCATCGCGAATTTCCTGAGCCATCCGGTGATTTCGGGGTTCATCACGGCATCGGCGCTGCTGATTGCGGCGGGGCAGTTGGGGCCTTTGCTGGGGGTAAAGGTCAGCGGGGATACCCTGCCGGAGCTGCTGATGGGCTTGCTGGGCGGGATCGGCGGGGCGAGTTGGATCACTGCGCTGATCGGGGCAGCGGCGGTGGGGTTTCTGGTCTGGGTGCGCAAGCGGATGAAAGCCTGGTTGCACGGGCTGGGTGTTCCGGCGCGGCTGGCGGATGGGTTGACGAAGGCGGGGCCGGTTTTCGCCGTGGTGATGACGACGGTGGCGGTCTGGGGGTTGGGGCTGGACGCGCGCGGTGTGGCAGTGGTGGGAGCGGTGCCACAGAGCCTGCCACCCTTTACATCGCCCGCCTTTGACCCGGAGTTGTGGCGGGCGTTGCTTGTGCCGGCGCTGCTGATTTCGCTGATCGGGTTTGTGGAATCGGTTTCCGTTGCGCAGACGCTGGCGGCGCGGCGGGGGCAGAGGATCGTGCCGGATCAGGAATTGGTGGCGCTGGGTGCGGCCAATCTGGGGGCGGCGGTGACGGGCGGCTTTCCGGTGACGGGGGGATTTGCGCGGTCTGTGGTCAATGCCGATGCCGGGGCGGCGACGCCCGCGGTGGGGGCCTTTACCGCGCTGGGGCTGGCGGCGGCGGCGCTGCTGTTGACGCCGCTGTTGTTCTTTCTGCCCAAGGCGACGCTGGCGGCCACGATCATCGTGGCGGTGCTGGGGTTGGTGGACCTGTCGGTGTTGCGGCGGACCTGGGATTATTCCCGCGCGGATTTCGCAGCGGTGGCGGGAACGATCCTGGTGACACTGGGCGCGGGCGTGGAGGCAGGGGTATCCGTGGGGGTGGCGCTGTCGGTGCTGCTGCATCTGTGGCGCACGTCGCGGCCGCATGTGGCGGAGGTGGGGCTGATCGCGGGAACACAGCATTTCCGCAATATCCACAGGTTCGAGGTGCAGACGCATCCCGCGCTGGTGACGTTGCGGATCGATGAAAGCCTGTATTTCGCCAATACGCGGTTTCTGGAGGATATGGTGATGGCGCGGCTGGCCGATGCGCCAGAGGTGCGGGATGTGGTGCTGATGTGTTCCGCGGTGAACGAAATCGACATGACCGCGCTGGAAACGCTGGAGGCCATCAACGCGCATCTGCGCGGTCTGGGCGTGCGGCTGCACCTGTCAGAGGTGAAGGGGCCTGTGATGGATCGGTTGCAACGGACCCATTTCCTTGAGGCGCTGACCGGGCGGGTGTTCATCAGCCAGTATGATGCGTGGTGCGCGCTGACGGGTGGTGCTGGCGGGCAGGGATGACCTTGGGCTAGAAGGCCAGGCTTTCCCAAAGCAGAAAAGCTGAGGCGAAGCCCAGCGCGATCAGCGTACCGCGTGAGGCAAAGGGCAAGGCGACGCGGAGGAAGCCGTTCGCGATTTCGGCAATTCTGGCAGACACGCCCCTGTCCTTTCTGCTGCGGCCCCGGTGCGGGATCGCGTGGACAGAATGGCAGAGGGCAGGCCGCCTGTGGACAGCGCAAGGTCCGGTCGGTTTCAGGACCAAGGTCTGAAGCGGGCTGATCCGGACCGACAGGAAAAAGCGGGCCCCGTTTCCGGGGCCCGCTTTCGCAATCATTGCGGCGCTTATTCCGCGGCGCGGGTGATACCGTCGCCAAGGATCGTGTCGCGGGCGACACGTGCCTCGGGGGCGGTCAGGCTGCGACGGGCCGAGGGGCCATAGACGGTGAAATCCATGTCTTCCAGCTGCGGGAAGATCGACAGGATTTCGTCGCGCGCCGCTTCGGCCAGCGCCCCCCAGCCGACATGGCCGGGATGGAAGCTTTCCGACGGTGCGCCTTCGGCATAGACGATTTCATGCGCGTCGAAGAGCATGTGGAAGTATTCCACCTCTGCCACATCTTCGGCACGGATCGTCTGGTCGTTGACCAGAAGTTTGGCCGCGACCAGCACCTCGGGTTCGTCGAACAGCAGTTCCGCCTGCCAGCCCGACAGCAGCATGCGGTGCTGCGGCGAGACGCGCAGGGTGCGGGCGTTGCCCAAGGTGCCTGCCTCGATCACGATCGGGGCGAAGCGGCCCTTGCCTTCGACGATGCTGGAGCCGATCCAGCGGATCGGCTGATAGCCGTGATCCATGGTCAGAACCAGATCGCCTGCGGCGAGGTCTTCGATCGCCATTTCGCCTTCGGCCGTCAGGATGCGGCTGCCACGGGTGAAGCACACGACCCCGGTGTTTTCGGCGTTGAGCAGATCGCCCGACACTGCCACGCCGCCGTTCTGGATGCGCAAACCTTCGGCCCCTTGCAGGACGCCATCCGCCTGATCGGCACGCAGCCAATCCAGCGGGTTGTTGAAGGTCGCGCCCGGGTTGGCCGCGTTGTAGATGGCGAGGTTCGCCTCGTTATAGAAGCCGGACAGATCGACGAAGTCGTTGTCGTTTGTCGTGGCCCCGACGGTGCCTTGGATGCCAGTGGTGGCATCAAAGTCGGTGATGGTGTCGGCACCTTCTGCAGCGAAGATGTCGGCCCCGATGCCACCGACCATGAGGTCGGCCCCGGCACCGCCTGCCACACGGTCGCGGCCCGCGCCACCCTGAAGGGTGTCGTTGCCCGTGCCGCCTGCCAGCGTGTCGTTGCCTTCATCACCGGCGAGCGAGTCGTTGTCGGCGCCGCCGTCGATGCTGTCATCATCGAGTCCACCGGAGATGACATCATTTCCGGCGTCGCCGAACAGGCTGTCATTGTCATCGAAGCCGAAGATGGTGTCGTCGCCGTCGCCGCCACGGATGGTGTCTTCGTTATTGGCGGGGAGCGGATCGGTGCCGTCATTGGGCAGATCGGCCACACTGGGGCCGGCAAGACCGCCGTAGAGCAGATCGTTGCCAGCGCCGCCTTCGATGCTGTCATCGCCTTCGTCGCCGAGGATCGTGTCATTGCCCAGACCGCCGAGGACGGTGTCATCGTCAGCCCCGGCATCGACGGAGTCATTGCCATCACCTGCGTCGATGAGATCGCTGTCATCGCCGGTAAGGATGGTGTCGTTCCCTGCCCCGCCCGTAACCGTGTCGCGGTCATCAAGCGGATCAATGTCGGAGAATCCGCCCGCCTCATCCGGGGTGGCGGCTGTGGCGCGGGTGTTGATGAAGTCATCCCCCGCACCGCCAGTGACGCTGTCACGCCCGTCGCCGCCGAGGACGCTGTCATTGCCCTCGCCACCATCGATCAGGTCATTACCAGCGTTACCGAAGAGCGTATCGTTGCCGTCGCCCCCCTGCAGGGTGTCGTTGCCGAGATTGCCTTCGACGATGTCATCCCCTGCGCCGCCGAGCAGGCTGTCATCGCCTGAGCCGCCTTGCAGGCTGTCGTTTTCATCGCCGCCATCGAGCGTGTCATTGCCCGCGCCACCGGCGAGGGTGTCACGCCCTTCGTTGCCGGCAAGGCTGTCTGCACCGTCACCACCGATGAGCGAGTCGTCACCGACGCCACCTGTGAGGGTGTCATTGTCGGCCCCACCATCCAGCGTGTCGTTGCCATCGCCGCCGTTGAGCAGATCCTGGCCTGTCTGGCCGAGGATCGAGTCATTGCCGGTGCCGCCATCGACGGTGTCGTTGCCTGCGCCGCCATCGACCGTGTCATCACCAGACCCGGCGAGGATACTGTCATTCCCGGCATTGCCAGAAACCGAGTCGTTGTCTGCGCCAGCGTCGATGAGATCGTTGCCTGCGCCAGCGATGACGGTGTCATTGCCCGACCCGGTGCCGATATTGATCGGGCCGGTTGCGCCTGCCCCGAGGACGGTATCGCCTGCGGACCCGGTGAGGACGCGTTCGAGATCGGCAAAGACAACATCGGTGCCTGCATCCCCATCCAGACCGTTGACGTTGCCGTTTTCCGGGTTGGCGTCGTAGCTGACCGTCTGGGCAGTTGTCCCCGTAGACAGATCCAGCAGATCGCCCGCATCGCCATTGGCGGCATCGTCGGGGCTGCCATCGGTGCCGTCACTGCCGCCAAAGACCTGGGCAGCAAGGTTGGGATCGGAGGTGTCGACGGTAAACACGTCGTCACCCGAATTGCCGATGGCCGTATCGGCCCCGCCGACGATGATGTCGTCATCGCCTGCGCCGCCAACCACGCTGTCAGCCCCTGCCCCGCCTTGCAGCGTATCGGCCCCGGTGCCGCCAAGAAGCGTGTCGTTGCCTGCGCCACCGGCCAGACTGTCGGCCTCAGCCCCACCATCAAGCAGGTCATCGCCGTTGCCGCCGAGCAGGGTATCCGTGCCCGCATCACCGGTCAGGCTGTCATTGTTGTCCCCACCGGAGAGGCTGTCGGCGCCTTCGCCACCTGACAGCGTGTCGTCGCCCAGATCACCCGACAAGGTGTCGTTGCCGGCATCACCGATCAGGCTGTCATTGCCGATATTGCCCGACAGGCTGTCATTGCCAGTGCCCCCGTCGACGATGTCGTTACCGAGACCGGCATCAACCGTGTCATCGCCCTGGCCTGCGGCGATCGTGTCGTTCGGGCCATCGACCCCATCGACCTGATCGCCCTGACTGTCGGTAAAGGGGATGCCCCCCGACCCGGAGGTCGGCGTCATCAGATCGCCGGCTGTGGTGCCGTCAATCACACCGTTGCTGTCGAGCAGCACCCTTTCGATTTCCGAGAAGGCGATGGTGACGGTTTGGCCAGAGGTGTTCTGATAGGTCGCCGTGCCGCTTTCGGCACCGGTGAAGTTGACTGTGGCGTTGGTCAGGCCGCGCAGATCCAGAACGTCGCCCGCGCCACCATTGGTGGGATCGGCCAGGTCTTCTGCGGCTTCGCCACCGATGACGGTGATCGTGCCATTGCCAGTGAGGCCCGGGTTGACGCGGAATTCGTCGTCACCGTCGTTCCCTTCGGCCCGGTCGCCCGCGCCAACGATGATGTCATCGTCACCTGCGCCACCGAACAGACTGTCCGTGCCTTCGCCACCGGTGAGGGAGTCAGACCCCGCACCCCCGGTCAGCGTGTCATTTCCAGTGCCGCCGTCGAGCGTGTCATTCCCGGCATCGCCGGACAGGTTGTCATTGCCGTCTGCGCCGATCAGGCTGTCGGCACCGTCGCCACCGGAAATGGTGTCGGCATCCACGCCTCCATCTACGGTGTCGTTGCCAGCACCGGCAAGGATCGAGTCACTCCCTGCCCCGCCTGCGACCGTGTCATCTTCGGTCCCGGCGTCGATCGTATCATTCCCGGCACCGCCGAGGATGCTGTCTGCGCCTTCGTTGCCGTTCAGAACGTCAGCCTCGTCGCCGCCATCCAGCGTGTCGTTGCCTGCACCGCCCTGCAGCGTATCGCGGCCTTCGTTGCCGGTGAGGCTGTCGTCATCGGCCCCGCCATCAAGGCTGTCATTGCCCGTGCCACCGACAAGGGTATCACGGCCTTCGTTGCCGAGGAGCGTGTCATTGTCCGCGCCGCCGGTGAGGCTGTCATCCGACAGGCCGCCTTCGAGGACATCGTTGCCGGCCCCGCCATTGAGGGTATCGGCCCCACTGTTGCCGATCAGGCTGTCATCGCCCGCGCCGCCAGTCAGAACATCATTGCCGGTGCCGCCATCGATCGTGTCATTGCCAAGTCCGGCATCGACCGTGTCATTGCCCGCGCCTGCCGCGATGTTGTCGTTCAGACCATCCGCGCCATCGATCTGGTCGCCCTGCGGATCGGTGAAGGATGTGCCGCCCGGCCCGCTGATGGGGGTCATCAGGTCATTGCCACCCGAACCATCCACCACGCCATCGGCGCTGCTCAGAACGGTTTCGATCTCGGAGAAGTTGATCGTGACGATCTGGCCCGAGGTGTTGCGGAAGGTCGCGGTGCCGCTTTCCGAAGTGCCGGTGATCGGGTCGGGGTTGGTATAGACGATGGCAATATCCGTCAGGCCGCGCAGATCCAGCACATCGCCAATCCGGCCGCTGGGGTTGTTGGCCGCGTCGATGATCGCCTCTTCGGCGGTTTCGCCGCCGATGACAGTGATCGAAGCAGAGCCCGCCAGCGTGGGATCGACGGTGAATTCGTCATCCCCTGCGCCGCCCTGCGCCGTATCGCCTGCACCGGTGACGATATCATCATCCCCGTCGCCGCCGATCAGCGAGTCATTGCCTGCGCCGCCCTGCAGCGTGTCGGAGCCTTCACCGCCGGACAACGTGTCATTGCCGGTGCCGCCGGTCAGGCTGTCATTGCCCGATCCGCCGCCAAGGCTGTCATCGCCTATGCCGCCATCCAGCGTATCATTGCCGCTATCGCCCGCCAGCGTGTCATTGCCAGCGCCGCCGATGAGGCTGTCATCGTTTTCGCCGCCCGTCAGCAGGTCGTCACTATCGCCGCCATCCAGTGTGTCTTCGCCGGTGCCGCCGTTGATCGTGTCATTGCCTTCGTTGCCCGACAGGATGTCATCATCTGCACCGCCGTCGATGCTGTCATCGCCCAAGCCGCCGGTGATGGTGTCTGCACCTTCATTGCCCTGCAGAGTGTCACTGCCGGACCCGCCGTCGACGGAGTCATTACCACTGCCTGCACTGATGGAGTCATTGCCAGCGCCGCCAGCGACGGTGTCATCGCCCGCGCCTGCGACGATGGTGTCATTGCCCGACCCGCCAGCGACCGTGTCATTGCCCGATCCGGTATTGACGTCGATCGCGCCGGCAGAGCCACCGCCATTGATCGTATCACTGCCGGAACCTGTGAGAACCCTCTCCATCTCGGTGAAGGTCAGGTCGGTTCCTGCATCTGCGTCCAGCCCGTTGATGATGCCGGTCTCGGGGTTGATGCCATATGTGACCGTCTGGCCCGACGTTCCCGCCGACAGATCCAGAACATCGCCCGCATCGCCGTTGGCGGTGTCGTCGGGGTTGCCGCTGGTGCCGTCGCTGCCGCCGTCGAGGGTGACGTTGACGTCGGTCGCGGGATCGGTGCCGTCAAGGGTGAAGACATCATCGCCCGAACCGCCATTGGCCGTATCCGCGCCACCGACAGCGATGTCGTCATCGCCCGCGCCACCGGCAAGCTGGTCGTTGCCAGCGCCACCGGCAAGGGTGTCAGACCCTTCGTCGCCCGAAATGCTGTCAGCGCCAGCGCCGCCGGTGATGCTGTCATTCCCGGTGCCACCGCTGACCGTGTCATTGCCAAGCCCGGCATCGACCGTGTCATTGCCTGCACCCGCGGCGATGGAGTCGTTCACCCCATCCCCGCCATCGATCTGATCGCCGTCGGCATCCGCGAAGGGAATCCCCCCGGGGCCGGAGGTGGGCGTGATCACATCATTGCCAACCGTCCCGTCCACAACCCCGTTGGAATTGCGCAGGACCGTCTCGATCTCGGAGAAATTGATCGTGACGATCTCGCCCGAGGTGTTGCGGAAGGTCGCGGTGCCGCTTTCCGAGGTGCCGGTGATCGGGTCGGGGTTGGTATAGACCACCGCCACATCCGTCAGGCCGCGCAGATCCAGCACGTCGCCAATGCGGCCGCCCGGGTTGTTGGTGGGGTCGATGACCGCTTCTTCCTGCGTCTCGCCGCCAATCACCGTGATCGGTGCAGAGCCTGCAACCGTCGGATCGAAGGTGAACTCGTCATCCCCCGCCCCGCCTTCGGCGCGGTCCCCCGCGCCAAGCACGAAGTCATCATCGCCGTCGCCGCCAACCAGGCTGTCATTACCAGCACCACCCACAAGCGTGTCAACGCCTGCGCCGCCCTGAAGCGTGTCGTCACCCGCGCCGCCGATCAAGCTGTCATTGCCATCGCCGCCTGACAGCGAGTCATTGTCGGCACCGCCATCCAGCGTATCGTCGCCCGTGCCGCCAACCAGCGTGTCGCGACCATCGCCGCCCTGCAGGCTGTCATTGTCGGCGCCGCCATCGAGGCTGTCATTGCCAGCCCCGCCGATCAGCGTGTCCCGGCCCTCATTGCCCTGAAGCGTGTCATCGCCAATGCCGCCATCGACCGTGTCATTGCCTGCACCGGCTGCGATGGAGTCATTGCCAGCGCCGCCCGCCACACTGTCGTTGCCGTCGCCTGCGGCGATGGTGTCATTGCCGGCACCGCCGGTGACAGAGTCATTGCCCGCCCCGGTATCGACCGTGATCGGCCCCGTCGATGCAGCGCCGTTGATCGTGTCGTTGCCTGTGCCGGTCAGCACGCGCTCGATCTCGGTGAAGGTCAGGTCGGTGCCGCCATCGGCATCCAGCCCGTTCACCGTGCCGCTTTCCGGGTTGGTGCCGAAGGTGACCACCTGGCCCGACGCGCCTGCCGACAGGTCCAGCACATCGCCCGTATTGCCGTTCTCGGTGCCTTCCGGCGATCCCGACAGACCGTCAAGCCCGCCATCAACCGATCCCGCGATATCCGTGGCAGGATCGGTGGCATCCAGCGTGAACACGTCGTCGCCCGCGCCGCCCGCGGCCACATCCGCCCCGCCGACAGCGATATCGTCATCGCCCGCGCCGCCGTCCAGCGTATCGACACCCTGACCACCCGTGAGCGTATCCGCCCCAGCCCCGCCCAGCAGCGAGTCATTGCCCGCCCCGCCGACGAGGAAGTCGTTGCCGGCATCGCCCGCAACGGTATCGTCGCCCGCGCCTGCGTTGATGAAGTCGTTGCCGTCGCCGCCCGACACCGTGTCATTGCCGCCACCGGCATTGATGTTGTCGTCCCCGCCATTGCCGCGGATGCTGTCAGCACCTTCGGTGATCGCATCGCCCTGCGGATCGGCATAGCCAACGCCCATGAACTCGCCGGTCGCGGCCCCGTCCACAACGCCGTCATTGTCGCGCAGGACCGTCTCGATCTCGGAATAGGCAATCGTGACCGTCTGGCCCGACGTGTTCTGATAGGTCGCCGTGCCGGATTCCGCCCCTGTCGGGGTGATCGTCACCGGGCCAAGGCCACGCAGATCCAGCACATCGCCGATGCGGCCGCCCGGGTTGTTCGTCGGATCAATCACCGCCTCTTCGGCACCCTCGCCGCCGACAACCGTGACCGTGCCGGTCCCGGCCAGAGTGGCATCAATGCGGAACTCGTCATCGCCATCGCCGCCCGTGGCGCTGTCACCAGCCCCCAGCAGGAAGTCGTCATCGCCCAGACCGCCGGTCAGCGCATCAATGCCCGCGCCGCCCGCCAGCGTGTCAGACCCGGCACCGCCATCAAGGCTGTCATTGCCGTCACCGCCGAGAAGCGAGTCGTTGCCGTCGCCACCGGCCAGCGTATCCGCGCCAATGCCGCCATCCAGCGTGTCATTGCCCGCATCACCGGCAAGGCTGTCATTGCCATCGCCGCCGAGAAGCGAGTCGTTCCCGTCGCCACCGGCGATGGTGTCATCGCCAATGCCGCCATCGACCGTGTCGTTGCCTGCACCGGCTGCGATGCTGTCATTGCCAGCGCCCGCATCGATGCGGTCATTGACCCCATCGGTTCCATCAATCTGATCGCCCTGCGCATCGGTAAACCCAATGCCCATCGAATCGTTGCCTGCCGTGCCATTGACAGTGCCATCTGGCGTCACTTCAACCACATCGGTGACATTGACCAGCAGCGCCACATCTTGCACACCGCCGCGCCCGTCAGAGACGCGGATGGTCACGTCATAAAGATCGTCATTGCCGACGGCGCTGTTTTGCCCCTCAAAATCGGGGGCAGAGATAAAGGACAATTCCCCCGTCGTGGGATTGATCGTAAAGCGGGCCGCATCTGCGCCGCCTGAAATGGAAAAGGTCAGCGGATCGCCATCGCCATCGACCGCGTTCGCATCCACCACGAATGTGGTGTTCTCGGCCAAATTGATCGTCTGGTTGTTGATGACATTGGTAAAGCTTGGTGGGGTATTGGGGGGCGCAAAGGGCGTGCCGAGGATCGTCTCGATCTCGGTAAAGTTCAGCACCTGTCCTGTGGCGTTGCCGGAACCATCAAGGAACTGCACTGTGCCGTTGGTGCCGTTGCCGTTGCTGTCGGTCACCTGATTGATGATGCGCCAGTTGCCTGCATTGCGCAGATCAAGCGTGTCATTATCAACCGCGGCCGATCCACCATCGACCGTCATATTCGCGCTGGTCGCGCTATTGGCATCAAGCTGCGTGCGATCGACAACAAATACATCCGCCGCCGCGCCGCCGCCTGCAGAATCGCCCGCGCCTACCGTGAAGCGGTCATCGCCATCGCCACCATTGAGCGAGTCGTTCCCTGTGCCGCCGTCGAGGGTGTCGTTGCCCGCGCCGCCAACGATCGTGTCATTCCCCACGCCGCCAAACAGCAGGTCACCGCCATCGGCTTCAGTGCCGGGCGCGACAGGTGCCCCCAACGGGCTAAAACCGATATCCGAAAGATAGACCCAGGACAGATCGCCGCTGACCGAAGCATGGGTGATGGTGATGCTGCTGACCGGACCGGGGATGGATATCACGGCTGCTGCTGTCGGATCGTTCGAGGCATCAACGTTCTGGTTCAGTTCGCTGACGCGTGTATCGATCCCGCCCGTTTGCGTAACCCGGACGTCACTGCCAGCGCTGATCGTCAGCGGGATGCGTTGGCCATCCGGCCCGAGGGCGATGATATCAACGTAATTCAGCCCTGCGCCCAGTTCGCTGAGCGAGAAACTGACACCGGTCACCGCTTGCGAGAAGCCGATTGAATAGGTCCCGACCTGTCCGTTGTCGGCAACCATCCGCAGGCTTGAGGAACTGCTGGTGCCCGAAGGCAGCCCGGCTGTCACGATGCCGACAACCGAATATTCACTGGTCAAGCCAGACGGAGTGGTAATCGACACGGTAGTGCCGCCGAGGGTCTGGCTGATCGTGCGGCCCGAGAGGTTATCGAAGTTGTCGATCGCGCTGCCATCACCCGAGGGGTCGGGAACATCGCTCCATCTCACGACCTGCGGGCTGCCGGGGGTCGGGCTCACGGGGGGCGGGGCTACGCTGTCGTCGCCGGTGATGAAATCGTTGCCCACACCGCCAAAAATGGTGTCACTGCCACCACCGCCAGAAAGCACGTCATTGGCGGGCGCGGTGCTGGTTGACGGAACCGTGCCGTCGGTCAGGTCACCGTAGATGAGATCGTTGCCATCGCCGCCAAAGACGGAGTCATTCGCAGCACCGGCAGTGATGGTATCATTGCCGGCGCCGCCAAGGATCGTGTCGCTGCCGTCGGATTGAAAACCGAAAGAGGTTTCGCTGGTCGAGGTCGCGCCGAAATAGGTGTCACCAGTGGGGTTGGCTGCACCCGAAATGGTCGTCACGGGGATCGCGCCGGTGCCACCACTGATCGGCGAGGTCGGGACGTTTACCAAAAGCAGGTTGTTTGCGGTGGCCGAGTAAATCTCGCCATTCGGGCCAAAGGCCAAACCGAAGGACGATGCCGGCAAGGTGCCCAGAACGGTGGAGTTGGTGACGTTGCCGGAAGGATCCAGCGAAAGGCGTATCAACTGGGTCGTGCCCGACGCGTTGACCCAGGACACGAACATTTCGTTGCCGACGGTCAGGAAGTCGCCCGCCGCAGCGCCACCAGCGGGGTTGGTCCAGAACACGCTGGTATCTCGGGGCGTGTCGGGGCTGAAACGCAGGATCGAACTGCCATTGGACGAATACAGCCGCCCATCAGCACCAAAAGACAGCGCCGAGCTGCTGTCGCCGTTCCCGATCAAGTTGATATATGTGGTTTGCCCGGTATTCGCATCGATACGGAAAAGCGCCCCACCCTCGACGCCGTAAAGCTGTCCGTCCGCCGATTGCGCGATATCGAAAAAGGTCCGGTTCGTGGTGCTGAGAAACGTTCGCGTCGCGTTCCCGCTGGCATCGAAGGTGATGCGGAACAAGTCCCCGGAGGCATCGTTCAGGTAGAGGCTGTAGTTCGAGACGGTCGTGACCACCCCTTCCGAGCCGCCGAAGATCTGATCATTGCCATCGCCGCCGATGATGATGTCAGCCCCGCTGCCGCCATCGACGACGTCATTGCCCACACCTGCGTTGATCGTGTCATTGCCGGCATTGCCGCGGATGCTGTCGTTCAGGCCATCGGCGCCATCGATTTCATCGCCCTGCGTATCCCGGAAACCGGGGTTCATCAGCTGCGCTGTATCGGCACCGTCAACGACGCCGCCCCCGGTGGACGCGGTCGTGGCAACGAACGCCCCATCCTCGATCGATTCCGAGTCGAACAGCAGGCTGTCCTGGCCGATCGGGTCGCTGCGCAGCGACGTCAGTTCGATGCGCGTGATGTTCAGCCCCGCGAGGACCGAGGGCGTGAAGTCATTGGCATCGGGGATCGTGAAATTGCCGCTGACAATCTCGCGCGACGGCACGGCGAAGACATCGCCGTTTTCCAGCTGATAGACGTTCAGCGCGACGTTGCTCAGGACCTGCTGGTTACCGCTGCCATCGATGTAGAAAACGTTGCCCCAGAACAGCTGCTGGGCATCCAGTTCGCTGAAGGTGGTGCCGTTCTGGCCGGGTGACGGTGCATTGGCGAAACCTTCGTCATAAAGGCCGTCTGGGTTGAGTGCGCTGGCGCCAAAATCGTTGGTGGCCAGCAATTCGTCGTTGACCAGCGGGTCATGGCGGACGGTCAGGGTGTGACGCGCGAACTGGTTGGCCCCTACCGAACCAGTGGTCGCGTTATAGCCGCCGAGCAGGGTGCCCGCAGCCTCCATCGTGCCATTACCCTGGATGGTATCGAGGATCGACTTGTTGCCAAGGTAGAAGGTCTGAACCGTGTCCTGCACCGATTCATGGTCGAAAACCAGGCTGTCCTGCCCGATAGGATCATTGCGCAGCGTGGTCACTTGCACGCTGAGGATGTCGCGGCCACTGAGAATGCTGGGAATGAACTCGCCGGGATCGCTGACCAAGCCCGAAGTCGGGCTGGCGATTTCCGTTGACACCGTCATGTAGGTGTCGCCGTTTTCCAGCTGGTAGACGTTCATCGGAACGTTCACCATCGTTTTCACGATGCCGTCGATGTCGCGGTAGGTTACGTTCGCGAGGACCAATTGCTGGCTGTCCAGCTCGCTGAACCCGCCGGAAACCGTGTTAGTGAAACCTTCATTGTATAGCCCGTCGGGATTAAGGGAGCTTGCGCCGAAGTCATTGGTGGCAAGCACACCATCCACGACCAGCGGGTCATGCTGCGCCCGCAACGTGTGATAGACGGCATCCGTGCCGATGACATAGTTGCGCAGCAGCGTGGCGGCGTTTTCCATAACGCCGTTGCCTTGGACGGTGTCCAGAATGGGGAGGGTGCCAATGTAAAAGACATTCACGGTCGGATTGGTCATTTGACAGCCCCTTCGGTGCACTCGAACTCAGAAACTTGATTTGCCTTGAGGCTGCTGGATGCAGCGAGAGCTGCACATGCCAGCGACGGACCCGGCTGCACGCCATGCGCCCGCGAGGCGGGGGCATGGGGGAAGCGCCGCGACTCTGCGGCGGCCTTGCGGGATGCGTGATTTGACAGGTCAGACGTGGCGGGCGCTGCCGCATTGCCGGACGAATAAGGCGCGGAAGGCAGCGTTGCTGCCGTGCTGTCGCGCTTGATTACCTGAATTGGGGGCAGACTGTACGCAAAGCGCACGAGTCCGGGCGTGGAAAATGGCATGGCAGCTGCCTTCACTGGTTACAACACTTGGTCCCCTCAGACCGAGCGCCGGAACATTCCTGATGCTACTGCGGGCCCCCTTTCACCCCGTCCGAACCTGGACCCAAGGGCGAAAACCGCAGCGCACCGGAAATGACGAGCAGCCGTCAGAGACCGATACAGCCGACACTGTTAATACTTTCTTGGTCACTTGAGGTGCTCTCAGTCGACAAGCGCCGGAAAATCCGGGGAATTGTCAGAAGTCACGGTTGGCGCCAACAAGATGGCAGGAAACACCGCTGGCGACAGGCATTTTCGGCAGTTGGCGGCAAGCTATTGTTTCCGATGGGCGTTAATGGCATTTTGTGGCAGCAAGGGCTGATTCTTGGCGGCCGCTCGGGCGCGAATCGTTGAACGCGATTGCCGTGATCAGAGCCTTGGCGCGACCGGGCGATAAGTTTTGGGTTTGGTTCCGAAGATGGTCCGCATTCGGGTGGGACTGCTGCGAACTGTAAGTTGTGTAGAGTGGAGTGTAGGTTGCCTATGAGTGAATTGACCCGGAACGTTTCCCAAGCGCAGATGGTTTCCACCTTTGGGACAAGCTATTGGGTTCCCAACGACTCGGCTGCGGATTACATCCTTCACCCGGCCTTTTTGCGTTTTTCCATGCTTTCGCTGGGCGTTTACGCGCTGATGGATCAGGGCGGCGATGCGCGGATGCTGGTCGGCTGGCAACATCCCGTGATGTGGCTGGCGACAGCGCTGACCGTTATAGTGGGCTGCATCCTGGTAGGTGGCGCAGCGATGCATTTGCATCGGCGCGGGCTCTTGCGACGTATTTATACGCCCTTTCTGATGTTGCCCGTCCTCATCCTTGCCGAAGGGGCAGAGCAAGGCGTGATCCAACTGCTTCAGGCCGGCGACTGGAAGACTGTGCCCGACACACTGACCGACCTGACACGCGACATGATGGTGGTCATGCTGCTGGATGTTATTCATGTGCAATATGTCGTTCCAGTCCACCCGCGGGCATCACTGGCCCCCGTGCGGCAGGCAGAGGCGTCGCCCGTCCATGATGTGCAAGACCGGGCAGCACGACAATTGCCGCGCATTTCCGCCGCGGCGGAGGAGGAGCCTATCGCAGAGCTGGGGCAGGACGGGCCCAGCTTGACGGGGGGCATGGCTGAGGGCGAGACCTTGCGTATTGGGGATCGCAGCTTTCCAATCGGGGATATCCAATCGATCCGGACCGAGGACCACTATCTGAACGTCGTCACGCGCACTTCGCGCAGCATGTTGCGGGCAAAGCTTTCGGATCTGGCCGCACTGCATGACGGGCGTCACGGGGTGCAGATCAACAGGTCGCAATGGGTAAGCTTTGCAGCGATAGAGTCCGTGATCGATGAAGATAACGGGCAGGTCACGCTGCAAATGGTAAGCGGCGACAGCGCAACGGTTTCGCGCACGCGGCGACTGGTATTCATGCAGTTGTTCAACGGCCATCGCGCCCGGCAGGCCTAGCGCGCGAAGCGCATGGGCAGGGTGAAGCTGGTGCTGTCTTGCGAAAGGCCTTCGGGCGCCGCGGGAAAGCGCCCTGCGGCGCGGACCGCTTTTATGGCAGCCGCGTCCAGCGCGGCATTGCCGGAGGAGGCCACGACCGAGAGATCGGCCAACGCCCCGGATCGGGTGATGGTCAGGCGCACGGTGACCGTGCCCGATGCACCGTCGGCGGCCAGCGGATAGCGTTTGCGCTTTTCAATTCGCGCACGGATCGTGGCGCCCCAGTTTGCCGTGAGATCGTTGATCCTTGCCTGTGACAGGCTGGGCGCCTGTGCCTGCCCGCTATCGCCTGCAACGGCACCACCCCCGGCACCAGTCGCGACCTGAGCGGCGCTGCTTTCCGAAGGGGGCGGTTGTTCCGGGCGGGATTCGGCTGCGGGAGCGGGAGGGGCCGGGCGGGGCCGGGGTTTTACCGCCGGAGGGGGCGGCGGGGCGGGGGCAATGTCTGCCTGCGGCAGGGCGTCTGCAAGCGGGGTGGCCAGCGGTTCGGCTGCAAGGGCCGGCAGCGCCGGGGCGGTGTCGTTCGTGGCGGCAGGTGCCGGCGCGGGAGGGGCAGCTTCCGGCGGGGGCGGAGCGGCCATATCCTGAAGCGAAGACACATCCGGAGGCGCATCCCAGGCGGCGACCAATTCAAGGACGGACGGACCCGCCGCCTGAAGCGAGACCATGTCCGTTCCGCCTGCCCCGCTGCCCGAGGGCCCGGCAGGGCCGGGACGCAGGGCAAAGGCCCCCAGATGCAGGCCCAGCGCAAGGATCAGCGCAACAGCGGCCTGCAAGCGGGCGCTGGTCATTGGGCGGCCCCGCCGATGGCGACGAGTTCAATGCTGTCAAAGCCCAATGTGGGCAAACGCTGCATCAGTGCGGCAAGCCGGACAGCCGGAAGGGCATTGTCGGCGCGCAAGGTGAGACGGGGCGGATCGGCCCGGCAATCGGTGCCGCGGCAGTGGCCTTCGCGGCTGGCAGCGATCGCGGCAAGCGCAGCATCACCCCGTGCATCCCGATAGCCCAGAAGGCCATCGGCGGCGATAAACAGGGTAAAGTCACCCTGCGCCTCGGCCTCGGTCATGGCTTGTGGGGGGGTGACGGCAAAGGGTTCCGGGGCTGTCATCCTGGCGGCGATCAGGAAGAAGATCAGCAGCAGGAAGATGACGTTGATCATGGGAAGAAGGTTTTCTTCCGGTTTGCGGCGTGGCGGATCGCGGAAATCCATTCGATCACTCCACCAGAACCAGCCGGGTCAGGCCCGCCGCACCCAGCCTGTCCATCACGGCGACCAGCGCTTGCAGATCTGCCCCGTCACGGGCGCGCAGGATGATGGCATCATCAGGTGATTGCATGAGGGGGGCAAGCGCGGCCGCCAGAGTATCGGGCGTGACGGGGATGCCGTTCAGCGACAGGCCGGTCGGGGCAATATCCACAAGCCGGGGTGGGCCGCTGTATTCGCCTGCACTGCCCGCTGCCGAAAGCGGCAAGGCGCGATCAATGCCAAAACGCGAGGCGAGCATGAAGAATATCAGCAGCAGAAAGACCACGTCGATCATCGGCGTCAGGTTCGGACGCCGCCGCATGCGGGGGGCATCGTCGAAGCGGATCATTCGGCAGCCCGACGAAGCGGTGTGATGTGTCGGGGGCCATGCAGGATGCGGGTGGCGGCGTCCTCCATATCGTGGCGAAGGGAATCGACCACGGCTTCGAACCATGTCAGCGCCACCTGGGCGGGAATGGCCACGGCCATGCCGGCGGCGGTGGTCAGCAGCGCTTCCCATATGCCGCCAGCAAGGAGGGCGGGGTCGGCCCGGGCGCCCGCTTCTTGCAGGGTCTGGAAGGCTGCGATCATGCCGGTGACGGTGCCCAAAAGGCCCAGAAGCGGGCCGATGGTGGAAGCAAGCTCCAGCCCCCGCAGGCCATCGCGCGCCTGTGCCAACAGACCACGGGCGACACGGCCCGCCTCGGCCTCGGCGGCGTCGCGGTCGAGGGTCGGGTCAAGGGCGGCGCGCATCACGGCATGCGCAAGGCGGGCGCGGTGCGATTGCCGGGCGGACAGAAGGGCGAGCGCCTCTTCGGTTTTCCCCTGCGACCAGAGGTCGAGTGCGGCGGTGGTGTGCCGGCCGCCGGACCATGCGCCGAAGGACAGCAGGCGCATGACCTTCCACAGGATCAGGGCGGCGGTCAGGACGGACAGCCCGGCAATGGCCCACATGGCCGGGCCACCCATGTCGATGAAGGACACAAGCGACGCCAGCGCGTTTTCCGGCGCCGGGGCACCAAGTTCAACTGCAGGGTCCATGGCATCATCCTTGTGGCAGGAGTCTTGCCTATGGTCGGAGGCTTGGCCTTGTCAACGCCAGAGGGGCGATGTGGGCCGGTGTTTTCCGTGGCGCGCAGTGCCGACAGGCCGTGCGCGCGCGAAAGCGACCATGAGCGGTGTTAGACCGGCCTGCCTGTCTTGGCGCGGCTGCCGTCAGCGCAGGCTTTGCAACAGGGCCTGCGACGGGGTTCCGGTCACGGGGAGGCCCTGGCTGGCCTGATAGGCGCGGATCGCAGCTTCGCTGTTGGCGCCGATCACGCCGTCGGACCCTTGAGTATCAAAGCCGCGGGCGGTGAGGCGCTGCTGAAGGGTGACCCGGTCTGCCTTTGTCAGCCCGTTGGCATCGGGCGGAAAACTGCCTTGCAAGGGCCCGGCGCCGCCGATCCGGTCAGCCAGATGGCCGACGCCGATCGCATAGGCATCCGAGTTGTTATAGCGCTTGATGACGCGGAAATTGGCGGTGGTGTTGAAGCTGGGGCCGCCCGGTTGCGGCTGGATCACGCTGCCGTAGGGGCCGCCACTGCCAACCTCACCCCCCCAGCGCAGGCCGGAGGTCCAGCCGTTGCGCTGCAGATAGGCGGCGGCAGAGGCCAGCGCATCGGTCGGATCTTCGGACCAGATGTCGCGCCGCCCATCGCCGGTGAAATCCACTGCGAATTGCAGATAGGAGGTGGGGATGAACTGCGTATGGCCCATGGCACCGGCCCAACTGCCGGTCATGCGGGCGGCGGGAATGTCGCCATTCTGCAGGATTTGCAGTGCCGCGATCAGTTGCTGTTCGAAGAACGGCCCGCGCCGCCCGTCAAAGGCAAGGGTCGAGCAGGCCGAGATGACCGGGACGTCGCCGCGCCGTTCGCCGTAAAAGCTTTCCAGACCCCAGATCGCCGTGATGATTTCCGCTTCAACCCCGTATTGGGCCTGCAGCGCGTTCAGGGTGCCGCGATGGCGGGCAAAGGCGGCGCGGCCTTTCGCGACGCGTTCGTCCGACACGGCGATGGACAGGTAATCTTCAAGGCTGCGGCTGGTTTCCGTCTGGTTGCGGTCGCGCGTCACGACACCGGGAAGATATCCGGTGCCCTGAAAGGCCATCGACAGCGTGGATTGCGAAATCCCCTTCCCGGCGGCGCGGTTGCGGAACGCGGCCACCCAGGCATCATAGGCACCGTTCGGCGCCGGCCGAAGATCGGCAGGCAGTTCCCCTGGAAACACGGTGCTGCCGCCACGCGGCAGGCTTGGTGCGCATGCACTGAGGCCAAGGCCCACAAGCCCAAGGCTGAACAGGCGTCTGTTGATCTGCATGGGTCTGCCCACCTCTGTTTGCTTTTTCGTTTATAGTGCCGGGAGTTGGCAGCTCATTCAATGGCCCTGGTCCGGCATCGGCTGAAACAGCCCGGCGCGGGCGGCCAGCACGCCTCCGGCTGAAGATCGCGGGTTGGCGACCTTGTGTTCTGACTGTCGGGTCAAGAAGACCTGAGGAAGGGACGTGCAGATGGGGCCGCACCCCGGGCAACCGGCACCAAAAGAGCGGAGGAGCGCCGACTGCGCCGCGCTTATTCGCCGATCACGGGGCCGAGCGTTGCCCTTTCGTGATGCGTCTGATCCAGTCGGGCGGTAGAAAATTGACTTGGACGGAACCAGCATGAAGATCCTGAATGCCGATCGCGCGATGTGGCCTGATCCCGCCGGTTCGAATTCGCACCGCAGCGTCCTTGGTGCCGATCTGGTCATCGAAGGCGATGTCACCTCTGACGGTTCTGTGGAAGTCGAGGGCAGAATCGTTGGATCGGTTCGCGCGCCGGGTGTGGTGATTGCAGGGTCCGGTCATGTTGAAGGCACTGTCGTGGCGCATGATCTGTCCGTTCTTGGAACGGTGTCAGGCATGATTTCGGCGCGAAATGTCCAGCTTGCACCCAGCGCCGTCGTGCGCGCCGACGTGGCCCACGCGCGGATCGCCATCGAAGCGGGGGCCGAGATGGAAGGGCGGCTGCAACGCAAGGCCTGATGGGCTGATGGGCTGACCGTGCTGATGACGGGCAGCGCAGCCATGCAGATCGACGTCTTTCTGCATCCCGCTGACGCCGTCGGAAAGAACCCTTGTCCACGGGACAGGGGTGTGAAATTTCATCCTGTCCACCGCGAAATGGCAAGCCGAGGGTTCTTGTCTCTGGTCGCGATGCCCAACGCGCGGCCGCGTGGGGACGTTTCCGCATGGCGACCCATTGCCCTATCCGCGCGCAAGGGAGAAAGTAACCAGCCGATTTCAGTTACGGCTGGATGGAAAGCCCTTGGCAGGCCAGTGTAAGGGGCGCGCTTCAAGTGGCGCGCAAAGGCCTATGCCAAGCGGACCCGCAGGATGCGGGCCGTTCAATCGAAGCAATGGGGAAAGTCGTGTCGCAACCGCCCGTGGTTCTTGTCGTCGGATCGCTGCATCATGACATTATGGTTGAAGCAGACCATCTGCCGCGCGCGGACGAAACCGCGGTAGGGCGGCGCTGGTATCCCAAGTTCGGCGGCAAGGGCGGCAATCAGGCCGTGGCGGCGCAGGCTGCCGGGGCACGCGGGCGGATGTTCGGGGCAATCGGGACGGACGGGTTTGGCGCCTTTCTTCTGGATGTGCTCAAACAGCGTGGGGTGGATCACCGCTTTGTCCGGCAGATGGACGAGGCCGGAACGGGCATGAGCGTGGCGATTCAGGACGCGCACGGTGATTACGCGGCAACGATCGTGTCCGGCGTGAACCTGTTGCTCGATCCAGTCGCACTGGAGGAGCCGGCGCTTTGGGAAGATGTGCGTGTGCTCATCCTGCAGAACGAGATCCCGGCAGAGGTCAATCTTGCAGCGGCAAGGATGGCACGGCAACGCGGGGTGACGGTGGTGCTGAACGCTGCTCCGGCGCGAGCTGTGCCACCCGACCTGCGCGCCGTGGTGGATGTGCTGGTGGTCAATGCCGTTGAGGCAGAGATGTTCGGAACGGATCCGGTGACAGACCTCGTATCTGCGCTTTCAGCAGCACGCCACCTTGCGGCACTTTATGACAGCGTCGTGGTGACAGCAGGTGCGCATGGTCTGGCTGTATGGACGGCGGAAGGTGACAGCATCACGCTGCCCGCGCGCAAGGTGCGCGTGTCCAGCACGCATGGGGCGGGCGATTGCTTCACCGGAACGCTTTCGGCCAGTCTGGCCCGTGGGCAGGCGCTTGCCGAGGCTTGCGTGACGGCGGCAGAGGCCGCAGCTGCGCATGTGGAAGGTCTTGCCACAGCGGACTCACGTAAACAATCTGCCTTGTGACAGCCGGTGATCTTGCACGTGGTTTTGGCCCGTTTGTTGTGACCTGCCCCCCGGTCATCCCTCGTTCATAACGAGAGTCCTTGGGGTTGATAGTGGTCGGTTTCGGGTTGGGCAAGCGCGCCGGGCGCGGAGCCATCAAGTAGCTCAAGCGGCCGACGCGCTTCTGCTGGCGTTTGGTTGCCCAGCGAGGCATGTGGCCTGACGTTGTTGTAGTCGTATCGCCACAGGGCCAGCTTGCGGCGGGCGTCTGCTAGGCTGTCGAAGATCTCCTCGTTCAGACATTCGTCGCGCAGGCTGCCGTTGAAGGACTCGATGTAGCCGTTCTGCTGCGGTTTACCGGGATCGATATAGGGCCATCCGACATCATTCTCGTTGGCCCATTTCAGGATCGCCTTTCTGGTGAACTCGGTGCTACTGTCAGAGACGACGCAGGCGGGTTTGCCATAGACCCTGACCAGCGCATCCAGTTTCCGCGCGACCCGGGTCCCGAAGCGGCCCAAGCCCGCACCCGGCTGGCAGCGGAGAAGCGGGCGATCAAACGCAAGCTGGAGGGGCTCTATGACGCGATCGCCGAAGGTCTACGTTCGCCGGGGCTCAAAGAGAAGCTCCTGGACCTTGAGGGTCGCGTGGAGGCAATCGATACAGCTCTCTCCACCCCTGCCCCGGCACCGGTCCGGTTGAACCCGAACCTGTCTGAGTTGTACCGGCGCAAGGTCACGGAGCTTGCTATTACCTTGGCCGATCCTGCGATAGCGCAGCCTGCCCGGGAGGTGATCCGCGGCTTGATCGAGCGTGTGGCGGTGCGGTGGGAGGATGGGCAAGCAGTCGTAGTCTTGGACGGCGCGCTTACCGCCCTTGTGGGGCTAGCCCAAAACGCAAAAGGCCCAGCGGGTGCTGGGCGTGTGGGTGGTGTTGAGTTTAGTTCGGTTAAGGTGGTTGCGGGGGCAGGATTTGAACCTGCGGCCTTCAGGTTATGAGCCGCAACCTTCAGTTCAAGAAACCAGTTTCAAATCAATTCATTGGACGACAAGCCTTTGATATGGCGGAATCATTGACCTGCACAAAACGGCATTCATCGGCGTTCGGCGGATTCAGTCCTCATCTGGGCAGCTTCCATGGGTTGACCAGGCGTTGACAAGAACACTGATGAACCAACCGCGACCATCCTTCCTTACACGATCACACTCGTCGCAACCTTGGCGGCAACCTTGGCACTGATCTCAGAGTACATATCAACGTCGTGCCCTGGCGCGGAGATGGAAACCACCAGCGCATAACGCCCCTTGTCGTTGAACCGCTTCTGCCCGGGATGAGTCTTCCACCAACCGGTGACAGGATAGACTCCGATGGCGTCATGGGAGGCGAGATCGATAGCTTTCCCGCGCCACAGGTCACAGTGCAAGGACCCAGCCTGAACTGCGGCAGGGCCCAAGAGCCAGTATTTTCCGTCTTGCTGTGATACGACCTCATCTTTCTCCTGTCGACCCGACACCCGGCGTTTGAATTGCTCCTTTGTTTCAAGCCGCTTTTTCACTGCGAAACGGAGGCCAAAGGATCGATAGGTCTCAGGACGGGTCGCCGCTCGGCCAGACAGGTTCGGTTCAACGAAGTACGAAAGCGTCACTTTCATGGTGACAATTCCGTTCTCGATCTTTTCAAGCTCCCTCTTGGGCCAAGGCAGGTCGTAGAGGTGCATCTCGTTGAATACCGGCCCGCCGCTCTCGCCGATCACGAAAGGCTGAATCGGCGCTTGTGCGATCAACGTCACGTCGTTGCTTGCCGAGTTAATCGCACGTTGAAGGTCGGGAACACCGTATCCGACTTCTCTCAGGACCGCTTGCTTCACGGCTTTGGTCCCAGTTTTCCAATGCTGTCCGGTGCCGATTAGCCGCTTGCGGATCGGTTCGGGCCAATTTGCAGAATCAACTGCCAGTGCCCGGTGCGTCTCGGGCCAAAGTTCAGGTAGGGCGGCTTGCAACGTGCCGACGAAATGCCCCGCCATCCCCGCCGCCGCGCTGGTCGCCCAGAACGGCACAAGCGGCTCATGCACGACATTAGATCCAGGCGCGAGAAGGGAGACTGACGGCTCCCAGCCACAATCCCCGGACTGATCGGCAATCATATTACCTGCCTCGAACAGCACCTCAGGCTTGATCGGGGTAAGATCGGACGAAAGCGCCTTTGATCCCAAGCTGAACGGGCTGCGGTGGTTTGCGGGCACAACCGGCTTCAGTCCGGGTGGTTTCTTAGGCGGCGTGTCCTTGCGGGTAAACCCGCCGATGGTAAGTGCGTTCCAGCTTTGTGACGGATCTTCCAGAGGATGCGAAAGCCGCACATGGTCGAGCTTTCCTCCAGGCATGTTGCCGGTTGCCACAACCATCAGCCGTTTGGGTCGTTCGGCCGCCGGGACTCCGTCGGCCTGATCGCCGGGCATCGAACCCGACGTGATCTGATCCAACGCGCCACTCCAACTCGACGGCCTCTCCGGTGGAAAGTCACAGGCCGAGTTGGCGAGGCAGAAAGCACGGCGCACGTTTGGCCTCTCTGCCTCCACCAACGCAACCGCGCCTTCGGTCACGACCCCATAACTCGGCGGCCTTGTCTTCGGGAAGCCCCGTGGCGGGAGCAGTTTCATTGACTCGATGGCATGGGTAAGCTGCACTTGCCGCGTGTCGTTCATCAGTGATTCAAGATCACCATAAAGTGCCAGTCCGGCAAGGGGAGTGCCATGCCCTCCATTCGGATGGTGATCGTCCGTCCCCCATGCCGCATCATAGGCCCAAGCCCCATGCAGGGCAGGCGCTATAAGCGGGTGCTGTGCTGCGATGCCTGTATCCAATGCGCAGACCGCGTTGGCGTCCTGAGACGGCGGGACGATGCGCTTGGCAAGGTCTGCGGTCCAATCCTGCGGCCCAACGCCCTTCGCTCCCCGGTCGAGAAACGGTTCAATTGTCCCGGTTGCCTTCCTGATTTCTGCAACGGCTCCTGGGATACGCCCGACGAAGCCGGCAATTCTCTCGGCAAACGCGTGAACGAAAATCACCGTGGTGTCGGGAAAGAGGAGCCGGTCTTCGTGAACGTCTAGCCCCGCGAGCCGCGCCGCTGCCGCAACCCCTTCGGCGATTTTCCCGTCATGCCGGACCCAAAGCTCCCACCACAGTGGTTCAACAGACGCGAAATCGACATCGCCGACAAACAGAGCATTGGCATCGGCTGCACGGATGGTCTCGACCTTCTCGAACCTGTCCACATCTGGGCGGGGCTGATTGCCTTGCGGTTGCCCGTAAGAGTTAATGCGCCCCTTCAAGAAAGTGCGGGCATCATCCGGCACAAAGAGTAGCGCGCTCTCCGTCCGATCATCACGCCGCTCCGACCGCAGCACAACCACGTCCTGCGTGGGGAACTCCAACCCTTTCGGCAACTTCACGGCTTGGGCGCGACTACCCTCTGGCGGTGGCACGGTGCCGACTTCGACGATTGCACCGGCCTTCAGCCCCTCCACTGGCAGGCGAGTATCTTGCCCGGCAACGGGAATATCCCCAAGGGCAGCGGTCAGTTGATCGAGAAGAGCCTTTGAATGCGCCGCATAATCATCCCGGAGCGGCTTAGGGTCTATTTTTCGCCGTGGATAGGAATAGGCGATCCCATCCCGAAACACATCGAATGAGATATGCACATGCTTGCGCGCTCCGAAATCACTCTGCTCCGCCATCAGACCCTACTCTGCAATTCAATAGGCCAGTCATTCACGCTCCAACGGCAAAGCTACAGATCGGAGCCCTTCCGAAACTTGCCTTTGAACGTCTGGCGATCATGCAGGGCGGCGCGCAGCACGTCAGCCGAAATCTCTGTCGCACCTTCAATAATTGCGTCTTTCACCACAGAATCCGCAGCACGGACCAGTTCGCCCGGGCTCAGTCCCGCGAGCGCCGGAGCCAAAGCGGACCATGACCGGGCCTTCAGCTTGAACTTTCCAAGTCGCTTTTCGATGATCGCCCGTGCTGCCGCCGGATCGGGCAGCAGATACTCGACAACCTCATCAAAACGCCTCGCCAGAGCCTCGTCGAGAATCTCAACATGGTTTGTCGCGGCCAGCACGAGGCTATCCGTGGAGTTTGGCTCCTCCATGAAGGCTAACACCGAGTTCAGCACCCGGCGGATTTCGCCCACGTCGTTCGGATCGCCGCGCCTCGCGCCGATGGCATCAAACTCATCGAGTAAATAGACGCCCCTGGTTTGAGCGATCTGATCGAACAGAACGCGCATTTTCGCGGCCGTCTCGCCGAAGTAGCGACTGAACAGGGATTCCAAGCGGACAGTGAACAACGGCAACCGGAGTTCCCCGGCAAGCGCCGAGGCCGTCATAGTCTTGCCTGTGCCAGGCGGCCCGACAAGGAGCAGATGGGTCGCTGGTTTCTGTCCAAAGTCCCGAAGCGTGGCCCGCTCCTGCTGCTGCCGCACCACACGGGCAAGACGGTTTCGCACATCATCGGCCAGCACCATGCTCGCCAAGGTGGTCTTTGGATAGGTACTTTCGACAAGTCCCTGGAGCTCAGCGCGGGGCCGGGCCATCGGTATCGGCGTCTGCCCGCTCGATGGAGTCCCAAGTCGGCGCTGGTCGCGGGCCTTCTGAACGAGGCGCTTCAGTTTCTCCGCGTCATCCGACTTCCCCTCGCGGGCCTGCTGTGCAGCGATCTGCAATGCCACTGAAAGGAACTGATCCTCGTCGCCCTCAATATGCGAATTGAGAAGGGCGAGAATCTGCCGTGTCGTCATCATGCTCGCCTCCCCTCCGCAGAACTGTCGCAGGAATCAGAAACCGCCCGAGCCAGCGGGCGGTTGACGCTACAAGAATTTTTTACCCGAGACCCGCACTATACGCCACGAAAAAGGCGCCACTGTGGCATCACATCCACTCAACGCGGCCCGAGGGTTACAGGTGCCGATCAAAAAGGCGCCTTGTTCGGCGTTCGGCGCCACCTTTGAACAATCACCGAACGGTGGGAGAGCGGAACGCCCATCCCCACCCCAATTCCACCTTCCGCCTGTATTCCGGTCCCTGCCCCGTGGTCCGACTTGATAGTGGGGCGGGTCTACGCCTGTGTCGTCGGGCAAGGAGGCGGAATGGATGGTCAAGAGACTGAAACTCAATGAGAAAACCCTGCGCGATGCGGAGCCGAAGCCCGGCGTCAGCTATCAGATCTTCGACACGGGGGTGATCGGCTTCGCCGCCCGTGTGCAGGCCTCGGGCGCGCGGACATTCACCATCGACTACCGGCACGCCGGGCGGCAGCGACGGATGACCATCGGGCGCTGGCCGGAGTGGAGCGTCACGGCCGCGCGCGAGCGCGCCAAGGAACTGCGCCGCGCCATCGACGAGGGACAGGATCCTTTGGCGATGCGCGACGAGTGGCGCGGGGCCCCGCGTATCACAGACATGATCGACCGCTACATCGCCGAACACCTGCCGAAACTGGCCAAGACGAATGCGGGCGACCAGGTCTCGATGCTAAAGAAGATGGTCGAACCGGCCTGGGGCAACCGGCTGGTGACGGAGATCACCAAGACCGACGTCGCGAAGTTCCTCGATTTCGTGGCCGAGGGCCGCCCCCGCCCCTGCAAGGCGAAACCCAATAACAGGGCCCGCAAACTGCAGGGCCACAAGCCCACCCCGATCCGCGCCAACCGCATGGGTGAGGTGCTGCGCAAGATGTTCACGCTGGCGGTGGAATGGGAATGGCGGACGGACAACCCCGCGCAGGGGTTCCATCGGCGCATCGAACACGCCCGCGAGCGGTTCCTGTCGCCCGACGAACTGACCCGGCTGGCGGCCGTGCTGGATGCTGCCGAGGATCAGCGCGCCGCGGCGATCATCCGCATGTGCATGTTGACTGGCGCCCGCGTGGGCGAGGTGCGCACCGCAAGGTTCGAACAGTTCAACCTCGACTACGCCATCTGGTCGAAACCCGCCTCGACCACCAAACAGCGCAAGATCCACCGCGTGCCGATCTCGCAGGATGTGGCGGCCATCGTGCGACTGCGTCAGCAGGTGGTGCCCAGCGGCAATCCGTGGCTGTTCCCCGGCGACACGGTCGGCCAACCGGTGCGGGAAATCCGCCGCTTCTGGGCCAAGGTGCAGAGGGATGCCGGGTTGGCCGACGTCCGCATCCACGACCTGCGCCACACGTTTGCCTCACTTCTGGTCAGCGGCGGCGCGTCGCTGGAAATGATCGGCAAGCTTTTGGGCCACAGCCAGATGCAGACCACCCAGCGCTACGCACACCTTATGGATTCCCCCCTCCGCGCGGGCTTCGACACGGTGGCCAGCCTCCTGCGCCCACGGCCGCGCCTTGTGCATGATGCGGCGCAGGAGGGAGCCGACCTGCCGAAATCGGCCTGACCCTCACGCCGCATCCTCGCCCCGCAACCTCCGCCAAAGCGAGGACAGCCGCTTGCGGATGGTGCTTTCATCCGGCACCTCGCCAGACTTCGAGTTCTGGACGAACCACTCCTGCACCAGCGTGACCAGCGCGGTCTGGGTATCGGGCACGCCCTTTTCGAACAGGAACCACGTCAGCCACGCGTACATCGCATCCCAATCATATCGCGGGCTGGCCCCGATGGTGGAGGCCGGGCGCCGCAACAGATCGCGCTCCTCCTCGAAGGCTTGCAGCGTTCCGGAATCCAGCAGCAGGTCGGACGACCGGACCAGAACCCCCTCGGCCGGATCGGTGATCTTGAGCCAGGTCTTGCTGCCGAGCGGCATGACCCGCCTGAGCCGCGCCTGTTCGTCGCTCGGCCCCATCCGCCGGAACATCCCCATCAGTTCCGCCATCGGCACCTGAACCATCCCGGCCACCGTCTCCTCGCCGCAGAGGACGGGAGGAATGCCCGCCACCACATGCAGATGCCCTGCCGCCGCCCAGCCCGCCACATCAGCCGGGGGACAACCCCAGCGCACGGCGATTTCGTAGATCGAGAAGAATGCGACAGGCGGCAGAGGCATTGGGAAACTCCTTTCAGACATGCGGCATCCTTCGGCCGGGGCCGTCGGCATGCAGGTTACAAATGACCCGCCGTGCCGAGCACGTGGGCTGACTCAGGGTTCAGAGCATGTCGTCGAGGAAAACCGCCTGTACGCCAGAGGCACGCCGTGACCGGCGTGCGCATCCGACTGCGTTCGTCTTTTCGATTCTTATGGACTGCTCAACAGCGAAACTACTCAGCCGATGGGCGAGTCTGCAACAGGTATCCCGTCGAGTTCGACCATCGTCGGCGGGTTTTTGTGGATATCGTCGAACGCCTGCGGAACGCGACCGGAACGACCCATTCCGGCAATTCCGCAGCCGGTAGAACCGTTGAATCCGTCCGCATGTCGGTCAGTCGCAGCGCCTTGAAGAGGGCGGTGACGCTGGCGCATGGATCGCCGCCCGGAACCGGCACGAATGATGGTCGCGGAGGCATCTTCCTGCGGTGATCCTCGCTGGCCACGGTCGCGGAAAACCCAATGAAACAAGGGCCGGAATAGGGTGTCGGCCCTCAGTTCCACCTTCCGCCTGTCTTCCGGTCCTCGCGCTCTGCTTCGCTGAACTGACCCCCGCCAGAGGGGTGCCACGCGAATGGAGCAGCCGATGAAGGACATTCAGACCGATCCCGACGAGGACATCCCCGACCTGCTGGCCGACTGGATCAGCCGGGAGCAGTTGGCCCGGGCGCTGGGCCTGACGGCCGACACGCTATCCCGGTGGGAAGCCCGCCGCCAGGGGCCGCCCTGCACACGCATAGGTCGAAAGACCTTCTACCGCCGCGCCGCCATCCAGGAATGGATCCGCGCGCAGGAACAGGCCCATCCGGTGCGCAAGACGCGGGGGCGGTCATGACCATCCAGCCCCGCAGTTCCGCCTGGCCCGCCGACCGCGTGGCCGAGGCCCGCGCCGTCATCGCCGATGTCGCGCATCACAGCGATCTTCTCATCCGGCTCGCCTGCAACGTGCTGGTCCAGCATGGCGAGACCCCGGGCGAGCGTGCTGATGCCCAGCGCTTGCTTGTCGTCGTCGACGCACGAAGGCCGGTACGACGTGCACAGCGCGAAGACCAGGGGAGGGCCGCGCGATGACGCGTCGAGGCACACCCGAGGCCGATCTGCAGCGCGCCGTCGTGCAGGCGCTGCGCATCGCCCTGCCCCGCAGCGCCATCATCCACCACTGCGCCAACGAGGTGACCGAGCCCGGGCCCCGCGGCGCCAAGCGCCAGGCGATCCTTGTCGGCATGGGCGTGCACGCGGGCTTCGCCGATCTGATGGTCCTGTGCGATGGGCGCGTCCTGTTCCTCGAGTTGAAGGCGCCGAAGGGGCGGCTGCGGCCGGAGCAGGAAGCGTTCCGCGATGCCGTTCTGGCTCAGGGGTTCGGCTGGGCACTGGTCCGCAGTCTCGATGATGCGCTGGGCGCGCTGGCCGATCACGGCTTCACCACGCGCATCGCCCCTGCCGCGCGGAGGCCCGCGCCATGAGCCACGAGGCCACCAACTGGGCCATCAAGCAGCGCGGTTTGAAGCCCACGACCAAGATCGTGCTCTGGCACCTCTGTGACCGGTTCAACCCGGACTACGGCTGCTTCCCCTCCCAAAGTCGGTTGGCGCATGACTGCGAGATCAGTCGGTCCACGCTGAACGATCACCTCGGCCAGCTTGAGGCCGCGGGTCTGTTGCGGCGTGTGCCGCGGCTCGATCCCGTGACCAAGCGACAGCTGCCGACCCGCTACATCCTGGGGTTCGAACCGGGGTTCACACCCGTGGCTGTGGTGCCGTGTCCGGAAATCGGACACGGCGAGGATGAAAGCGGAGAAAGGCTCGAGGACGCTGATGGTTACGCTGCCGGTGCCATCGCCGACGCCCTCCCGTGTCCGGATTTCGGACACGGGGATGGCGCGAGGCCCGTGTCCGATTTTCCGGCCGAGCCGTGTCCGGAAAATGCCGAAAGCCGTGTCCGGATTTCGGACACTAACCCTGTAAGGGAACCTCTAAGTAAACCAGTAAAGGAGGAGGAGGGCGCGCAGGCGCGCGCGGCGATTTCCGATGAGGTTTTCGGGGAACTGC
>CALRMS020000017.1:0-75189 GCA_943369275.1 Rhodobacter maris | reverse complement strand
ATGATGACAGCGAATTCATTCCCGCGCCCTGAAGGCGGTTTCTGACGCAAAAACCGCGCCGGAATTTGGCACAAATTCCGCGCCCCTTGCGGGGCGCATCTCACGATTTCCGCTTCAAACACTGACATACCCGCGAGGCGCACCCCCCGATTTCTGCGTCAGAAATCGTCGCGGAATTTGCGTCAAATTCCGCTGTTCCCATCGCAACCCACGCGACCGCCGATTATTTTCCCAAAGGTCGCTTGACGCCACCCGCGCCCTTCCGTAATACCCACCCCACGTTCGGGGAACCGGGCGGTCGAGTGCGGTTGTAGCTCAGTTGGTTAGAGTACCGGCCTGTCACGCCGGGGGTCGCGGGTTCGAGCCCCGTCAACCGCGCCACATTCCCAAAAAGCCCTCACGTAAGTGGGGGCTTTTTGGTTTTCAAGGCCCCATCGCGTTGAGCAGGATGATGATCCAACCGAACTTGTCGGGGAAGTTGGCGGCGATCTGTTTCAGGGTGGCACCTTTGGTGATAAGAATGTCACCCACGGCGCACACAAGGCCCGAGCCTGTCATCGTCGCTGCACCTGTGGCGGCGTTCTTGCCCAACCATAGCAACGTCCGCCCAAGTTTTTTTGCCCCCTTCACCAGAACATCGCCCAAGGCAGACATCACGTTGCCAAAGGAGTCGAGCAGTCCGTTCGCAGCGACCGGGTCTGTCAGGTCTTCCGCAGAAAGGGTGCGAAGGTCCCGCAGCTTGCGGGGAATCTCGGGGTCGATGCCGATACGGTCCAGCAGTTCCGCCTCGATCTGCGCGATCTGCTGCAGGGTGTCTGCAAGCTTTGCCGGATCAACCGGGCGCGTGTTCGCCTTGTCGCGATAGCTGCGCCATTCGGGGAACCGCTCCAAAAACAACGCGAGTGCTGCCGCGAAACCCAGTAACTCTGCGGCATCGCTGTCCGTCAGGCCGCTGTCATCCGTCGCATTGGCCAGCCGGATGACCCGTTGCCCATGAGTGCCGATGGCGATGGCATCGGCATCATCGAAAACCGAACCCAAGGCGCTTTCCAACCGGGCCAAGGCGCGGTCGAGGTTGGGAAGCTGATTGGCAAGGCGCTGTCGAAGCGTTGCCAGATCGTCCAGATAATCGCGCAGGGCGGCCCATCCCTGCCGCGCCTCGGAATGGCCTTCATCGTCCAGCCCATCGCCCGGCGTCCACGCCCGCACCGCGCCATCCTGAACGATGACTTGTAAGGGGGCAGGTTGGCCCTGCGGGATGGCAGGTTCTGGATCTGGCGCAAGCCACGGCAAGGGTTCTGGCCAAGGCGGCAGGGTCTTCAGATAGAGAACGGTTTCCTGCGCGCGTTCAGAAGAAACGCTCATCCGTTCCAATCGCGCCAGATTTTCATCTAACTCAACCGCTGGTGTGAGCAGATAATAGAGTCCGCCAAGGCCACCATCACCGAGTTTCTTTAAGTCTGCTATGGGACGCAAGTCGCGGACCCCGGTCTCTATGAGGCGCAGGGACCGAAGCTCAGTCAGGCTGCGAATGGGGGACAGATCGGTGACCCCTGTCTTGTTGAGTGACAGGTGTTGTAGTCCGGTTAGGTTGCGGATCGGGGAAAGGTCGTTGATCCTTGTGGCATCTATAGACAGCGATTTCAGCCGGGTCAGTTTACCGATATGGGACAGGTCGCCGACGTCAGTACTGGTTATGGCGAGGTATTGCAGGTTGGTCATGCTGCGGATTGCAGAAAGATCGCTTACCCCTGTCTCAATCAGGGAGAGGATTCGCAGTCCAGTCAGGCCGCGGATCGGGGAAAGATCGATAACGCCTGTTTGGTTGAGGGAAAGTTCTTCTAGCCCGGTCAAATCGCTGATCGGGGACAGGTCGCTGACCTTGGAAAGGTCAAGGTCAATTTTCACAAGTCCCTGAACGTTAGCGATTTCAGGCGGGATGTGCGTCAGATTGCGGAAGGTCGGGCGTGAGATAAAGCTGATCCATGTCCCCCCTCGCTGCACTGTCTCGGCAATCAGTTCCAGCGCCGCCTCATAGGCCGCCCGCTCCGCTGCACTCATCCCGGCCGGAATCGCCATCGCACTCTTCCCTCACTAATGCTTCAAGCTTGTCCCTCCGATGCGTGTCCCGCAAGGGTCTTTGCCCTCTTGACGTCCCCCCGGCGATCCCATACTCAACCGCCATCGCGCGGTTGTAGCTCAGTTGGTTAGAGTACCGGCCTGTCACGCCGGGGGTCGCGGGTTCGAGCCCCGTCAACCGCGCCACTTCACCACAGATAAGGTTTTTTGAATGTGTGGTAGCTCTGCCCGAAAGCGGAGCACAATATGCATTTCCTCGACCGTATCCCCCTGGCCTTTGCCCTCGTTGGCGCGCTGACGCTGGGCCTCGCCCCTTTCATGCCAGAGCCCCATATCTGGGAAAAGCTCAAGATGCTGGCCGCGGGCAGTCTCACCGCCCCTGTGGACATCTTCGATCTTGCCTTCCACGCCCTGCCTTGGCTGCTGCTGGTGGCCAAACTGGCGCGTCTGGCGCTGAGTCGGTCCTGAACAACCGGTTAAAGTTAACCGTTGCGACCGTTCGCCGCGTGCATACGCCCTGCTGCACCGACGGCTGCACTGCGGCGCTGCACAGCCAATTTCGCATAAACCACCGAAAAGGCGGGCAACTAACGCGGCGAACGCCCTACAACGTCAACCGATACCGCACATGCCCGTCCGACTCGACAAACCGGTCATAAAGTCGCCGCGCCACCACATTCTCCTCATCCGTGTGCCAGTACAGCCGCTGCCACCCCTTGCTCCGCGCCAGCGCCATCAGATCCTCGATCAGCGTCCGCCCCACGCCCTTGCCCCGCGCCCCGGGCGCAAGGAACAGGTCTTCCAGATAGCAATCCTCACCGATCACCCAGGTCGACGGGTGGTGCAGATGGATGGCGAACCCCACCATCGCCCCATCCACAAAGGCCATCCGCGCCTTGACGGGCGATGCCGGGTCCATCAGCCGTGCCCAAGTGGCGGTGGTGACCTCTGGCTTCAGCACAACCTCATAGAAATCAAGGTATTGCTGCCACAAGCTGCGCCAACCCGCCTCATCCGCCGGGGTTGCATCGCGGATATCCACGCTCATTGCAGCCGCGCCAGAACACGGGCCCAGGACCGGATTCCCTTGTGGAAGCACTCCAGATCATACTTCTCATTGGGGCTGTGAATCTGGTCATCATCCCGGCCAAAACCGATCAGCATCGCATCCATTCCCAGTTCCGTCTTGAAATACCCTGCAATCGGGATCGATCCGCCCGATCCCACAAAGGCCGCCGCGCAGCCCCATTCATCGGTCAGCGCCTGCCGGGCCGCCTCGAACGCCGGATCGCCGATCTCCATCACCGATGCGGGCGACCCTTCGATCCCGTCATGCCAGATGATTTCGCAATCCGCCGGGATTTGCTTTTCCGCCCATGATCTGAAGGACTTGAGCACCTTTTCCGGGTCTTGCTTCGACACCAGCCGGAAACTCACCTTGGCATGCGCCTCACCCGGCAGCACGGTCTTGAACCCGGCCCCGGTATAGCCGCCCCAGATGCCGTTCACCTCGGCTGTCGGGCGCGACCAGATCATTTCCAGCGGCGTCCGCTCCACCTCACCCGACGGAAGCGACAGGCCCACATCCCCCAAATACTTGCCATGGTCAAAGGCCAAAGCCTGCCATTGGCTTCTCAGCGCATCGGGAAGTTCGGCAACATCGTCATAGAATCCGGGCACTTGCACATGCCCCTCTGCATCATGCAGGCCCGCCAGCAACCGTGTCAGCACGTGGATCGGGTTGCGCGCCAACCCGCCATACATACCCGAATGCAGATCGCGGCTCGCCGCACGCACCGTGAATTCCGCCTTGCAAAGGCCGCGCAGCATGGTCGTGATCGCAGGTACGGCATCCTCAAACAGCCCGGTGTCACAGATCAGCGCCAGATCGGCCCGCAATTCCGCGGCGTTCTCCCGCATGAAGGGGATCAGCGACGGCGACCCGGATTCCTCTTCGCCCTCTAGGAAGATCGTCAGCTTGCCGGGCAGGCTGCCATGCACCGCCTTCCACGCCCGGCAGGCCTCAAGGAAAGTCATCAACTGCCCCTTGTCATCCGACGATCCCCGCGCCCGGATCACTTTGCCTTTGGGGGTATCCTCAACCTGCGGATCGAACGGATCGCGCGCCCAAAGCTCCAGCGGATCAACGGGTTGCACGTCATAATGGCCGTAGAACAACAGATGCCGCCCGCCCTCGCCGCCATGCCCCACCACCATCGGATGCCCCGGCGTCGGGCGGCTTGCCGCCGTGAAACCCAGCGTCTGCAAATCCGCCACCAACCAATCCGCCGCGCGCGCGCAGTCGGGCTTGAAGGCCGGATCGGTCGAGATCGACGGGATGCGCAGCAACTCCATCAACCGCTCCAGCGCCTGTGGCAGATCCGCGTCAATGCGGGCAAGAACGGCATCAAGGCTCATGGCGCTGTCTCCTGAATGTGATACGCGCCGCGACCCTATCAACACTTCTGCCCCTGTCCAGACCCGCCCTGACAGGCTAAAACAACGCTGTCATCCGTTGAGGAACCTGCCATGTCCCGATTGTCATCCCTGGTGTTCACCCTGTCCCTAGCCGGCCTTCCCGCGCTTGCACAAAGCGTCACCGGCGATGAAGCGGCAAACCTGCTTTATCCCCCGGCCCCGGCAGAGGTGGAAATCAACGGCCAGGGCGTGCTGGCACAGGATGAGGCCAAGATGCTGGCCATGGTCGCACAGGACCAACCCTATTACGCCGCCATCGCGATATCTCCCGAGGAAGGGCTGATGTCTGAGGCCACCATCGCAGCCGCCAATCATCACACGATCGAAGCGGCCAGCACCGCTGCCCTTGGCGAATGCAACGCCAAGAAAAAGGGCACGGCCGAATGTGTGATCGTGGCCCTCGTCCGCCCCGAAGGATGGGAGGCGCGCCCGCTGCAACTCTCCATGTCCGCGACGACCGATTTCGCCAATTATACCGGCGGCGCTTTGGCGATTTCGGCCGCGACCGGCGCCTGGGGGCTGGGCGCTACTGTGGATGAGGCGGTCGCCGCCTGTGCCGCCAAGCAGCAGGCCGCGACGGATTGCATCGTTGCCATCACAGACTGACTGCGGCAACAGGTCCGCAAAATGCGGGGTGATTCACAGCCGCCTTGATCCATATCAAGGGTAAGCCCGGATTTACTGATCATGGCTATAGCAACGATCGACGCAAGAATTCCGGGCCGCTGCCATGTCAGGCTCTGCCCGGGAAAGGCGCACTGAGGACGGCGATACGCACCGCCGGATAGGAGACGCGATGGATTACCAAGCTGCGCTGGATGCCAGCCTGCAACGTCTGCACGACGAAGGGCGCTATCGCACCTTCATCGATATCGTGCGCCGCAAGGGCCATTTCCCGCAAGCAGTCTGGCGCCGCCCTGACGGCACGGAACGCGACATTACCGTCTGGTGTGGCAATGATTATCTTGGCATGGGGCAGCATCCGGAAGTGCTCACCGCCATGCACGAGGCGCTGGATGCCACCGGGGCAGGGTCCGGCGGCACGCGCAACATTTCGGGCACCACCATCTATCACAAGCAGCTTGAGGCCGAACTCTCCGATCTGCACGGCAAAGAGGCCGCGCTGGTTTTCTCCAGCGCCTATATCGCCAATGACGCCACGCTTTCCACGCTGCGGTCCATCTTCCCGGGCCTGATCATCTATTCAGACGCGCTCAACCACGCGTCCATGATCGAAGGGGTCCGTCGCGGGGGCGGCGAAAAGCGCATCTTCCGCCACAACGATCTGGCCCATCTGCGCGCGCTGCTGGCGGCAGATGATCCCGCCGCGCCCAAGCTGATCGCCTTTGAATCGATCTATTCGATGGATGGCGATTTCGGCCCGATCGCCTCGATCTGCGATCTGGCACAGGAATTCAACGCGCTCACCTATATCGATGAGGTTCACGCGGTGGGCATGTATGGCCCGCGCGGGGCAGGGGTCGCAGAACGCGATGGCCAGATGCACCGCATCGACATCATCAACGGAACCCTGGCCAAGGCCTATGGCGTGTTTGGCGGCTACATCGCAGCGTCCGCCCGCATGGTGGATGCCATCCGGTCTTACGCGCCGGGTTTCATCTTTACCACCTCGTTGCCGCCTGCCGTTGCGGCCGGTGCGGCGGCCTCTGTCCGTATCCTCAAGACAGCACAGCACCTGCGCGATGCACAACAACTTCATGCCCGCATCTTGAAAACCCGCCTCAAGGGTTTGGGGTTGCCGATCATCGACCATGGCAGTCATATTGTTCCGGTCCATGTCGGTGATCCGGTGCATTGCAAGATGTTGTCTGATATGCTGCTTGAAACCTATGGCATCTATGTGCAGCCGATCAACTTTCCCACTGTTCCGCGTGGTACCGAACGCTTGCGCTTCACGCCCTCACCTGTTCATGATTCGAAACAAATCGATCATCTCGTGCGGGCTATGGATGCACTTTGGGGGCACTGTGCGCTGAATCGCGCCGAGGTGTCCGCCTGACAGTTTCCACACATGCAAAAGTCCTTGCCCTGTGCTAACTTATCCTGAATACGACAGAATATGAGTCGCGGCCAATGCGACTCGGTGGTTTGGGGCAGTGATGGGGCAAGTTGCATGATCGGTTGGAGGTCCAAACCTTCGACGGCCGGGGTCGACAAGCCAAAGGGCTTTGACGATTTCGAACTGCGACTGGGCGACCTGATGCGGGGCGAACGCGCCACGCTGGGCAAGTCCCTGCTTGACGTGCAGCGCGAACTGAAAATCAAGGCCACCTACATCGCCGCCATCGAAAACGCTGATGTGTCGGCTTTTGAAACCCAGGGTTTTGTCGCAGGCTACGTGCGGTCCTATGCGCGCTACCTTGGCATGGATCCGGATTGGGCCTTCCAGAAATTCTGTGTCGAGGCGAACTTCACCGTCGCTCATGGCATGAGTGCGGCCGCTTCCTCGCAGGGGATCACGGCCAAGCGCGCCCCGCAGGATTTCGGTGATCCGCTGGCCAACCCCAATGCGACTTTCGTCCCCCGCAGCGAAAGCGTGCTGTCGCAGATCGAACCGGGTGCAGTGGGTTCTGTTCTGGTGCTCGCCGTGCTGATCGGTGCCATCGGCTATGGCGGCTGGTCCGTGCTGCAGGAAGTGCAACGTGTGCAACTTGCACCGATCGATCAGGCCCCGGTCGTGGTGGCCGAGATTGATCCGCTTGATGGGGTTCAGCCCATCAACCCGCTCGTGGCCGAGGTCGCAGAAGCACCGGAAGCAGACGCCGCCGCTTTGGCCGAAGCAAATACATCGGCCCAGCCCGATCTGATGGATCGTCTTTATCGTCCGCAGGCTCTCGACGTGCCGGTTATGACGTCCCGTGATGGCCCCATCGCCGCGATAAACCCGCGCGATGCCGGCACGCTTGCCGGTGCCGCGTCTGCCGACACAATCGCTGCTGCGGTCGATCAGGCATTGGCCGAGGCGGGTGCCTTGGATGGCGTGCAGGTCGTTGCTGACGCTGCGCCGCAACTGGAAGTTCTGGCCGTGCGTCCGTCTTGGGTGCGCGTGCAATCTGCAGATGGCACCGTGCTGTTTGAAAAGATCCTCGATGCAGGCGAACGCTATGTCGTGCCAAGTCTGGAAGAGGCGCCTGTGCTGCGCGCGGGCAATTCAGGTTCTGTTTACTTCGCTGTGAATGGCCGCACTTATGGGCCTGCAGCGCCGGGCGCATCGGTTGTAAAGAACGTGGCTCTGTCCGCCGAAGCCCTGACCCAGACCTTTGCCGAAGCGGATCTTTCCGTTGATGCAGATCTGGCAAAGTTCGTGAATGTCGCACAGGCCGCAACGGAACCGGCGCCGCTCGTCGACTGAACACTTCCTGCTTTATCGCCTCTGCGGTTGCCCTTGCGTCCGGCTGCGTCTATCTCTGTTGAGGACGTTTGCCCGCAGCAGGACCGCCTCAATGTCGCTGAATACCGTACGCCCCTGGCGCAACATCTATCGCCGTAAATCCCGCCAGATCCGTGTGGGAAAGGTTCTGGTAGGTGGGGATGCTCCGATCAGCGTCCAGACGATGACCAATACCCTGACCACCGATATTGCGGCCACGTTGGAACAGATCCAGCGCGCCGCCATCGCGGGGGCAGATATCGTGCGCGTCTCCACCCCCGATGAGGAAAGTACCCGCGCCCTGCGCGAAATCGTGGCCGAAAGCCCGGTTCCGATCGTGGCCGACATCCATTTCCACTATAAGCGCGCGATCGAGGCTGCCGAAGCCGGCGCCGCCTGCCTGCGGATCAACCCCGGCAACATCGGCGATGCCCGCCGTGTGGCCGAGGTGGTCAAGGCCGCAAAAGACCATGGCTGTTCCATCCGCATCGGCGTGAATGCGGGCAGCCTTGAAAAGCACTTGCTGGACAAATACGGCGAGCCTTGCCCCGACGCCATGGTTGAATCCGGCATGGATCACATCAAGCTGTTGCAGGATAACGATTTTCACGAATTCAAGATCAGCGTGAAAGCGTCAGACGTGTTCATGGCTGCAGCCGCCTATCAGCAACTGGCAGACGCGACCGATGCCCCCATCCATCTCGGTATCACCGAGGCCGGGGGTCTTGTCTCCGGCACCGTGAAGTCGGCCATTGGTTTGGGAAACCTGCTTTGGATGGGGATTGGCGACACGATCCGCGTATCGCTGTCGGCCGATCCGGTGGAAGAGGTGAAGGTCGGGTTCGAAATCCTCAAATCCCTCGGCCTGCGCCACCGCGGCGTCACGATTATTTCCTGCCCGTCCTGTGCGCGACAGGGGTTTGACGTGATCAAGACTGTGACCGCACTGGAAGATCGCCTTGCCCACATCACCACGTCGCTGTCGCTGTCGATCATCGGTTGCGTGGTCAATGGCCCGGGCGAGGCGCTGATGACCGACATCGGTTTCACCGGTGGTGGGGCCGGATCTGGCATGGTTTATCTGGCGGGCAAGCAAAGCCACAAGCTGGGCAATGACCGGATGATCGACCATATCGTCGAACTGGTGGAACAGAAGGCCGCAGAAATCGATGCGGCCGAAAAGGCCGCGGCGTCAGAGGCGGCCCTGTAAGCGGGCGATCAGCCCGCGTTGGCCCGCTGTTCTTCCACGATCTGCTGCATCGCATCCAGCGGCACATAGCCCCGTACCATGGTGCCGCCGACCACAAAGGTCGGCGTTCCGCTGATATCCATGACCTGCGCCAGACGGTGATTGTCCTCAATGACCTTGGTCACCTCCGGGGTATTCATCCGGTCCATGATCGGCTGCGCCTCCAGCCCCATGTCATCCGCAATGCGCGCCAGCGCGTCCGGGGTCGGTTCGGCCCGCATCGACAAAAGCGCATCATGGGCGGTCTTATAGGCCTCATTCCCGTGCAGTTGCAGCACTGCGATGGCAAAGCGCGAAGACAGGACAGATGCCTCGCCAAGGATCGGGAACTCCTTCAGAACAAAGCGGATATTGCCATCGCCCGCGACCAGTTGATCCACTTCTTGCCACGCCTTGCGGCAATAGCCACAGCGATAATCGATGAATTCCACCACCGTGATGTCACCGTCGGGATTGCCGCCCACATAGGACGCCGCATCGTTGAATATGGCGTCGGATTGTGCGGCAAGCATTTCACGGTCACGTTGCATCGCCGCGATCTGCTCGCGGTTCTCCAACTCGTTCATCACCTCGACCAGAACCTCAGGGTTTTCCATCAGATAGGCCCGCACCTCGGCGCGAAACGCTGTGCGTTCTGCATCGGACATGTCGGTAAGACCATCTGCAAAGCCGGGCAGGGCAAGGGCAAGGGTCAGGGCAGTGCCCGCAAAAAGACTGCGCATCAAAGGCTCCGTCAACGAAAGGCCCTTCGCGGGCATTGGAATGGTCTCCGTCCCAAAGGACAAAGCGCTTGTTTCCACCTTAGGGGCGCGGCAGGGCAGAATTCAAGGCATCCACTGCCCAATCCCCGCATCGTGATGCGGGTGGGGGGACCAATGCCGATGGTCGGGCGCACAGCACAGGACATCATTCCTGGAATGTCGCAGCCTTGAATGGACAAGCGACGGATCAAACGTGATAATCTGCGAAAAAAGCAGGAGGGCAGGGGATGCGTGCATGGCTGACAGGCTTGATCTTGGCGGTGATGGCATGGCTTCCCGCCGCCGCACAGGATCTGTCGGCTCTGGCCCGGCTTGACCCGGCCGCATCGTCCATCACCGATCAAGGGGAAACCCTGTCCATCACCTTGCAACTCAGCCAGCCCGTACCATGGCGGGTGCGTTTCGCCGATAATCCGCGCCGTCTGATCATGGATTTCCGCGAAGTGGACTGGTCCGGTATCGCCGACATGCGCCGCGACAGCAGCCGCATCGCCGATCTGCGCGCAGGCAGTTTTCGCCCCGGTTGGTCGCGCTTGGTGATGGAACTGGCCGCTCCGTTGACGTTGATGACGGCGGAAATGGCAACCGATACGGGTGCCACAGTTCGAATTGACCTGTTCCCCACCACACCTGCCGATTTCGCGCAGCAAGCAGCTCTGCCGGAACCGGCGGAATGGGCACTGCCCAAGGCGGCCGCGCTTCCCGCGCCCACCCCACGCGGGACAGGTCCGCTGACCGTGGTTCTTGATCCCGGCCACGGCGGCATTGATCCCGGGGCCGAGCGCGACGGCCATACCGAGGCCGAATTGATGCTGACCTTCGCGCGCGAACTGAAGGAACTGCTCGTCCGTGATGGCGGCTTTCGCGTGGTAATGACGCGCGAGGAAGATATCTTTGTCCCGCTTGAGACGCGGATTTCCGTTGCCCATGCCGTAGGGGCCGAGGTGTTTCTGTCGCTGCATGCCGATGCCCTGGCCGAGGGCGAAGCCGTGGGGGCCACGATCTATACCCTGTCCGAGGATGCCAGTGATGAGGCCGCCCGCGCCTTGGCCGAACGGCATGATCGTGACGATCTGCTGTCGGGTATCGATCTGACCGAGCAGGATGATCTGGTGGCCACGGTCCTGATGGACATGGCCCGCACCGAAACCCAGCCAAGGATTGACCGCCTTGCCTTGGCGCTTCGGCAATCGATTTCGGGTGCAGGTCTGAAGATGCATCGCCATCCGATCCAACAGGCGGGGTTCTCTGTGCTGAAATCGCCGGATGTGCCCTCGCTGCTGATCGAATTGGGTTTTCTGTCCTCTGCCTCTGATCTGGAACGCCTGATTGACCCGGACTGGCGGGCCAGCATGGCCGCTGCGATCCGCGATGCCTTGCGCGTCTGGGCCGCCGAGGATGCCGCGCTTGCCGGTATGAAGGACGAGTGATGCCACAGGCGGCAACATGCCGTCTGCTCGCGCCCTCACGCCATCGTTTTGACCTTTACCCCCCCAGCCGTGTATAAGCGCGGGCAACATGAGAAAGCTTCGGGAAACGCGCGCGTGATCAGATTTGTCGGTTCATTCTTCGGAGCCATCTTCACAGCCGTGACGCTGGGTATCCTGTTCGGCGCTCTGACGATCGGCGCGATCTTCTTCATGTATTCCCGCGATCTGCCCAGCCATGAAAGCCTGGCGCAATACACCCCCCCAACCATTAGCCGCATCTATTCCGGCGAGGGTCGGATCATCGACGAATTCGCCCAGGAACGCCGCCTGTTCGTGCCGATCGAGGATATCCCCGATCTTGTGAAGGACGCCTTCATCGCGGCCGAGGATAAGAACTTCTACACCCACCACGGCTATGACGTCACAGGGATGGCCGCAGCCTTCCGCGATGCGATCCTGACCCGCGGTCAGGAACTGCGTGGGGCTTCGACCATCACTCAGCAGGTGATGAAGAACTTCCTTCTGTCGGGCGACCGGACGGGGGAACGCAAGATCAAGGAAATCATCCTTGCCACCCGGCTAGAAGAAACGCTGTCCAAGGACAAGATCCTGGAACTGTATCTGAATGAAATCTTCCTCGGCCAGAACAGCTATGGCGTGGCTGCCGCCGCCCAGACCTATTTCAACAAGCCGCTGACTGCGCTCACGGCGGGTGAGGCGGCCTATCTGGCCACACTGCCCAAGGCCCCGTCCGAGATGCATCCAGTCCGCAACAAGGACCGGGCGCTTGAACGGCGGGCCTATGTTCTCAACCGCATGGCAGAAGATGGCCACATCACCCGCGATGAGGCAAAGGCTGAGGCGGATAAGCCCCTGCTGACAGTTCAGAATGGTGACTTTGCCGCCTTCCGCGAGGCGCTACCCCCGCGCAACTATTTCACCGATGAAATCCGTCGCCAGTTGTCCACCACCTTTGGCGAGGCGGAATTCTTCGGCGGCGGCCTGTCCATCCGCGCGACGGTCGACCCCGACCTGCAGGAAGTGGCCGCAAAAGCCCTGCGCGACGGGCTTGAGAAGTATGACCGTGGCCTTGGCATCTGGCGCGGCACGGGCAAGACGATCCCCGCCGACCGTCTCGCCGATTGGCGCCCCGCCTTGGCCGAAGTGGAAGTACCGCGTGACATCGTTGGCTGGTCGCCTGCCGTCGTGCTGGAAGTCGGTGAGAGTGACGCCCGCATCGGCATCGAAGGGGTCGAGGATGATGCCGATGGTCACTGGATCCCGGCAGAGGATGTCACCTGGGCGCGCAAGCTGAACTCTGATGGCAGCTTTGGCCGCCGCGGGCAGGTCGCAGGCGATCTGGTTGCGGTGGGTGATGTTGTCCATGTGCGTGCTGTGACGTCGGATGAGGATGGCAGTTTCATCCGCTGGTCCCTGCGTCAGATCCCCGAGGTTCAGGGCGGCTTCATGGCGATGGACGTTTTCACCGGCCGCGTGATCGCCATGCAGGGTGGGTTCTCTTATCAGGATTCGGTCTTCAACCGCGCGACGCAGGCCACCCGACAGCCGGGTTCCAGCTTCAAGCCGTTCGTTTATGCCGCAGCACTGGACAACGGTTTCACACCCGGCACCATCGTCGTCGACGCGCCGATCGAAGTGGAAACCGCCGAAGGCCTGTGGACGCCGAAGAACGCATCGAACAAGTTCTATGGCCCTACGCCGGTGCGGACGGGGATCGAACAGTCGCGCAACCTGATGACCGTGCGGATCGCGCAGGAAATCGGGATGGAAACGGTCGCGCGTTACGCCGAAAACTTCGGAGTCTACGATCCGATGCGTCCCTTCCTTGCCAATTCGCTCGGCGCGCAGGAAACGACTCTGTTCAAGATGGTGGCTGCCTATGCCATGTTCGCCAACGGCGGCGAGCGTGTGGAGCCCACGCTGGTCGACCGCGTGCAGGATCGTTTTGGCCGCACCATCTATCGCCATGACCAACGGGAATGTGTGGATTGCCGCCTTGCCAGCCTGAATCCGGGCGCGGGCGTCAGCATCCGGTCGGAACGCGAACGGGTGATGGACGCGATCACCGCCTATCAGCTGACATCAATGATGGAAGGCGTGGTTGACCGCGGGACGGCGGCGCGGGCCGTAGACCTGCCGGTTGCCGTCGCGGGCAAGACCGGCACGACGAACGATGCCAAGGATGTCTGGTTCATCGGCTATACGTCGAACATCGTGGCGGGGTGCTATATGGGCTATGACCAGCCCCGCAGCCTTGGGTCGGGGGCGTCGGGCGGTGGCATGTGTGCGCCGGTATTCCAGGAGTTCATGGAACAGGCCGTGGCGCGCTATGGCGGCACCGAATTCCGCGTTCCCGAAGGTGGACGCTGGGTCAAGCTGGACCGGTTTACGGGGTCGCTTCTTCCGGACGATGCCTCTGGCCCCAATGTCGTGACGGAGTATTTCCGCGAAGGCGTGGATGGTATCATCGGTCTGGACATGATGGTCGACGGTGGCTTTGCGATGGGGTCAAATCTGCCGCTCTTCGCCTATGGTGAAGGCGACGGCGGGGGTGAAACCACGGTTGTGACGTCGACCGGGGAAACGGCCGTCATTCCGGAAAAGGCCGATTTCGGAACGCTCAGCTCGGGCGGCCTTTACTGACGCTGCAGCGCGGGCGGGCAGGGCGCAGCCCTTGCCGCCCGCCGCGCCAAAGGGTATCACGCCCTCTAGACTTTCAGCCCTCCAGACCAGCACAGGACAGAAAAGAATGCGCTCTGAGACGCAGAACAATGTCGATGCGATTTCCAAGTCGCTGAAACTGCTCGGGCAGCGGATGGATCTGGAAACTGCGCCGCATCGTCTGGAAGAATTCGACGCGATGATCGAAGCCCCTGATCTGTGGAACGATCCGCCCAAGGCGCAGAAGCTGATGCGCGAACGGCAGTCGCTGCTTGAGGCACTCTCAACCTATCGGATGATCGAGACAGGTCTGAAGGACAATGTCGAACTGATCGAACTGGGCGAGATGGAAGGGGATCAGGAAATCGTGACTGAGGCTGAGGCCGCGCTGAAAGCGTTGGTCGAGGTCTCCGCCGCCAAGGAGCTTGAGGCGCTGCTGGATGGCGAGGCGGATGGCAACGACACCTTCCTTGAAATCAACGCAGGCGCTGGCGGCACAGAGTCCTGCGATTGGGCGTCCATGCTGGCCCGGATGTATGTCCGCTGGGCTGAGAAGAAGGGCTACAAGGTTGAAATGCAGTCCGAAACCGCAGGCGAAGAGGCGGGCATCCGGTCGGTCAGCTACAAGATCACGGGTCACAACGCCTATGGCTGGCTGAAATCGGAATCGGGCGTCCACCGTCTGGTCCGGATAAGCCCCTATGATTCCGCCGCGCGGCGGCACACGTCATTCTCCTCGGTCTGGGTCTATCCCGTGATCGACGACAATATCGAGATCATCATCCCCGACAACGAGATCCGCATCGATACCTATCGTTCGTCCGGCGCGGGCGGACAGCACGTGAACACGACAGATTCGGCTGTGCGGATCACCCACTTGCCCACCAACATCGTCGTCACTTCGTCAATGAAGTCGCAACACCAGAACCGCGAAATTGCGATGAACGCTCTGAAATCGCGGCTCTATCAGATGGAGCTCGACAAGCGTAACGCCGCGATCAACGCCGCCTACGAAAACAAGGGCGAAGCAGGCTGGGGCAACCAGATCCGGTCCTACGTGCTGCAGCCCTATCAGATGGTAAAGGATCTGCGGACCGGGGTGGAAACCTCGGATACGCAGGGCGTGTTGGACGGCGATCTGGATCGGTTCATGGCAGCCACGCTGGCCATGGATGTCGCCGGAAAATCCCGCGCCGAAGCGACCGCCGCAGATTAAGGCGAACTGCGAAATACATATTTGCTCTGCCCCCTACGCCGCTTACCCTTTGCCAAAAAGGGGGGGAAGTGATGTCCGATCACGCCGGTGCGCCGTCTGCGGCTGTGCCTGAGGTTCTGTCGCTGGACAGGAGCGATCTGCACCACGCCCTTGGCGCGGGATGGCAGGATTTCCTTGCCCATCCGCTTTATGGGGCCTTCTTTGCCATGGTCTATGTCGTCGGCGGTTGGCTTCTGACCTATGCCTTTACGGCGCAGGGGCAGGTCTGGTGGACATTGCCCGCCGCTGCCGGATTCCCCATTCTCGCCCCCTTTGCGGCCTGCGGGCTGTATGAAATCAGCCGCAGGCGCGAGGCGGGGTTGCCGCTTGTCTTTCGCGATATCCTCGGGGCGGTCGTGCGTCAGAAGGATCGTCAGATTCCGTCGATGGCCGCGGTGATTGTGGTCTTCTTCCTGTTCTGGAACTTTCTGGCCCATACGATCTTTGCCCTGTTCCTTGGCAAATCGACCATGACCGATGTCAGCTCATCGCTGGGCGTGTTTCTCACGCCTGAGGGTATGATGATGCTGGCCTTCGGCACGGCTGTAGGCGCCGTTTTTGCCACCCTGCTCTATGCACTGACGGTCGTCAGTCTGCCGATGCTGCTGGATGATCGCGAGGTGGATTTTGTCACGGCCATGCTCACGTCGATTGCGCTGGTGCGAGAGAATCCGGTCATGATGCTGGGCTGGGGGGCTTTCATCGCCGTCTTGCTGTTTGTCGGGATGCTGCCAGGGTTTCTTGGCCTGCTTGTCGTCCTGCCGGTGCTGGGACATGCGACCTGGCATCTCTATCGCCGGGCGGTGACCTGGGGGTAATACAACGAAGGGCGCCCACAGGGCGCCCTTTCTTCGGTCTCGAATGACGTTCTGAAATCAGGGCGTTTCGGACTTGGGTGCCGGCGCTGCTGCAGGCATGACTGGTGCCGTCACGCGACCTTGCGCCAGCGGATCGTCCTGACGCTGAACCGAACCCTCGAAATGCGCACCGCTTTCGATGGCGATTGTCTTGTGGATGATGTCACCCTCGACCCGTGCAGTCGACGTCAGGCGCACCTTCAGCCCGCGCACGCGTCCGATGACCCGGCCATTCACGACGATGTCGTCGGCCACGATTTCGCCCCGGATTGTGGCGCTCTCGCCCACGGTCAGCAGATGGGCGCGGATGTCCCCTTCGACCGTGCCTTCGACCTGAATGTCACCGGTCGTGCGCAGATTGCCCACGACAGTCAGATCCGAAGACAGAACAGAAGCTGTTACCTTGCCTTTCGGCGCGGCAGGGGTGAAGTCCGTGCTGGGTTTCGTCACGCCTGCCTCCGGTGCTTTCGGCTTTTCCACTTCGGCCTGCTTGGGGCCCGGCTCGTTGATTCGGCTCTTAGAAAACATCTCTCGCTGCCTTTATGAAGGTCATCGGGTTGATTGCTTCGCCCCCGATCCGGATCTCATAGTGGAGATGCGTGCCAGTGGAACGACCTGAATTGCCCATATCACCGATCCTGTCGCCGCGCGATACCCGATCGCCCACGTTGACGCGGATTTGCGACAAATGGCCATAGCGCGTCTCAATCCCGAACTCGTGCCGGATCTTGACCAGCCGACCATAGCCGCTTTCCCAGCCAGCATGGATCACCACGCCATCAGCCGTGGCCAGAATCGGCGCGCCATAGGCACCCGCCATGTCCTGCCCCTCATGGCGGCGGAAGCCCCGGCCAAATGGATCGTTGCGCCCGCCAAAGCCGCTGGTAAATCGCACGGGCGTGCTCACCGGCATCGCGAAGGGCGTCTTGAAGGCGGCGATCCGGTACATGTTCATCCGGTCAAGCCCCTGCAGGATCGCATTGGCGCGGGTGGCCTCGGGGGGCATCGCCGCACCAGACGTTGACAGCGAGATGGGCGACAACGGCCCACCCGTGCCGGAATATCCCTTGCGGACGGAACTCAACAGATCATCGGGCGAAAGGCCTGCATCGCGGAACATGTTGTCCAGCGGCTCCATTGACACGGTGACCGCTTCTTCCAACTGCGCAAAGATCGCGTCGTTCTGGCGTTCCATGGCGCGTTTCTGTTCTAGGATATCTTCGGCGCGTTCTGCCGCTTTTTCCGCTGCGCCTTCCATCAGATCGCGTTCTTGCGCGGCATCGCCCAGCGCTTCGGTCAGGATGGCCAGCGTATCAACGGTATCGCGCACGCGACCCTGTTCGCTGCGAGCCGATCCCGTCGTTTCGGCCAATGCTTGCGTCACTTCATCGGCCTTGCTGCGGGCGTCGTCGCGTTCGATGATCGTGCGGCGCAAGGTGGACTGGATCACATCGATCCCGGTTTCCAACTCACGGCGCCGATCTTCCGATGCCAGCAGCCGCGATTGCATGTCGGCCACCTGTTCCAGTGCCAGATTGAACCGCTCTTGCGCCCGCGCCGCTTCTTCGGCGCGCAGGTCACGGTCGGCGGACAGCAGATTCAGGCGTTCCTCATACATCGCCTGTTGCCGAAGCGATTGTTCGCGCGACGATCCGGCACCGATCGAATCCATCATCAGCACGGCTGTGGCCACGATCGTCCAGGCGACAAACATCGCGCAGCCGGTAACGGCAACAAGCTGCGTCACTGGGCGCAGGCGGATGAACCGCGTCTCTGTATCTGATTTTAGGAACAGGCGTTGTTCGGGAAGAAAACGCTCGATCACGGCGTTTATCCGATAGGCGACACGCGTCATCACTTGTGCGTTTTCCGTACGTTGCTGAAAAGGACGGGCGAAATGCTCCCAAGTGGAGACGCCCATTGATTAGCCAGCGCATCAGGCTGCCGCAACATAATTGACCTTATGGCCCAAAACGGCACCGGAAATCCGCCGTGAGTCGGCAGAATCCCGCCGATGCGCTGGCGTCGGTTCAGTCCGCCGCCCCGGCCTCTGCCACCAGTGGCCAATAGAAATCCGGCGGCAACCCGGCCTCGGCGCGCTTTTCCTCATTGAAAGGCGGCTTCAGCGCGCCGTGGAAATACTGACGAACCAGATCATGGAACACCTCTTTCGGGTCCAGCCCATCACGCCCGCACAGCCAGTTGAACCATTTCGATCCATAGGCGACATGTCCCACTTCCTCGCCATAGATCGTCTCCAGCGCGGCAATCGCCCCGGTATCGCCTGCCTTGCGGAATACCTCGATCATCCCGGGCGTCACATCCAGCCCCCGCGCCTCAAGCACCATGGGTACAACGGCCAGACGGCCCAGCAGGTCGCCCACCGTATCCTCGGCCGCGCGCCACATTCCGGCATGGGCGGGCAGGGCGCCGTAATGGCTTCCCATCGCCTCAAGGCAATCGCAGATCAGGTTGAAATGCTTCGCTTCCTCATCCGCGGCCTTTACCCAGTCATCGTAGAATCCCAGCGGCATCGGATGATCGGTAAAGCGGGCGATGATGTCCCAGTGCAGATCGACGGCGTTCAGTTCGATATGCGCCACGGCATGCAGCAGCGCGATGCGCCCGGCCTCGGTCCCGGGGCGACGGCGCGGCACGTCGCGCGGCGCCAGTAGATCGGGCTTGTCCGGACGGGCAGGGCGCAGGGGCGGGCTGGCATGGCCCACGGGCAGGGGACTACCCGCGGCCCGCGCGGCAAACCATGCCGAGGCATGCAGGCGCCCCCGCGCGGTTTTCGCGCGCCCATCGGCGGTGGTCAGAACCTCCACCGCCATGTCGGCAAGGCTTTGCACGATCAAAGCGCCTTGGCCGCCGCCAGCACCTCATCCGCATGGCCCTTGACCGACACCTTGTTCCAGACCTGCGCCACCTTGCCCGCGCCGTCGATCAGGACCGTCGTGCGCTCTACGCCCATGTAAGTTTTGCCATACATGCTTTTCTCAACCCAGACGCCATAGTCTTCGCAGGTGTGGCCGGCCTCGTCCGAGGCGAGGATGACCCCAAGCCCGTGCTTCTTGCAAAACTTGTCATGCGCCTTGACGCTGTCCTTGCTGACGCCAATCACTGTGGTGCCTACCGCTGTGAAATCAGCCAGCCGCGCAGTGAAATCCTGCGCCTCCAGCGTGCAGCCGGGTGTGTCGTCCTTGGGATAGAAATACAGCACCACCTTGCCCGGCTTCAGGGCCGAAAGGGTGATGTTTTCCCCGCCATCGCGCGGCAGGGTGAAATCGGGGGCGCTTGCGCCTGCGGTGATCATCTGGCGGCTCCTTGCATTGTGACGATGGATGCTTTGCGTTCTAGTTGCCTTCGGGCGAAGATAAAGGCAATCCCGGCATTGAATGATGGGAGGGGCCTCGCAGGGTGTCAGACAACGACCTGCACGACACGGTGCCGAAAACCGATGCCCCGCGAAACGGGCAGGGCGCGGCCATGCCGACGCCCGCCGCCGTTGCGCGGCGCAAGCCGTTTCGCAACGGGATCATCGGGCTTTTTGTTGTGCTCCTCGTTATGTTTGCGCTTGGCTTTGGCCTCCTGGCGCTGTCCGGGTCCTATCTGCGCCTTCCCGTCTGGGCCGTAGCCGAGGCCGAAGATCGCCTGAACCGCGCCCTTGGCCCCACCTTTCCCGAAAATGCCATCGCCATCGGCGCGGTCGAGATTGGGGTGGATGACCATTGGGTGCCACGTTTGCGGCTGGAGGATACCCGCCTTTTGCATCGCGACGGTTCGACCGTCCTGATCCTGTCAGAAGTGCGGGTGGCTTTCTCTCTCGATGCCTTGATGGATGGGCAGGTCCGGCCCAGCAGACTGCGCTTGTCAGGCACCCGCATCGATCTGACGCGTGAATTTGACGGCAGTTTCGACGTGGCCTTCGCGGGGCTTGGCAGCGACCGCCGGATTGATAGTGTGCCTGCCTTCTTTGCAATGATCGACGAGGCTTTTGATACCCCGGCCCTGTCGCAGCTGCAGGCCATTGATGCCGATGCCCTGACGCTTACGCTGACAGATCGGGTGTCGGGCCGTGTCTGGGATCTTGGCGATGGGCGGTTGCGGCTGGAAAATCACCCAGATGAGTTGCGCGCGGAGATGGCCCTTTCGCTCATGGGCGCTGACGGCAACCCGGCCCAGGCCCAGTTTACCACCATCACCCGCAAGGGCGAAAACAGCGCCCGGCTGTCGGCAACGGTCGATCGTGTCCACGCCGCCGATCTGGCCGCGCTGATCTTGCCACTGGCACCGCTGGCGGCGGTGGATGCCCCGATCTCGGGCAAGCTGTCCGCCCGGCTGGATGCCGAAGGGATTACAACGATGGAGGCCGCGCTGGAATTTGGCGCGGGTGCCTTGCGCCCGACAGATGCCGCCGTTCCCATCGCCTTTGACCGGGCTGGGATGACCGTCAGCTATGATCCGGCCAAGGGGCGGGTGAACCTGACGGCCTTCGATGTTGAAAGCACGACGCTGCGCTTGCGCGCGACAGGACATTCCTACCTGACGGATGTGGCAGGCACCATCCTGACCGGGCCGCTTGGCACCCGCCTGCCGGACAGCTTTCTGACCCAGATCCACATTTCTGAAATGCAGGTCGATCCGGCGGGCTTGTTTCAGGAACCCGTCCGCTTCAGCGAAGGCGCGGTTGATCTGCGCCTAAGGCTTGATCCGTTCAGCATCGACATTGGGCAGGTGGCGCTGGTCGAGCAGGACCGCCGCTTGGCTGCCAAAGGCCGCATCAGTGCCGGGCCTGAAGGCTGGACCGCCGCTGTAGACCTTACGCTCGATTCCATCGGCCATACCGACCTGATGGCGATCTGGCCGGTCAAGCTGGTGAAACGCACCCGCGATTGGCTGGAACAGAACGTGCTGGAAGGCACGCTGACCGATGTAAAGGCCGCCTTGCGCATTGCGCCGGGCAAGGAACCGGTGCTGTCGCTGGGCTATGATTTCTTTGGTGCAGATGTGCGCTTCCTGCGCAGCTTGCCGCCCATTCGTGATGCTGACGGCTATGCCACCATCGAAGGCATGACCTATACGATGGTGGTCAGCCGGGGATCGGTCACGCCGCCCCTTGGCGGGGTGATCGACATGTCGGGATCGGTGTTTTCGGTGCTCGACATCACCCGACGCCCTGCACAGGCCGAGGTTGTGCTGCGGACTGACTCCTCCCTCACGGCGGCTCTGTCGCTTTTGGATGAGCCGCCGTTCGGCTTTCTGAAGAAAGCAGGCCGCGCTGTCGATCTTGGCGAGGGGCGGGCCACACTGGATGCCACGCTGCGCTTTCCGCTGCTGCCAAAACTCACGGCGGAAGATGTGATCTTTTCGGTATTGGGCCGTGTGAGCGATTTCCGCAGTGACCGACTGGTGGCAGGGAAGCAGATCACCGCACCGGATCTGTCGCTATCGGCCGATCCAAGGGGCCTGCGCGTTTCTGGCCCCGGCACCATCGGGCGCGTCCCCTTTGACGTGACCTTCAGTCAGCCCTTTGGAAAAGAGGCCCCCCCCGCCACCATCGAAGGCACCGTCGCCCTGTCGCGTGACACGATAACCGAGTTTGGCCTCGGCCTGCCCGAGGCAATTGCACGGGGCGATGGACAGGGCATGGTGACGATTACCCTGCCCAAAGGCGAACTGGCGCAACTGCGCCTCGTCTCGGACCTTAACCGTATCGAGATCAACCTTCCCGGTACCGGTTGGCGCAAACCTGCGGGAACGCTCGGGCGGTTGGAGGTTGCAGCCACCCTATCCAAACCTGCGGCCATCAACAGCCTGACCATCACCGCCCCCGGCCTGTCGGCCAGTGGCAGTGTCCGGCTTTTGCCGGGGGGCAGTCTGGATCAGGTCGATTTCACGGAAGTTGAACTGGGTGACTGGCTTGCTGGCCGGGTCCGGATCAGCGGGCGGGGTGAGGGGCGGCCGGTGGGCATCCTTGTCTCTGATGCGACGGTCGATCTGCGCCGCAAGCCCCCCGATACAGTGGCAGGTGGCAGCGGCGGGGAGGTGGCCGATATCCCGCTGACATTCGCCCTGAACCGCCTCCGCATCACCGACACCATATCCTTGACCGAATTCCGGGGCGACTTCTCGCCGCGCGGCGGGTTCAACGGCAGTTTCAGCGCTCTCGTCAACGGTCAGGCCGCCGTGACAGGCACAGTGGTGCCAAGCGCCAATGGCGCCGCGATCCGTGTGCTGTCTGACAATGCCGGGGGGGTGCTGTCCTCGGCCGGAATATTTGCTTCGGCACGCGGCGGGCAGCTTGATCTGCGCCTCATGCCGCGGGCTGCAGATGGCGTCTATGACGGCACGGCCGACATGCGTGATTTCCGTGTGATCGACGCACCCGTGCTTGCCGAACTGCTTAACGCCGTCTCTGTCGTAGGGATACTCGAACAACTCAACGGCGAAGGGCTGGCCTTCGGGCAGGCTCTGGCCGATTTCGTGCTAACGCCCGAGGCGGTGCAGATCACGCGCGGCTCTGCCGTGGGCAATTCCATCGGCGTTTCGATGGCCGGTGTCTATGGCACCCGGGATGGCGCGCTGGACTTGCAAGGGGTTGTATCGCCGATCTACATGCTCAACGGCATTGGCGCGATTCTCACGCGGCGCGGCGAAGGTCTGTTCGGCTTCAACTACAGGGTCCGTGGCAGCCGGGATCGCGTCGCCGTATCGGTCAACCCGCTGTCGATCCTGACGCCGGGCATGTTCCGTGACCTATTTCGGCGCGACCCGCCGCGCTTGGCAAACCCAGACGAGAGCCCCGACGGATGAAACTGACAGACTTCGATTTTGACCTGCCCGAGTCGCTTATTGCCACCCGGCCCGCCCGCCCGCGCACCCATGCGCGGCTCTTGCTGGCGCAGGGTGACGGGATCGAGGATCGCCATGTTTATGATCTGATCGACATCTTCCGCCCCGGCGACCGGCTGGTGCTGAACAACACCAAGGTCATCCCGGCCCGCCTGACCGGTCATCGCACGCGCGGCGATGCGGTGGCGAAGGTCGAGATCACCCTGCTAGAGCCGGCAGCAGCCGGCTGGCGTGCGCTGGCCAAGCCGCTGCGCAAGCTGAACGAAGGAGAGGTCATCCGCTTTTCTGACAGGTTGTCGGCCACCGTCGCCGAAAAGGGCGAAACCGATCTGCGGCTGACCTTCAACCTGACCGGCGATGATTTCGATGCCGCGCTGGCCGAGGCCGGCGCCATGCCCCTGCCGCCCTATATCGCCGCCAAACGTGCGCCGGATGTGCAGGATGCGACCGATTATCAGACCGTGTTCGCCCGCCATGCCGGGGCCGTGGCCGCCCCGACCGCATCGCTGCATTTTGACGAAGCGCTTCTGCGCGCGCTGGCCGACCGGGGCGTGACATTCACCGAAGTGACGCTGCATGTGGGCGCGGGGACCTTTCTGCCGGTCAAGGTGGATGATGTGACCACCCACCGGATGCACGCCGAATGGGGGCAGGTTACCCCCGGCGCGGCGGCAGAGATCAACGCCACCAAACGGGCAGGGGGCCGCATCATCCCCGTGGGCACCACAGCGCTGCGCCTGATCGAATCCGCCACCGATGCAGAGGGTGTGATGCAGCCCTGGACTGGCCCGACCGACATCTTCATTTATCCCGGCTACCGTTTCCGCATCACCGATGCGCTGATGACCAATTTTCACCTTCCCAAATCCACGCTGATGATGCTGGTCTCGGCGCTGATGGGGCAGGACCGCATAAAGCGGATCTATGCCCATGCCGTGCAGAACGGCTATCGCTTCTTCAGCTATGGCGATTCCTCGCTTCTCATTCCCTGACGGGGGCGATAGGGGCTGCGTCGTATTCCTCCACATGCCGATCACTCGGCATGCTATCCTTTGTCATCCTCCGCTTTTTTTGCCCGGTGCGCCCATGCTGAAAGTGATCTCCACCTCATGGCCGCTGTTGCTGGGCGTCATGCTTCTGATGGTCGGCAACGGAATTCAAGGCACGCTCCTTGGCATCCGGGGCGCGATCGAGGGGTTCTCGACCTTTGAGATTTCGCTGGTCATGTCGGCCTATTTCGCAGGCTTTCTGGTGGGCTCTCAGGTGGCCCCGTCCTTGATCCGAAAGGTGGGCCATGTCCGCGTCTTTGCCGCGCTTGGTTCGCTGATCTCTGCCGTTCTGGTGGTCTATCCCGTCGCCGCCGACTGGATGGTCTGGACGGCACTGCGCGTGCTGATCGGGTTTTGCTTTTCCGGAATCTACATTACGGCTGAAAGCTGGTTGAACAACGCGGCCACGAACGAGACCCGCGGTCAGGCCCTGTCGGCCTACATGATCGTGCAAATGCTGGGCATCATCGCAAGTCAGGGCCTGATAAACGTCGCCGATCCGTCGGGCTTCGTTTTGTTCGTCATCCCGTCGGTGCTGGTTTCGCTGGCCTTCATGCCCATCCTTCTGGCCCCAACCCCCGCGCCAACCTTTGAAACCACCAAAGGCCTGTCTTTCCGGGCGCTGTTTCGCATCTCTCCGCTTGGCTGTGCAGGGATGCTGCTGACTGGGGGCGTCTTCTCGGCGATGTTCGGCATGGCGTCGGTCTGGGGCGCTATGGAAGGTTTGTCGGTCCGCGACATCTCGATCTTTGTCGGTGCGCTGTATGTGGGCGGCCTTATCCTGCAATATCCGGTGGGTTGGTTGTCAGACCGGATGGATCGCCGCCTGCTGATCACCGGCCTGTCTGGCATCGCAGCCATCACGATGCTGATCGCAGGCCTGTTCGATCTGCCCTTCTACGGCTATCTTGTCGTTGCCCTTTTGCTGGGCGGCATCACCAACCCGGTCTATGCCTTGCTGATCGCCTACACAAACGACTTCCTGTCGAAAGATGACATGGCCGCCGCCAGCGCAGGAATGATCTTTCTAAACGGGTTTGGTGCGATCTTTGGCCCGTTGGTCACAGGTTGGATCATGGGGCAGGTCGGGCCCGGAGGCTTCTTCCTGTTCATCGCCGCGCTCTATTTTGCGCTGACCGGCTATGCGCTCTGGCGCATGTCGCGCCGCGCGGCACCTGTGGGCAGTGGGCCGTCCAATTTCATCGTTCCCACCGCATCCTCTGTCGCGGCCACCGCCGTCATCGAAAAGGACCGCTGACGGCGGTTGCGTACTTTGGTGTTCCCTGCCACGCTTGGCGGGCACAATGAAGGAAAACGCTTATGTCGGACCCGGTGGAATTGCTGGATTTCTGGCTGGGTGAGATCGGCCCCGATCGCTGGTATTCCGGCGGGGAAGAGATCGACAGCACCTGTCGCGCCCGGTTTCAGGATATCTGGCAGGCTGCACGTGACGGCAACCTCGACCACTGGATTGACGGAACCGTCGGCACGCTGGCCTTTCTCATCCTGACGGATCAACTGCCCCGCAACATGTTTCGGGGTACGGCAGACAGCTTCGCCACCGATCCGCACGCGTTGACTGCCGCCCGCGCGGCGTTGGCCGCAGGTTGGGATATGGGTGCACCGGAGCCGGAACGGCAATTCTTCTACATGCCTTTTGAACACTCCGAAGACCCTGCCGATCAGACGCTTGCGGTGCAACTGATGGAGGGCCGCTTGTCCTCGGATCCCGAAATGGTGCTCCACGCCCGCGCGCATCAGGCCGTCATCGCCCGATTTGGCCGCTTTCCCGGCCGCAACGCGGCCCTTGGCCGAACCGATACGGCAGAAGAAGCCGCATGGCTGGCCGCCGGCGGCTACGGCGCCGAGGTTCGTCGCCTGCAGGATGCCGCCAGCCATGCACCCGGCGCATAGGGCCCCGGCGCAGCCTGCGTTGCTTGGTTCGGAAAAATAGTTTAAGGCCAAACCAATTGCTCTGAGGGAGGAAATCTCATGGCCGCTGCCTATGATGTGATCGTGATCGGTGCTGGTCCGGGGGGTTATGTTGCCGCCATTCGGGCCGCTCAACTCGGCAAAAAAGTCGTGATTGTCGAGCGCGAGAATCTGGGTGGTATCTGCCTTAACTGGGGCTGCATCCCGACCAAGGCGCTGTTGCGGTCGGCAGAAGTGTTCCACCTGATGCACCGGGCCAAGGAATTCGGCCTTGCCGCCACGGGCATCAGCTATGACCTGCCCGCCGTCGTCGCCCGCTCCCGTGGCGTGGCGAAACAGCTGTCATCGGGCATCGGCCACCTGATGAAAAAGAACAAGATCACCGTCGTCATGGGCCAGGCCACGATCACTGCCAAAGGCAAAGTCACCGTAAAAACCGACAAGGGCAGCGAAGACCTGACCGCGCCCGCCATCATCCTTGCCACCGGGGCGCGCGCCCGCGAATTGCCGGGGCTTGAGGCAGATGGTGATCTGGTCTGGACCTATCGCCACGCTCTGCAACCGAAACGGATGCCCAAGAAGCTGCTGGTCATTGGTTCTGGTGCCATTGGTATCGAATTCGCCTCCTTCTTCAACACGCTCGGCGCGGACACAACGGTGGTTGAGGTGATGGACCGCATCCTTCCCGTGGAAGACGCCGAAATTGCCACCTTCGCGAAAAAGCAATTCGTGAAGCAGGGCATGAAGATCATGGAAAAGGCCGCGGTCAAGAAACTGGATCGCAAGCCGGGGCAAGGCGTCACTGCCCATATCGAGGTGGGCGGCAAGGTTGAAACCCACGACTTCGACACCGTGATTTCCGCCGTCGGCATCGTCGGCAACATCGAAAGCCTCGGGCTCGAGGCGCTGGGGGTCAAGATCGACCGCACCCATGTGGTGACCGATGAATATTGCCGCACCGGCATCGACGGGCTTTATGCCATCGGCGATATCGCAGGCGCACCGTGGCTCGCCCACAAGGCCAGCCATGAAGGCGTGATGGTCGCGGAACTGATCGCAGGCGGCCATCCCCACCCGATCAAGCCGAATTCCATCGCCGGCTGCACCTATTGCCACCCCCAGATCGCCAGCGTCGGCCTGACCGAGGCAAAAGCGAAAGAAGCGGGCCATGACATCAAGGTCGGCCGCTTCCCCTTTATCGGCAATGGCAAGGCCATCGCGCTGGGGGAATCCGAGGGCATGATCAAGACGATCTTCGATGCCAAAACCGGCGAACTTCTGGGCGCGCATATGGTCGGGGCCGAGGTGACGGAGTTGATTCAAGGCTATGTCATCGGCCGCACGCTGGAGACGACCGAGGAAGATCTGATGAACACCGTCTTCCCGCACCCCACGCTGTCGGAAATGATGCATGAATCCGTGCTGGATGCCTACGGCCGCGCGCTGCATTTCTGAACAGATCGGCAGGGCAGGGGGTTGCACTCCCGCCGTCTGCGCCGCAGTCTCCGCCCGCAAGAAACGGCAGGGCAGTAGATGCGGATCGTCGTCACCATCCTGATGCTGTGGCTCGCAGGCCTTGGCTCTGCCGCCCAATTCGGCAAATTGTCCTTTGCCTTTGATCTTATGGCCGCCCGCTACCCTGAACAGGGCGCAGCGGGTATCGGGCTGATCGTGTCTATTGTCGGCATTGTCGGCCTGATTTTCGGCACCACCGCTGGCCTGCTTGTCGCGCGCATCGGTCCGCGCCGGGCCATCGTTGCCGCCCTTGCGCTTGGCGCGGCGGTGTCCGCTCTGCAAATCCTGCCGCTGCCCTACGCCGCACTGATCTTGACCCGCGTGCTGGAAGGGGTGTCCCATCTCGCCATTGTCGTGGTCGGCCCGACCATGATCGCGGGGCTTGCGCCCGCCCGGCATCAGGGCCTTGCCATGACCTTATGGAGCAGCTTTTTCGGCGTGACCTATGCCCTGCTGGCGCTGATCGCGCCGTCGCTGTTGGCTGACGGCAGCATCACCGCGTTGTTCCTTGGCCATGCAGCCTGGATGGCAGTCCTTGCCCTGCTTCTGCACTTCCTTCTGCCAACCGATCCCGCTGCCCCGCCCTTGCCATCCGTCGCCGGGTTGATCCGCCAGCATGGAACCATCTACGCATCGCCCAGCATTGCAGCCCCGGCGATGGGCTTTGTTTTCTACACCGCGCTTTATGTGGCACTGCTCACATTGCTGCCACCCCTGCTGCCCGAAGAGCAAAGGGCCATCGCAGCCGCAGGCATGCCGCTTCTTTCTATCGCTGTTTCGCTAACCTTGGGTGTCTGGGGCCTGAATTACATGACCGCCGTGCGCATGGTGCAGGCGGGCTATGCCGCAGGGCTGGTCGCAACCTTGGTGCTCTGGGCAGGCTGGGGGGAGGGAACCATCACCCTTCTGTCGGCCTTCGCATTGGCTGGTGCAATGGGCATCGTGCAGGGGGCCAGCTTCGCCTCCATTCCGCAATTGAACAGCACGGCAGAGGATCGCTCCCGCGCCTCCGGGGCTGTGGCGCAGCTTGGCAATCTGGGCACCACATCAGGGACGCCGATACTGGCCCTTCTCATCACCAGCATGGGCCAGTCTGGCATGATCGCCTTTGCCCTGCCGCTTTGCGCGGCAGGAATCGCAGTTCACATCTGGCAGGCCCGCCGCCGCGCCCGTCAGGCGTGACGCTGCACCGGCCCACCGCAACCGCACCAATCGCCGAACCCGCCTATGTTCACGGCCTCATGCCCGAACCGTTCCAACAGCTCGACCGCACGCCCTGCACGCGCGCCCGCCGCACAGAATACCGCGACCGGTTTGCCGGTCAGCCGTGCGTCGTAATCCGGCGCACGCGGATCGGCACGCAGGGGCAATAGGCCCAGCGGAATATGGATCGCCCCGCGCGCCGTGCCGGAGGACGCAACCTCACCAGTCTCGCGCACATCGAGAAGAACGATCTCGCCTTTGGCGGCCAGTTCAATGGCCTGGGGAACAGAAGTAATCGGAGTCATGGGGGCAACCTTTTCTGCCGGACTGTTGCGGATAACATATGCTAAAAACGGAATATGTAAAGACCCCATCCGATTGCACAGAAAGCCAAAGCCTATCGCGGCACAACCTGCATGTGTTCACTTAATGTTCACATTTTTGCATTGGAGACTCGCGCCGCATGGCCTATCTACGTCGGATGCGTCCGGGGGAATGGGCATGGCCGAACAGAAGTTCATCGAAGTGCGCGGCGCGCGCGAACACAATCTCAAGGGTGTGGATGTCGACATCCCGCGCGACCAGTTGGTTGTGATCACCGGCCTGTCCGGTTCTGGCAAGTCGTCGCTCGCCTTTGACACGATCTATGCCGAAGGCCAGCGCCGCTATGTCGAATCGCTTTCGGCCTATGCGCGGCAGTTCCTCGACATGATGGGGAAACCCGATGTTGACCATATCAGCGGCCTATCACCGGCGATCAGCATCGAACAGAAGACGACGTCCAAAAACCCCCGCTCCACCGTCGGCACGGTGACGGAAATCTACGACTACATGCGCCTTCTGTTCGCGCGGGTCGGCACGCCCTATAGCCCCGCCACCGGCCTGCCCATCACTGCGATGCAGGTGCAGGACATGGTGGATGCCGTCATGGCCATGCCCGAGGGAAGCCGCGCCTATCTTCTCGCGCCGATCATCCGCGACCGGAAGGGGGAATACAAAAAGGAATTCCTTGAACTCCGCAAACAGGGGTTCCAGCGCGTCAAGGTCGACGGCACCTTCTACGAACTGGAAGAACCGCCGACGCTGGACAAGAAATTTCGTCATGACATCGACGTGGTGGTCGACCGGATCATCGTGCGCGAAGGGCTGGAAACCCGGCTCGCCGACAGTTTTCGTACCGCCCTCGACCTCGCCGATGGCATCGCCATCATCGAAACCGCACCGGGTGAGGGCGAAGGCGATCCCCAGCGCATCACCTATTCCGAAAAATTCGCCTGCCCGGTGTCCGGCTTCACCATTTCGGAAATCGAACCGCGCCTGTTCTCCTTCAACGCGCCCTTCGGGGCTTGCCCGGCCTGTGATGGGCTTGGGGTGGAATTGTTCTTCGACGAACGCCTCGTTGTCCCCGATCAGGGATTGACGCTGATGCAGGGCGCGCTTGCGCCTTGGGCAAAATCCAAGAGCCCCTACTTCACACAAACCATCCAGGCTCTTGCAAAACATTACGAATTCGACGCCAAGAAGAAATGGAAAGACCTGCCTGCCCATGTGCATCAGGTGTTTCTTCACGGCTCGGGCGAGGAAGAGATCCGCTTCCGCTATGACGAAGGCGGCCGCATCTACGAAGTCAGCCGCGTGTTCGAAGGCGTCATTCCGAATATGGAACGCCGCTACCGCGAAACCGATAGCAACTGGGTGCGCGAAGAGTTTGAGCGTTATCAGAACAACCGCGATTGCGGCACCTGCCACGGCTATCGCCTGAAGCCCGAAGCGCTGGCGGTAAAGATCGCGGGTTTGCATGTGGGCCAGGTCGTTCGCATGTCCATCAAAGAGGCCTACGCCTGGATCGGCAGCGTTCCCGAAAGCCTGACCAATCAGAAGAACGAAATTGCGCGTGCCATCCTTAAGGAAATCCGCGAACGTCTTGGATTTCTTGTCAATGTCGGGCTCGACTACCTGACATTGTCGCGCAACGCCGGCACCCTGTCGGGTGGGGAATCCCAGCGCATCCGTCTGGCCAGCCAGATCGGTTCCGGCCTGACCGGGGTGCTTTATGTGCTTGATGAACCCTCAATCGGCCTGCACCAGCGCGACAATGATCGCCTGCTGACCACCCTGAAAAATCTGCGCGATCAGGGCAATACCGTGCTGGTCGTGGAGCATGACGAGGACGCCATACGCGAGGCGGACTATGTCTTCGACATCGGCCCCGGCGCGGGTGTCCATGGCGGCCGGGTCGTGAGCCACGGCACGCCCGCGCAGGTCGCTGCCGATCCTGTCAGCCTGACAGGGCAGTATCTTTCCGGCCAGCGCGAGATTGCGGTTCCCAAAACCCGCCGCGCCGGCAATGGCAAGAAACTCACTGTTGTGGGCGCCACCGGCAACAACCTCAAGAACGTCACCGTCGATTTCCCGCTGGGTCGCTTTGTCTGCGTCTCTGGCGTGTCGGGTGGCGGCAAATCCACCCTGACGATCGAGACCCTGTTCAAGACAGCCGCCACCCGCCTGAACGGCGCGCGTGAAACGCCTGCGCCCTGCGAAACCATCCGTGGTTTTGAACATCTCGACAAGGTCATCGATATTGACCAACGCCCCATCGGGCGGACTCCGCGTTCCAATCCAGCCACTTACACCGGGGCCTTCACCCCGATCCGTGACTGGTTCGCCGGCCTGCCTGAATCAAAGGCGCGCGGCTATCAACCGGGCCGGTTCAGCTTCAACGTCAAAGGCGGCCGGTGCGAGGCGTGTCAGGGCGACGGTGTCATCAAGATCGAGATGCACTTCCTGCCCGATGTCTATGTCACTTGCGAAACCTGCAAGGGCGCGCGGTACAATCGCGAAACTTTGGAAATCAAGTTCAAGAACAAAAGCATATCCGATGTTCTTGATATGACATGTGAAGATGCGCAAACCTTCTTTACAGCTGTCCCAGCGATCCGCGAAAAGATGGATGCGCTGTGTCAGGTCGGACTTGGCTATATCAAGGTGGGTCAACAGGCCACCACCCTGTCCGGGGGCGAAGCGCAGCGCGTGAAGCTGTCAAAGGAACTCGCCCGCCGCGCAACCGGCCGCACGCTGTACATCCTTGATGAGCCCACAACCGGCCTGCATTTCGAGGATGTCCGCAAGCTTCTGGAAGTGCTGCATGAACTCGTGGATCAGGGCAACACGGTGGTGGTGATCGAACACAACCTTGATGTCATCAAGACAGCCGACTGGATCATCGATATTGGTCCCGAAGGTGGCGATGGCGGGGGTGAGGTTGTGGCCCAGGGCACGCCCGAAGACGTGGCCAAAAACGAACGCAGCCATACCGGGCGATATCTGCGCGACATGCTCAAACCAAAGCGCGTTGCCGCCGAATAAGACACCGCCGCCCCGTTGGGGCGGCGGCGTTCTCTGGTCTGTCAGATCACGACCGCTTCATCGGGCAGGTCGAAAGCCCCAGAATGGAATAAAGCGGGCAGGAAGACAGCAATCCCGTGGCCAGCGGCACGATGCCGATCAGATAGGCCCAGCGATAGGTTGCGTCAGTATTCAGGAAAAATCCGGCAAGCAGCGCAATCCCGACGACGATCCGAAGGATGCGGTCGATTCCGCCAACATTGGTTTTGAACATGGTCATTCCCTTTCCGGTGGTCGGCCCGGTTGATCCGGGTCATGCTGGAAATATAGCAAATTTCGCATGCGTTGTCTGTGACCTCGTCACACCCTTTGGTGCAACAACCGACGCAACCTGTCAGGCCCGCTACAGCCCCGCCGCACGGCGCAGCGCGGTCACGTCACGCAGATGCACCTCGCCCCTGTCCCGTACGACCCATCCCGCCTTGGCAAAGGCGTCCAGCTTGCGCGACACCACCTCGCGCGCGGATCCGATCCTGGCGGCAATTTCGGATTGGGTGGCGCGCACCACTTCGCCCTCGGCCAACGCCAAAAGCACCTGCGCCAGCCGTTCATCAATCCGCCCAAAGGCCACGGCTTCCAGCAGGCGGGTCAGATCGGCCATCCGTTGCCCGAATGACCGCAGCACAAAGGCGCGAAAGGCTGGGTCGCTGTCCATTAACCGCAGGAACATCGGTTTCGGGATCCGCACCACCTCGGTCTCTGTTACGGTCGCTGCGGTGCCCGAATAGGGTTCGTCCCCCAAAAGCCCCAGTGTCGTCTGAATACAGCTTTGTCCGGCCTCAACCGCGTAGAGCAGAATTTCGCGGCCTGATGGCCCGGTCAGGCAAACCTCGATCCGCCCGGACAGCACCATAGGAAAGGAATGCGCTCGATCTCCGCTGGAAAACAGATCCAACCCGCGCGGCAAGATCCGGCTTTGCAGACCTTCCAGTTCGGCACGCGTATCGGCCCTCAGGTCACCAAGAACACTCAACCAATCCATGCTACTCTCCCCTGTCGCGCCAACCAGAAATGCATCCCTCATGGCCTGCAATCAAGCGGCCAATGACAAAGGGCCGCCCATCGGCGGCCCTTTGCAATCCATTCGCCGGGAATGGCCCCGGATCAATCCATCGGTTTGAAGTTCAGGCTCGCGCCTTCCTTGATGCCCGACGGCCAGCGCGAGGTGATGGTCTTTGTCCGCGTATAGAAGCGGAAGGCGTCGGGGCCATGCTGGTTCAGATCGCCGAAGGCCGATTTCTTCCAGCCGCCAAAGGTGTGATAGGCCAAGGGCACCGGGATCGGCACGTTGATCCCGATCATCCCCACATTCACGCGGTTGGCAAAATCGCGCGCCGTGTCGCCGTCGCGGGTATAGATAGCAGTGCCGTTGCCATATTCATGGTCCATCGCATAGGCCAGCGCCTCTTCGTAGGTCTTGGCGCGCACGGTCGAAAGGACCGGGCCAAAGATTTCCTTGCGATAGATGTCCATGTCGCGGGTCACATGGTCGAAAAGATGCGGCCCCACAAAGAACCCATCCTCATACCCCTGCAACTTGAACCCGCGGCCATCAACCACCAGCTTCGCGCCCTGCGCTATCCCTGACTCCACCAACTTCAGGATATTCGCCTTCGCCGCCGCCGTGACGACGGGGCCATAATCCACATCGTTTCCAGCGGTGTAGGGGCCGACCTTCAGCTTCTCGATCCGCGGGATCAGCTTTTCGATCAACCGGTCCGCCGTCTCGTCCCCCACCGGGACTGCCACTGAAATCGCCATGCAGCGTTCGCCTGCCGCGCCATAGCCTGCACCCACCAGCGCATCCGCCGCCTGATCCATGTCGGCATCCGGCATGATGATCATGTGGTTCTTGGCACCGCCAAAGCACTGCACCCGCTTGCCGTTGGAACAGCCGCGCCCATAGATGTACTCGGCAATCGGGGTGGACCCGACAAAACCAATCCCCGCAATCACCGGGTTGTCCAGGATTGCATCAACCGATTCCTTGTCGCCGTTGATGACCTGCAGCACACCATCGGGCAGACCCGCTTCTTGCATCAACTCGGCCAGCATCAGCGGCACCGACGGGTCACGCTCCGACGGCTTCAGGATGAACGCATTCCCGCAGGCCAGCGCCGGGCCCATCTTCCACATCGGGATCATGGCCGGAAAGTTGAACGGCGTGATTCCTGCCGCCACACCAATGGGTTGGCGCATGGAATACATGTCAATCCCCGGGCCGGCGCTATCGGTGAACTCACCCTTCAACAGATGCGGCGCACCGATGCAGAATTCCATCACCTCCAGCCCGCGCTGGATGTCGCCCTTGGCATCGGGGATGGTCTTGCCATGCTCGGACGACAGCGCCTCGGCCAGCTTGTCCATATCGCGGTTCAGCAGGCGCACGAATTCCATCATCACCCGTGCACGGCGCTGCGGGTTGGTCGCGCCCCACTTCACTTGCGCCTTGGCGGCATCTGCTGTGGCGGCGTCCAGCTCGGCCTTGCTCGCCAAAGCCACGCGCGCCTGCACCTCGCCCGTGGCCGGGTTGAACACATCGGCAAACCGCCCCGAGGTGCCCGCCACATGCTTGCCGTTGATCCAGTGGCCGATCTCTTTCATCGTCGCCTCCCAAATTTCGTTGGGCTGACAATAGCCTTGCGGAAATGCGCCATAAAGGGGCAAGATTTCAAAAAGGCTTTGCAGGATTGCAAAACATGGACTGGGATGACCTTCGCATCTTCCTCGCCGTCGCCCGCAGCGAAAGCCTGTCGGGCGCAGGAAAACGGCTGAAGATCGACGCTGCCACCGTAGGCCGCCGCATCGCCCGGCTGGAAGAGGCGATGGGTGCCCGCCTCTTTGCCAAATCCCCGCAAGGCTACGCTCTTACAGAGGAAGGCACCCGGCTGCTGCCCCATGCCGAACGCGCCGAAACCGCGCTGGATGGCGCGCGCGAGGCGCTTTCCGGCCCCGAAGGCCTGTCCGGCCAGATCCGGATCGGCGCCCCTGATGGCTGTGCCAACTACCTGCTGCCGCAGGTTCTGGCCGCCATCTGCGACGATAACCCGGGGTTGGAGGTGCAGATCGTGGCCCTTCCCCGCGTATTCAACCTGTCAAAGCGCGAGGCCGACCTTGCCATCGCGGTCAGCCGCCCCACGGCAGGCCGCCTGACCGTGCAGAAGCTGACCGATTACAAACTCCACCTTGCCGCCCATCCTGATTATCTGGCCAAGGCAGCGCCGCTTGTCACACAGGCTGATCTGAACCGGCATCGACTGATTGGCTACATTCCTGACATGATCCACGATAAGGAACTGGATTATCTTTCGGAATTGGGCGCCGGAACCGTGGCGCTCGCTTCCAACTCCGTGTCGGTTCAACTCAACTGGCTGCGCGCGGGGGCAGGGGTCGGCGTGGTGCATGACTTCGCCCTTCCCGCTGCCCCCGAACTGGTCACGTTGATCCCTGATCAGGTGGCGCTGACCCGCAGTTTCTGGCTCATCCGCCATGCCGATGATGGCCGTGTCGAACGGCTGAACCGTTTCGCCGATCTTCTTGCCCAGGGTCTGCGGCGCGAAGTCGCGCGTCTGGAAGCGCAGGCCAGCAACTCTGGGAGGATGGCGGTAGGGTAGGGTTCCTCTTCGCCGTTCACCACCGCGCATGGGCGGCTTGAAGTCTCGGTCAGGGCGTCACCTATGATCGTTGACAGAAATCCCCACCCGTCGCAGCATCGAGAACCGAAGAATGGAGAGGGAGGAATCCATGCTTGTCAGCCAAATCCTTAAATCCAAATCGGATGACGGTGTGGTAACCGTGGTGCCGGGCACGACCGTTGCCCAGACCGCTGAAATCCTGTCAGCCAGACGGATCGGCGCGGTCATCGTGTCGCCCGATGGCAAGCGTGTCGCCGGCATCGTGTCGGAACGTGATATCGTGCGCGAAATCGGCCGGCGTGGCATCACCTGCATGGCCGAAACGGTCGACAGCATCATGACCGCCAACATCGTCGGCTGCCGGCGCGACGAGCAGGCAAATGATGTGCTTCAGAAGATGACCGATGGTCGTTTCCGCCACATGCCAGTGATGGAAGGCAACCAGATGGTCGGCTTCATTTCCATCGGCGATGTGGTCAAGGCCCGTCTGACGGAACTCGCCATGGAAAAGGATGCGCTTGAAGGCATGATCAAGGGCTTCTGATCGCAGCGCCACAGGTTCACTTTGGACCTTGCGCTCTTGCGCGCAATAATGTTGCGTTCAGCCACCGCATAAACGGGGGAGTGGACCCATGCGTATCGGCCTATATCCGGGCACTTTCGACCCGATCACGCTTGGCCATGTCGATATCATCCAGCGCGCAATGGCGCTGGTGGATCGGCTGGTGATTGGCGTCGCTATCAACCGGGACAAAAGCCCCCTTTTCTCGCTCGAAGAGCGCGTCGCCATGGTCGAGGCGGAATGTTCCGCCATCATGGCCAAGACAGGCGGGGAGATTGTCGTCCATCCGTTCGAAAACCTGCTGATCGATTGCGCCCGCGATGTGGGGGCATCGGTCATTGTCCGGGGTCTGCGCGCAGTGGCGGATTTCGAATATGAATTTCAGATGGTCGGCATGAACCGCGCGCTGGATGCGTCGATTGAGACGGTGTTCATGATGGCCGATGCGCGGCGACAGGCCATTGCATCGAAGCTGGTCAAGGAAATCGCGCGTCTTGGGGGGGATGTGTCGAAATTCGTGACACCCCCGGTGCAGGCCGCCCTCGCGCGCCGTTTCGGCTGAAACGAACAAGGGGGCCACGCGGCCCCCTTGTCCCCGCTCGACACGGGTGGAATTCGTTATTTGCCGTAGACGGCTGCCCATGCGATACGATGCGCGTCTTCCGGGAAGATACCCAGATCCAGCGCCACGTCGCGGGGCATACGCGCAATCTCGTCGCGCGTGTTGCGGTAAACGGCCCGATTGGCCGCAGCGGCCTTCAAAGTTTCGATGAGTTTCATTTGTTCTTTCCTTTATGGCGCCAAGGGCTTTTCGGTTGTCCCTTCAGCGTGCTGTAAAGATGGGCGCATTTCGCACCCGCAGCAACCACCATGCCGGAGAAGCCGCCATGCGCCCGGCGCATAGCTATGACCTGAAACGCAGGGCTGCTTTCAGCTGCGTCACCCAAGGCGGGGCAGGGGCCGCCGGTTCCGATCCGGATGCTTTGCCATCCACCGACACGCCGCGCTTTTCTGCGCTTGCCTTCACCGCTGCGGCAAGTTGGGGGGCTTGCTGCATCAATTCGCGGAACTCCGCCTCTGACACGGTCACCAGCGTCGTATAGCTGATGGCCCGCACAGTGGCTTTGCGCGGCCGCTTCTGCAGCAAGGACAGATGACCGAACATCTCGCCATGTCCCATCAGGTGCCGCCCGTCGGCAAGCTCTGCCTCCACCGCACCCGAGGCAACGAACCAAACCCGATCGGGCGGGTCTTCGCGGCGCGCCAGAACATCGCCGGGCTTGGCATAGACCGTCCGCATCCGCCGCGCGAGTTGCTGCAACGTCGGTTCGTCCAGCCCGGCAAACAACGAGAACCCCCGCACGATATCGACACGCTGCATCCGCAGATCCAGTCGTGGGCGGTCCGCCAGCCGCGCCCGCTCTGCGTTTATGCCCTGCTGCAGCGACATCTGCAGTTCCGGCCCGATCAGCCCGTCCTGGGTATACTGGTCGTATTCCAGCTCCTCCTGCCGCAGGGCCAGCCGCCGGATCAGCCGCCGCTCCACCTCTTCGGCATAGCCGGGAAACTGGATGCGCAACCCCTCCAACTCGCGCCCCGTCTCTTCGATGCGCGAACGAAGCAGATCCTGCAGCAGCGATGCCACGCGTCGCCCATGAATACGCAGGATGCGCCGCTCCACGAACCGCCGCAGCGCCCGCAATGCCTGTTGATGCCCGACCAGCAATTCGAACCGATCTGCGATCAGGTTCTGCAAACCCGCCTTAAGCCGGAACCGTGTATAGGCCCATTCCGCCAGATCCAGAAGCCTGCCCCGCCCCAGCGCCCGCCGTGCCTGCGCGCGATAGGCGCTGCGGCCAGATACGCGTGCCGCCTCAATCAACCGGTCCGCATCGGCCAGCATCCGTTCGGCCACCCGGGCCGAGATCAGCCCGTCGCGAAATGCATCCAGCACCAGGTCCCGTTCATGCCCAGCCATCGCAACCATGCCCAGCGTCACCCGATCCTTGTCTTGGATATCCGTCGCTTCATCCGCGCTTTCCACCGCCTGATTCAGCCTCTCGCCAAAGCGCACGGCCTCCTCACGGATGATCGCCGGCGTCAGGTCCAGTTGCCGCACGGTATCTGCCACCGTCTCGCGCACATCCTGCAACGCCACGGCGACCACCTGTTCGGACAAGGCCCGGTCCAGCGGCGACAGCCGGTCTAGGCGCAGCTTGCCAATCAGCATCCGCAAGGTGGTGCCCTGCACCAGCAACGTGAACAGCACAAAGCCCGTTGCCACGATCCCCACCTGCCGCTTCACCTCGAACGGGATCCCCGCATTCTCTGTCACCGCCAACGCCAGCGCCAGAGTCACCGCCCCGCGCAAGCCGCCCCAAAGGATGGCCACGCGATAGGCCCGCTCCACGCGCGGTGACAGCCGTGCCAAGGTCAACAGCGGCAATATCCCCCACAGCACGATGGCCCGCGCCACAAAGGCCGCCACCACCACCACCGCCACCAGCAGCACATCATGCGCCCGCGCCTGTGCCAGCGCGCTTGGCACCAGCAGCGCCGCCAGCACAAAGATCAACCCGCCCGCCCAATAGGCCAGCAGGTTCCAGGCATCGCGCAGCAACGTCAGGGCAGAGGGGGCCACCCGCCCCGGCGCCAGCAGGTTGACCGTCATCCCCGCGGCAACCGCCGACACCACGCCAGACCCCGCCAGAAGTTGATCCGTCACCAGAAACGTCGCAAAGGGCAGGGCGAAACTCACCGACAACTGCGCCAGCGGAAAGGCGTTCATTCCCCCCATCACAGCCACGGCCAACCTCCCCAGCACACCGCCCACAACCGCGCCGGAAAAAATCATCCACGGCAGTTGCAACAGCACCGTCAGCGGATCGGGCGCACTGTCGCCGCTCTGGATCGCGACCAGAAACACCGAAAACAGCGCAATCGCTGCCGCATCGTTCAGGAGACTTTCACCTTCTACGATCCGCGCCAATCTTTGCGGTGCGGGTGTCGCACGAAAGATGCTGACCACCGCGGAAGGATCGGTGGTTGAAACGATCGCCCCCAGCAGCAGGCAGGCCAGCAGGGGCAAACCGCTGAACGGTTGCAGCGCCACCGCGATCACCACGGTCGCCACGATCACCGCCACCACCGCCAGCGTCAGAACCGGCACCCAATCATCCATCAGCCGCCGCAGGTTCAGCGTCAGTGATACCTGAAACAGCAGGATGGGCAGCAGGACATAGATGAACACATCCGATGAAATCGGCAGGTTCAGGATCGCCAGCGCAACCGGGTTCAGCGCATCCGTCACATCCGTCCGCCAGAACCACGCCGCCCCGCCACCAATCGCCATGCCCATCGCTGCCAGCAGCACCGCCGTCGGCAGCCGCAGCCGCGCCGCCAGCGGCTCAGCCAGTGCGATGGCCAGAAACAGCCCCGTCAGAATGGCAATGATCGCAACAAGTTCCATGAACCTCACTTAACAAAGATCAGATGCCAGAAAAGCAAAGGCCGGTCACATTGCGTGACCGGCCTGAAACATGCGCGGTGTCTGATCGTTTCAGATCAGTTTGCCCATTGCGACGGCGGTATCTGCCATGCGGTTCGAAAATCCCCATTCGTTGTCATACCAAGTCAGGATCGAACAGAACGTCCCGTCCATCACCTTGGTCTGATCCATGTGGAAAATGCTCGAATGTGGGTCATGGTTGAAATCCGCCGACACATTCTTGAACAAAGTATAGCCAAGGATGCCCTTCATCGGCCCATCCGCCGCCGCCTTGATCGCTGCGTTGATCTCTTCCACGCTGGTCGCGCGCTTGGCGAGGAACTTCAGATCCACCACCGATACGTTGGGCGTCGGCACCCGGATGGCAAAGCCGTCCATCTTACCCTTCAACTCCGGCAGCACCAGACCCACCGCCTTGGCCGCACCCGTGCTGGTCGGGATCATCGACAGCGCCGCCGCCCGCCCGCGATACAGATCCTTGTGCATCGTATCCAGAGTCGGCTGATCGCCGGTATAGGAATGAATGGTGGTCATCATCCCTTTCTCGATCCCGATCACGTCATGCAGCACTTTCGCCACCGGCGACAGGCAGTTGGTGGTGCAGGACGCGTTCGACACGACCAGATCATCCTTCGTCAGCGTGTGGTGGTTCACGCCATAGACGATCGTCTTGTCGGCCCCGTCGCCCGGCGCGCTGATCAACACCCGCTTCGCCCCGTTTTCCAAATGCGGCAGGCACTTCTCCTTGCTGGTGAAGATGCCGGTGCATTCCATCACGATATCCACATGGCCCCAGGGCAGGTCTGCCGGATTCTTGATCGCCGTGACCGTCATCCGCCCGCGGCCCGCGTCGATCCAGTCTTCACCGGTCGTCACCACGCCCGGAAACCGGCCATGCACCGAATCGAACCGCAGCAGATGCGCGTTCGTCTCGACCGGGCCCAGATCGTTTATCGCCACGACCTCGATATCCGTGCGGCCGGATTCGATGATCCCCCGCAACACGTTGCGCCCGATCCGACCGAATCCGTTGATGGCGACTTTGACGGTCATGGAATGTCCTCCGACGATGGGTAAAGCGGCGAATCCGCCGCATTTGATAGCGCTAACATCCGCAGAAATGGTAAAAATTCAACCTGACTCTCGCCGATCAGCGCCAGAATGCCAAGAATTCGATAAAGACGAAGAGCTTTCTCATCAGAAACATCAGCGCCTCGCCACTATTGGCGACAATGTCCACCCCGATCAACCCGATCAGGCACAGTCCAAGAACAAGCGCGATGCGGTCAGTCACGACCCCTCCGATCTAGTGGAGGAGCCGCCCCATCACCCCGGCCACATCGGCCATCCGGCAAGAGAAGCCCCACTCGTTGTCATACCATGCCAATACGCGCACCGTGCGCCCACCGACAACCTTCGTCTGGTCCGGCGCGAAGATAGACGAATGTGGTGTATGATTGAAGTCGATGGATACCTTGGGTTCCGGGTCATATGCCAGCACCATTCCCATGTATCCCGCCGCGGCCTCTCGCACGATCTCGTTCACATCGGCCACACTCACCGATTTTCCCGCGACAAAGGTCAGATCGACTGCGCTCACGTTCGGTGTGGGCACCCGGATCGCCGTCCCATCCAGCCGCCCCGCCAATTCGGGCAACACTTCGCCCAGCGCCTTGGCCGCCCCGGTGCTGGTGGGGATCATCGCCATTGCTGCCGACCGCGCGCGGTACAGATCGGCGTGCCGCCGGTCCAGCGTCGGCTGATCGCCGGTATAGGAATGGATCGTCGTCATTATGCCGCTCTCGATCCCGATCGCATCGTTCAGAACCTTGGCCAGCGGTGCCAGACAGTTCGTCGTGCAAGACCCGTTCGACACTACCAGATGATCTGCCGTCAGGCTGCGGTGGTTCACCCCGTAAACCACGGTCTTGTCCGCCCGCTTGGCCGGCGCTGATACCAGCACCCGCCGCGCCCCGCGCCCCAGATGGACCGCCGCCTTGTCGCGTTCGTTGAAATTGCCGGTGCATTCCAGCACCACATCCACACCATCCCAATCCAGCTCTTCTGGATTGTAGGTCGACATCACCCTGATCGGACCGCGCCCCAGATCCAGCATTCCGGCGCTGACCTTCACCGTGCCGGGAAACCGCCCATGGACCGAGTCGTATTTGAGAAGATGCGCATTCGTCTCGATAGGGCCCGTGGCGTTGATCGCCACCACCTGCACATCATTGCGGTTGCTTTCTGCGATATGTGCCAGCGTGCAACGCCCGATGCGACCAAAGCCGTTGATGCCGATGGTGATGGTCATTTGTGGCGCTCCAACATGTTGCATACCGTGGGATGCAACGGGCTTAGCCTGAACCGAAACGCACGAAAAGGTGGAAAAATACATTAAAACAATGTGTTAACGCAAACATCTGAGGTTTGCGCTAACATCCGGCAACCTTTGCCAAAAGCGTCAGCTCGGTCTAGACAGAGTGACACATAGATATGGGAAGATTTGCATGAGTGGTCTGCTCGCCCTGCTGGATGATGTGGCCGCCATTGCCAAGGTCGCCGCCGCCTCTGTCGATGACATCGCTGCCGCTGCCACCAAGGCCGGGGTCAAGGCGGCCGGTGTGGTGATCGACGATGCCGCCGTCACGCCAAAATACGTGCACGGGTTCGAAGCTGACCGTGAACTTCCCATCATCTGGCGTATCGCGCTGGGATCGGTCCGAAACAAGCTTGTGATCCTTTTGCCCGCGCTGCTGGCGCTGGATCACTTCCTGCCGCAGGCCATCACACCGCTTCTGATGTTGGGCGGGGCCTATCTCTGCTTCGAAGGTGCCGAAAAAGTCGTGCATGCCTTCGCCCCGCATGCCGATCATGCCGTCGCCGAAGATTTCGATCCCAAGGATCCCGCCCGTCTGGAAGAGGAAAAGGTCGCAGGCGCCATCAAGACCGATTTCATCCTTTCGGCGGAAATCATGACGATCGCGCTGGCCACCATCGAAAGCCCCAGCTTCTGGATGCAATCCATCACGCTGGCGGTTGTGGGTATCCTGATCACTGTTGCTGTCTATGGGGCTGTCGCGCTGATCGTGAAGATGGATGATGTCGGCCTGCACATGGCCGCCACAGGCCGCACCGGGGCAGGGCGGGCGCTGGGGCGCGGGCTGGTGTTGGCCATGCCGAAACTGATGGCTTTGCTCTCTACCGTCGGCACGGCGGCCATGCTCTGGGTCGGCGGCAACATCGTCGTGCATGGTTTGGAGGTGACGCATCTCTGGACGTGGCCTTATGAAACCATCCACCATATCGCCGACGCCGCATCCGCGGCGATTGGCACGGCGCAGGGCGCTGTGTCCTGGGCAGTCACCGCCTTCTTCGACGGCATCTTCGGCCTGATACTGGGTGTGTTGCTGATCCCGGTCGCCACCCGCATCATCGCCCCCCTGATCGCCACGCTTCGCCCGGGCAAGGCCAAGGCCAAGGCATGACCGACCGCTTCGGCGATCTGGCCACCCTTGCCGGACGCATCCTGATTGCCGCGCTGTTTCTGGCCGGAACGGTGCAAAAGGCGGCCAGCCCGCTCGCGGTGCAAAGCCTGCTCGCAGGGCGCAGCTGGCCGGAATGGCTGGTCTGGCCTGCGCTGGTTTTCAATCTGTTTGCCGCGCTTGCGCTGATCGCAGGCTGGCAAATCCGCCCCGTGGCAACGCTGCTCGCCGCCTATTGCGCGGTGACCAGCCTGTTCCACTTCATCCCTGCCGATCCCTGGCAGATGTCGATCTTCGTCAAGAACTGGACGATTGCAGGCGGCTGCCTTATCCTTGCCGCGCATGGCGCAGGGCGTTACGCCCTGCGCCTCTAGCGCCTTACAGCAGGGATTTCACCACCGCGACGGTGTTCTCCGCCGTAATGCCGAACTCCTTGTAAAGCCGGTCAATCGGGGCAGAGGCGCCAAAGGACGACATCCCCACAAACCCGGCCTTCGCCTCCTTGCCGCGTTCACCCAGCAACCACCGATCCCAGCCCATCCGCACACCCGCCTCAACCGCCACGCGCACCGGCCCACCGGGCAGGATGCGCTTGCGATAGGCCTCGTCCTGTTGAGCGAACAATTCCATCGACGGCATCGACACGACCCGTGTGCCGATCCCTTCGGCCTCCAGCGCATCCCGCGCCTTCAGCGCGATTTCCACCTCGGACCCTGTCGCCATCAGGATCACCTGCCGCTTGCCCGTCGCCTCGGCCAGCACATAGGCCCCTTTTGCCACCAGATTCTGCGTCGTATGCGTCTTGCGCACCGCAGGCAGGTTCTGCCGCGACAGCGCCAGCACCGTGGGCGTGGTTGTCTGCATCAAGGCCACTTCCCAGGCCTCGGCCGTTTCCACCAGATCGGCAGGCCGGATGACCAGCGTGTTGGGCGTGGCCCGGCTGATCGCCAGATGTTCCACCGGCTGATGCGTCGGCCCATCTTCGCCCAGACCGATGCTGTCATGCGTCATCACATAGACGACCGGCACCCCCATCAGCGCCGACAGGCGCATCGACGGGCGGGCGTAATCGGTGAAACACATGAAGGTGCCGCCATAGGGCCGCACACCGCCATGCAGCGCCATGCCGTTCATCGCCGCCGCCATCCCATGTTCGCGGATACCGTAATAGACGTAGCGCCCCTTGCGATCCTCGGGCGTAAAGACGCCCATATCGGCGGTCTTGGTGTTGTTCGATCCGGTCAGATCCGCCGATCCCCCCATGGTTTCCGTCATCACCGGGTTGACCACACCCAGCACCTTTTCCGATGCCGCGCGGGTGGCCAGCTTCGGCGCATCCTCGACCGCCTGCTTCTTCAGCGCCCGTATCACCGATCCCAGCTTCGCCGGCGCCTCGCCCGCAAAGATGCGCGCAAACTCCGCCTGCTTCGCCGCCGACAGCGCCGCCAACCGCGCCGCCCAATCCGCATGGGCCGCGGCCCCGCGCTTGCCCTTCGCCTCCCAGGCCGACTTCACATCAGCAGGAATCTCGAACGGCGCATAATCCCAACCATAGGCCTCTTTCGCCGCCTTCATCTGCGCCGCATCGGTCAGCGCCCCATGGCCCTTTGACGTGTCCTGCGCCGCATGGCCCAACGCGATATGCGTCTTGCACGCAATCATCGTGGGCTTGTCAGATGCTTTCGCCGCTGTGATCGCGCGGTCAATATCCTCAGGGTCGTGCCCGTCGCAGGACAGCACGTTCCAGCCCGATGCCGCAAACCGCGCCTTCTGGTCCGTCACATCGGCAATGGATACCTTGCCGTCGATGGTGATCCCGTTGTCATCCCACAACACAATCAGCCGCGACAGCGCCTGCTTGCCTGCCAGCGCAATCGCTTCCTGGCTCACGCCTTCCATAAGGCAGCCATCGCCCGCGATCACATAGGTATAGTGATCCATGATCTTGGACCCCCAGCGCGCGCGCAGGTTCTCCTCGGCCATTGCAAAGCCAACGGCATTGGCAATCCCTTGCCCCAGCGGCCCTGTCGTTGTTTCAACTCCGGCCACATGGCCATATTCCGGGTGGCCCGCCGTGATTGCGCCCCACTGACGGAAGTTCTTGATCTGCTCCAGCGTCATGTCGCTGTAGCCGGTCAGATACAGCAGCGAATAGATCAGCATCGATCCATGCCCCGCCGACAGGATGAACCGGTCCCGGTTCGGCCAGCGCGGCGCGGCAGGGTCGAAACTCAGATGCTTTTCGAACAGCACCGTCGCCACATCGGCCATTCCCATCGGCATGCCCGAATGGCCCGAATTCGCGGCCGCAACCGCATCAAGCGTCAGGGTGCGGATCGCGCAGGCGCGCTTCCAGTGATCCGGGTGGCGGGCGCGGAGCGTCTGAATATCCAAGGCCATGGTCCTGTCTGAACAAAGGGGGTGCGGCCCCGCTCTAAGCAGTCCGATGGGCAAGATCAAGCAATCCGCGCAACCCCTTGGGTGCAAAAGGATGAGAAGCGCCACATTCTTGCGCTACACTGCATGGCAGGCCACGGTGTGTTGATTCGGTTGCGGGCTTGCGCGCAGTATCGGGCACCGTAACGACAAGAAACGAACGCCAGGACAGAAAGGCTTTTCAATGCAGGATTTGGCCGAGCTGGAACGCCGCATCGCCGCCGCACTGCACCGCATCGGCGAGGGGATAGAAACGCTTACCGCGGCGGCCAGCCCGCCCGCTTCCGCCCCGCCTCAGGATGAACCTGCATCCATCGCAGGTGCCGAACGCATCCAGCAGCTTGAGCAGGCTCTTTCTGCCGAACGCCATACTGTCGCGGCCTTGCGCGAACAACTGGAGGCGCAGGCAGAACAGGCCCCCGCTGCGGACTCCGCGCCGGATATGGACCGTGCCGAATTGGAAGCTCGCATCGAAAAGATGACCGCAATGCTTGATGTGCAGGGCCTCGAAATCCACCGGATGCGCAAGACCGTGGTACAGTTGCGCGAAAACCTCCGTGGTCTGCGCCGGGCACAGACGGCCAATCTGGCCGATCCCGAACAGATCAACCGCGCCATGATGGCCGAACTGGAAGCGATCCGTGTCACCCGCCTCTCTGAGGTGGCCGAGATGGACGAAATCCTTACCGAACTGACCCCCCTGATCAAGGAAGACCGCCTCGATGCCTGAACTCACCATCACCATCGGCGGCCGCGCCTTCCCCGTCGCCTGTCAGGAGGGCGAGGAGCATTTTCTGCGCTCTGCCGCAGCCATGCTTGATGCCGAAGCCCAGCCGCTGATTTCCCAGATGGGCCGCCTGCCCGAAGCCAAGATGCTTCTCATGGCCGGGCTGATGCTGGCAGACAAGACCGCTGCGGTCGAAGACGAAATTCGCAGTCTGAAAGCGCGCCTCGCAGAGCTGGAAGCGCGTCCCGACACCCGCGTCGAGGTGCCGGTGATTCCGCCGCAGGTCACTGAAACGCTCGCAGAGATCGCCGCACGGGCCGAGGCTCTGGCCGACCGGCTGGATGACGCGCGCAATCCGTCTTAACCCCCTGCGCGCTGCCGGCATCGTCTTCTTGTTTTCAGTGCCGGCTTTTGCTGAACCGCAGTTCCAGAACATGACCTACATTTGTTGACGCGATGTCGCCGTGCCGGTTGTCTATATCAGCGCACCCGAAACATCGCTTGCCGTGATCTATGTCGAAGGCGCGCAAAACCTTCTCTACCACGAACCCGCCGCCTCTGGCGCCCGCTATCGCTGGCCATCGGGCGGGTCCAGTTATGACTGGTGGACCAGGGGCGATAAGGCGACCCTGCACTGGAAAGACGGCGAGGCAGGGAAAGAAACGGCTATCCTGACCGGCTGCAAACCGGGCTAAGGCGCAACCTACCGCTTTGTATGCGGTATGTTTTACGGTATGGTCAGGCGACAACGAACCGGAGCCCGCCATGCCCGCCACCCGCCGCGCCACTTCCATGACCCTTGACGCCGCCCTTCTGGATGAAGCGCGCGCCTTGGGCGTCAACCTCTCCCGCGCCGCCGAAGAAGGCATCCTCGCCCAGGTCCGCGCAGAGCGCGCCCGCCGCTGGAAAGAAGACAACGCCGCCGACATCGCCGCCTATAACAAATGGATCGAAGAAAACGGGGTACCGAATCTTGGTGTTCGTATTGTGTGAGTAACCATGTCTGACCAATTTGATCTCTATCGTGATCCGCAGGGTGGCCTTCTGCTGATCCTGCAGAATGAAGCGGTCGACAGTCTCGATACGCGTGTTTTTGCTTCGGTCGTGCCATCCGGAAAGGCAGGGATTGCAGCACTGGATCGTCTGTCAGTGCCCTTGATCTTTGCCGAACGGGAATATCGCGTGATGATCAATTTGCTCGGCACGGCGCGCTTGGGGCGTATGGGCGAAAGGTTGGGCAATTATACCAATCTGCGGGATCAGATCACGCGGGCTTTCGATCTTCTCTATTCTGGCATTTAGAACGAAAAAGCCCGCCAAAGGCGGGCCATCCGTTGCAATGTCAGCCGAACTCAGCCGTTCGCTTCGCGGATCTTGTTCGCGGCGTCCTTGTCAAAGGTCACGCCCTTCGCCTCGAACAGGGCGTCCAACTCGCCCGACAGCGTCATCTCGGTGACGATGTCGCAACCGCCCACGAACTCGCCTTTCACATAAAGCTGCGGGATCGTCGGCCAGTCGCTGAAATCCTTGATGCCCTGCCGGATTTCGGCATCGGCCAACACGTTCACATCAGCGAATTCCACGCCCATGTAATTCAGCACCCCCGCCACGCGCGAGGAAAACCCGCATTGCGGCATCATCTTGGTGCCCTTCATGAACAGCACCACGTCGTTCTTCTCAACCGTCTCGCGGATCTGGTCCTGCGCGCTCATGTCCATCTTCCTTTCAATCCGGCGCCTTGGTCGTCAGCGCCAGCGCATGGAGTTCTCCATGCGCGCCATCCATCTTGCCCTTCAGCGCGGCATAGACCGCGCGCTGCTGCTGCACCCGGTTCATGCCCTTGAAGCTGGCATCGATCACCTCGGCCGAAAAATGCTGCCCGTCATCCCCCTCAACCGTGATCTTGGCCTCCGGAAAGCTTTCCCGGATCAGGTTCTCAATGTCGCGTGCGGAAATCGGCATAGGTCGGTCCTCGGTCTGTCGGGGAAAGATGTATGCCTAGAGGGCAGGGGCTGCAAGGCCCCGTGCGGCGATCCATTCGTCGCGCAGAATTCCGTACAGCATCAGATCAACCGTCCGCCCCAGCATCGGGCGATACCAGTGCTGCCGCAACCGCCCCTCCAACTGATACCCCGCCCGCGCATACACCGTCTGCGCCCGCAGATTTTCGCCGCTCGCATCCAGCCAGACCCGCTGCGCGCCCAGTACGGAAAACCCGTAATCCGTCAACGCCTGCACGAACCCCAATCCGCGCCCGCCGCCCGCCACATTCAGCGCCAGCCGCCGCAACTCCACCGCCCCCGAAGGCTCGCCCACCTCGGCAAACAGCGCATAGCCCGCCCGCGAGCCATCCTGCTCCCAGATCAACAGCCGATGCTTCGCATCCGTCGCATAAAAGGCCAGCCGCGCTTCATCCTCATCCGTGATGTAGATCGCATATTCCGGTCGCTGTGCCAGCGCACGAATGAAGGCAAAATCGTCAGGCAGGGCTGGGCGCAGGCTCATGCGGTCGCCCGCCATTCCCGCGCCAGCATCCCATAGGCATGGCAATCCACCCAGACACCCGCCCCCCTGTCCCAACACTCGCGCATCGTCCCCTCCTGCACAAAGCCCGCCTTGGCAAAGGCCGCCAGCGCGGGGGTATTGTCAAAGGCGATATCGCAGAACATGCGATGCGCGCCCATGCTCCCAAAGACATGCGCCTGCACAGCGGAGAGGAACGCCCGCCCCTCGCCTTGCCCAGGCTGGGCGAGCCCAAGGTTCATCAGGTAAACCACCCGAGGATAGGCCCAGTGCAGCACCGCCACCCCGTCGATTCCGCCCCGATCCCAGATCATCACGGCACCGCCGTCCTCGGCGGCAATCTCGCGCAACCAACCCTCGGACTGCGCCAGCAGTTGCATCGGATAGGCCGCAATAAGTGCTGCGACCGCCGGAATCTCTCCGTCGGTCGCCCGCCGCAACATCAGCCAACCGCCTTGGCAAAGGCCGAACGGTACAGCGCCGCCAAGTCCGCCATCGGTGCAGCTTCGCCGCTAAACGCCACCTCATCGCCCCCGAACCGGCCGACAACGGCTATAGGAACCCCTGCCGCCTTGCCCGCCGCGATCAAGGCACCCGCCTTGTCCGTCGCAACCAGATACCGCGCCTGATCCTCACCGAACAAAACGCCCGCATCGCTGCTGTCCAGCGCCACGCCCAAGCCCGCCCCTTCGGCCATCTCGAACGCCGCCAGCGCCAACCCGCCATCGCCAAGGTCCGAACAGGCCCGGATCGCCGCGCGATTGGCGCGCACAAACTCGCCATGCCGCTTTTCCGCCGCCAGATCGACCGTCGGCGCATCACCCGCCTCGATCCCGAACATCTCGGCCAGCACGGCCGACTGCCCCAGATGCGCACCCGCAGCCCCGATCAGTACCGCTGCATCGCCCGCCACAGGCCGCCCCGCGATCACCTCATCCAGCGACGCCAGTATCCCCACCGCGCCGATCGTGGGCGTCGGCAAAATGCCTTTGCCGTCTGTTTCATTGTAAAGCGACACGTTGCCCGAAACGATGGGCATATCCAGCGCCGCCACCGCCGCGCCGATCCCTTTGATCGCGCCCACGAACTGCCCCATGATCTCGGGCTTTTCGGGGTTGCCGAAATTCAGGTTGTCGGTTGTGGCCAGCGGCTTTGCCCCCACGGCGCACAGGTTGCGATAGGCTTCGGCCACTGCCTGCTTGCCGCCTTCGAACGGGTTGGCCTTCACATAGCGCGGCGTCACATCAGACGTGAAGGCCAGCGCCTTGCCCGTGCCATGCACCCGCACCACACCCGCAGGCAGGCCAGGCGTCACCACCGTATCCGCCCCCACCTGGCTGTCATACTGCTCCCAGACCCAGGCCTTATGGGCATAGGACGGCGATCCGATCAGCGCCCGCAGCCCGGCCATCGGCGCAATGGCCGGCACCTCGCCCGAGGGGGCCGCCGCAGGCGTCTCCACCCAAGGCCGGTCATATTCCGGCGCGCTGGAGGACAGCTTTGACAGCGGCAGATCGGCCTTCACCTCATTGCCATGCAGGATCAGGAAGCGGTCCTCGGGGATCGTTTCGCCCACGATTGCGAAATCCAGATCCCATTTCACGAAAATCGCCCGCGCCTCGGCCTCCATCTCGGGCTTCAGCACCATCAGCATCCGTTCCTGGGATTCCGACAGCATCATCTCATAGGCGGTCATACCCGTCTCGCGCTGCGGCACGTCGTCTAGTTGCAGCTTGATCCCCAAACCGCCCTTGTCGCCCATCTCCACCGCGGAACAGGTCAGCCCCGCCGCGCCCATGTCCTGAATGGAGATCACCGCGCCTGAAGCCATCAGCTCAAGACAGGCCTCCAGCAGCCGCTTTTCGGTGAACGGGTCACCCACCTGCACGGTGGGGCGCTTTTCCTCGATCGTGTCGTCAAATTCGGCGCTTGCCATTGTGGCCCCGCCCACACCATCGCGCCCTGTCTTGGCGCCCAGATAGACCACCGGCATCCCCACGCCGCTGGCGACCGAATAGAAAATCTTGTCCGCATCCGCCAAACCGGCGGCAAAGGCATTCACCAGACAGTTGCCGTTATAGGATGCGTGGAACCGCACCTCGCCGCCCACCGTCGGCACGCCAAAGGCATTGCCATAGGCCCCGATCCCCTCGACCACGCCCTTCACCAGATGGCTGGTCTTGGGATGCGACGGCAGGCCGAATGACAACGCGTTCATCGCGGCAATCGGGCGCGCGCCCATCGTGAACACATCGCGCAGGATGCCGCCCACGCCGGTGGCGGCACCTTGATGGGGTTCGATATAGGATGGGTGGTTGTGGCTCTCCATCTTGAAGATCACGGCCTGACCGTCGCCGATATCAACGACACCCGCATTCTCGCCCGGCCCACAAATCACCTGCGGCCCGGTGGTGGGCAGGGTCCGCAGCCATTTCTTGGACGATTTATAGGAACAGTGCTCGTTCCACATCGCGCTGAAGATGCCCAGTTCCGTATAGGTCGGTTCGCGCCCGATGATCCCGAGCAGCCGTTCGTACTCATCCGGCTTCAATCCGTGGGCTGCAACAAGATCGGGGGTGATGGCGGGTTCGGACAAGGGCATTCTCCCAAAGGCGCGGCTCGCTCGCGTCATAGGCCAAGGCAAGCCGTTCCGAAAGACCCGTTGCCACGGCCGGAATCTTTTTTCAGGCCAAGTGCAAATTTTTTTCCCGCCTTTGTCGAAATCGGCAAACTGCAGGCGTCCTTGGGTCACGAAACCCAAAATGCTGAAGGAACACCAAATGACCTTTCCGACAACTGCCCTTTACGCGCTCCCCTTGATCCTGATTTTCCTGATCCTGTTCTTCCGCGTTTCGGCGCGGCGCACCGATCTCAAGGCCTCCATCGGCGATGCGGGCGATACCGTTCTGCATGAACGCATCCGCCAGCATGGCAACTTTGTCGAATGGGTGCCTTTCGGTCTCGTGCTTCTGGCACTGGCCGAAGCCTCTGGCGCAAACTCCATCGCGCTGCACTGCGCGGGTGGCTTTCTGGTGCTGGGCCGCATCTTGCATCCGATGGGCTTGAAGGCTGGCAATCCCGCCCATCCCCTGCGGATCGCGGGCAATTCGCTGAACCTTCTCTCATTCGTGATCCTCGGCGTGCTCATCGCCATGGCGCGCCTCGGCTTCTGAACCCCTCCAAACCAAGGACACACATCATGCAATACATGCTTCTGATCTACAGCGACCCCGCACTCGAACCCGCCTATGGCACCCCGGAATTCAAGGAAATGATGGGTGGTTTCTTCAAGCTGAACGAATTGATGAAGGCCGACGGCACCCTGCGCGGTGGTGAAGGTCTGCAGGGCGTGGAAACCGCCACCTCTGTCCGACTCCGGCAGGGCAAGGTGGAAACCATGGATGGCCCCTTTGCCACCACCAAGGAACATCTTGGCGGCTATTACATCGTCGATGTCCCCGATCTGGACGCCGCGCTGAAATACGCGGCCATGATCCCCTCTGCCGCCTATGGCACGGTCGAGGTGCGCCCGCTGATGGACTATAACCCCAACGGAAACTGATCGGAACGGATACCGACCGATGACCGCCTCCGATGCCATTGCTGTCACCCGCGCCGTCGAGGCGCTGCTGCGGCAGGATCGGGGGCGGCTCCTTGCTGCCCTTATTGCCCGCCTGCGTGATTTCCAGCTTGCCGAAGACGCCCTGCAAGAGGCCGCCCTTTCCGCCCTCACCCATTGGGGCCGGAGCGGGATGCCTGCATCCCCCCAGGGCTGGCTTCTGCGCGTCGCCCTACGCAAGGCGATCGACCGCCTCCGCTCCGCCCAGCGCGATGCACGCAAGACCGCAGACCTCACCCATCTGGCCCTGGACGAAGCAGGCGAAGACCCCGACGACATCCCTGATGACCGCCTGCGCCTGATCTTCACCTGCTGCCATCCGGCGCTTGACCCGAAATCCCGTGTGGCCCTCACCCTACGCAGCATCGCGGGCCTGACCACACCCGAAATCGCTCGCGCCTTCCTTGATGCCGAACCGACCATGGGCCAGCGTCTGTCGCGCGCAAAGGCCAAGATCGCCGCCGCCGGCATCCCCTATGCCGTCCCAAACCCGGAGGACTGGCCCGAACGTCTGCAATCCGTGCTGGCGGTGATCTATCTCATCTACAACGCCGGATACTCCATCGGCCCGCAGGCCGAGGCTCACTCCCACCGCGATCTCTGTGCCGAGGCGATCTTCCTTACCCGCTTGCTTGTGCAACTGCGCCCGGATGATCCGGAAATCGAAGGCTGTCTCGCGCTCCTGCTGCTCACGCAGTCCCGCGCAGCCGCGCGCCTTGGTGCAGACGGGATCACCATCCCCCTTGCGGAACAGAACCGCAGCCTCTGGAACCGTGCGTCAATCGACGAAGGTCTGGCCCTCATCAACCAGGCCATGGCCCGCCGCAGCCCCGGCCCCTATCAGATCAAGGCCGCCATCGCCGCCTGCCACATGGCCGATCCGGCCCCCGACTGGCCGCAGATCGTGGCGCTGTTCACCCGCCTGCTGGATTTCGAACCCACCCCAGTGATCCGCCTGAACCGGGCCGTCGCTCTTGCCGAAAACGGCGATCTTCCCGCCGCCTTGCGGGAGCTGGCGGAGATAGGCCCGGTCTTGGATGACTATCAACCTTTCCACGCCGCGCTGGCCGATCTTCTGGCGCGCGCGGGGCAGGGGGCCGCTGCCCGCATCGCCTATGACCGCGCCATCGCGCTTGCGCCTTCTGCAGCTGATGCCGCTTTCCTCGTCAAACGGCGCGACATGCAGCCCAACTGATGGGCAGTTCCGGAAAATCCCCCGAAAACGAAAAAAAAGGCCGAGCAGAAGCTCGGCCCAAGTCCAACAGGGAGGTATGAGACAGCAAGAGAAGATCTCAATTGCTGCCTCGCTACTGCAAATAGGCGGGCACCTCACGTCGTGCAAGGGCAGGAATGCCGCAGATGCAGCATGGCCGCTATGCAGGCCATGCATGGCTTTGCAAAACCCTGTGAAAACGTTTCCCTGCCATGTCCCACAGGGCGGGCCTAAACCCTCGGCTCAGCCCTGTTCGCGCTTGCGATACTTGAAGATTTCCTCGCTCACGAACTCGCGGAACGCCGCAACACGCTTGGAATGGCGCAGCTCTTCGGGATAGGCCAGAAACACCGGAACCTCACCGCTTTCCACATCCGGCAACACCCTCACCAGATCCGGCGAATCTTCGGTGATGTAATCGGGCAGCACGCCGATGCCGATATGGTTCAGCACACCCTGCAACACGCCAAAATAATTGTTCACAGTCAGTGTCGACGGGATGTCGTTGCTCATCAACTGCTGAACCAGTTGCGCGCCCGCTGCCACCTGCGCCGTCCCGGCATGCTGGCAGATCAAGCGATGCGAATGAAAATCCGCCATCGTCAGGGGCGTGCCATGCTGCGCCAGATATTCCGGCGTCGCATAAAGACGCATCCGGATCTGCATCAACCGCTTGCGGATCAGATCCGCCTGACTGGGTTCCTTCATGCGGATCGCCACATCGGCCTCACGCATCGGCAGGTCCAGCACCCGCTCTTCCAGCATCAGGTCGATCTTCAATTCCGGGTATTTCTGGTACAGCGCCGTCAGGCGCGGGGCCAGCCACAGCGTGCCAAAGCCCACCGTCGTCGTCACCCGCAACTCGCCGAACACCTCATCCTCGCTGTCGCGGATACGCGCGGCGGTAGCGTCCAGCCGCTTGACCATCTGTGTCGTCGCATCAAACAGCAACTCGCCCTGTTCCGTCAGGATCAATCCCCGCGCATGGCGGTGGAACAGCGTCACATTCAGGCTTTCCTCCAGCGCCCTGATCTGGCGGCTGACGGCGGATTGGCTCAGATGCAGCACATCGCCCGCATGGGTCAGACTGCCCTTGTCGGCCACCGCATGAAAAATCCGCAGCTTGTCCCAATCCATCTGCATCACTCACCCTTAAATATTGTGGCACGCTATCACGGAAGCCCCCACATAAGAAGTATAGCTGCCATGTAAAAGGTGCATGGCTTCGATTTCGCCACACCCTGCGCTTGCCCTTTCCCGGCGCACCCATCCCGCCTATGCTTGCAGCAATCGGGTGAACCGGGCGCAAAAGGCGCGCAAATCGCGAAAGGGGCAGGGCATGGCAGTGGGCATCTTCGACTCGGGGCTTGGCGGGCTGACAGTGCTGGACGCGGTCACGCGCCGTCTGCCCGACGTGCCCTTCGTCTATCTGGGCGACAATGCCCACGCCCCCTACGGCGTACGCGACCATGACGATATCTTCCGCCTGACCTGCGCCGCCACCGAACGGCTTTGGGCAGAGGGCTGCGATCTGGTCATCCTCGCCTGCAACACGGCTTCTGCCGCCGCGCTGAAGCGGATGCAGGAAACCTGGGTCCCGTCCAACAAGCGCGTCCTTGGGGTATTCGTTCCCCTGATCGAGGCGCTCACCGAACGCCAGTGGGGCGACAACTCGCCCCCGCGCGAAGTGGCCGTCAAACATGTGGCGCTCTTCGCCACCCCGGCCACCGTCGCCTCCCGCGCGTTTCAGCGCGAACTGGCCTTCCGCGCCATCGGCGTAGACGTCGAAGCCCAACCCTGCGGCGGTGTGGTCGATGCCATCGAGCAGGGCGATGAAATGCTGGCCGAGGCGCTGGTGCGCAGCCATGTCGAGGCGCTCAAACGCCGCATGCCCGCGCCCGAGGCCGCCATCCTCGGCTGCACCCATTACCCGCTGATGGAAAAAACCTTCCAGGACGCGCTGGGTAAGGGGGTCAACGTCTATAGCCAGGCCAACCTTGTGGCCGACTCGCTGGCTGACTACCTCACCCGGCGGCCAGAGTTTCTGGGGGCAGGGACGGAGTCCAAGTTCCTCACCACAGGCGACCCTCAGACAGTGTCGAACAAGGCGACGCAGTTCTTGCGGCGGAAGATTGAGTTTGAGGCGGCTTGAAGCCAAAACCGACCTTCACGCGTCCTTAACCATCAGCGCTGCATTCTCGCTCAGTCGAGCGATTTAATGTAGTAACATAAATGCAGATCAGCTATGATCCAAGAAAGCTTGACGAAACCCTTGCGCGACGCGGTCTTGATCTGGCCAATGCGGGCATCGTGCTTTGCGGCCCGGCGCTCACGGTCGAAGATGATCGGTTCGATTATGGCGAGCCTCGCTTCATCACAATCGGCCTGCTGCGCGCGCGCATGGTGGTCGTCGCCTGGACACCCCCCGGTGAAACATACCGCATCATCAGCATGAGAAAAGCCAATGACCGCGAAATCTCCCGCTACGGCCCCGCACTTCGCCACCATTCCGGATGACGACCTCCCCGACCTCTCCACCCCCGAATGGGCTGGCCGGTTTGATCGGGCCAAGGTCACGCGCGGCCGCCCCAAGGCCGAGGTGACAAAGGTCTCCACCACCCTGCGTCTCGACCCCGATATCCTCGCCGCCTATCGCGCCACCGGGCCGGGCTGGCAGGGCCGCATCAATGATACGCTGCGCAAGGCGCTCGGCCTGTAGGGTGTGCGCTCCGCGCGCACCATCCCCAAGAAACCCTTAACAACCGCCACCACCACAGCCCGCTGCGTGCATACGCCCGTCTGCACTGCGCGTCCGCACCGCGCGCTGCACGGCCGATCCGGCAAAAAACCCTTGCCCTTCGCCCCCGCCTGCCGCATCACTCCCGCATCGGAAACAGGGGGTCGCCATGACCGCAAAAGTCGCCATTCTGGGTGCGTCGGGCTATACAGGGGCAGAACTCGTCCGCCTGCTGGCCACCCATCAAGGGATTGAAATCGTGGCGCTTTCGGCCGACCGCAAGGCCGGTATGGCCATGGCCGACGTGTTCCCCTTCCTGCGCCACCTCAACCTGCCGCGGCTGGCAAAGATCGATGAGATTGACTTCTCCCGGATCGACCTCTGCTTCTGCGCGCTGCCCCACGCCACCACGCAACAGGTGGTGTCGGCGCTGCCCAAAACACTCAAGATCGTGGATCTATCCGCCGATTTCCGCCTGCGCGATCCGGCGGAGTATGAAAAATGGTATGGCCAACCCCACACGGCCATCGACCTGCAAAAAGAAGCCGTCTACGGCCTGACGGAATTCTACCGCGACGCCATCACAAACGCCCGCCTTGTTTCCGGTACGGGCTGCAATGCGGCCACTGGGCAATATGCCCTTCGCCCCTTGATTTCAAAGGGTTGCATCGATCTCGATGATATCCTGATCGATCTAAAGGCAGGCGTCAGCGGGGCAGGGCGGTCGCTCAAGGAAAATCTGTTGCACGCCGAATTGTCCGGCGGCACCCATAGCTATTCCGCCGGAGGCAAACATCGCCACCTTGGCGAATTCGATCAGGAATTCAGCCTGATAGCAGGCCGGCCCGTGCAAATCCGCTTCACGCCGCACCTCCTGCCCATGAACCGCGGCATCCTCGCCACGGTCTATGTGAAGGGCAATCCCAAGCAGGTTCATGAAACGCTTGCAGCCGCCTATGAAACCGAACCTTTCCTCAAGGTGCTACCTTTTGGCGCGCTCCCCTCGACACGCGATATCGCAGGGTCCAATTACTGCCATATCGGCGTCATCGGTGATCGGGTTCCCGGCCACACCACGGTGATCGCCGTTCTGGACAACCTGACAAAGGGCTCTTCCGGGCAGGCAATCCAGAATGCGAACCTGATGCTGGGCCTGCCCGAAACCCAAGGGCTGCTGCTCGCCCCTGTCTTCCCGTAAGGAGGGATCATGGCCGGTCTGAAAGGGCTGAAGAAACAACGCCGTATCCAGATCATCGCCCTTGCGGCGTTGGCCTTGGTCCTGTCCACGGCGCTGATTGGTTATGCCATGCGAGACGGCATCAACTTCTTCCGTTCCCCGACCCAGGTGGTCGAGGACCCGCCCTCGGAAGGCGAGGTTTTCCGCATCGGTGGTCTGGTCGAGGAAGGTTCCATCACGCGTGGCCAAAGTGAGACCGTCACCTTCCGCGTGACTGACATGAACCAGTCCGTTCCCGTTGCCTATACTGGCATCCTGCCAGACCTGTTCTCCGAAGGCCAAGGCATGGTCGGCACCGGCAAGATGGTCGATGGAACCTTCCAGGCCACAGAAATCCTTGCCAAACACGATGAAACATACATGCCGTCCGAAGTGGTCGACGCGCTCAAGGAACAAGGGGTCTATGTCGATCCCAACGGTTCGGGCAGCTGACCGAACGGCGCTACAGCGTCGCGTTAACCGCAGCCCCCCAGCTTCCTGCCTGCACCACAGCGCGAGGAGGCCGCATGAAGACTGTCGAAGAAATTGCCCACGACACTGCGGGTGACGGGGCCGACGCCCTGCTTGACCGCCAGTTCCGGGCTCCCGGCATCCAGGCCCTGCCGGACCTGCTGCAACCCTTCGTCTTCGATCACTACCTTCTGGCCGGTCGTCATGCGATCATCGCCTTGCAACGCGTGTTGAACGAAAAGGGCGAAGTTTGCCCGCGGTCCGGCTCCATTTGCCCGGCCACCCTGCGCGCGGCACGCCGCGCCGTGGAACGCTTGGGAGTGTTGCTGCTTTATGCCTGCGCCCTCGATCGCCGCGACAGCGCCTATCACTTTGCCTATATCGCTAAGGAACGACGCTGCTTCGTGGCGGGGCCAAACGGCACAAAAGGCGTCCGCATCACCGAGGCGGAGGCTTTCCTTCCCGCCGAGAAACACCTTTCCCTTGAAGATCACCGCAAGAGGCTTTCCCTATGGATCTGATCCGTAAGGCGCTGAACGGCGCCATCTCCTCTCCTGATGTCCAAGCCGCACTCGATGGCATCCTGCGGCCTTCTGGCGCTGCACCAATGGGGGGCGGACGCTATGATCGCCTGATTGATGCCGCGAACCGCCTTCCGCGCCCGGCGCTTGCCTTTGGTGCCGTTGCGATGATGCTTTTTGCGATGATTGATCCCACGGCGTTTGCGCAGCGCATGGCGGCGCTCAAGGCCGCCCCGGCCGAACTTTGGTGGATACTTGGCGCAGTCATTGCAACGCATTTCGGCGCACGCGAGGCGCATCACATGCGCCACCGTACGAACAGCCCCGCCGTACCTTTGCCCGAGGAAACGCCACCGGACCGCCCCGCCTGAGGGGGCACCAATGAAGGCCGATCCTTGACCTGTCAGAAAGCCTCTGGCATTGCCACAGGCAAGCAGACAGGAATGTGATCAAATGAACCTCTTCTCGGATATCCGGGAGCTTGTCATCGCGGCGCTCACCGATCTGGCCGCGCAGGGCACCCTTCCCGCCGGTCTCGATTTTGCGGCCGTTGCAGTGGAACCGCCGCGCGATGCCGCCCATGGTGACATGGCGACCAATGCCGCCATGGTGCTTGCCAAACCAGCGGGCCTGCAACCCCGCGTCATCGCCGAGGCGCTGGCCTCGCGCCTGATGGAAGATCCGCGTATCGCTGGCGCCGATGTGGCGGGGCCGGGCTTTCTGAACTTCCGTCTTGATCCAGCGGTCTGGCATAGCTTGCTGCGCGCCGCGCTGACGCAAGGTGTTGATTACGGCCGCTCGAAACTGGGGCAGGGGCTTCGGGTAAACGTTGAGTTCGTCTCGGCAAACCCGACAGGGCCCATGCATGTGGGCCATGTGCGCGGCGCGGTCTTTGGCGATGCATTGGCCCGGCTTCTGGCCTTTACCGGCTGGGACGTCACCCGTGAATACTACATCAATGACGGCGGCGCGCAGGTCGACGTTCTGGCGCGATCTGCCTTTGAACGCTACCGTGAAGCGAACGGCCTTGAACCCGAAATCCGCGAAGGCCTTTATCCCGGCGATTACCTGATCCCGGTGGGTGAGGCGCTGAAGGCAAAGTACGGCACCACTCTGCTGGATCAGCCGGAATCTGTCTGGCTGACCGACGTGCGCGATTTCGCCAGCGCCCTGATGATGCAGGAAATTCGTAACGATCTCAAGGTTCTGGGGGTCGAGATGGATGTCTATTCCTCGGAAAAGGCGCTCTATGGCACCGGCGAGATCGAAGCCGCTATTGACACCCTGCGGAGCCAGGGCCTGATCTATGAAGGCACGTTGGAACCCCCAAAGGGCAAAGAGCCCGATGATTGGGAACCCCGTGTCCAGACGCTGTTCCGCTCGACCGCGCATGGCGATGATGTGGACCGCCCGGTCAAGAAATCCGATGGCAGCTGGACCTATTTCGCCCCCGACATCGCCTATCACTACAACAAGGTGCGGCGGGGCTTTGATGCACTGATCGACATTTTCGGCGCCGATCATGGCGGTTATGTCAAACGGATGAAGGCCGCCGTCTCCGCCCTGTCCAATGGCCGCGTGCCGCTGGATATCAAGCTGATCCAGCTGGTGAAGCTCTACAAGAACGGCGAACCGTTCAAGATGTCGAAGCGCGCTGGCACCTTCGTCACTTTGCGTGATGTGGTGGAACAGGCGGGGGCTGATGTTACCCGCTTTGTCATGCTGACGCGCAAGAACGATGCCGCGCTGGATTTCGATTTCGACAAGGTTCTCGAACAGTCAAAGGACAATCCTGTTTTCTATGTCCAATACGCCAATGCGCGGATCAATTCGGTCCTGCGCAAGGCGCGTGATGCCGGGCTGGATGTATCGGATGCAGCGCTTTTGTCTGCCGACCTGTCGATCCTGACGCATGAGGCGGAACTCGCCATGGCGCGCAAGATTGCCGAATGGCCGCGTCTGGTGGAAATCGCCTCGCGCAACAATGAACCGCATCGCGTGGCGTTCTACCTCTATGAACTGGCCTCAGAATTCCACGGCCTGTGGAACCGCGGCAACGATGACAGCAGCCTGCGCTTCATCCAAGAGGGTGATCCGGCCACGTCTCAGGCGAAAATTGCCCTCGCGCGCAGCGTTTCCGTTGTCATTTGCTCTGGTCTTGGTATCTTGGGCGTTAATCCGGTCGAGGAAATGCGCTGAGCAACAGCGCCCCGTCCGGTCGAGCAGGCGAACAAAGCGGATGCGGCACGTATCGCATCGCGCAAGAGGCATGGCATGGCGGACGTGGATTACGATGATTTCGATACGGGTCATCCCTCGGGGTGGTCCAGCCAACGGATGGCTTCCGGGCGGCTGACACAGATCACCCATCTGGCGGGTGCAGCTTGCTCCGTGGCTTTGGTGGTTGGTCTTGGCATGTGGGGCTACAAACTGGCCGTGCGTGATGTGAACGGCGTGCCGGTCGTGAAAGCCATGTCCGGCCCCATGCGGATCGCACCGGAAAATCCCGGCGGCGAAGTGGCCGATCATCAGGGCCTTGCCGTAAACACCGTGGCCGCCATTGGCACTGCCGCACCTCCACCGGACCGTCTGGTTCTTGCGCCTAGGCCGGTTGAACTTACCCCCGAAGACAGCGCTGGTTTGGCCCCCGTTGATCCCAACGCGGTGGTGGCGCCCGCTGTCCCGGCGCTTTCCGGCCTCGCGGTTCCGTCTCAGGCGGAACCGGGGCCAGCGGAAAATCTTGGGCCCGATCCAGATTCAGTGGCGCAGGCTTTGGCCGAAGCGCTGGCCGAGCCTATGCCGGAGTCCGCAGAAGATGTATCTCCGCAGATCGCTGGAACCACGATACGCCCGCGTGCCCGCCCTGCAACCGGCGGGGCGACCGGGGAGCTTTCGGTCACCCTTACCGATACGACCCCTGTTGCCGCGACACCCATGACAGAAGTCGATCCCGCCACCATCGCAAGCGGCACCCGTCTGGTTCAGCTTGGCGCCTTTGACACGCCGGAACAGGCGCGGTCGGAATGGATAAAGCTGTCCAACCAGTTTGGTCTCGTGATGGCTGGGAAGGCCCTCGTCGTGCAAGCGGCCGAAAGCGGCGGGCGCACCTTCTATCGCCTGCGCGCCCACGGCTTTGCCGATGAATCATCGGCGCGCAGTTTCTGCACATCGCTTCTGGAACAGAGCGCGTCCTGCATCCCGGTCGAACAGAGATGATCTCGGCAGGTTCGGGCGCGGCTATCTTTGGCTGCGCGGGCACCGTACTTGGCGATGATGAGCGCGCCTTCTTTCGTGACGCCGATCCTCTGGGGTTCATCCTTTTTGCCCGCAACGTCGAAGACCCGGCCCAGCTGCGCCGTCTGACCGCGTCCCTGCGCGAAGCTGTCGGCCGCGACGCCCCTATTCTTGTTGATCAGGAAGGTGGCCGGGTGCAGCGCCTGCGCGCCCCGCATTGGCGCGAGTGGCTGCCGCCGCTGGAACAGGTCACCCGATCTGGTCCGCAGGCGGCGCGCGGCATGGCACTCCGGTCGCGCATCATCGCCCATGAACTGCGCGAAGTAGGGATAGACGGCAACTGCGCCCCCTGTGCCGATCTTGCCGGCGCCTCCACGCACCCCTTCCTGCGCAACCGCTGCTATGGCAGCGACCCGGCCCAGGTCGCAGCCATCGCCCGCGCCGTGGCCGACGCTCATCTTTCCGGCGGCGTGCTGCCGGTGGTAAAGCATATGCCCGGCCATGGCCGATCAACGGCCGACACTCACCACGATCTGCCGACGGTGACCGAAGACGCCGCGACCTTGGCGGCAACGGATTTCGCACCCTTTCTCGCGCTGAACGATCTGCCTATGGCGATGACCGCGCATGTGATCTTCGCCTCCCATGACCCGGATCATCCGGCCACCCAGTCACCCACCATGATCCGCGTCATTCGCGAGGCCATCGGGTTCAAGGGTCTTCTCTTGACCGATGATCTGAACATGCAGGCTCTGTCCGGAACATTGGCCGAGCGTGCGGCGCGGTCGCTTGCCGCGGGCTGTGATATCGCGCTTCATTGCAAGGGCGACCTCACCGAAATGCAGGCCGTGGCCGCGGCTGCCGGCACCATGCGCGCCGATACGATGATCCGCGCCGAGGCCGCACTTGCGGCGCGCTGCACCCCTGATGAGGTTGACATCGCGGCTTTGGAAGCCGACCTTGCGGCAATCCTTCAGGAACCTGCGCATGGGTGATGACGACTGGTCCGGCGAAGAACGGCTCTCCCCGGCAGAACGGCTGTCGGCGGAATCCCTTATCGTCGATGTCGACGGGTTCGAGGGGCCGCTTGACTTGCTTCTGATGCTTTCGCGTACCCAGAAGGTTGATTTGCGCCGGGTGTCCATTCTCCAACTGGCCGATCAGTATCTTGGTTTTGTCGAACGCGCCCGCGCTTTGCGGATTGAACTGGCTGCTGACTATCTGGTGATGGCGGCCTGGCTTGCCTTTCTGAAATCCCGGCTCCTTCTACCGCCGGAACCCGGCGAGGATGGCCCATCTGCCGAAGAACTCGCCGCGCATCTTGCGTTCCAATTGGAACGCCTGCAGGCCATGCGGGAATCCGCTGCCCGGTTGATGGCGCGTGATCAATTGGGACGTGATTTCTTTGCCCGTGGCCTGCCCGAGGATGTGACCCGCAACCGCCACATCACCTATTCAGCGACCCTGATCGATCTGATGCGCGCCTATGCCCGCATCCGCACCAAGGATGAATTCCGGCCCTATGTGATGGACCGGGACCATGTCTACACCATGGAACAGGCATTGGATCGGCTACGCGGCATGATCGGCTTTGCCGGCGTCTGGGCGGACCTGACATCCTTCCTTCCCGATGGGTGGGATGGGCATCCCATGCGCCGCCGTTCCTCGACTGCCGCGCATTTCGCCGCCATTCTGGAACTTGCCAAGCGGGGGCAGATCGAATTGCGGCAAGGTGAAACCTTTGCTCCCATCCAGTTGCGGCGAAGAGAGTCATGACCGGCACGCAGGAACCCATAGAACGCAGCTTGTTCGAGGCCCCGCCGATGGCCGAACAAGAGCGCATGGTCGAAGCCATCCTTTTCGCCTCAGCCGAACCTGTCACGCTTTCCGAACTGGTCGCGCGCATGCCGCATGGCTGCGATCCGGCCGAGGCATTGGTCTACTTGCGCAAGCGTTATGAGGGGCGCGGCGTCCATCTGGTGCGGGTTGGCGATGCCTATGCCTTTCGCACAGCGGCCGATCTTGGCCATCTGATGCAGAAGGAAACGGTTGAACAGCGCAAGCTGTCCCGCGCCGCCATCGAAACGCTGGCAATTGTCGCCTATCATCAACCCGTCACCCGGGCCGAGATCGAAGAGATTCGTGGCGTCGCGGTGTCGCGCGGAACGGTGGATCAGCTTCTGGAACTGGAATGGATCCGCTTTGGCCGTCGCCGCATGACACCGGGGCGGCCCGTGACATTTGTGGTGACAGAGCAGTTTCTGGATCACTTCGGTCTGGAATCCGCCCGTGATCTGCCGGGGCTGAAAGAATTGCGTGCGGCAGGACTTTTGGACAACCGGCCCTTGCCGGGCGGAATTCAATCCCCAGATGATGAAGAAGAAAGCCTGGTCGGGCAAAGTGAACTGTTTGAAGATTGACGAGGGGAAGCGTGCGATGGACCTGAACAGATTGTTGCAAGGTGTGGGCGGCAGATTGTTGCGTCAGCTTTTGGGGGCCGCAGTAAAGAAGGGGATCAACCGCATGGGGAAGTCCCCGGGCGATTCCGGCATGACCAAGCACGACGCCCGCCGCCGGGCGGATCAGACCAATGCCACCCAGAAGCGGATGAACGATCTGATGAAAATTGGGCGTCGGTTCTGGCGCTAGGGGCGTCTACTTGAACTGCTTGGCCAGTTTGAGACCCTGCCCCTGATAGTTGGATTTGATGGCTTGCCCATAAAGCGTGTCCGGCCGTTCCGACATTCTTTCATAAACCAGCCGACCTACAACCTGCCCGTGTTCCAGCACGAAAGGTGCCTCATGGCAGCGCACTTCAAGGACGCCGCGTGATCCGGCACCGCCAGCATCGGCATGGCCGAAGCCCGGGTCGAAAAAGCCTGCATAATGCACCCGGAATTCCCCCACCATAGCCAGATAGGGGGCCATCTCGGCGGCATAGTCCGGGGGAATGGTCACCGCCTCTTGGCTGACCAGAATGTAGAAGGCCCCCGGATCAAGGATGATCCTGCCTTCTGTCGTATGGATTTCTTCCCAGAAATCCGCTGCTGGGTAATGACCGATGCGGTCAAGATCGACCACTCCGGTATGGGGCTTGGCGCGGAAACCCACCAGATCGCCCGCTGCCGGGCGCAGATCGACGGAAAAGCCAAGTCCTTCGGAAATCACGGCCTGACCTGACACCAAAGGCTGCTGCGCGTGAAGCCGGGCCAACTCGGCATCATCCAGCACGGCCTGACCTGCGCGGAACCGGATCTGGTTCAGTCGCATCCCCGGACGGACGAGGACTGAAAAGCTCTTCGGGCAGACCTCGGCATAAAGCGGGCCTGTATATCCTTCGGGGATACGGTCGAACTCGCTGCCACCATCGGTGATCGTTCGCGTCAGCAGATCCAGCCGCCCGGTGGAGCTTTTTGCATTTGCCACGGCCGTCAACCCAGCGGGCAGGGCAAGCCCCTCCATCAAGGGGATGACATAGACGCAGCCTTTTTCAAGCACCGCGCCGGCAGTCAGATCGACCCTGTGCATTTCAAACTCGGCCAGTCGATCCGCCACCTTCTGCCCCTGACCCGCAAGGAACGAGGCACGCACACGGTAGGCAACGCTGCCAAGCCGCAGATCAAGACTGGCCGGTTGGATTTGTGCATCGGTGATCGGAAGGACTGCAGATATCGCCCCGTCCGCAATGAGCGCGCGCAACGCCTGTGAGGGAAGAACACCTTTCGCCGTCATGTCGCGATCCCCCGGCACAGTGCTGAAACGGAACCGCCCGCACTGCCAAGTGGCAGGCGGGCGGTTACGGTGTTGGTCGGGCCGGTGAGATTCGAACTCACGACCTTCCGCCCCCCAGACGGACGCGCTAACCAGGCTGCGCCACGGCCCGACAGGCGGGATACATACTGATATTCCGGGCAGGGGCAAGCAGGAAAGCACATGGATAAGGCGATCACTTGGCCTTGCGCCGTGCCGCTTCGGCAACCCGTCCGCGCAAGTCGATCATGCGGTCGCGCAGTTGAATCAATTGGGGCTGAACTGCATGCACATCAGCGGCCGAGGTCCGCCGCAGCACGGCGGCGATGGTCGCAGTCTCAACGGTTTCTTCGTCGTCTGCGTCATCTGGCCCCGCTGAAGTTGACGATTCTCCTCCGGCTTCACGGCTGCTGTCAGAGGCTGCATCCATTTCAGCCAACGGCGCGACTTCGCCGATTGCCAACGCAACGGTTTCCGGCGTTTCGCTGCTTTCCAAGGGCGCCTCAGCAAAGGGTTCTGCGCTTTCCTGATCCCGCTCGGCCCGAACCTCTGTCAGCACATCAGTCGGTGCCGCATCGTCTGCCATGACCTCTGCTGGAGTTTCCGGCAGATCATGGGGCGCAGCGGCGTCACCCGGATCGCCAGGCCAGGATTCGGAATCGGTGGCTGGGGTGTCTGCCGGGGCAGGGGGCCAAAGCTCGGCCTGGACGGAAGTAGGTTCCCGTGCCGCGTCCTGCCTGTTCAATGCCGTCTCAAGCGAGATGATCTGTGCGCTTTGAAGCGCCTCGGACGACGGTGCTTCGTCATCGTCGAAACGATCCCTTGGCCCATATTCCGCGCTTAGGACCGCTTCAATGTCGGCGTCGTCCAGCAGGCGGCCGCTATCGCCAGACGTCAGGCTTGCGACGTGCCTAATGCCCTGTTCACGAAGGATTTTTTGTACGCCACGAATGGTCATCCCCTCGTCATGCAACAGCTTTTTGATCCCTGCCAGCAACGCCACGTCGCCCGGGCGGTAGTAACGCCGTCCCCCGGCACGCTTGACCGGACGGATCTGGGGAAAGCGGCTTTCCCAAAAGCGCAGGACATGCGCGGGCGTGTCCAGGAAATCGGCCACTTCGCTGATCGTGCGAAACGCCTCTGGCGACTTGTCCATCGGCGGACGAACTCCTTACTTCTTGGACCCTGCTGCGACCCGGTCCTTCATCAGGTGGGATGGCCGAAAGGTCAGAACCCGACGCGGGCTGATAGGCACTTCATCCCCAGTCTTGGGGTTTCGGCCGACACGTGCCGACTTGTCACGCACCGAGAAGGTGCCAAAGGACGAAATCTTTACCGTGTTACCAGACGCCAAGGAGTCTGACATGTGCTGAAGCACACTTTCCACGAGGAGCGCGCTTTCATTGCGCGACAATCCGACCTCACGGAATACGGCTTCCGACAGGTCCATTCGGGTTAACGTCTTTTCGCTCATTCTATCCCCCCCGGGCGTTTCACGACAGAGTGAGGGGTTTGGAATTCCGAGTCAATATCAACAGCTTGTCTCGATGCTTTCAGACTGCAACATCAGCTTACCAGCGCAGGACGACCGATCCCCATGCCAAGCCGCCGCCGATGGCCTCAGTCACCACAAGATCGCCCGGCTTGATCTGGCCGCGCGCCTTGCCAACAGACAAGGCAAGCGGGATTGAGGCGGCCGACGTATTGCCGTGATCCTGAACCGTTACGACGACGCGGTCCATCGGAACCTGCATCCGCTTTGCGGTTGCCTCGATGATACGAATATTGGCCTGATGCGGAACAATCCAATCGACATCGCCACTGGTCAGACCAACCTTTTCCAGTGCGGTATGGGCCGTTTCAGCAAGCTTTTCAACGGCATGACGGAACACTTCCTTGCCCTGCATCCGCAGATAACCGGTCGTGCCGGTGGATACGCCGCCATCGACATAAAGAAGGTCACGAAACCGTCCGTCAGAATGGAGGTCAGTGGCAAGGATGCCCCGGTCGGCAGAGGTGCCCTCGCTTTCGACAGCTTCAAGCAGGACTGCACCCGCGCCATCTCCGAACAGTACGCAGGTGGAACGGTCGGACCAGTCCATAAGCTTTGAAAACGTCTCGGCCCCGATCACGAGGATACGTTGTGCCTGTCCTGACAGGATCAGCGCGTTGGCATTGGCCATAGCGTAGACGAAACCCGCACAGACTGCCTGAACGTCAAAGGCAAAGCCGCGCGTCATGCCAAGCCCGGCTTGCACCATCGTGGCAGCCGAGGGGAAGGTCAGGTCTGCGGTTGACGTGGCCAGAACGATCGCATCCACATCGTCGGCATGCATCCCGGCATCGGCCAGAGCAGCTTTTGCCGCGCGGATTGCGAGGTCGGATGTTGTCTGCCCTTCGGCTGCGAAATGCCGCCGTTCAATGCCTGATCGCGTACGAATCCATTCGTCGCTGGTTTGCACCAGAGTTTCGAGTTCCGAATTCGGGACAAGTCTTTCGGGCAGATAATGCCCGACGCCCTTTACGACGGCGCGTATCGTCAGTCCTTGGTCCCGCCTCCCGACCCCAGTTCCGGAACGGACGGGGCTGCTTCTGCTGCGGCATCCTGCCCTGAGCGCATGGCAGACGCAACCCGTGCGGCGAGCCGGTCCTGAAACCCTGCCGCGGCCAGTTGTCGGGCAAGGCCGATGGCCGCTGCGACACCAGTCGCGTCCGCTGAACCGTGGGATTTCACGACCGTTCCGTTCAACCCCAGGAACACGCCGCCGTTCGCCCGGCGCGGATCCATTCGTTTTTGCAGCCGCTTCAGCGTGCTGAGGGCAAAGAGCGCCGCCAGCCGTGAAAAGACCGAGGCGTTGAATTCTTCGCGCAGGAAATCCGAGATCAGCTTGGCCGTGCCTTCGCCTGTTTTCAGCGCCACATTGCCGGTAAAGCCATCGGTCACAATCACATCGACACGGTCGGAAGGGATGTCGCTGCCCTCGACGAAGCCGATGAAATCAAAGCCGCCCGCTTCGGACTGTGGACCTAGCAGTTCATGCGCTTCCTTCAGTTCGGCGCGTCCCTTGTGTTCCTCGGTGCCCACATTCAGAAGGCCCACACGCGGGCGGGACAGGCCAAGCCCGTTGCGGGCATAAGACGCGCCCATCATTGCGAATTGCAGCAGATCACCCGCTTCGGCCTTAACGTCGGCGCCCATGTCGAGCATGACGTTGAAACCGCCCGGATTGCGCGATGGCCAGAGGCTTGCGATTGCGGGGCGGTTGATTCCCGGCAGGCGGCGCAGGCGCAGCATGGCAATTGCCATCAGCGCACCTGTGTTGCCGCAGGACACGGCCACCGACGCTTCGCCTTGCTTGATGCTGTCGATGCAGGACCACATAGATGTGCCATCGCCATGCCGCATGACATGGCTGGGCTTGTCCTGCATGGACACCACACGGTCCGCATGGCGGACGGTGACGCGGCCCTTCAAGGGCGCTTCGCGATCAACCAGCCGCGTCAGTTCGGCATCATTTCCATGCAGGATGAAATCGACATCCGGATGCGCTGCGGCAGATAGTGAAAGACCGGCAACCACGGCTGCCGGCCCCCTGTCGCCACCCATGGCGTCAACAGAAATCACGATGCGGCGCGGGCCGTCGGTTGCCGGAGTGTGAAGTCCGTTGGCCATCGGGCTGGGCGTCTTGGAGGCGGCTTACGCCGCGTCCTCGTCCAGATCGACTTCCTTGACCGTCGCCACGACTTCGCGGGCGTCATAATGGCCGCATGCGCTGCACACGTGGTGCGGACGCTTCAGCTCGCCACAGTTGGAGCATTCCTGCGGATTGCCGGCAACAAGGGCGTCATGTGCGCGGCGCATGTTGCGCTTTGAACGGGTGACTCGGTTCTGCGGGACAGCCATGTCTCGACCTCGGGTAGTGGGGGCATGCCCCTGATTTCGCTTTGCGATCAGCGGTTTGCCCGCCTATCGTGCGAGCCCGTACCAGCCATCGAATGAGGCGCGGAAAATACCCGGATTTGGTGCGGGCGCAAGCCCCTTTCTTGCGCTTTGGTGCCGGGGCCTATTCCTTGCTTTCCGGACCCTCATCTGATCCGGCAAGGCGGTCGCGGAGGGCAGCCAGACCGGCAAAGGGTTTAAGGTCGGCCTCGCGCAGGGGTTCGGTGCCCGGTGGTGCAAAAACCGCCTCATCCATGGTCACCCCCGGCGCGCGGGGATAGAGCGGCAGGGCGAGCGCGAGTGCCTCGATCGCAACGGCACCCAGGTCGATCACTTCGGGGAGGGGTTCTTGCGTATCGTCCTCGGGCATTTCCACCTCATCGCCTTCGGGTTCCTGCCAGTTCGACAGATAGTTGCGACGGACGGTTTCGGCGATGGTGGCCGGTACGGGGGCCAAAGTCACGGCACAAGACTGAACAACCGAGGCTATGAGTTCGGCCTCCAGCAGGTAATCGCTGCGGCCCGACGGGCGGAGTTCGCCGCGAAAGCGGAAGGCGGGCAGATCGAGCAGATCAAGGCTCGCTGCCATGGCAGCACGGGTGGGGGCATCCGGGTGTAGGTCGAAGCGGGTCGGCTTGCGCGGGGACAGGGCCCCGCTGCGCAGCGGATGGTGCAGGGCGGGCATGGCCGGATCATGGGGAGGGGCATCAGTCATCGGGCAGGGCTCCGGTGGGCGTTTGGGGTGTCTTGGCCGCATGTTCCTGCTTGGTCCGGCATGGTCGGGGCTGTTCCATTCTTGAACAGTGGCCCGTCCTTCTGTAAGCCGGAACGAAAGCGCCGCATGCGACCGTTACTTTTTGCAATACGGGTTGTGCTGTAGCATGACAAGGCAACCGGGTTCGACAAACGGTGCGCGCGGCAGAGGCAGGTAGGGAACGGAATGAGTTTCTTCGGCAAAATGGCGGCCTCGGCAGGCATGGGCAGGGCAATCCGGTTGGGCCTGATTGGCGCGGTCCTGCTGATTGCGGCCTGTTCCACGGTCTATCGCAACCACGGCTATGTGCCGACTGACGACGACCTGGCGTTGGTCGAAGTGGGGGTGGATACCCGCGAAACCGTCAGCGAAAAGATCGGCCGACCCACGGCTTCGGGGCTGCTGAACGATACCGGCTGGTTCTATGTTCAAAGCCGCTGGGCCAATCGCGGTGCGTTCGAGCCGAGGGAGATCGAGCGTCAGGTCGTGTCGGTAACCTTTACCGAGGCGGGCCGGGTGGAGAACATCGAACGCTTTGGTCTGGAGCGGGGCAAGGTGGTTCCGCTGTCGCGCCGGGTCACGGAAACCAGCGTGAAGGGATTGAGTGTGATCCAGCAACTGCTTGGCAGTTTCGGGCGGATCGCGCCGGGCATCATCTCCGGCGAGTGACCGGGTCGGGCAATTTTATCCTGCAAAGAATTTTGGGGGCGCAGTTGGGCTGCGCCCCCTTTTGATTCTTGGCGCGACTTTTCTGTTAATCGTTTCTTTACGAATCCGCTTCGAAAGTCAGCGCAACGCCGTTGATGCAATAGCGCAGGCCTGTTGGCGCGGGGCCATCGGGGAAGACATGGCCCAGATGCGCCTCGCAGCGATTGCAGTGAACCTCGGTTCGCCGCATCCACAGGGTGCGGTCTTCCTGTTCCCCTACCATTTCAGAATCAATCGGCTGCCAGAAGGATGGCCAGCCTGTGCCGGTGTCGAATTTGGTCCGCGCGTCAAAAAGCGGTGCGTCGCAGCAGGCGCAGCGGAAGGTTCCCGCCACCTTTGGAAAATCGTCATGGGTGAAGGCGCGTTCCGTCGCGTGTTTGCGTGTCACCCGATAGGCGAGGTCCGACAGTTGCGACCGCCATTCGGCATCCGATTTCACAACCTTGTCCATCTTTGCGCTTCCTTCTGTTCTACGGGTCGTCAAGTCGTGGGGGGCTTGCGTCCCGCTTTCGGCTGGCTTCATATCTAGTTCGCCGCAGGTGTTAGGCCAAGCGGCAAGGAGCCTGCACCCGTGTTGCCGTTCTGCAAAGGCCGTTTTCGCGCCCGTCTGGCCGAGTCCCCGGAAGATATCCGCGCCGCGCAGCGGTTGCGTTACATGGCGTTCCGCGCGGGGCGGGTATCGGGGGCGGCGCTAGATCTGGACAGCGACCGTTTTGATGAAAGGTGCCAGCACCTTCTGATCGAAACGCTAACGGGGGGCGCGGTTGTTGGAACCTGCCGACTGATGCTGATCGGGGAGGCCGGAATGTTGCAGGATTGTTATGCCGCGCAGTTCTATGATCTTTCTCCGCTGGCCAGAGGCCAGATGCCGATGCTGGAGATTGGACGATTCTGCCTATCCTCCACTGAGCGTGATGCCGACGCGCTGCGCCTTGCATGGGCCGCGCTGACGCGGATCGTGGATGCCGAGGGGGTAACGGTGATGTTCGGCTGTTCCTCCTTTGCCGGCGTGGACGCAGAACCCCACCGCGATGCGTTGGCCGTTCTGGCGCAGGGACATATCGGCCCGTCCGATCAGCGACCCGGGCGCAAGGCAGGGGATACGGTGGCATTGGAGCCTGCGCTGCATGATCCGAAACGGGCGCTGGCGCAGATGCCGCCGCTCCTGCGTAGTTACCTGGCGATGGGGGGATGGGTCAGCGATCACGCGGTGCTGGACCGTGATCTGGACACGCTGCATGTCTTAACCGCTGTTGAGATCGCAGCGATTCCCCCGGTGCGGGCGCGGCTTTTGCGGCTTGATGCGCGCTGAGAGGCGTTGACGCCGCGCATTGGCCCGCATACCTGACCCGCCATGGCACGCGCACCCCTTCTTCAGCTTTCGTCGATTTCCCTGACCTTCGGGGGCAACCCGATTTTTGACGGGTTGGATCTGGTGGTTCAACCGGGGGACCGGGTGGCGCTTGTCGGGCGCAACGGATCGGGGAAATCCACCCTGATGAAGGTCATGGCCGGGCTTGTGGAGCCGGATCAGGGCAACCGTGTCATCCCGCCGGGGGTGAGTGTGGGGTATATGGAGCAGGACCCGGATCTTTCGAGTTTTGCCACGCTGGGCGATTACGCGGCGAGCGGTTTGTCAGATTCGGAAACCTATCGCGTTGAAATGGTGGCCGAAGGGTTGAAGTTTCGTCCCGATACCCCGGTTGCGACGGCATCAGGTGGCGAGCGGCGGCGTGCGGCATTGGCCAAACTGCTGGCCGAGGCGCCGGAACTGATGCTGCTGGACGAGCCGACCAACCATCTGGACATCCAGGCCATCGAATGGCTTGAGGCGGAACTGTCCACCACCCGCACGGCCTATGTTCTGATCAGCCATGACCGGGCGTTCCTGAAGGCGTTGACGCGGGCCACGCTGTGGATCGACCGGGGCGAGGTGCGGCGGCGCGAGGCAGGGTTTGACGGGTTCGAGGAATGGCGTGAAACCGTCTGGGCCGAAGAGGATGAGGCGCGCCACAAGCTGGAGCGCAAGATCAAGGCCGAAGGGAAATGGGCGGTTGAAGGCATCAGCGCCCGGCGCAAGCGCAATCAGGGGCGCGTGCGCGCCTTGGCGGCGCTGCGCGAGGAACGGTCATCCATGATCCGCAGGCAGGGCACGGCGGCGATGGAGCTGGAAAGCGGGCCGGTGAGCGGCAAGCGGGTGATCGAGGCGAAGGGGCTTGAAAAAGCCTTTGGCGACAAGAAGATCGTGACCGGGTTCGATCTGCGGGTGTTGCGCGGCGACCGGGTGGCCTTTGTCGGCCCTAATGGGGTGGGCAAGACCACTGTGCTGAAGATGCTGGTGGGCGAAGTTGCGCCCGATGCCGGCACCGTGACGCTGGGAACCAATCTGGAAATCGCGGTCTTTGACCAGACCAGGGCGCAATTGGACCCCAATGCCAGCCTTTGGGACAATCTGACGGGTGATCCGTTGATGCGGGTGTCCGGCGCGGCGGATCAGGTCATGGTGCGCGGTGTGCCGCGGCATGTGGTGGCCTATCTTAAGGATTTCCTGTTCGATGAACGGCAGGCGCGGGCGCCGGTAAAAAGCCTGTCGGGCGGTGAAAAGGCGCGGCTTCTGCTGGCAAAGCTGATGGCGAAGCCGTCGAATCTGCTGATCCTGGACGAACCGACCAACGATCTGGACATCGAGACGTTGGACCTCCTGCAAGAGGTTCTGGGCGATTATGACGGCACGGTTTTGCTGGTAAGCCATGACCGCGATTTCATTGACCGTGTGGCGACAGCGACCGTGGCGATGGATGGAACAGGGACGGCTGTGGTTTATCCCGGCGGCTGGTCGGACTATGCCGCACAGCGGCCTGTGCGGCCCGAAGAGGGATCACGCGCCATGAAGGCCGAGGCGGCGAAAGTGGTTGTGAAGCCCGCAGCCAAGACCGAGGGGTTGAGCTTTCCGGAACGCAAGCGGCTGGAGGCGTTGCCTGCGATCATCGCGCGGCTGGAGGCGGAGATTGCCAAGCTGGGCGACTTGCTGGCCGATGCCGATCTGTTCACGCGTGAGCCCGTGAAGTTTCGAAAGGCGACCGAGGCATTGACGGAACGGCAGGGTGCCTTGGCGGCGGCGGAAGAGGAATGGCTGAAGCTGGAAGAGCGCGCCTGAGCGGCGACGCAACGCAGTGGGGGCGTTCTGGTTCCCTGACAGTGGCAAATTATCACGTGATTTTGAGGGGATAGGCCGAAACTGGCCGAAACGCCCGATGCGGCGCGCCAATTCCTGCCTGTGGCATTCACCTATCTTCACCTCCCCGTCATCCTGCCTTGTTCTGACCTGCCATGAGGCGCAGGTGTGACCCACGAGACGGCCGCTGGACGACCGGACGGCCGCAATTCAAAGGCACAGGAGACAGACAATGAAATTCAATTCAGCAACGGCGGCGCTGGCCGCAGTGGTGGCTTTTGGCGCGATGCCCGCGCTGGCCGGTGGCCCGACCGAAGTTTACAACGAACCGGCAGTTGCGCCGGCGCCGGTGGTCCTTGCCGCGCCGAATGCGGACTGGAGCGGGCTTTATGTCGGCGGTCAGCTTGGCTACGGCGATGTAAGCTCTTCGTCCGGCGCGCTTGATGGCAGCGGGTTCTCTACCGGTCTCATCGCCGGTTACCGCGCCGATATGGGCCAGTTCGTGGCCGGGATCGAAGGCAACTACGACTGGACCGATATCGATCTGGGTGGCGGTGCTGCGACGCTGGACAATGTGGCGCGCCTGAAGCTCATCGGTGGCTATGACATGGGTCCGGCGCTGCTGTACGGGACGGTTGCGGCCGTGCGGGCCGAAAGTTCAGTTGGCAACGACAGCGGTTATGCGCTGGGTGTGGGCATGGACTATGCCCTGACCGACCGCATGACGCTGGGTGCGGAACTGATGGAGCACCGTTTTGACGATTTCAACGGATCGGGTGTCGATCTGGACGCGACCACGTTCAACACCCGTGTCGGGTTCCGCTTCTGACATGAAAT
>CALRMS020000016.1:0-80743 GCA_943369275.1 Rhodobacter maris | reverse complement strand
ACAGAGTGCTGCGACACAGCAGCAAATGACCAACCGTCACGCCCGCCCCAGACTGTCCGGGACTTAGCGAAATCGCTGTCCGGGACTTACCGTAATCACTGTCCGGGACTTAGCGTAATCACTGTCCGGGACTTACCGAAACCCGCACCTGTCGCCAGGCGGCAAGATCGTAGCTTGCGACCGGTGCTGCGGGGCCGGCGATGCCGGCGTTGTTGACCAGAATGTCGATCCGGCCGAACGTGGCCTCGGTGGCAGCTGCTGCATGTTGCACGTCGTCCCAGACAGACTGGTCGCAGCGCTGGGTAAAGAGACGGTCGCTGGGCACCAGCGTCCCGGCAGCGCGTTCCATTTCGGCGACATCCATGTCCCAGATCGCGACGCTTGCACCGGCGTCAAGCAGGCGTTTGACCACCGCCAGACCAATCCCCTGCGCACCACCGGTGACCACCGCCACACGCTTCGTGAAATCATGCCGTATTTCGTTGGCCATGCCGGTTCTCCTTGTCTGATTGCTTGTCGTGACCGGCCGATCCAGCCGGTCTATTCCCTCGGGCCTTGACCAGCGCCCGCCGGACAGGCCATCGCCAAGGTGTGGTCAGAAGGTTCACCAGAGCACCCGGCCTGCATTGAAAGCCCCGCCACCAGATGCTGGCGGGACCACTGTTTTTCCTGCCTGATGGTATCCCGGGTCAGAACGCCGGTTTGACCGTTTCGACGTTCTCTTTGGTGACCACGGTCAGCGGGATCGGTAGGCGGGCGGCGACCTCTTTGCCGTCGATGATGTCGGCGATGGTGTTGATCGCCAGAAGGCCATCCTCGAACGGGGACTGGACGATCGTCGAATACATCTCGCCGGCACGGATCGATTCGAAGGCGTCGGTTTGGCCGTTAATCCCGATGACGATCGGCATCGGTTGGCCCGGGCGGGCCTCTGTCCAGGCGTCGATGAACCCCCGCGCCATCGTGTCGTCATTCGCATATACACCCTGGATCTGGTCGCCAAAACGGGTGATCAGATCACGGCTCGCCACCAGCGCCTTTTGCTGGTCAAAATCGGCGTTCACCGTTTCAAGGACCGCGATTTCCGAGCCGATTTCGGCGAGGCGATCGACAAAGCCGCCGACGCGACCGATGGTTGTGCCGTTGCCCGCCTGGCCCGCGATGACGATCACGTTGCCTTTGCCTCCCATGGCTGCCTGCAGGGAGTCGGCCGCCATTCCGCCTTGCTGATAGGTATCCGGCCCGGTGAAGGAGACGAGGAACTCATTCGCGGCCTCGTCCATCGGCGAGTTGATGATGATCGATGGGATGCCCGCCTCCTTGGCGCGGGCAAGCCCGGGGATATAGGCCTGCGGGTCAAGCGGCCACAGGATGATCCCGTCGACGGCGCGGGCGATGCAGGTGTTCATCTGCTCGGTGCCGGTCTGCACGTCGAAATTCTGGCTTAGCCGGATCACCTCGATGCCAAGCTCTTTGGCGCGGGCGTCGATCGCCTCGTTCGCCGGGGTGACATAGGGGTGGGCGTCGGCTGCCGTCACGTAGCAGACGGTCTTGGCATTGGCCCAGCCGGCTGATGTGAAGATGGCGGCAGCGCCGAGCAGAATTGCAAGTTTGTTGGCCATTTTTTCCTCCTGTTATGGCTTTGGTCGTTAGGTGGCAGGTGCTGCGTGGGCCTGAGGGCCGGGGCGGATGGTGCGGTCCAACACGACAAGCAGGATCAAGATCGACCCCATCACGACTTGCTGGACGTAGGCAGGGATCGACTGGAACTCCATCGCGGTGGTCAGGGCGGTGATGGTCAGAACCCCGCCCAAGGTGCCAAGGGCTGACCCCTTGCCACCCTCGATCCGGGTGCCGCCGACGACGACCGCTGCAATGATGACCACAAGGATCTCGGACCCGAACATCGGCGAGCCGGTGTTAGTGGTCAGGCTTTGCAGCACGCCCGCCAGTCCGGCCAGAACTCCGGCAAAGATGAAGGACATTAGCACCGTCCAGTCGGGCGAGATGCCGCTGGCGGTGGCCGCTTCGGGGTTGGAGCCGACGGCAAAGAGGTTGCGCCCCGCCACTGTCCAGGTCAGCCAGGCATGCAAGCACAGGATAAACCCGACGAACAGCATCGCGCGCAGTGTGAAAATCTCAAGGTAGACCCTAGACAGTGTGATCGACAGCATGATGTCTGACCCCGGCACCGGTTGGCTTTCTGTCAGCCAATGTGCAATGGCGCGGAAGGCAAGCATCGTCGCCAGCGTGGCCACAAGCGAGTTGATCCTGAACACGACCGTCAGAATGCCATTGATGGCCCCGAGGACGGCCCCGGCTGCAACGCCAACGACAGCCGCTGGCCAGACCCCTAGGCTAGGTTGCAACATAACTGCGATGATGCCGCAGAGACCAAAGATCGAGCCGACCGACAAGTCGATCTGCCTTGCGATCAAGAGGACAGTCATGCCGATCGCGATCAGGCCGATCGAGGCCCCCCGATCAAGCCCGAGCGCCACGGTATTCAACCGCAGGAAGCCCGGCACGACGAGGGTCGCGACAATCAGCGTGGCCGCCAGGATCACGAAGACGCGGTAACGGACAAGGCGCTCCAGTGACCACCGCATCAGGCGATCCCCCGGCGCCGCAACGCCATGTCAAGTGCCACGGCCGCCGCAATCAACAGACCCAGCACAAAGCCCTGATCCGGTGTCCGCACGCCGTTCAGGACCATGACATTGGTAAGAAGCTGCACGAAAAGCAGCCCGATGATGGCACGGGGTACGGACCCTGAACCGCCGCTGATCGAGATGCCGCCGACAACAACGGCCGTGATGGCGCTGAACTCATAGCCCAAGCCAACCAATGGCCGCGCACTTTGCAAGGTCAGACCCAGAAGCGCCCCTGATAGGCCACCGCAGAGCCCGGTCAGCACGAAGGCCCCAGCCCTAACAGCGCGTACTGGTACGGCGCTGGCCTCGGCGGCGATGGGGTTGCCGCCCGTTGCCATTGTCCAACGGCCCCAGTAACTGCGCGCCAGTACAAGGTGACCCGCGATTGCCACGACAGCGAAGATCAGGACAAGGACCGGAATGCCGAAGATGCGTCCCTTGACGAAATCGGCGGCTGCGGGGTTGGTGCCGTAGACGATCACGCCGCCCACAACCGACTGCACGATGCCAAGGACGATTGTCCCGACCCCAAGGGTGGCGATGATCGGATTGATCCCGACATAGCCGACAAGCAAGCCCGAGACGAGGCCGCAAAGGCCCGCCAGCGTGATGGCCAGGACGAAGGCCGGGACGGTGCCCAGGATGGGCTGCAAGGCAAGCGACAGGATCGCCCCGCATGCGATAGTCGCAGGCACGGACAGGTCGGCCAGACCGCCGACAACCAGCACAAATGTCATCCCAACAACGATGATGCCGATGATCGACATGTTGGTCAGCACGTTGAGGAAATTGCCCGCGGTCAGGAACATCGGACTGGAAAGGGCGCCAACGATCGAAACGCCAATGATGGCAAGGATCAGCCCTCCGCGGGTAGCCAGAAGCGCAATCGGCGTTTCGCGGCGGAAACGGTCGGCCTGAGGCAGCTTGGGGTCGGCTGCGCTGGTCATGCGGCCTCCTCTCCGGTCGCAAGGGCCATGATGCGCTCTTCGGTCAGGTCAGCCCGGTCAAGCAGCGCCACCCCTTCACCATCGCGCATGACAAGGACGCGGTCGCAGACACCGATCACTTCCAGAAGTTCGGACGAGATCATGATCACGGCCATGCCTTCAGCCACCAGTTCGCCAGTTATGCGGTGTATCTCGGCCTTGGCTCCGACATCCACGCCACGGGTCGGCTCGTCCAGGATCAGGACCGAAGGTCTGGTCGACAACCATTTTGCGATGACGGCCTTTTGCTGGTTGCCACCGGACAAAAGGCTGATCCGCCGTTCCGGATCGGGCGGAGATATCCCGAGATCGCGCACATAGCTCTTGGCGAGGGCCGCATCTTCGCTGGCGCTGACGCGCCCAGCTTGCGAGATGCGGCGCAGAATGGGCAGGCTGATGTTTTCCCGGACGTTCATGGCGGGAACAATGCCCATGGCTTTCCGGTCCTCGGGCACATAGGCAATGCCCGCCCGCACGGCATCGGCTGGCGAGCCAATGGTAACCGGCTTGCCATCGATCAGGATGCGGCCTGCAATCGGGCGTTCCAAGCCAAAAAGGACGCGGGCAAGTTCGGTCCGCCCGGCACCGATCAGACCAGTCAGCCCAAGGATTTCCCCACGCCGCACCTCAAGGCTGATGTTGCGAAAGTGCCGGCCGTCACCAAGGCCTTCTACCTGAAGGACTGTCGCACCGATGGTGGCGGGGGTCTTGGGAAAGACATTCGTGACTTCGCGCCCGACCATGTGACGGATCATCCCGGCGGCGGTTATGCCCGCGACGGGGCGGCTGTCGACCATCGCGCCGTCACGCAGGACTGTCACGTCATCGGCAATGTCCATGATTTCCTTCAGCCGGTGGCTGATGTAGAGGATCGCGACGCCCCGCGCCTTCATCCGGCGCAGGATCGTGAACAGTGCGATGGTTTCGCCCTCGCTTAGGCTGGAGGTTGGTTCGTCCAGCACGATGATACGGGGCTCGGCAGCATAGGCCTTGGTGATTTCCACCAGCTGCTGCTGGCTGATCGGAAGATCGCCAAGCTGGGCATTGGCGTCGATGGACGCCCCAAGCTCGGCAAGCAGGGCAGAGGTGTCTGCAACCATCCGCGCCCGGTCAATGATGCCCCAGCGCTTCGGCATGCGGCCAAGAAATACATTCTCGGCCACGGTCAGGTCAGGCGCGAGGTTAAGCTCCTGGTGCACCATTCGGATGCCAAGCCGCATCGCATCGGCGGGCCGCGTCATCCGCACCTCGGTACCGGCAATCTCGGTGATACCGCTGGTCGGCTGATAGACCCCGCTCAGCACTTTCATGAGGGTCGATTTGCCGGCCCCGTTTTCGCCGACGATGGCATGGATTCGGCCAAATTCCACCGTCAGATTTACGTCTGAAAGGGCAGTTACACCTGGGAAGGTCTTGGTTATTCCGCGCATGCGCAGGGCGGTGATCGGCGTCGACATCTTCTCCCCCCAACTGCATTTGCCGCACATTCGCGCTTGGCTTGCCACTTCTGTTACACTAATATAATAGTAGTCGCAAGGTGAGTTTCGGTCTCGGCAACCTGCAGGATGGCTGTATGAGTGTGCGACGTTTCAAGACTGAACTTCTGCCATTGCCGCCGACCGGAAACAGCACTACTCGACGCCAGGAGGAAAACTGATGCCGCCAGAAATCACTTCGGCAGACGATCGCCTCGGCTTTCTTGACGGCGTCCTCTTGAGCCGACAGCTTCCGTTGAGCGAGCAGGTCTACACCCTGGTCCGTAAGGCCATCGTGATGGGAGACCTCCCCCCTGGGGCCCCGATCAATGAGCCCGAGATTGCAGGCCGGCTCGGTATCTCGCGAACGCCGGTACGAGAGGCGGTCAAGAAGGTCAGCGATGAGGGCCTTGTCGAGGTCTTTGCCCAGCATGGAACCTTCGTGTCAGACATCCGGCGCGCGCAGGTCGAAGAGGCCTATATCATCCGCATCGCGCTGGAAGGCGAAAGCGCAGCGCGTGCGGCGGCGACCATCAGCCAGCGCCAGTTGCAGGACATCGAAGACATCCATCGGGCGCATGAAACGGCCGTGAAACGGGCCCGCTACGACGAGGCGATCGCCCGCGATGATGACCTGCACCGCGCGATTGCCGAGGTGAACGGTCTGCACATGCTGTGGAAGGTGGTGGACATCACCAAGGCTCAGATGGACCGCTGCCGCTTGCAAAGCCTACCAGATCCCGGCGCTGGACTTGAGACGGTTGCCCAGCATTGGGCCATTATCGATGCCATTGCTGCAAGAAACTCCGAAATGGCGCGGCAGGCGATGCTGCTGCATTTGTCAACCTCACTGCGCAACACGTTGCGCTATCTTGATCGGGCCAAGTCGGGCTGATTTATCAGAAGCGGAGGGGGGGAAAGTCATGCAGGTCTCGACGCGCCGCAAGGTCGCACGAGGGGGTCTTGAGGTCACGGCCCTGGGCCTTGGCTGTGCGGCCTTTGGCGGGCTTTACCGCGATGCCCCGCTTGCAGATGCCCGGGCTGCACTGCAGGCAGCCTGGGACCGGGGCATCCGCTACTTCGACGCCGCACCGATGTACGGGCTGGGTCGGGCCGAGCACATCCTTGGCGATTTCCTCCGCGAGGTTGCAAGCCCGGCGAGCGACGTGGTGGTCAGCACCAAGGCCGGGCGGCTGATGGTGTCACCCCGACCAGGCCGGGCCGCAACGATGGCGCCGAAGAATCCGTTCGATTCCGGCTGGGTCAACGGGCTGCACTTTGTCGAGGTTTTCGATTATTCCTATGACGGCATAATGCGCAGCCTTGACGATAGCCAGCAGCGGCTGGGCCGGCCCGAGATCGACCTGATCTTCCTGCACGACATCGGCCGCGTCACTCATGGCGACCGGAACGACGCCCATTGGCAAGACCTCAAATCGGGCGGCTTCCGCGCGCTGGAAGAACTGCGCTCGGCCGGCGTCATCAAGGGCTTTGGCCTTGGCGTGAACGAAACCGCGGTGATCGAGGCCGCAATGGAAGAGGCCGATCTGGATTGCTGCCTGCTGGCGGGCCGCTACAGCCTGCTCGACCGCGAAGGCGCGAAGCTTCTGGACAAGACTGCCAAACGCGGCATCGCGATTGTTGCGGGTGGCGTTTTCAACTCGGGCATCCTTGCGGGCGGTGATGCCAAGTTCAACTACGTCGATGCCCCGCCCGAGGTTGTGCAGCGAGTCCACGAACTGCAGGCGATCTGCGCCCGGCATGATGTTCCTTTGGGCGCGGCGGCCATCCAGTTTCCGCTGCGCCATCCCGGCGTCACCTCGGTCGTGGTCGGCGCGCGGACGGCCCGGACGATCACCACCAGTGCCGACTGGTTCGAGACCCCGATCCCCGAGGCACTCTGGGCTGAGATCGAAAGCGCAGCCTGACCGCGCAGCTACATCGTGGCGCCGATCTGCCAGGGGACAAACTCGCTGTCGCCGTAACCGATGATCTCTGACTTGGTGCGCTCTCCCGAGGCGACCCGCAGGATGTGGCGGAATATCTCGGCGCCCTTTTCGGCTAGGCTGACCCCGTCAAGAATGTCGCCACAGTTGAGGTCCATGTCTTCAATCATGTGGTCGTAGATATAGGTGTTCGACGCCAGCTTGATCGAGGGTGTCGGTTTGCACCCGAAAGCCGATCCCCGCCCCGTCGTGAAGCACAGGATATTCGCCCCGCCCGCAACCTGGCCAGTCGCCGAAACCGGGTCGTATCCGGGCGTATCCATGAAGACGAGGCCCTTCTCGGTCACCGGTTCGGCATAGTCGTAAACGCCGTTCAAGTTCGTCGAACCACCTTTGGCCGAGGCGCCAAGCGACTTTTCCAGGATCGTCGTCAACCCCCCCAGCTTGTTACCGGGTGAAGGGTTGTTGTTCATCTCCATGTCGTGGCGGGCGGTGTAGTCCTCCCACCAGCGGATGGTGGTGGCCAGCTTCTCGCTGATCTCGCGGCTGGCAGCGCGGCGCATCAGAAGGTGTTCAGCCCCATAGATCTCGGGCGTTTCGGACAGGATCGCCGTGCCGCCCTGGGCCACCAGGAGGTCAACAGCCACTCCAAGGGCGGGATTGGCCGTGATGCCCGAATAACCGTCTGACCCGCCGCATTGCAGGGCCAGCATCAGTTCCGATGCCGAGGCTGTGGTGCGTTCTGCCTTGTTAACCTCGGGAAGCATCTCGACGATTGCGCGGAAGCCGGCCTCGACCGTTTTGGTCGTTCCACCGACCTCCTGGATGGTTAAGGTGCGAAAGGTGTTGTTTTCAGTGATCCCGTAACTCTTCATCCAGCGCGGAATCTGGAAAGCCTCGCACCCAAGCCCCACCATCAGGACCCCGCCAACGTTGGGGTTCATCACATAACCCCACTGTGTGCGGCGCAGGATCTCGTAGGCGGCCCCTTTTACGTCAACGCCACAGCCTGTGCCGTGCACCAGCGAGATCACTCCATCGATATTTGGATAGTCGGCCAGAATACCGGACTCCTCGACCCGCCTTGCGATGTGACGGGCAGCGCTGGCCGAGCAATTGACCGAGGTCAGGACCGCAATGTAATTCCGCGTGCCATAGCGGTTACTGCTCCGGCGAAACCCCTGGAAGGTGTGGCGCTGGGCTTCAGGAACAAAAGCGGTCGGCCGCGCTTCGGTGCCATGGGCATAGGCGCGGTCAAAGCTGTGCATGTGGACGTTCTTTTCATGCACCCAATCGCCCGGCGCGATGTCGGAAGTCGCAAAGCCGATCACCTGGCCGTACTTCACGACGGCCGCATCCTTGGCAATCGCCACGATAGCCATCTTGTGACCGCGCGGCACCCGTTCCTTCGGCGTGATGCCGAACACCGGTGCTCCCGGGCTCAGGGCGTCGACGGCGACGACGATGTTGTCGGCGTCCGTCAGTCGCAGAGCGCGTGCGGTCTGGTCCTTGTTCGGTGTGGTCGACATTCGGGCTGTTCCTGGCGTGGCGAGGAAGGCGCGGAGCGGCTTGCGCCACGCCTGAACTGCAGTAATACTAGTATAACAGTAGCAGTCAAGCCTCTGAACCCAACGGAGTCACCGAATGAAACGCATGGGAACCTGCATCCGCCTGCGCCCCGAGGCACTGGCGCACTACAAGGCTCTTCATGGGGCGGTCTGGCCCGAGGTACTTGCCGCGATCAAGCGCGCAAACATGCAGAATTATTCAATTTTCCTAAAGGAACCTGAGCTCTTGATGTTCGCCTACTGGGAGTATGTCGGATCTGACCTTGAAGCCGACATGGCCGCCATGGCAAAGGATCCCTCAATGCAGGCTTGGTGGGCAATCTGTGATCCAATGCAGGAACCACTTGAAACCCGCGCCGATGGCGAATGGTGGGCGGCAATGGAGCAGGTGTTTCATTGGGAATGACACGCACGGCCTACTGGGCCAGGTCGCTACCGACGGGCACAAAGTTCTGGAGAATATTCGATTTGAGCCACGTGCGGTTCATCAAGTGACCGCACCGACGACAACCGAGAACATAACGCAAGGGCCGTTTTCCGCCCCCTTTTGACGGTCGGGCACGTCTTCGACGCGTTCGGCCCAGAGCGGACGATCGAGGCATATGCGCACCCAAAACCTTGTCACGCAAAGCCGTCGCTTGAATGGTCCGGCAGAAACGGCGTCTGACCTTCCTAATCTGTCGGCAAGGTTGTTCTGATCGATCAATTCTTGCTGGGGGTTAACAACAGTCATGCAGGGTCACCCTTGCGCGACGGTCTCGCTGTTTGGCTGTTACACTGTCGCATGGGCAGCACGTTCACATTTGAAATCGTGGTACAGAATCGTCTCCGTCGTTAGCTCTATGGCTGTGCCAGAAGGGATCGCGATCCAGCTTTCGGTATCGTCATCCAGCGGCTCGGATGACACGATGTGACCGGTTTCGCCCGATTTGACATAAAGACTCGGCGCAAGATGATCCGACGCGTCGCGCGCTGCAAACAGCCGCTTGCCATCGGACCAACAGGCCGCGAACCGCATGAACGGGGCGGTGCCGAGCCTTTCGGCCAACTCTTGCACTATGCCGACCGCACGCGCCATCGCGCCGATCGGGTCGGTCTTCAGCCCATGGCCCAAAGCGATTAGAAAAATCGCCTCGCTGTCCGTCGCGCCAAACCGCAGCTCATAGAGATGCTGCGGGATAAGCGCGTCCAGCGCCTGCCGGAAATGCTCATGCCCCCCGACCTGGCCATTGTGCATGAGACACCAGTTATCCACGGCAAAGGGGTGGCAGTTGTTGCGCGAGGTCGCCGTCCCGGTCGAGGCGCGCACATGCGCAAGGAAAAGCCCCGATCTGACGTGATGGGACAGCTGCTTGAGGTTCGCATCCGACCACGCCGGGTGGGTATCCTTGTAGATGCACGGCGTCGGGCGATGCGCATACCACGCCAGGCCGAAGCCATCTGCATTGATTGGGGTCTTGCCGATCAGCGCGTTCCGGCTTTGCTTCACCAACGATTGCTTCTGGTCAAACACCAGATCGTTCAGAAAGCGCGGCGCGCCTATCCAGGCCAGAAATCTGCACATCACATGGCCTCCAGCGAGAAGCGGGCGGTCGCCTCGTCCACGCTGTAGACGGCCCGCTCCGGCATGGAACTGCAGGCGACGGCCTTGACCGCCGCGATGATCCGATCCGCCTTGGCATCCGTCATCAGCACGGAAAACCCGAGCCTCGTCCAACCCGGCTTTTCGATCTCACGTCCTGCCAGAATATCGGCGCGCAGCCTGTCCGACCGCGCCCGGTCGAGCCCCAGCAACCGATGCGCATAGGGCCCCGCGCAGGCACATCCCCCGCGCGCCTGAACCCCGTGGTAATCCGACAGCATCCGCGTCACCAGTTGCTGATGAACGGGGCGCCCGTCCCGATCCTTGACGATGAAGGAAAAGATGGGCAGGCGGCGCGCCTTCCGGTTGCCCAGAAGGGTCAGGCCCGGAACATCCGACCAAGCAGCCTCCGCCCTTCGGCGCAGCGCCTCCAGCCGGGCATCGGCATAATCCTGACCGATGGCATCCTTGACGATAAAACACAGCGCGGCGCGCAGATCACCGGCGACATTGGGCGTTCCGGCCTCCTCCCGCGCGATCACATCCCCCGTATATTCATGCGCCCACGGCGAAACAAACCTGACCGTGCCGCCGCCGGGCAATGTGGGCCTCGACGCCACGACAGCCTGCCGGCGAAGGATCAAGACGCCCGACGCCCCCGGCCCACCGATGAACTTGTGCGGGGACAGGACGACCGCATCGATCTGCGCCCCTGCATCGCCCGCCACATCAATCCGCATATACGGCGCACCGCCCGCGTAATCCCAGACACTGACGGCGCCGTAGGACCTCAGCAGTCGCGTGACCTTTTTCACATCCGTCATGATGCCCGTCACATTCGACATGGCCGAAAACGCCGCCACGATCCTGCGCCCGCGATGCGCGGCCAATACCGCCTCCAACACGCCAAGATCGGGCCCACCCTCCGCCGCTTCAGAGATCTCGAGGATCTCCGCCCCGCTCTCGCGCCAGGGCAGAATGTTGGAGTGATGCTCGTAGGGCCCGATCAGAACCAGCGGCCTCGCGCCATCTTCGCCCGGGGTCGCAACGCCCAGCAGGTGTACCAACCGGTTGATGCCCGCCGTCGCGCCGGAGCCGGTGAAGATCACATCATACTGATCGTTGCCGCCGCAGCTTTGCAAAATGACCTGACGCGCCTGTCGCCGCAGATGTGTCATCATCTGCCCGCAAAACGACGCTTCCGTATGGCTGTTGGCATAGATCGGCAGAACCTCATCGATCATGAAATCCTCAATCTGGCGCAAGGCCCGCCCCGAGGCGACGTAATCGGCATAGATCAGCGGGTTCGGCCCACGCGGCCCCGGCACCGCGATGCCTTCACCGATCAGCCCCGCGCGCAGCCGTTCGATCAGGTCGGGAAGGTCGAGCGAGGACCGGAAGCGGTCGAAATGGCCCGTTTGCACCGCCGATGGTGTCATCGATCTGCTCCGCTCTTTGTTTCGTAGATTGATAACAGTTACGTTGATGGTAAAACCTCACCAAAATCTCAAAATATTCGGGAATTTTTCGATCAAATGACAACACCAACCATCGATTCCATCGATAAATCCATCCTGCGTTGCCTTCAGCGCGACGCCTCCCTGTCGCAGCGCGATCTCGCCGAGAAGGTGGGGCTATCTCAAAACGCCTGCTGGCGAAGGCTCACCCGCCTGCGCGAGGCGGGCGTCATCACCGGGCAGACCATTCGCGTGGACATGCAGGCGCTTGGACTGACACTGACCGTCTTTGCCATGGTCCGCACGCGGCATCACTCGGCCGACTGGCTCGAGCAGTTTCGGAAAACCGTCCTCGCCATCGACAACGTTGTCGATTTCTTCCGGATCGCAGGGGATTACGATTACATGATCAAGATCGTCGCTCGCGACATGAACGATTTCGACCGGGTCTACAAACGCCTGATCGCCGAAACCGATCTTGAAACCGTCACATCCTACATCGCGATGGAAGCCATCGCCGACAGCAGGATCGTTCCCACGTGATACCCGCAACCTGGGAAGCGATGGGTCCATCATGCAGTTGGCAGTCGCGATCAACCGGGTTGATCCATGGTGCTGCAATCGGCGTTACATGTTACCCGAGCCACGATCAAATGCCTTGACCGTCCGACGCGGCCATCTTGCCACGATGACAAGGGGCCGCTCTCCGCCCAAAGCGGGCTTTCCCACCAGTTGTCGCCCCGAGATCCACCTTATGTTTCTGAGTGGAGGGAAAGGGCGGAAAGCTGTCTTTAGCTGCAACTTGCAACGAGATCTGCTGTGCGTCGCATAGCGGACACACCCTTCAAATCAGAAGCATCGCGAGTCGATGCATTGATGTCGATCAGTGTGATGGGATTCAAGGTCAGGTGTCGCCGCAGAGTCTGGATGCGGGAAACCAAGCCGGGAAAACATAGCGCCTACCCCTTCTGGACTACGTGGACGACCGGCGCGCAGTCCTGCGGAGTCGTGGGGCACCACGAGCAGGTCCGCTTCCGTCAATCCTTACGATCTTGTGACAGCCTTGCGTCGGCGTGTCCGCTATGTGCTCCCGTGGCACGCATACGGACGGCCGATGACCTTGGACAGTCTGGCCACGACCGGCGATACAGCGCGCAGCCGTTTCCATCGGTTGGGCGGAATACTGCGTTGCGTTTTGCTGGTGCTTACGCTCGCCTTGCTTACCATGGTCGTCGCTCCCGGTACGGCAGAGGCTCATGGGCTTCACGCAGAAGAGAGTGCCACGGATCTTGCTGACCAAATCATCGCGAACTGGGAAAACCTCGGTGTCACGGCACAGTGCGAAACAACCTGCTGTTCGCCGCTAACCTGCGCGTCGGCACTTGTGCCGCTGCACGACCCGTCGCCTCGGTTCGATGTAGAAGGTGAGCGGTTCTCTCTTCCCTCCGATGCCCGTGCCGCCGGATTTTTGCAGACTGCACTGAGGCGACCACCAAGAGCCTGACGGAAAGATCGTGCCACGAACCAGTGGCATCAATCTCGTCAGTCTGATTGAGGTGTGTCGTGACCAATCTTCGCGCGGGTGTGCTTGCCGCCATTTTCTGCATCCTGCTTCCGTTTGCCGCCCCGGCGCATGAGGGCCATTCGCATGGGGATGAGGAACCTCCACCCACTGTCATCACCGCACCCCGCGCGACCGGGCTTTCCCCCTTGTTCCAGCTGGTGGCCGTGGCGAACGGTCCCGCGCTGATGGTCTACATCGACCGGTCCGAGACGAATGAGCCCGTCACAGGGGCCGAGGTCTCGGTCGAAACGCCGGCGGGCCCGGTCAATGCGCAGGCCGACGGCGAGGTGTATCTTCTGGACGCGCCCTGGGCGACTGAAACGGGCGATTACAAGCTTCTCTTCACCGTCGTGGCGGGCGTGGACATTGACTTCGTCACCGCGACCCTGACGATCCCGGAAGCCCTGCCAGTTGCAGAGCCTGCGTCACCCATGGCCGCCCTCTGGCAGCTTCTGGGCCGCCCCTCGCGGGTTGATGCGCTGAAGCTGGCGGCGCTTGCCGAGGCGGGGACGATCCCGGCGGCGCAACTCGAAGAGGTCGAGCTGACCTTGCAAGGTCTGCGCGAACAGCGCGCCGCGCTCGGCTCCCAGCCGATGAATGCAAAACAGCTCGTGGCGCCCGTGGCAGGGATCGTGTCGAAGGTGAACGCAGCATCCGGGCTGATCGCCGAAACCAACACCGAAGTGTTCCACATCATCGACCCCGCAAAGCTTTGGGTCGAGGCGTCGCTCTTTGTCGACGAGACCGTTGCGGGGACAGCCTCTGTGGCGGACGAAGACGGTGAGGCCATCCCGCTGACCGTGATCGGCAAGGGTTTTGCCGAAGACGGTCAGGCCCGCCCGGCGCATTTGCGTGTCGACGATCTTTCCGGTCGTCTGATGGTGGGAGAGCGGGTGACAGTCTATGCCGAAACTACGGAAGTCGCGACGGGTATCGGTGTGCCACGCGACGCGTTGATCCACGGGGCGAACGGTGAAAGCATCGTCTTCCTCCACGTCGGCCCCGAGCTTTTCGAACCCCGCGCCGTGCGGATCGAGCCCCTGGATAGCGGCAGCGTCCTCATCGTTGCGGGTCTGGCCGAGGGCGACCGAGTGGTGACGCAGGGTGCCGAACTTCTAAACCAGCTGCGCTGAGGGAGGCCGGACATGTTCACCTTCCTTGTCACGCAGTCGCTGCGCAACCGGGTGCTGGTTCTGGCGATCGCATTCATCATGATGGTCCACGGCGCCTTCACCGCGCTGCGCTTGCCGATCGATGTCTTTCCCGACCTGAACCGCCCCACGGTCACCATCATGACCGAGGCCGAAGGGCTTGCCCCGCCCGAAGTCGAAAAGCTGGTCAGCTACCCGATTGAAACCCAGATGAACGGGCTTCCCGGCGTAGAACGGGTTGGCACCGGCTCTTGGCACCACCTTATTCCGGCTCACAAAACCCGATCCGCGATGCAGCAGCACCCTAACACTGTCAGTCTGCATGCCCCCCTGCAAGCGATACGCCGCCACCAGCACGGCACGCATACGCCCCGGCCTTCAGCAGCAGGGCAGCTTGACCTGCGCCATGACCGCCGCCTGTGCGGGTGTCAGGGGCGGGAACAGCCGCGCCAAAAGGCCCGGCTTTCCTGCCGCCTCGGTCAACGTCGGCATCACCGGATCAGCCATCCACCGCCTCCCGCCCGCCTGCGCGGCGCAGGGCCGTAATCTCCGCAAGGATCGACAGCGCAATCTCCTCGGGCGTGATCGCGTGTATGTCCAGACCGGCCGGGGCCTTCACCCGCGCCAGATCCTCGGCCCCCACCCCATCCGCCGCCAAACGCGCCGCCAATGTCGCGAACTTCCTGCGCGACCCGACAAAGGCCACATAGGCCGCCCCGCTGGCCAGCGCCGCCCGCAGCCCTGCTTCATCCCCCTTGCCCTGCGTCGCCACCACGATGAAGCGTTGCCCCGCCCCCCCGGCCTCCAGCGCGAACCCGTCCTGAACCACCTCTGCCGCAACATCGGCCAGCCCCGGCGCGGCAAGGGTCCGGTGCAGATCGAACCGCCCCGCCAGATCGCACAGCGCCAAGGCCACCGGTCCCGCACCGAACACCACCAGACGCGGTTGCGGCAGGACCGGCTCCACGAACACATCCATCGACCCTTTGGAAGGGCAGCCGTTCCGCGCAAACCGCACCCCGTGGCGTTCCTCGCCCGGCGCCACCCCCTCTGCCGCCAGCAATTCCTCGGGGCGGAGCGAAATGAACTGCGGCCGCCCCTCGGCAATCGCCGCCGCCCCCGCCTTGCCCACCGCAGACCGGGCACATCCCCCACCGATCCAGCCTTCCGCAATCGTGCCGTCCGGCAAAATGATCGCCTTTGCCCCCGGCTTTGCACTGGTGGCATCCACCGTGCGCACCACCGTAGCGATGGCAAAAGGCGCGCCCTGCGCGCGCAAGGTGGACAGCGTGGCCTCGAAACGGGCAGGCATCATAGGCGGGCAAGCTCCTTTTCCAGCGCGGCCAGATCGTCCAGGGTGGCGGCCGGGGCAAACAGGTCCAGCCAAGGCAGCGCCGCCGCCATCCCGGCGGCGACAGGCGCATAGTCGCGCCATCCCTTCAGCGGGTTCAGCCAAAGGATGCGGCACCCCCGCCGCGACAGCCTTTCCATCGCGGCACCAATCTGGCCAGACGGGGCCGAGTCATAGCCATCCGACAGGATCATCACTACGCTGCGCCCATTCACGAACCGCCGCGCATAGGTGGCGGCAAACTGCTCCAGCGCCGCCCCGATCCTGCTGCCGCCACCAAATCCATCGGCCAGCAACGTGATCCGGTTCAGCGCGCGGAACGGATCCTCATCCCGCAAGGCTTCGGTCACGCGCACCAACCGGGTGTGGAACAGATAGGCATCCGCCTGTCCATCCGCCCGCATCAGCCCCGCCAGAAAGGCCAGAAAGGGCCGCGCATAAACGCTCATCGACCCCGACACATCCACCAGCGCCACGATCCGCACGGGCCGCTCTGGCCGCCGCTTCCGCGCCAGCCGCATCGGCTCGCCCCCCGTCGCCAGCGATGCCCGGATCGTGCGCCGCAGATCTACCCGGCTGCCCCGCCGTGCCGCCTTGGCCCGCCGCGACCGCCGATCGCGCAGCGCCTGCCCCAAGCGGATCGCCACAACCTCGGCCGCACGAATATCCTCAGGCGACACCACGTCGCGCAGGTCTTTCTTCATCACGTTGCGGATCGTTGTCGCCACCAACCGCCCCGCGCCCCCGGCCTCGCTGTCCCCGTCAAGCCCGCTATCCGGCGCATCGGCCTTGCCGCTGCCTGTGCCGTTCTCTCCCTCGCCCCCCCGCGCCGCGCGGGCATGGGGCGGCGTGGCCGTGGGCACCACCTTGCTGCGCACCCGCCCGCCATTGCGCCAATAGCTGTCAAACACCGCGTCAAACCGCGCCCAATCCTCCGTGCAGCCACAGGCCACCGCCTTCAGCGCCCGCCTGACCGATCCCTCATCCGCAGGCGTCACCGCCAGCGCGGCCAGCGCCACCTCGGCCTCGGCAATCCCCAGCCGGAACCCATTGCTGCGCAGATGCGCCATGAAACCCGCCACCCGCGCCACCGGCCCCGGATCACGCGCGGCAAAACGGGTCACCGCCCCCCTCATGCCGCCTTCCCCGCCAACCGCTGCGCCACTTCCGTGGTCACCGCCGCCCGGTCCCCTTGGGTTTTCAGCAAAGTCGCCAGCGCCGCCTGCAACACCGCCGGATCATCCGTCAGGTCCGCCACCCCCAACCCCGCCAAGGCCGCGGCAAAGTCCAGCATCTCGGCCACGCCGGGCTTTTTCTCCAGCTCTTCCTTCCGCAGGGATTGGACAAACCCCACGATCTGCCCGCCCAGGCGCGCTCCCACATCAGGCAGCCGCGCCTGCAGGATCGCCAGTTCCGTCACCGCATCCGGGTAATCCACATGCGCATACAGACACCGCCGCCGCAGCGCGTCCGACAGGTCTCGCGTGCCATTGGCGGTCAGAATGACCATGGGCCGCGTCACCGCGCGGATCGTCCCCATCTCGGGGATTGTGATCTGGAAATCCGACAGAACCTCCAGCAGATAGGCCTCAAATTCCTCATCCGCGCGATCGATCTCGTCGATCAACAGCACCGGCGCGACGGGCTGGCGGATGGCAGCCAGCAGGGGCCGTTCCAGCAGATACTCTTCCGAGAACAGCCGCGCCTCTACTGCCGCGCCCGTCTCGCCCCCCTCGGCCAAGGCCCGGATCGCCAGCAACTGCCGCTGGTAATTCCACTCATAGATGGCCTGCGCCGCATCCAGCCCTTCATAGCACTGCAGCCGGATCAGCGCGCAGTCCTTCCACGCCGCCAGCGCGCGGGCAACTTCCGTCTTGCCCACACCCGCCGCCCCTTCCAGCAGCAAGGGCCGCCCCAAGGCCAGCGCCAGATGCAGCGCCATCGCCAGATCAGGCGCAGCGACATAACCCTGCGCAGCAAGGCCCGATTGCAAGATGGCGGCAGTGGTCATCAGGGGATATCTCGCCCGTCAAAGGGGAAACGGGGGGCCGGGGGGGCCGTTGCCCCCCCGGTCCTGTTCACTCATGCAGGCCCAGATCACGCGCGATGGTCCAGATGCGCCAGTGATCATGCGGCATGTGCGATTGCTTCAGGCCAAAAGGCCGGAACGCATCATGCACCGCATTGGAAAACGCCGGAACCGAACCCACGTTCGGGCTTTCGCCCACACCCTTCGCCCCGATGGGATGATGCGGCGACGGCGTCTCGGTATGGTCCGTGGTGTAATGCGGCGTCTCCCAGGCGGTCGGCAGGAAGAAATCCATCAACGTCCCGGTCTTGCAGTTGCCGATCTCGTCATAGGCGATCTCCTGCCCCATCGCGATGGCGTAACCTTCCGTCGCCCCGCCATGCACCTGCCCCTCAATAACCATCGGGTTGATCCGGGTGCCGCAATCGTCCAGCGCATAGAACTGCCGTACCTCATGCTCGCCGGTATCCACGTCGATCTCCATCACCGCGATATAGGCCCCGAACGGATAGGTCATGTTCGGCGGATCGTAATAGGACACCGCCTCCAGCCCCGGCTCGATCCCAGGAATGGCCTGATTATACGCCGCATAGGCCAGCTCCTTCATGGTCTTGAACCGCTCCGGTGCGCCTTTCACCTGAAACCGGTCCACATCCCATTCCAGATCGCCCTCATGCACCTCCAACAGCCAGGCCGCGATCATCTGCGCCTTGGCCCGGATCTTGCGCCCGCACAATGCCGTCGCCGCCCCTGCAACGGGCGTCGACCGGCTGCCATAGGTGCCAAGGCCGTAGGGCGCGGTATCGGTGTCGCCTTCCTCCACCGTGATGCTGTCCGCCGACAACCCGATCTCGCTGGCGATGATCTGGGCAAAGGTCGTGGCATGCCCCTGCCCCTGCGAAATCGTCCCCAGCCGCGCAATCGCGCTGCCCGTCGGGTGGATGCGGATCTCGCAGCTGTCGAACATCCCCATCCCAAGAATGTCACAATTCTTGACCGGCCCCGCCCCCACAATCTCTGTGAAATGCGTCAGCCCGATCCCGATCAGCTTGCGCGTCTTGCCCGCCTTGAAATCCGCCAGCCTCTGCGCTTGCTCCGCCCGCAGCCCTTTGTAATCCACCGCCTCCAGCGCCTTGTCCCAAGCGGTGTGATAATCGCCCGAGTCATATTCCCAGCCCAGCGCGGATTGATAGGGGAACTGATCCTTGCGGATAAAGTTGATCCTGCGCAGCTCTGCCGCATCCATCCCCAATTCGATTGCCAGAACCTCGATCATCCGTTCGATGAAATAGGCGGCCTCCGTCACCCGGAAGGAACAGCGATAGGCCACGCCCCCGGGGGCCTTGTTGGTATAGACCCCGTCCACGCCCACATAAGCCACCGGAATGTCATAAGACCCGGTGCAGATGCTGAAGAACCCCGCCGGAAATTTCGTCGGGTCCGCGCAGGCATCGAACGCCCCGTGATCCGCCGTGACATGGCAATGCAGCGCGGTGATCTTGCCCTCTTTCGTGGCACTGATCCGGCCCTTCATCCAATAGTCACGGGCGAATGCCGTGGCCATCAGGTTGTCCATCCGGTCCTCGACCCATTTTACGGGCTTACCCGTGACGATGGAGGCGACAATGGAACAGACATAGCCGGGGTACACACCCACCTTGTTGCCAAAGCCACCGCCGATATCGGGCGACACGACGCGGATATTATGCTCCTCGATCCCCGACAGAAGCGAGGCCACGGTCCGCACCACATGCGGCGCCTGAAAGGTGCCCCAAACGGTCAGCTTGCCATTCACCTTGTCCATGCTGGCCACGCAGCCGCAGGTCTCCAGCGGGCAGGGATGCGTGCGGTGGTAATAGACCATCTCCTCGGCCACCACCTCGGACGCATCAAGCGCCTGATCGGTCGCCTCCTTGTCACCCACCTCCCACAGGAAGATGTGGTTGTGGTGGCGGCGCGGCCCATGCGCGCCCGATGTCTGGCCCGCCAGATCCTCGCGCAGCACCGCCGCATCCGGCTCCAGCGCCTTGAACGGGTCCACGACCACGGGCAGTTCTTCGTAATCCACTTCCACCAATTCGATGGCATCGGCGGCGATATAGCGGTCGGTCGCCACGACAAAGGCCACCTCCTGCCCTTGGAACAGCACCTTGCCATCGGCCAGCACCATCTGCTTGTCGCCCGCCAGCGTGGGCATCCAATGCAGGTTCAGCGGCGCCAGATCGGCCGCCGTCAGCACGGCCACCACCCCGGGCAGCGCGCGCGCCGCATCGGCATTGATGGATTTCACCCGCGCATGGGCATAGGGGGAACGCACGAAATCCCCAAACAGCATCCCTGCCATCTTGATGTCGTCGACATAGTTCCCCTTGCCTTGGGTAAAGCGCACATCCTCCACGCGCTTGCGGCTGGACCCCATACCCTTGAGATTGGCGATCCGCTCTTCGCGGCTTGGCGTCAGGTCGTTCATTCCGCGGCCTCCTTCGCATTCATCTCGGACGCGGCGGCCAGAATGGCCTTCACGATGTTCTGGTATCCGGTGCAGCGGCACAGGTTCCCGGCGATGCCGAAACGCACCTCTTCCTCGGTCGGGTTCGGGTTCTCGATCAGCAACCGATGCGCGCGGGTAATCATGCCCGGCGTGCAATAGCCGCACTGCAGCCCGTGATGTTCACGGAAGGTCCGCTGCAACACATGCAGCCCATCCGGGTTGCCCAGCCCCTCAATCGTGGTGATCTGCGCGCCCTCGGCCTGCGCCACGAACACCGTGCAGGCCTTCACCGACTTGCCGTTCATATCCACCGTGCAGGCGCCGCAATGGCTCGTCTCGCAGCCGATATGCGGCCCGGTGATACCCAGCCGCTCGCGCAGCGTATGGATCAGCAATTCGCGCGGTTCCGCCAGAAATTCATGCGCCTCACCATTCACGGTCAGGCTGACTTGCATCTTCTTTCCCATGCTCTTCCCCCCTCAGGCGCGTGACCAGGCGCGCGCAATCGCACGGCCAAGGATCACGCCCGCCACATGTTTCTTGAACGCGATCGGCCCGCGATTATCCTGCTGCGGGTCGATATCCCCCAGCATGGCCGCCACCGCCGCCTTGACCGCCTCCACGCCGCAATCGCTGCCCTCCAGCGCCGCCGCCGCATCGGCAGACCAGATCGGCGTATCCGACAGGTTGGTCATGGCGACAGAGGCACTGGCGACCTTCCCCCCGGCCTTGGTCAGCAGCACCGCCGCCGCCGCCGTGGCATAATCCCCGATCTTGCGCTTCTGCTTTTCATAGGCATAGCCCGCGTCCGTCGCGGCAAAACGGATGCTGGTCAGGATCTCGTCATCCGAACGCTCGGTCGCATAGAGGCCGTGGAAGAATTCCCGCGCCGCCACCTCGCGGCTGCCGCCCGGCCCCACCAGCGTGAACTGCGCGTCAAGGCACTGCATCAGTCCCGGCATGTCATTGCCCGGATCACCGTTGGCAACATTGCCGCCCACCGTGCCCACATAGCGCACCTGCGGATCGGCGATCTGCAATGCGGCTTCCCGCAGGATGGGTGCCGCCTTGGCCAGCCCGTCATGGCTGATCAGCTCGGCCTGCGTCACCATCGCGCCGATGGTCACCTGCCCGCCCGCCACGGTGATCCCCTTCAACTCGGCCACGGATTGCAGATCGACCAGATGGCCGATGGACGCCATCCGCAGCTTCATCATCGGGATCAGGCTATGCCCCCCCGCGATGACCCGCGCCTCATCGCCATGCTCCGTCAAAATCCCGATGGCCGACGCAAGGTCGCCCGGCCGGTGATACTCAAAGGCCGATGGTATCATGTGTTCCTCCCGCTCTGCGTCCGTCCCGCGCAGTTGGCGAAAGGCTATGGCGATCGGCCTGCAGGTTGAGTGGCGACAAACGAATGAGGCGCTCTTTTGCACGAACTGCGAAATGCCCGCATGAACTGCGACAGCGCTACAGACCCAACGCCTCGCGCAACTCCGCCAACCGCGCCCGGCTGACGGGAATACGCAAGCCTTCGGCCCCTTCCACGCTGCATTGCCCGGAATCCTTCAGCCGCTCGAACTTCACCACATGGGCGGGGTTCAGCAAAAAGCTGCGATGCACCCGCAGAAATCCCAGCGGGGCCAGCCGCTCCTCGGCTTCGGAAATCGACCAGGGGCAGAACAGCGCATCGGCCCCCTTCTGCATCACGGTGTAATGCCCCTCGGCCCGCACCGCCGAAATGGTCGCAGGGTCCAGAAAGAAAGTCCGCCCTTCCTTTTCATGCGGAACCCGCAGCACCACAGGCTCTGCCCGCAGCACCGGGGCGGCAACCGGCGCGGCCACCTCCACCGGGGGCGGTGCCTGCGGCCTCTGGGCCACAGCCACCGCCACGCCCGGATCAGCGTCCTCTGCCGATGGCGCAAAGGTGATCCCCGTCAGCAGGAACGCGGCAGAAATCACGAAAGCCGCCAGCGTCACCAGAATGGCCAGCATCTCGTTGCTCAGCGCCGGACCAACCGCCCCCGCGGTCCCGTCGGGCAGAAAACCCGTCCCCGCCATGGCGATGAAATGCACCATCACCACCGCCAGCCCGAACCCCACCGTCCCCAGCACGATGTTGCGCCGCCCGCGTTCCGAATAGGCCACTCGCACCGCCATCACCGACAGGACCACCGATGCCACCAGCGCCCCGCCCACCCCAAAGGGCGTATAGACCGGGCGGCAAAGCTCCATTCCCGACATCCCGATATAATGCATCAGCGAAATGCCCAACCCGATGATCACCCCCGCCAACATCAGACTGCGCCGCGTCCGGGGCCGGAAATGCAGGATCAGCAGCGCCAGCCCCGTCATCAGGATCGCCACCAGCGCCGATACCAACGTCGTCAGCGCGTCATAGGTGTACAGGATCGGTAGTTGCAGCCCCAGCATGGCCACGAAATGCATCGACCAGATGCCCCCGCCCAGCGCAACAGACGCCATCGACACCGCCACCTTGCGCTGCGCCACCGTCCGGCGCGACACGCCCCGCGTCAGCGACAGGCCCGTGAACCCCGCCATCAAGGCGATGGCAAAGGCAGCCAGCACAAGCCGCCAGTCATGGCTGAATTCCAGCACCGAAAGCCTCCCCGCTTACGGACCGCATACCAACTTACAACCCACCGCCCTCAACCGAAAGACCGCAGCGCAGATCGGACCGATACTCCCACATCTCATATAGCGTGATTGTGTCGTGTTGCCTGCCCTCAGGCAATGGTTGCGCTGCCGATATGCCCCGCCGCCCGCAAGGCCAGCGCCGCCACCGTCAGCGACGGGTTCACCGCGGCCGAGGTCGGCAGAACCGACGCATCGACGATATAGAGATTGTCCAGATCATGCGCCCGCAGGTTGGCATCCACCACCGATGCCGCAGGGCTATCCCCCATCCGCGCCGTGCCGCATTGATGGCTGGGCTTTGATTTCGGAAACCCGCGCGACAGCACGATGGGCCACCCCGCCCGCCGCATCGCCCGCTTCAGCCGCGCCACCAGCAGGTCATGCGCCTCCACATTCGTCCGCCGCCAATCCAGCACCACGCCCCCATCGCGCCACATCACCCGCGAATTCGGATCGGGCAGATCCTCTGACATCGCCATGATATGGATGGAATGATCCGCCACATGCCGCGCCAGCCACAGGGGCATCCCCGCCTCGCCCGCCAGAATCGGCCCGGTGATCCGCCCCAGCATCTGGATATTCCCCAACGGCTCACCCGCAGGGCCACCCGTCAAATACCAGTCATTGATCTGGATGGTTTTCTCATACACAGACCGGTTCCGCCGCAGCGGGTTCCAGGCCACCATGCCTGTCAGGTTGTGGTTCATGAAATTTCGCCCCACCTGATCGGACGCATTGGCCAACCCGCGCGGATGGTCGGCATTGGCAGATGCCAGAAGCAACGCCGCAGACATCACCGCCCCGGCACAGAGGCACACGATCGGCGCCGTCATCACCTCGCGCCGCCCATCCCGTTCCACCTCCACCCCGGTCACGCGCCGCCCTTCGGCCAGCAACCGCATCACCCGCGCGCCCGTCACCAACTCAACATTCGGGTATCGCAACGCCTCGGCCAGACCACAGCTTTCCGCATCCGACTTGGCCCCCGTCGTGTCGGGAAACGCATCCCATGTCGTCGGTGCCCGCTTCAGCCAGGCGTCGATGTCCACCCCCAAAGGCAGCGCAGATACATGCAACCCCTGCGCCCCGAACGCCGCCCGTAGCGCCGCGATATCCGGCTCATCCGGCACGGGACCAAAGGGATAGGGCGCAGACCGTGGCGGCTCGGTCGGATCGCCCGCCGCATCGCCGCGCACCCGGTACAAAGCCTCGGCACGGCTATAGAAAGGCTCCAGCGCGTCATATCCAATCGGCCATCCCGGCGTGACACCCCCGATATGCCGCATCGGCGCGAAATCCGCCTCGCGATAGCGCAGCAACACTGCACCGTAGAATTTCGTATTGCCCCCCACACAGGCATAGTTGCCGGGGTTGAAGGCCCGCCCCTCGGCATCGCGCCACGTCTCGCGCGGCTTGTAATGCCCGCGCTGAAAGATCGCTGCCGGATCACGCGCCTCCGGCCCGTCCTCCAACCGCTCGCCGCGTTCCAGAATGACGATCCTCCGCCCACTGGGCGCCAGCCCCGCCGCCAGCGTGGCCCCGCCCATGCCGGACCCGATGATCAGGATGTCAGGCTGCATTGCTTCTCTTTGATTCAGACATTGGCCCTCAACTCAGGTAGTGATCCACTGGCGCCAGCGGCGGCGGGGCCTCGCGCCCCAGATGCGGCGCAAGGCTGATCTCCGCCGCGCGGCAGATCGCATCCATCGCAATCCCGTTCGGGCTGGAGGCGAAGGGATGGCTCAACTCCTCCGTCACCTCTGCCAGCCCAAGAAACATGTATCCCACCACCGCCACGAATAACGGCGTGGCCCATCCCGTTGTTCCCGTAAGGGCAAAGGGCAGCATCAGGCAGTAAAGATAACTCGTCCGATAGATCAGCAGCGAATAGACAAAGGGCAGCGGGCTGTTGGCGATCCGCTCGCACCCCGCCTGCTGCAGCGCGATGGCCCCCATCCGCGTGGTCAGGCTGCGCGCCCCGAATCCGTCGATCCCGCCCGCCCGATGCGCCCCGGCGATCATCGCCGTCACCCGGTCCAGCACGGCGCAGGGCGGATGCGGCGCGTCCGACAGGTCGCGCACCCCATCACGCGCCGCCTCACCTACAGGCAGCCCGCGCAGGTTCACACGATGGGCATGGATGAAATCCAGCGCCCCCTCCAGCATCCCGCGCCGCAGCGCGGTGTCGGGCACGAACACCTCCACCTCCCGCGCAAAACTGCGCAGATCGGCCAGCAACCCACCCCAAAGCTTGCGCGCCTCCCACCAGCGGTCATAGGCCGCGTTGTTGCGAAACCCCAGAAACAGCGACAGCCCGATCCCGAACACGGCAAAGGCCGATGCATCCAGCCGCGGCACCCCACCGATCACCCGGTCCAGCCCCACCACCGCCGCCGCCACCCCCGCCAGCAGCACCACGGGCAGCGCAATCCGCGGCACGATCGACCCGCGCAGCGCGGTCAGCAGATCCCAGATATCCGGCCTGTCCCTGACGATCATCCCGCACCCCGCCAAACCCGTTCCAGCCAGAGGATACGGGAAAGCCAGTGCTGCACCACCCCGCCCCGCTTGTCCAGTTGCAGCGGCCCGGGGCCGAAACCACACCCTGACACAGTGCCGTTACAAGAACTTCACTCGCCCTGCACAATCATTTCCTATATTCGGGAATTATGGAACAGATCAGCGCCGCCCATGCCTTTGCAACTCTCGGCCACCCGGACCGGCTGGCCGTCTTTCGCCTGCTCAACCGCTTTGCCCCGCGCGGTGCACGGCCCACGGAAATTGCCGCCGCGCTGAACCTGAAGCCCAACACCCTGTCGCATCATCTGGCCGATCTCACCGCATCGCGCCTTGTCACCGTCACCCGCGACGGCCGCTCACTCTATTACACCGTCAACCTTGACGTGACCGAAGACCTGATCGGCTACCTCGCGCTCGATATCGGCCGTGCGCGGCCCGATCTTCTCGCCCCCCTTCTCTCCCCCCTTCTCACCGCCGCCAAGGAACCCGCCATGCGCGACACTGATTTCGATGTCCTCTTCATCTGCTCCGGCAATTCCGCCCGCTCCATCTTTGCCGAGGCGCTGCTGCGGGATCTGGGTCAAGGCAAGTTTCAGGCGTTTTCCGCAGGCACCCGCCCCAACACCGAACTGAACCCCTTCGCGCTCGACGTCCTCACCCGCAACGGGCATGACATTTCCGGTCTGCGCGCAAAGCACATCTCGGAATTCCAGCAACCAGATTCCATCACGATGGATTTCGTCTTCACAGTCTGCGATGCCGCCGCCGCCGAGGAATGTCCCCCTTGGCCCGGTCAGCCCATCACCGGCCATTGGGGCCTGCCTGATCCGGTCAAGGCCACAGGCACCGATGCCGAAAAGGCGCTCGTCTTCGCCCAGACCTATGCCGCCCTGCGCCGCCGCGTCGCGGCCTTCGTGGCCCTACCCTTCGACACCCTCACCCGCCTGTCGCTGCAATCGCGTGTGGACGACATCAGCGCCTCCCCCATCACCGAACCGAAAGGCTGATCCCCATGCCCCGCATCGCCCTCAACGGCCTTGGCCGGATCGGCAAGCTTGTCCTGCGCAACCTCGTCGATATGGGCGCGGGCGGTGATATCGTGCTTCTCAACGATCCCGCAGGCGATACCGAACAGCACGCCCTCTTGATGGAATTCGACAGCGTCCATGGCCGCTGGCAAACCCCCGTGACTCATGCCGATGACAGTCTCATCCTCAACGGCCACCCCATCCGCCTGACGCAGGAAAAGACGCTCGACGCCCTCCCCCTCGCCGCGATGGGCGTTGATCTCGTCGTCGATGCGACAGGCGTCTTCAAGACCGCCGCCAAGATCGCACCCTACTACGCGGCCGGGGTGAAAAAGGTGGTCGTCTCTGCCCCGGTCAAGGATGGCGGTGCGCTGAACCTCGTCTATGGCGTCAACCACCACCTATATGATGGCAGCCAGACCCTCATCACCGCTGCTTCCTGCACCACCAACTGCCTCGCACCGGTGGTGAAGGTCATCCACGAATCCCTTGGCATCCGCCACGGGTCCATCACCACCATCCACGATGTCACCAACACCCAGACCATCGTCGACCGCCCGGCCAAGGACATGCGCCGCGCCCGCTCGGCGCTGCTGAACCTGATCCCCACCACCACCGGATCGGCCACCGCCATCACGCTCATTTACCCCGAACTCAAGGGCCGCCTGAACGGCCACGCCGTCCGCGTGCCGCTGCTGAACGCCTCCCTCACAGACTGCGTGTTCGAGGTGGAGCGTGAGACAACCGCCGAAGAGGTGAACGCCCTGTTCAAAGCCGCCGCCGAAGGCCCGCTCAAGGGCATCCTCGGCTATGAGACGCGCGCGCTGGTGTCATCGGATTTCACTAACGACCCCCGCTCATCCATCATCGACGCGCAATCGACGATGGTCATCAACGGCACGCAGGTGAAGATCTACGCCTGGTATGACAACGAATGGGGCTATGCCTGCCGTCTGGCCGACATCACCCGCATGGTGGCGGCCTCGCTGTGACAGACCTCAATCCAATGCGCGCCTATATCGCCGTCACGGCGGCCTATTGGGCCTTCATGCTGTCCGACGGCGCGCTGCGGATGCTGGTGCTGCTGCATTTCAACGCGCTGGGTTTCTCGCCCATCCAGCTGGCCTGGCTGTTTTTGCTGTATGAGGTGGCAGGCATCATCACCAACCTCGCCGCAGGCTGGCTCGCCGCCCGCTTCGGCCTTGCCGCCACGCTTTACGCGGGCCTCGCGCTACAGATCGTGGCCCTGCTCACCCTGTCGAAGCTTGATCCCACATGGGCCATCGCCGCTTCCGTGGCCTTCGTCATGGCGGTGCAGGGCGTATCCGGTGTGGCGAAAGACCTTGCCAAGATGTCCTCCAAATCCGCCGTCAAACTGCTGGCACCCTCTGAGGATGGCGGCCTCTTCCGCTGGGTGGCCCTCCTGACCGGATCGAAGAACGCGGTCAAAGGCGCGGGCTTCTTCCTCGGCGCGGTCCTCCTTGGCGTCGCGGGTTTCGAACCCGCGCTTTGGACCATGGCCACTGTCCTCGCCACCATCCTGATCGCGGTCCTGCTGTTTCTGCCCAAGGGCCTGCCGGGGCGCATGAAATCGGCCGAAAGCTGGGGCGGCTGGCGCTCGCCCGATCCCCGCATCAACCGCCTGTCGCTGGCGCGCCTGTTCCTGTTCGGCGCGCGGGATGTGTGGTTCGTGGTGGGCATCCCTGTCTATTTTCAGGCCGTCCTGTCGGACGGAACGCCCGACAGCCGCCGCGCCGCCTTCTTCCTGATCGGCGGCTTCCTCGCGCTCTGGATCATCGCCTATGGCGCGGTGCAGGCCATGGCCCCCCGCATCCTTGGCGGCAAGGCGCAACCGCTGACCGCCACCGTCCGCAAGGCATCCCTCTGGTCGGGCCTCCTCGTCCCTATCCCCTTCGCGCTGGCCGCCCTCGCGCTCTGGGCAGGCGATCCCGCGCCATGGCTGACCGCCACGCTCATCGTAGGCCTTCTCGCCTTCGGTTTCGTGTTCGCGGTGAACTCCTCTGTCCATTCCTACCTGATCCTCGCCTTTGGCCAGGCCGACCGCATCACCCGCGATGTGGGCTTCTACTACATGGCCAATGCCGCAGGTCGCCTGATCGGCACCTTGCTGTCGGGTCTCAGCTACCAATGGGGCGGCCTGCCCGCCTGCCTTGCCACCGCAGGCGCTATGGCCTTGCTCGCATGGCTCGCGACCCGCGCCCTGCCAGCACAGGCCGCGCCCACGCACGGAACAACCCGCTCGCCCCCCTGACCTGATCCCCTGCCGTCAAGGCTGAAGGCCACCCGCCCTCCCGGACCCTCCCCATCAAGGGTTCGGCAACGGGGCCCTGCTGCATTACCCCCGGGAGGGCTGTCTGCCCTCCCGGACCCACCAGAGGGTATTTGGGCCAAGATGAAGCCCACCGCCACAAGTGCCTTTTATTTCCATACCACTTGGTCTAGAAATAAATCATGCAGGGATCCGATGCCATCGCCACCGCTTCGCCCCGCCGCCGGGGACGCCCGCCACTTCCCCAAGAAGCGGCCGCCACGCATCAGCGCCTGATCCGCGCAGGTTTGATCTTTCTCACCGAACAAGGCTACTCCGCTACTGCGCTTGACGATATCCTGCGCGCCGCAGAGGTGACCAAGGGCAGCTTCTATCACTACTTCGATGGCAAGGCCGCCTTTGCCCATGCATTGATCGATGCCTATCACGCGCATTTCGCGGCCCGGCTCGACCGCCACCTTGGCGATGCCGCCTTGCCACCGCTCGCCCGCCTGCAAGGCTTCACCCGCGACGCGGAATCGCGCATGGCCCGCCATGATTTCCGCCGGGGCTGCCTGATCGGCAATCTGGGCCAAGAGGTCACCACCCTGCCCGATCCCTTCCGCGCCCGCCTGATTTCCGTCCTGACCGCCTGGCAGGACCGCACCGCCCTGTGCCTGTCAGCAGCGCAAGAGACCGGGGAAATCGCCGCCGATCATGATCCGGCCGCCCTTGCCGAATTCTTCTGGACCGGCTGGGAAGGCGCAGTCCTGCGTGCCCGGCTGGACCGCAGCGCCGTGCCCCTGCAGGCCTTCAGCCGCCAGTTCTTTCTTCTGATCACACCCTGACAAAGGCTTTCCCGATGTTCGACGCCCTCCTGATCGAAAAAAATGACGCCGGCCAGACCGCCCGCATCGCCACCCTGTCGCCAGACCAGTTGCCCCCCGGCGATGTGACCGTCGATGTCGAATGGTCCACCCTGAACTACAAGGACGCGCTGGCCATCACCGGGGCCTCGCCCGTGGTGCGCAGCTTTCCGATGGTGCCGGGGATCGACCTTGCCGGAACGGTGTCTGCCAGCGATCACCCCGATTTCCGGGCAGGTGACAAAGTCGTTCTGAACGGCTGGGGCGTAGGTGAGAAGCACTGGGGCGGGCTGGCCGGTCAGGCCCGGCTGAACGGCGACTGGCTGATCCCCCTGCCAGCCGGACTGTCCCCCCGCGCCGCCATGGCCATCGGCACCGCGGGCTACACCGCCATGCTCTGCGTCATGGCGCTGGACCGTCACGGCATCACGCCATCATCGGGTGAGATTGTCGTCACCGGTGCCGCTGGCGGCGTGGGCAGTATCGCAACCGCCCTGCTGGCCAAGCGCGGCTATACCGTCGCCGCCGTGACAGGCCGCGCGGCCGAGGCCGACTATCTGCGCTCCCTCGGTGCGGCCAGCATCATTGACCGGGCCGAACTGTCCGCCCCCGGCAAGCCCCTCGCCCGCGAACGCTGGGCAGGTGCGGTGGATGTGGCGGGCGGCATCGTCCTCGCCAATGTCCTTGCCGCCATGCGCTATCGCGGCGTGGTCGCCGCCTGCGGCCTTGCCGCCGGGATGGACCTGCCCACCACCGTGGCCCCCTTCATCCTGCGCGGCGTCACCCTTGCGGGCATCGACAGCGTGATGTGCCCCAAACCCGACCGCATCGCCGCATGGGCGCATCTGGCGCAGGAACTGGACCTGTCGCTGCTCGAAAGCATGACAACCGAGATCGCGCTCTCTGATGTGATCGACACCGCCCCCCGCTTTCTGCAAGGGCAGGTGCGCGGCCGCATCGTCGTCCCGGTGGGCCAAGCGAAAACCTGATCGCCCTCAGGCGTTCAGGTCCTGCAACAGGCGGCCATGCTTGCGCACCTCGGTCAGCACCTCGTCAAAGGTGCGGATATTGCGGCCGCGCAGCATGGTCAGCATCTTCAGAAACGCATCCGCCGTCGCCACCGCATCGCCCAGCGCGGTATGGCGCGCCTCCTCAGAAATGGTGATCCCCAACCGATGCGTCAGCGCATCCAGCGAATGTTCCTCATGCTGGCTGAACACCACCGCCGATAGCAGCACCGTATCCAGAATGGGCATGTCGAACCGCTTTCCGATGGCAGGCTCCGCCCGGCGCAGAAAGGTCATGTCAAAGGGCGCATTATGCGCCACCAGCACCGCCCCTTCGGCAAAGCGGTGGAACCGCGCCAAGGCGTCGGTCACCCCCGGCGCATCGGCAACCATCGCATCAGAAATCCCGTGCACGGCGGTGGATGCCGCCGGGATTGTCCGCCCCGGATGGACCAGTGTGTTGAACACCTCGCCCTCCACCCGCCGCCCGTTCACGATCCGCACGGCGGCGATCTGCACCACCTCATCGCCCTGCTGCGGCAACAGCCCCGTGGTTTCCGTGTCGAACACCACATAGGTCAGCTGATCCAGCCTGCTGTTGAGCACATGCCCCCGCCGCTCCTGCCCCAGCAGATCGAAATCATAGGTCACCCGCCGCGCCACAGGCTCGGGCCGCTTGACCGACCGCCGCGCCTGCAGGATCGGCAGGCATAGCGCCTCCAACCCGCCATCCATCACCTCGGGCCAGATATCGGTGGCATGTTCCGCCAGAAAGCTGCGGCCCGTCGCCTCGGGCAAAGCGGCATCCAGTGGCAGGTCCAGAAGCCGCTCCAGCGCCGCCATCGTCAGCGGAGCACCCTTCCAGACGATCCGCAGCGATGCCCCGCCAAACTCCTCATCCAGCCGCAGTTCCAGCTGCGCCACCCCCGCCATCTTCGCAATCTCGCGGCACAAAAGCCCCGTGAACTCCACCAGCTCATAGGCATTGCAGCCGATCATCAGCGCAGATGGCGCGACCTCCACCACCAGCCCCGCGCCCTCGACCCGCGCCTTGATACTGTCCAGCACATCCTCGCCCCGCAGCATCGTATAGGGCAGCGTTTCGGGCCGCCGCTCCTGATTGCTGCGCGAAATGTCCTGCACCATGGCCACCAGTGCCACCACCTCGGCATCAAGCGCGGCCACCAGCGCGGCATCACCGCCCTCGCCTGCCGCCTCGCGGATCGTGGCGATCCCCGCAACCGACCGGCTGATCCGCTCCAGCGCCTCGGCGATGAACGCCTCGCGCCGTGCCGACACCGTGAAATCCTGCGTCACATCGCGCAGCGTCAGCACATAGCCCGGCGCATCCCCCTCACCGCCCAGCAGACGCATGCGCCCCGCCAGCAGCGCCCGCCCCTGGACCGGCGTGCAGATCAGGTCAGATGCCGCATCCGCCGCGCCCGTTTCCACCAGCCGCTGATAGGCATCCTGCAACGGCCCTTCGCGCAGATATCCGAACACGCTGCGCGCCAACCCCGGCTGATTGGCAAGCTCCACCCCGCCCGCACCCAGGAACTCGGCCGCCTGACTGTTGTAGAACACCAGTTGATGATCCCCCGCGCAGATCATCACCCCCACCGGCACATCCGACAACAACCGCTCCAGCCGCGCCTTTTCCGCCGTCAGCCGCGCCGTCTCGCGCCCGATGGCCTCGGCCAATGCGCTGCGCGTCTCGGCCAGCCGGTCCGATGCAGCCCCGGCCGCCGGGGCCAGGTCGCCCAGATAGCGCGCCACCTCCATCTCCAGCGGCCGGTCCACATCCGAATGTGCCCGCGCCCGCAAGGCCCCTGCCAAAAGGTCGATGGGCCGCGCCACGTTCTTGTCGAACAGGAACCAGACCCAGGCGATCAACCCCAGACTGCCGAACCCCGCCACCGTGGCAATCTGCACCAGCCCGTTCGCCTGCGCCGCCAGTTCCGGAAACCGCGTCAGCGCCAGCCAGACCCCCGCCCCGATCGCCAGAAGCGACCCCACAGCCAGCAGCGCAAAGAACAAAAGGATGCGCAGCCGCAGGCTCGTCCGGGTGATCACATCGGCGCCCCCCCATCCATGATCCGCCGTATCTCACCCCGCAATGTACCCAGATCGAACGGTTTGGTCACGAACCCATCCGCCCCAAGCGCCATCGCCTTGCGCTTTTCCAACGCCGACCCGCGCGCCGTCATCATCACCACCTTCACGTCATGCAGCGCCGGGTCCAGCCGGATCTCCTGACAGATCTCATAGCCCGACACGGATGGCAGCATGATATCCAGCAGCACCACCTCCGGGTGGCGGCTGCGGATGAAGGGCAGCGCTTCGGCCCCGTCGGCCACCCGCGCATGGCCATAGCCTTCGCGCTTCACCACATATTCCAGCGCGATGGCGATATTGTCCTCATCCTCAACAATAAGGACAAGCGGCTCTCTCTTTCTGTCTGTCATCCACCCGGCCTCCGGCACGCCACCACCCCCGTTTGATCCTCCGGCAGCAAGGGTACCCATTCGCCCCCCTCCAGCACGCCGGCATCCGTGATCTTCATCTCGGTCGTCATCCGCACCGACCGTTGGCCCGCGCAATCCACCGCCACCGTCCAATTCTCCACACCGCGCCAGCGGGCAAAGCCATAGGCATTGGCCAGGATCAGGTCCGCATTGCCCGGATGCACCAGCATCTGGCGCGTATCCAGCGCCACGAACCGCGTCACCAGCGGCACCGCCATCGTCCAAGGCCGCAGCGCCTGCGGCCGGTCATCCGCCCAGACCACCGCCACACCCTCGGGCAGCCCGGTCGACAAACGGCCATACCAGCTATACTCGCTCCACGCCGTATAGCTTATCAGCCCCAGCGCCGCCGCCGCCGGCATGATCCAGGCCGGCAACACCGGCACCCAGCGCCGCAGGATGAACGCGATCCCCGCACAGGCAAAGGCCGCCACAATCGCCGCGATCAGTTCAAGACCCATAACCCGCCCACCTCAACTTCTGGCGCCGCGGGATTGTCCCACGGCAGATTGCATTGTCCGCACAACGACAAAAGCATCGCGCAGATGAGACCGCTCGAAATCCGACATTTCCGACAGCGACAGGAAATTGTCCGGCTTCTCACCCCCGCGCACCTGTCGCGCCTGATGCTCCAGCCGCGTCCGCGCGATCAGGTCATAGGCCTCGATCAGATCCCGCGCACCCGATGCCGAAATCACCCCCGCAGCCTCGGCCGCCTCCAGCCTTGCGCGCGTATTGGCCGGGGCCAGCCGCCCGATCAGCGCATAGACCCGCGCCAGATCGGCCACGGGCACCACACCCTGATGCTTCATGTCGATATGGTTCTTGTGCTCGCCCGACCGGATGGTCGCAAACCCGCGCAAGAGCCCCAAAGGCGGCGCATGTTTCAGCGAATTCTGGATCATATGGGCGACAAAGATCGAATTCTTCGCCGCCAGCGCCAGCGTCTCCTCCTGAAGCGCGAGGAACAACGCAGGCTCCCCCCCGATGGGCCGCAAATCGAACATCACGGATGCCAGCATCTGCGCCATCGGATCGGGCCGCGCCACCCATCCCGCGAAATACTCGCGCCACACCCGTACCGGCTGGCACCAGCGCGGATTGGTCGCCATCATGTCGCCGGGGCAATACACGTATCCGCACCCGTCCAGCCCGTCTGACACGAACTTCGCCAGCGCCGCGAAATAGGGCATGTCCCCTTCCGTCACCTCATCTGACAGGATCAGGCAATTGTCCTGATCCGACACCCCCGTCTGCTCCTGCCGCCCCTGCGATCCGCAGGCCAGCCACAGATAGGGCACCGGCGCCGGGCCAAGGCTCTGCTCGGCCAGCCAGAGCAGCCGCCGCGTCACCGTATCCGCAATGTCGGTAATCAGCCGCGTCACCACCTCATGCGCGTTATGCGCCCCCACCAGCTGCGCGAGCAGCCGCGGGATCCGCGCAGTCACCGCGGCAAGCTGCGCCACATCCGTGGCCATCGCCGCATCGCGCACGAACTGCGCCGACGACACCGCCTGAAACCGCGTCAGGTCGGTCTGCGTCACCATCCCCACCAGCGCGCCGTTTTCCACCACCGGCAGATGCCCGATCCGCCGCTCCAGCATGATATGCAGCACATCCGACCCCAGCGCCGAAGGCGGCAGCGTCACCGGATCGCGCGTCATCACCGCACCTACCGCCGTCTCGGGCGACATCCCCCCGGCCAGCACCTTGTTGGTGAAATCCCGCACCGTCACCAACCCGGCAAAGCGCCCCTCTTCCGTCACCCCAAGGCTGGATACCCGGTTGTCCCGCATCAACTCCGCCGCCGCCCGGATCGACAGCGTCGCCGGCACCGTGATCGGCTCATGCGCCATCAGACTGGCCACCTTCTGCGCCGTCAGATCGGCCTCGCGGTGCTCGGCCCCGCGCCCGCGCTGAAAGAACCGCTCAAAGGAAGGAAATTCCGCAATCAGCCGCCGGAATTCGGCCAGCGGCAGCATCAGCAGCACAGAATCCTGCGTCGCCCGCGCTGTCGTCACCGCCAGCCCGCTGCGCATCAACCCGCGTTCGCCAAAACTGTTGCGCGGCCCCAGCAGCGACACAACGCCGCCCGAAGGTTCCAGTACCTCCACCGCGCCGCGCTTCACCAGAAACAGGCCCCGCAGCGGCTCGCCCGCATGATAGACCTCTTCGCCCGCGCCATATTCCCTGCGGCTGAAGGAACCGGCGACACGCGCCAACTCGTCCTGCGGCAGGCCATCATAAGGATGCACCGTCTCCAGAAAGGCGATGATGGTCGACAGCCCCTCATCCATCGCAAATCCCCGGTCAATCCTTGATTGAGAAAAAGGGGAAAGCCCCGGCGACACGCGCCGGGGCTTTCGATCTTGCTTAGTGGGCCTGGGCCGCACCGGCACCTTTCGGCACGCGGATCGACTGGATCAGGTCCTGCACGTCCTGCGGCGGAGCTTTGGTCATCGAAGACACGACATAAGCCACCACAAAGTTGAGCAGTGCGCCGACCGGACCAAAGGCCGCGGGCGAGATGCCCAACCAATGTGCATCCGGCGTGTTCGGCAGCCAGTTGGTGCCCGGCACGAAGAACCAGCCCAGGTAGAGGAAGATGTAGACCGACGTCGCGATCAGACCAACGATCATGCCGGCAATCGCGCCTTCCTTGGTAACCTTGGTGGAGAAGATCCCCATCATCAGCACCGGGAAGATCGTCGCAGCCGCCAGACCGAAGGCCAGCGCCACCACCTGCGCGGCAAAGCCGGGCGGGTCAAGACCAAGCCAGGTCGCCAGCACGATGGCAAAGGCCATCGAAATCCGCGCGGCCAGAAGCTCGCCCTTTTCGCTGATCTTCGGGTTCAAGGCACCCTTGATCAGGTCGTGGCTGATAGCCGACGAAATCGCCAGCAGCAGACCCGCCGCCGTCGACAGCGCGGCGGCAAGACCACCGGCAGCAACAAGCGCGATCACCCAGCCCGGAAGCTTGGCAATCTCGGGGTTGGCAAGAACCATGATGTCGTTGTTCACCGTGGTCAGTTCGTTGCCGACGATGCCCTGTTCGGCCAGCGTCTTCCCGTTCAGGCCGTTGGCCGGATCGGCCAGCGCAGCGTCGAGTGCCGTTTTCGCTTCGGCAACCTTGGCTTCAAGCGCTGCCTTGTCGGCATCAGCCGGAGCGTCGGCCAGAGCCTTGTTCGCATCGGCCAGTGCCTTGTTTGCCGCTGCAAGTGCAGGCTTTTCGTTGAAGTACTGGATCAGCCCGTCGCCGTTCTTGTCCGAGAACGCCAGCAGACCGGTTTTTTCCCAGTTCCGGATCCACGACAGTTCCGGGTTGCTGTCGATTTCAGCAATCGAAAGCGCCGGTGCACTGAAGGTTTCGCCCGTCGACGCACCCGGCCAGAAGGTCGTGGTGATGTTCAGACGCGCCATCGACCCGACTGCCGGGGCAACCGTGTAAAGCAGCGCGATGAACACAAGGGCCCAACCCGCAGACAGACGCGCATCCGACACTTTCGGCACGGTGAAGAAGCGGATGATTACGTGCGGCAGACCAGCCGTACCAATCATCAGCGACAGCGTGACAAGGAACATGTTGAACATGTTCGGCGTGTCGGCGGTATAGGCCGCAAAGCCCAGATCCGTCACCACCTGGTCAAGCTTGGCCAGGAAATCCACGTCGCCACCGGTCGGCGCGTAGCTGCCGATAAAGCCCAGCTGCGGCAGAACGTTGCCGGTCAGTTGCAGCGAGATGAAGATCGCCGGGATCGTATAGGCGATGATCAGCACGACATACTGCGCCACCTGCGTATAGGTGATGCCCTTCATGCCGCCGAACACTGCATAGGCGAACACAACCGCCGAACCGATCAACAGGCCCTGCGTCGTGGTCACTTCGAGGAAGCGCGCAAAGGTCACGCCCACGCCCACCATCTGCCCGATAACATAGGTGATCGAGATCACCAGAAGGCAGAGCACGGCCACCATGCGGGCCGAGGTGGAATAGAAGCGGTCACCCACGAATTCCGGCACGGTAAACTTGCCGAATTTGCGCAGGTAAGGCGCCAGAAGCAGTGCCAGCAGCACATAGCCGCCGGTCCAGCCCATCAGGAAGACCGAGTTGCTGTAGCCCCCGAAGGCGATCAGACCCGCCATCGAGATGAACGAAGCCGCCGACATCCAGTCAGCCGCCGTTGCCATGCCGTTGACCACCGGTCCAACGCCTTGGCCTGCCGCATAGAATTCCGCCGTCGATCCGGCGCGCGCCCAGAAGGCGATCCCGAAATACAGCGCGAAAGACGCACCGATGACGAGAAGGTTAAGGGTAAACTGATCCATTTTCCCGCTTACTCCTCAACGCCGTGTTCTTTGTCGAGCTTGTTCATCTTTGCCGCATAGGCAAAGATCAGCACGAGAAAGACGTAAATCGAACCGTTCTGCGCCATCCAGAATCCAAGATCGGCACCGCCGATGCTGATCCCCGAAAGCGCAGGACGAAGAATGATGCCCATCCCGAATGAACACACGAACCAGATCACCATCGAAATCACGATGACCCGGATATTCGCGGCCCAATAGGCGTTGGACGATGTCTTGTCCGCCATGAGTGCTACTCCCTGTAGGTTTCTTCTCTCCACTTCCGCACCCCCCCTTTAGCGGGGATGCGGACTCCCCTCGTTACGCCGCCACCCTTGTCACGATGGCCGAAAGTGCCGCCCGAATGGCCGCGATGGAACCCATCGCATCCACCCGATGCAGCACGCCCTGCCCCTCGTAATGGGCGATCAACGGTGCCGTCTGGGCGTGATAGGCTTGCAGCCGCTCCCGCACCGTTTCGGCATTGTCGTCGGCCCGGCGCTTGAACGCCGTGCCGCCGCATTTGTCACAAACGCCTGCCACCGCAGGCTGCTTGAATTCGTCATGATAGCCTTCACCGCAGGCGGCGCAGGTGAACCGCCCCGCCACACGGCCGACCATGGCCTCGTCATCCACCTCAAGGCTGACCGCCGCCGTCACCTTTTGGCCCGCCGCATCCAGCAAACCATCCAGCGCCGCCGCCTGCCCCGCCGTGCGCGGAAACCCGTCCAGGATGATGCCCTTGGCCACGTCCGGCGCGGTCATCCGCTCCTTCAGCACAGCCAGCACGATGTCATCCGACACCAGCCCGCCCGCCTCCATCACCGCCTTGGCGCGCATCCCGGCCTCCGTGCCCGCCGCCACCGCCGCGCGCAACAGATCGCCCGTGGAAAGCTGGACCAGACCGAAATCCTCCTCCAGCATCCGCGCCTGCGTGCCCTTGCCGGCCCCCGGGGGGCCCAGCAGGATCAGCACGGCGGGTTTGGTCATCACCTCGGACACCGCCCTCACCCCCGGTTCGCGCGGTTTTCGATCAACTCTTCCACCACCGACGGATCGGCAAGGGTCGAGGTGTCGCCAAGGCTGGCAAAATCGTTCTCGGCGATCTTGCGCAGGATGCGGCGCATGATCTTGCCCGACCGCGTTTTCGGCAGGCCCGGCGCCCATTGGATCAGGTCCGGCTTGGCAATCGGCCCAATCTCGGTCCGCACCCAGGCCTCAAGCTCCTTCTTCAGCGCATCCGACGGCTCTTCGCCCTTCATCAGCGTGACATAGGCATAGATGCCCTGCCCCTTGATGTCATGCGGGTAACCCACCACCGCGGCCTCGGCCACTTTCGGGTGCGCCACCAGCGCCGATTCAACCTCGGCCGTCCCCATGCGATGCCCGGACACGTTGATCACGTCATCCACACGGCCGGTGATCCAGTAATAGCCATCCGCATCCCGGCGGCAGCCGTCGCCGGTGAAATAATAGCCGCGATACTGGCTGAAATAGGCCTCCTCGAACCGCGCATGGTCACCCCACAGCGTCCGCATCTGCCCCGGCCAGCTGTCCGCAATGCACAGCACGCCATCGGTTTCCGTCTCGGTCATCACTTTTGCCGTCGCCGGGTCCAGAACGATGGGCTGCACCCCGAAGAAGGGCTTCGTGGCCGATCCCGGCTTCTGCGGAATGGCCCCTGGCAGCGGCGTGATCAGATGCCCCCCGGTCTCCGTCTGCCAGAAGGTATCGACGATCGGGCATTTCCCCTTGCCGACATAGGTGTTGTACCAGTTCCACGCCTCGGGGTTGATGGGCTCCCCCACCGATCCCAGCAACCGCAGGCTCGACAGGTCATGCTTTTCCACCCATTCCGGTCCCAGCCCCATCAGGCTGCGGATCGCGGTCGGCGCGGTATAGAACTGCGTCACCTTGTGCTTGGCGCAAACCTCCCAGAACCGCCCGGCATCGGGGAAGGTCGGCACGCCCTCGAACATTATCGTGGTCGCGCCATTGGCCAGCGGCCCATAGACGATATAGCTGTGCCCCGTCACCCAGCCCACATCCGCCGTGCACCAGAAGACATCGCCTTCCTGATAGTCGAAGGTCAGCTGATGCGTCATCGACGCATAGACCAGATACCCGCCCGAGGTATGCACAACCCCCTTCGGCTTGCCGGTCGACCCCGAGGTGTACAGGATGAACAGCGGATCCTCCGCGCCCACTTCCGTATAGGCGCAGTAAGGCGCAGCCTCGGCCATCTCGGCCTTCAGGTCCACATCACGGCCTTCGACCCAGCTCGTCTGATCGCCTGTATGCTTCACCACCAGGCATTTCACATGGTCATCGCAATGCAGCAGCGCCGCATCGGCATTCGCCTTCAGCGGCGTCTTCTTGCCCCCGCGCGGGGCCCAGTCGGCGGTAATCACGACCTTCGCTTCAGAATCGTTCACCCGGTTCGCCAGCGCATCGGGCGAAAAGCCCCCGAACACCACCGAATGGATCGCCCCGATCCGCGCACAGGCCAGCATCGCATAGGCCGCCTCGGGGATCATCGGCATGTAAAGAACGACCCGGTCGCCCTTCTTCACGCCATGCGCCTTCAGCACATTCGCCATCCGGCAGGTCTGTTCCAGCAACTGCGCATAGGTGATGTGCTGCGCGGGCGTCTTGGGATCATCGGGCTCCCAGATGATCGCGGTCTGGTTGGCCCGCGTCATCATGTGGCGGTCAATGCAGTTGGCCGACACGTTCAACGTGCCGTCCTCGAACCACTTGATCGACACCTTGCCGAATTCAAACGTGGTGTCCTTGACCTTGGTGTAATCCTTGATCCAGTCGATCCGCTTGCCCTGCGCAGCCCAGAACGCCGCAGGGTCAGCGACCGAGTCCGCATACATCCGCTCATAGCCCGCCGCATCGACATGCGCCTTCGCAATGAACGCGTCCGAGGCCGTATAGACCCCCTGCGCCTGCACGGTATCTGCCATGGATTTTCCTCCGCCTTCGCCCGGTTGCGCCAGGTCTCCCCCCCGGAGTCCATCGCATCACGCAACCGCGATAATAGTTAACCTTTAGTTAATTACCAACAAGTCATTGAAGTCCATTGTATTTTTTGTAAATTGATTGACGGTATTAATCGTAAATCGTCAATAATTTTACAACCCGCCAACTAACCCCCCGTTTCGCCATGCGATTTCCGGCAGGGTCATGCGGCACCCGCCACGGGCCCGCGGAACGTCGCACCTGCGGCAAAAAATCCCACAGCCTGCGCGATGCGGCCTGTCGCGGCAAAGCTGTCAAGCGGCGGCACGTCGATTGCCGGGTGATTCCCATGCAGGCCCTGCCTTCAGCCACCCGAACGGAAAAGGTAAAAACCCGCCCTAGACCACCCGCGCGATCCGTGCCGCCAGCCGCAACCCATGGGTGGCATCCATCGTGATCGCCGGCAGCACCGGGTCATATCCCGCCCGGATCAACGCCGCGATCTCGGGCCGCAGCATGACCACCCCTCCCGCCCCGGCGGCCAGCGGCGACACCTCGCCAAAGGCGCGGTCCGACCACAGCAGGATCATCTGCACTGCCTGGCTCAGCGCCAGCGTTTCGGCCGACACCGCCTCAAGATGCGCATCCATCCGCACAAAGACGAACACCGCCCGGATCGCCCCCTCCGGATCAAACCGGAAAATGCGATACTGGTTCGCCCCCGCGTCCTCCAACCGCGTGCAAAGGGCCTCAAGCCCCGGCACCAGCCGGTCCAGATTGGGAACCTCCGGCAATTCCGCCCAGTCGCGAAAGAAGAAGATCATCAGGTTCGCGCCAAGTTCCGGGTCCGTCTCGGCCATGCGATGGCCTGCCAGCGCAACCACGGCCTCGACCGCACCCTTCACCACCGCCAGCGTCGCATCCTCGACACCAAAGACCACTGGCACGATGGGCCGCCCCCAGCGCGCAAACAGATATGTCCCGTCAGCGCGGGTGAACATCGCCTGAACCTGATTCGGGGTCATCTCACACTCCCTCGCCCGTCCGACCATCCCGCCCGGACACCAAAAGTTTTCCCAAAAACTTTTGGTGGTCCATAGCCGAAAAATTTCGACCCGAAATTTTTCGGCCCCCGCGGGCAAAAATTTTCCTGAAAATTTTTGCCCCGCTCACGCCTCGAACAGATCGCTCTGTCCCGGCGCACGCGGCGCGTCCAGCCCCAGATGCCGCCAGGCCTTCGCCGCCAGCATTCGCCCACGCGGCGTGCGCTGGATAAGGCCCTGTTGCAGCAGATAGGGCTCGATCACCTCTTCGATGGCATCGCGCGCCTCCGACAGCGCCGCCGCGATGGTCTCCACCCCGACAGGCCCTCCCCCATAATTCTCGGCCAGCAGCAGCAGATAGCGCCGGTCGGCCCCGTCCAGCCCAAGATGATCGACCCCCAGCCGCGTCAACGCCCGGTCCGCGATGGCTTTGGTCAGGCACCCATCCCCTTCGACCAGCACGAAATCCACCACCCGCCGCAAAAGCCGCCCCGCCACACGGGGCGTGCCCCGCGCGCGCCGCGCAATCTCGCGCGTGCCCTGCGCCTCAGCCTGCACACCCAACAGCCGCGCCCCGCGCTGCACGATCAGATCAAGCTCGTCCTCGGTATAAAACTGCAACCGCGTCGGGATACCGAACCGATCCCGCAAAGGCGTTGTCAGCAGACCCAACCGCGTTGTGGCCCCCACCAGCGTGAATGGCTGCAACTCGATCCGCACCGTCCGCGCCGCCGGCCCCTCGCCGATCACCAGATCCAGCGCGAAATCCTCCATCGCCGGATAGAGCACCTCCTCCACCACGGGCGACAGGCGGTGGATCTCGTCGATGAACAGCACATCGCGCGGTTCCAGATTGGTCAGGATCGCCGCCAGATCGCCGGGCTTGGCCAGCACCGGACCGGAAGTCATGCGAAACCCCACGCCCAATTCCCGCGCCATGATCTGCGCCAGCGTGGTTTTGCCCAATCCGGGGGGGCCATGAAACAGCGTGTGGTCCATCGCCTCGCCCCGCATACGGGCGCTTTCGATGAAGACGCGCAGATTGGCCCGCGCCTCTGCTTGCCCCACAAATTCCTCAAGCGCCTGCGGGCGCAAGGCGCGGTCGGTATCTTCGGGCAGCCGCTCGGGGCGCAGGGTCGGGTCCGGGTCCATCATGGCGGGAACATTCACAGAACGCCGCCGCTTTTGCAAGCCACCCCCCGGCTCAGCACAGGCTCAGTCCCACGGCCCCCGCGCGGCCACCCCTACCTTACCCCAGCGCTTGCCCTCGGCCGCCAGCGCCTCCAGCGCTGCCACCCGATTGGCGGTAGCCGGATGGGTGGAAAACAGCGCATCATGCGCATGGGCATGCAACGGGTTGATGATGAACATATGCGCCACCGCCGGGTTCCGCTCGGCCGCGTCGTTGTCGATGCCCTTTGCAAAGGCGTCGATCTTCCTCAACGCCGAGGCCAGCCACAGAGGATTGCCACAGATCGCCGCCCCCGCCTTGTCCGCCTCATATTCGCGCGACCGCGAAATCGCCATCTGCACCAGCCCCGCCGCCATCGGCGCCAGCAGCATCAGCGCGATGGTCCCGATCATTCCGCCGGGCCGATCCCGGTTCCCGAAGAACAGCGCGAAATTGGCCAGCATCCCGATCGCCCCGGCGAAGGTCGCCGTCACCGTCATGATCAATGTGTCGCGGTTCTGGATATGCGCCAATTCATGCGCCATCACCGCCGCCACCTCTTCCGCGGACAACCGCCGCAAAAGCCCCGCAGTCGCCGCCACCGCCGCATTTTCGGGGTTCCGCCCAGTGGCAAAGGCATTGGGCTGGTCGGTGTCGATCACATAGACCTTGGGCCGCGGCATCCCCGCCCCATCGGCCAGCCGATGCACCATCCCCACGAAATCCGGCGCCGTCCGCGCATCCACCTCGCGCGCGCCGGTCATCCGCAGCACAGCCTTGTCCGCATTCCAATAGCCGATCAGGTTCATCCCCGCCGCCACCACCAGCGCAAGCACCGCCCCGGTGGCCCCGCCCAACATCGCGCCAATCCCCATGAACAGCGCCGTCAGCGCCGCCATCAGGACAAATGTCTTGGCATATCCGGTCATCGCAAGACCCTCCATTTCCCCAAAGATGGGAAATCCGGCCCCCCGCGCAAGCCCTTTGCGGTAACCTCTATTTCGGCGCCAGCAACTTCAACGCCGCCCGGATCAACCCCGCCGCATCCGCCTCAGGCGCATCCGCCGCGGCTGTGGCCACGGCCTGCGCCGCATCGCCGGGGCCATAGCCCAGATTGCCCAGCGCCGACAGCGCATCCGCACTGGCCGACGCGCGCTTCTGCGCGGCACCATCCACGGCCCGCACCGGGCGCTTGGGCGTCATCGGCTCGATCACCGCATCCGCATCATCGGCCACCGCAGAGACGGACAAGGTCCCCCCCATCGCCATCAACCCCGGCGCCTTGGACTTCAACTCAAGGATCACCCGCTGCGCCAGCTTCGGCCCCACGCCGGGCGCCGCCTGCACCGCCCGCGCATCGCCAAGCGAAATCGCCCGCGCCACGCCTTCCGCCCCCAGCGCCCCCAGAATGGCCATGGCGGCCTTCGCCCCCACCCCCTGCACCGTCATCAAAAGCTTGTGCCATTCCTTCTCCAGCATGGTCGGGAATCCGAACAACTGCAAAAGATCCTCACGCACCAGCAGATCGGTATAAAGCGACACCGCCTCCCCCACCCCCGGCAGGCTGGCCATCGTGCGTTCGTTCACATGCACGATATATCCCACGCCCCGCACATCGATCAGCACCTGATCGCCGCCGCGCCAATCCACCCGCCCTGAAATCTTGCCGATCATCCCGCCGCCCTCTTCAGCGCCGCCTGCATCCGCCCGGCGCTCTGGCTGTGATGGGCATGGCAAATGGCAATCGCAAGCGCATCCGCCGCATCCGGCCCGGCGATCTTCACCCCCGGCAGATGCAGCTTCACCATATGATCCACCTGCACCTTGGCGGCATGGCCCACGCCCACCACCGTTTTCTTCACCGCATTGGGCGCATATTCCCCAACCGTCAGCCCGAACTGCGCGGGCACCAGCAGCGCGATCCCCCGCGCCTGACCCAGCTTCAGCGTCGCCACCGCATCCTTGTTCACGAATGTATGCTCCACCGCCGCCGTATCCGGCTGCCACTGCCGCAAGACCTCGGTCAGTTGGGCATGCAGGCTCAAGAGCCGCTGCGCCAGATCACCCTCGCCCTCGCCGGGTGCGGAATGGCAGATGCCGTTGGCAACATGGGTCAGGCGTGACCCGGCCACGTCGATCACCCCCCAGCCCAGGTTGCGAAGGCCGGGATCGATCCCCAGAACACGCATGCCCGCCCCTTTTCTTGTTGGTCCGGTTTCTCTGGCCCAGTTTCTATCGTTGCCCCAGAACTAGCACGAAACGGGAACATCCGGCAAATGGCTTTTCTGCTTGCACCCTTTGTAAAGGTTTTGTTATGCAGATGCAGAACGCGACGCTGCCCCCGTCGAAACCGACAAACGCGCAGATCGCATTTCAAAACCCCAATAATAACGGGCCCCATGGGCCCTCTTTGTCATGCAGCCACTGCAAGGGTGCTTTGCACATGCAGCGCTGGCTTTGCACATGCAGCACGATTATATGGCTCTCAAGAAGCGCGAATGCTTCTACCATGAGCAGTTTGTAAAGGATAATTCCCATGGCCGCCTTCGAGACGACCCGTCCGGCGCCGTTCGGCGCCATTTCGATCTTCCGCACCGTTCAGTTTGTCAGCAATTCCTTCATTGCTTTCTCGAACTGGAACGATGCCCGCGTCACGCGCAACACCCTCGCCAAGCTTTCGGATCGTGAGCTTGATGATATCGGTCTTTGCCGTGGCGATATCGAAATGCTCGGTCGCTGATCCGTCAGCCACCGAACTTCATGCCAGAGCCGTCGTCCGTGGGGGACCGACGGCTCTTTGCTTTTCTGGCCCTCGCGCACCACGGTCCGTCTGCTCACGAAACGTCATGGCAAACGCCAAAACGGCCGGTGCCAGCAAGGCAACCCGCCCCCCAGAACCGGCCCAAGACCCGTTTGAACTGCTTCGCGTCAGATCCTGCTGCGCTCTACCACCAGCGCGATGCCATCCGACACCAGCCGTGTGATCGGCTCAGACCGCATCAGAAAGCCCTGCACCGCATCAAGCCCGCCCCGCGCCTCAATCTCGGCCACGCGCCGATCGAATGAGTCCGCGCCCAAATGATAGTGGATCGCGCCCTTCATCCCGAAGCAGGCACAGAACAGGAAAACGCCAATGCGGAAAACCGGCCGCCGCCGCACAGGCAGCCGCCGATAAAAGGACCGCCCAAGTGTATCGGGCGCCTCAAAGCCGTATCCCATGGCGTGGGCCTGCTCAATGCGGCCAACGCGGGTATAGAAGTCTTCCAAATTAGGGTCAGACATGGCTTGCACCTGAATCTCGACCCCCACCATCTTTATTAATATTGTGCAATCATGGCAAAATTGCGGCGAAACAGGCCCGTCGCCGTAATTCCGCCTCAAGTTTTAATACAACTTTCGTTTATTTGCGCCGAAGGACCAGCGTCGACCACTCACCGATGTCCTCGCGCGCCTCCAGCGCGAATCCCTCGGCCAGATAGGCCGCAGTCACCGCCTCGGCCTGCACCACCAGCAATCCCGACAGGATCGCCAGCCCGTCCTTGGCCACATGCACCGCCATATCGGGGGCCAGTTCGATCAGCGGCCCCTTCAGGATATTGGCGAACACCAGATCAAACGGCCCCGCCTCCGCCAGCCGCGCATGGCCGAAGCCCGTCGCCTCAAGACATTCCAACCGGCCATCCAGCCCGTTGATCGCCACATTGGCCAGCGCCACATCCACCGCCACTTCGTCAATGTCGGATGCAATCACCACCGCATCGGGCAACACGGCCGCCGCCGCCATGGCCAGCACCGCCGTGCCACAGCCGATATCGGCCACCGTCGCAGGCCGGAAGCCCCCCTCATACAGCCGATCAAACGCCCGCAAACACCCCAGCGTCGTGCCGTGATGCCCGGTGCCAAAGGCCACCGTCGCCTCGATCTGCAACGCCACCCGCCCCTCGGGCACCTTGTCGGCATCATGGCTGCCGAAAACGAAGAACCGCCCCGCCTCCACCGGGCTCAACTCCCGCCGCACCTTGGCGACCCAGTCGATCTCCGGCAATTCCGAAATGGCAAAGGGCTTTGCCCCAAAGGCCAGCGCGATCACCTCCAGCATCACCATGTCCGGCGTGTCCAGAAAATAGGCCCCCACCTCCCACAGTCCGGAATCATCCTCGATCTCGAACACGCCCACGCCCGTGGGCTCCGGCTCCATCCGCTCGATGGCATTGGCAAGCGCCACAGCGGCGTCTTCGCCTTCCAGCGTCGTCAGGGCGGAATAGGTCGGCATGGGTCACACTCCCGGTTGGGTCCACCCCCCGTAAACCTCAATCCGCCGCAGGGCGCAACCGCATCAGCAGATAGCGGTTGCTGCGCCGGAACGCCTCGCCCGTCCGCTCATCACCCGCCAGCCGCCGCATCAGCGACGCCCGCCGCCGCGCGCCCATGATCCGGCCCAGCACCCCCACCGCCAGCCCGCGCAGCCATGGCCGCTTGGCCCGCAACTCGCGGTCCATCCCGGCCACACCCACGCCCAGCACGTTAAAGAATGCCTGCTCCACATCGATCGACGGCGCAACCTGATCGGTCACCTCTTCCATCGCCTCGATCACCAGCCCCTCGCGCGCAGCTGCCTCCTGAAAGACCTCTACAACATGCCCGCCGCCCACCGTGCGATGGGGGTTCTTCAACCACTCCCCATCCAGCCGCCGGAAACAGTCGCCAATCACGATCGCCCCGCCCGGTGCCAGCAGCGCCTTCGCCTTCGGCAGGCTTTCACCCAACGGAATATACTGAAAACTCTCCGAAAACAGGCAAAGGTCGAAGGGCCCCGTCAGCTGCGCCGCCTCGAACATCGCCTCATGCACCACCGCCTCGGGCGCATTGACCCGGCACCGCCCGGCAAGAAAGGCCGACGGCACCACGATCTCCACCCGATGCCCCAGCGCGATCAGCCGCTTCGCCGTCTCGCCCGCGCCACCGCCGATATCGAGGATCCGCAGCTTTCCCGGCGGAAACAGCGCCAGCAACCGCTGGCTATAGGCCTCCTGCGCCGCGCCCAGATTGGCCGCCACCGGCTCCAATCCGGCCCACAGCCCGTAATGCAGATGCTCCTTGCCCGTCAGCCACCGGGCAAGCGCGCAGCCTGCCTCCAGCCCGACGGTGCGCGTGTCGATGCGCCCCGAACCCATGCCTGTGAAACCCCTCCCGAAAAGCGCTGCCGCTTCTTCAGGCGGTCAGTCCGATGGGACAGGTTACCCCGGTGCCCCCGATGCCGCAATAACCGTCGGGATTCTTTGCCAGATACTGCTGATGATAGTCCTCGGCATAGTAGAACACCGGCACCGGGATGATCTCTGTCGTGATCGCCCCAAACCGCGCCGCGCTCAGCCGTTCCTGATAGGCGGCTTTCGTCTCGCGCGCCGCCTCGGCCTGCGCGTCGGAATAGCAGTAAATCCCGCTGCGATAGGTGGATCCCACATCATTGCCCTGCCGCATGCCCTGCGTCGGGTCATGCCCTTCCCAGAACAGTTGCAGCAACTGCGCATAGCTGACGATGGCAGGGTCAAAGATCACCCGCACCACCTCGTTATGCCCGGTCAACTGGGTGCAGGTCTCCTTGTAGGTCGGGTTCGGGGTAAATCCCCCCGCATAGCCCACCATGGTCAGCCACACGCCTTCCACCTGCCAGAACTTCCGCTCCACGCCCCAGAAACAGCCCATCCCGAACATCGCCTCTTCCATGCCTGCCGGCACGGGCGATTTCAGGGGAATACCGCTCAGGAAATGCGTCTCTGCCGTCGGCAAAGGCTCGGCCCGGCCCGGCAACGCCTCGTCCGGCCTGACCATTTCCATCGACTTGCGGGTGAAGAACATGCGTGGCCTCCTTCGGGTTCTGTTGGAATATAGGCGCGCGGCCCTGCATCCGCCACCCCGCCCCTTGCGCCTCACGCAGACGGGAAGGCCCGCAACACCGCCCTACTCCGCCGGCGTCGCCCGCCCTGCCGCCTCCGGTGCCTCGCGCGGCCCCGCCGCACCGAACACTGTCTCATATCCCGGCTCTGGATGGCGCGGGATCAACAGCACCAGCCCCAGCGCCACCAGCGCCATCCCGGCGCCCAGCACGAACACGTAATCCGGCGATTTCGCCCACATATACCCCAGCGCCGCCGGCAGAAACACCGCCGCGATATGGTTGATGGTAAAGGCCACCGCGGCGGATGGCGCGATATCCTGCGGATCGGCGATCTTCTGGAAATAGGTCTTCAACGCAAAGGACAGCGCAAAGAACATCTGATCCAGAATATACAGGCCCCCCGCGATGATGATCCCCCAGCCGAACCAGTACAGCCCCCCATAGGCCAGAAACACCAGCGTCAGCCCGACATATTCAAACGCCATCACGTTGCGCTCGCCGAACTTGCCCAGCGCGCGGCCCATCACCGGCGCCGCAAGCATCTGCAGCACGTAATTCATCAGCAAGAGCATCGTCATCTCCGAGACTTTCATCCCGAACCGCTCCACCATCATGAACCCGGCAAAAACCACGAAAATCTGCCGCCGCGCGCCCGCCATGAATTGCAACGCATAGAACAGCCAGTATCGTTTGCGCAGCACCATATGCTTGTGCTGTACATGCGGCCCCTCGAACTGCGGATAGGCGAAATAGCAAAACACCGCGATCCCCGCCGTGATCCCGCCCGACACCAGATAGACCGTGTCATAGCTCAGCTGCAGCCTGTCCCACAGCAGCACGATCGCCCCATAAGCCAGCAGCGACGCCCCCGATCCGACCCCCACCAACAGGCCCAGAACCTGCGGCGCGCGCTTCTTGTCGATCCATTGCAACTGCAAGGACTGATTGACCGTCTCGTAATAATGAAACCCGATAGAAGACAGCAGCGTGACCAAGAGCATCCCACCGAATGACGGGAACCACGCCGTCACCGCCGTCGCCACGCCCAGCAGGCCCAGCGACACCACGCCCAGCACCTGCTCGCGCATGAACAGGATCAGAAAGATCACCCCGATGGCCAACAGACCGGGGATCTCGCGCACTGTATGCAGCCAGCCGATCTCCACCCCGGAAAACTGCGCCGCCTCAATTACGAAATTGTTCAACAGCGCCGACCAGGTGGCAAAGGCGATGGGCATCGCAAAGGCCATCAGGAACAACAGGCTTTCCGGCCGCCGCCAAACCGGCAACAGCTGCGCATCGGCCAAGGTCATGATCCGAATTCCCATGATCCGGCCTTACGCCCATGCCCTGTGGCGCAACAGGGAAAACTTGTCACCGATACATTGCGCCAAACCCCGTCTGCGAGAGGGGCCAACAAAACGAATGTTCCGTTAACCGCAGCTTCCCGCACCGCCCGCTGGGTATGCACAGCCGTCTGCACCGCACGCTGCACCGTCAGCGGCACAGCCAGACCGCGCCCTTCCCGCTATGGCAGCGCCGCATCCCCTTCATCATCCACATTCAACTGCCCTGATGTGGCCGGTTCTTCCCCTGCACCAGGCTCCACGGCGGGCGGCTCGGTCACCGCCGGGGGAACCACCGCTGTTCTGGGAATTTCTGTCGTGACTTCAGGTACTTCCTCGATCATCACATCGCGCAGCACCTTGCCGTTGCGCGTGTTCAGGATCACCTCGCGCGTGCCCTCCGGCCCCGTTGCCGTGATCCGCAACCGCCCCAGCAGTGTCGTGCCGGTGTCCACCACGATGAACCCCTCATTCTGCAACTCTGCGATCACATCATCCTTGGTCAGGGCCTGCGCCCCGGCCGCAACTGGCGCAACCCCCAGCACCAAAGCCAAGACCAATACCAAGGAATCAAAGGCTTTCTTGCCCATCGCCGCCATCCGCTCACCCTCGGCCCCACGCACCCCTTCGGCCTGCGCGACGCCTTCACATTTATGAAAGGGTTAAAGCAGACAGTTTTGTCCAACTTGTGGCGATATCTTGGGGGATCGGTGATTGGGGGAAATCCGCCGACAGGTCTGCAAGGGCGCCCGTGGTTCACGATGCCGCCCCGCCCTTCGCTGCGCGGAACAGACATGAGCAGAACACATTAACGGCAGGTTAATCCGGCAGAGCCCACCTCACAGGAAACTCTGCGGATCAATGTCGATGGCCAGCCGCAGATTCGCGGGCGGCTTCAACTGTGCCACCCATTCCGCCAGCGCCGCCTGCAAGGCCACGCCCTTCTCGGCCTTAACCAAGAGCCGCACCCGATGCCGCCCCCGCACCCGCGCAATCGGCGCGGGCGCAGGGCCGAACACAACCGCCCCCACCCGCCGCAACGGCCCGTCCCGCCGGGCAAGCTCGCCTGCAAAATCAAACACCTGCGCGACATCCGGGCTTGACAGTATCACCCCCGCCATCCGCCCATAAGGCGGCACCCCCGCCGCCCGCCGCTCGGCCGCCTCGGCCTTCCAGAAGGCCTCCTCGTCACCCCCAAGGATCGCCCGGATCACCGGATGCTCCGGCTGATGCGTCTGCAACAGCGCCACACCCTTGCGCCCCTCGACCCGACCCGCGCGCCCCGCCACCTGCCGCATCAGTTGGAACGTCCGCTCTGCCGCCCGCAGGTCCGATCCCTGCAAACCCAGATCGGCATCAATCACCCCCACCAACGTCAGCAAAGGAAAGTTGTGCCCCTTGGCCACGATCTGCGTGCCGATGATGATATCCGCCGCCCCCGCGGCAATCGCCTCTATCTGCGCCTTCAAGGCGCGGGCCGACCCAAACAGATCCGATGACAGCACCGCCACCCGCGCATCGGGGAACCGCGCCACCACTTCCTCGGCCAACCGCTCCACCCCCGGCCCAACGGCGGCCATTCGCCCCTCTACCCCGCAGGCCGGACAGGCCACCGGCACCGGCTTCGTCGCCCCGCATTGGTGACAGACCAGCCGCTTCTGGAATCGATGCTCCACCATCCGCGCATCGCATTGGTCGCACCCCACCTGATGCCCGCAGGCCCGGCACAACGTCACCGGCGCATAACCCCGCCGGTTCAGAAACAGCAGCGACTGCTCACCCTTCGCTGTGCGCGCCGCCACCTCTGCCGCCAGCCGCTCGCCGATCCAGCGATCCGATGCCAGCTTTTCGCCCCGCATGTCCACGGCCCGCACATCCGGCATTTCCGCCGCCCCGAACCGCGCGCTCAGGTCCAGCCGCCCATACTTCCCCGCCTCGACATTGGCCCATGTCTCCAGCGACGGCGTCGCACTGGCCAGCACCACAGGGCAGCCCACAATCGCCGCCCGCAGCACCGCCATGTCGCGGGCGTTGTACAACACCCCCTCCTCCTGCTTGTAGGAGGTGTCATGTTCCTCATCGACCACGATCAGCCCAAGCCGCTGAAACGGCAGGAACAAAGCCGACCGCGCCCCCACCACAAAAGACGCGCCCCCCTCGGCCACCATCTTCCACACCCGCCGCCGTTCGGTCTGCGTCACGCCCGAATGCCATTCCGCAGGCCGCGCGCCAAACCGCGCCTCCACCCGTTTCAGAAACTCCGACGTCAGCGCAATTTCGGGCAACAACACCAGCGCCTGCCGCCCGGCGCGCAGACATTCCGCCACCGCCTCCAGATACACCTCCGTCTTGCCCGATCCGGTGACGCCTTTCAAAAGCGTGGTCGCATACTCACCCGCCACCACAGACGCGACCAGCGCATCCGCCGCCGCCACCTGATCGCCCTGCAAATCCGGCCCGCCCTTCGGGTCCAGCAGCGGAAAGGGCAGGTCACGCGGCGCCTCCTCCTCCACCACCACGCCCAGCTTCACCAATCCCTTGATGACCGACGCGCCACACCCCGCCTCTTCCGCCAATTCGCCGATGGTCATCGGCGCACCGGCAAAGCTGCGCAGCACCTCCACCACCCGATGCCGCGCATCGGTCAACTGGTTGGGCACAGCCCCGCCCAGCCGGTACACCCGCCGCGTCGCCGCCCCCTCCATCAACCCCGGCGCACGGGTGGCAAGCCGCAGCATCGCAGGCAGCGGCGTCAGCGTGTAATCCGCCGCCCGTGTCAGAAAGTTCCGTAATTCCAACCGCATCGGCGGCGCATCCAGCACCCGCCCCACGGGCCGCACCTTGGCGATATCCCAATCGCCCCGCCCCTTGCCCCAGACCACGCCCAGCACCCGGCGCGGCCCCAGCGGCACCTCGACGAAATCCCCGTCGCCACAGCCCCCCTCCGGCGCGCGGTAATCCAGCACCCGCCCCAAAGGCTCGGTCGTCAGAACCCCGACAAGGTCGCCCGCCTGATAGGTTCGGTCATACAAATGTCACCACCCTCATACATTTCTATCCGACATGCCCGATCCGGCACTTTCGCCTGCCCGCCCTTTGGGGTAAACCCGCCCCCAAACCCCCGCAACCCATAAGGACCGCACCGATGAAATTCTTTGTGGACACCGCCGATGTCGAAGCCATCGCCGAACTCAACGACCTTGGCATGGTGGACGGTGTCACCACCAACCCCTCGCTGATCCTGAAATCCGGCCGCGACATCATCGAAGTCACGCGCGAAATCTGCTCCATCGTCTCGGGCCCCGTCTCGGCCGAGGTTGTGGCGCTCAAGGCCGATGACATGATCGCCGAAGGCCGCAAGCTGGCGGAAATCGCGCCGAACATCGCGGTCAAGGTGCCACTGACATGGGATGGCCTGAAAACCTGCAAGGTTCTGTCGGGCGAAGGCAAGATGGTCAACGTCACCCTCTGCTTCTCCGCCAATCAGGCCCTGCTGGCCGCCAAGGCGGGTGCCACCTTCATCTCGCCCTTCATCGGGCGTCTGGATGACATCAACCTTGATGGTCTGGAACTGATCAGCGAGATCCGCCAGATCTATGACAATTACGGGTTCGAGACCCAGATCCTCGCCGCCTCCATCCGCACCGCCAACCACGTCACCCAATGCGCCCTGATCGGCGCCGACGTGATGACCGCGCCGCCCTCTGTCATCAAAGGCATGGCCTCCCATGTCCTCACCGACAAGGGGCTGGATCAGTTCATGAAGGATTGGGCAAAAACGGGGCAGAAGATCCTCTGAAAACCTGCTACACTGCCCGGCAAATCACGAATAAACCGGGCAGTGACACCAATGATCGAACCTGATTTGCGCGACCGGCTCCTGTCAGAGCCGGAATTGCTGCTGGAAGACCGCGATGTGATGAACGCGCTCATCGCCGCCAACGAACGCGCGATGGGATCGAATATCGTCGATCTGCGCGGCATCGCGATGGAACGCCTTGAGGCCCGGCTTGACCGGCTGGAAGACACCCACCGCTCCGTCATTGCCGCCGCTTACGAAAACCTTGCCGGCACCAATCAGGTGCACCGCGCCATCCTCCAGATGCTCGACCCGCTCAGTTTTGAGGATTTCCTGAAAACCCTCGCCACCGATGTGGCAGGCACCCTGCGCGTCGAATGTATTCGCCTTGTGCTGGAATCCGTCCAACCCGAAGACAGCCCCGCCCTCCTGCGGAAACTGGGTGATGTCCTGTTCGTGGCCGAACCCGGTTTCGTGACCGACTACCTGGCCGGGGGCCGCAATGTCCCCCTGCGCCCGGTCGTGCTGCGGCAGGTCCAGCCCGACAATGACGCCCTCTACGGCGAACGCGCCGGCTGGATAAGGTCCGAGGCATTGATGCGCCTCGATTTCGGCGCAGGCCGCCTGCCGGGCATGCTGGTGTTCGGCGCCGAAGACCCGCATCAGTTCAAACCCACCCACGGCACCGACCTGCTGGCCTTCTTCGCCGGGGTCTTTGAACGGACCATGCGCCGCTGGCTGTCATGACGACCCTGATCTCCCCGCAACAGCGCGATGCGCTGGAACGCTGGCTCACCCATCTGCGCGCGCTGGATGGGGCCGCCACCAACACCACCACCGCCTATGGCCGCGACGTGGCGGGCTACCTTGCCTTCCTCGCCACCCATCGCGGCGGGGCCGAGGGCACGGCGTCCCTGACAACCCTCGCCATTCAGGACATCCGCGCCTGGATGGCGCATGAACGCGGGCGCGGCCTGTCGGCCCGCTCGCTTGCCCGCGCGCTGTCGGCCGTCAAGGGCTTCACCGCATGGCTCGCCGATCGTGACGGCGCGGATGCAACCGCCATCCTCTCCACCCGTGGCCCGAAATTCCGCCGCAAACTCCCCCGCCCCCTGTCCGAGGACGGCGCCCGCGCCATGCTGGATACCGTGGGCGATCAATCGCGCGAAGACTGGATCGCCGCCCGCGATACCGCCGTGGTCACGCTCCTCTACGGCTGCGGCCTGCGGATATCCGAGGCGCTGGGTCTCACCGGGGCCGACCATCCACTTCCCGATGTCCTGCGCATCACCGGCAAGGGCGACAAGACGCGCCTCGTCCCCGTCCTGCCCGCCGCCCGCGCCGCCGTGGCCCAATACGCCCGCCTCTGCCCTTATGACCTTGGCCGCAACCAACCGCTGTTTCGCGGCGCACGCGGCGGTGCGCTCAACCCCCGCCTCATCGCGCTGGTGATGGAGAAAACCCGCCTTCAGCTTGGCCTTCCCGCCACCGCCACCCCCCACGCCCTGCGCCACAGCTTTGCCACGCATCTGCTGTCAGCCGGGGGCGATCTGCGCGCGATACAGGAACTTCTGGGTCATGCCTCGCTGTCTACAACGCAGGCATATACCGCCGTGGATGCCGCCCGATTGATGGAAGTCTACGAAAAGGCGCATCCCCGCGCCTGACAGGAATTGCACCAAATCCGTTTTCGGGGCAAACCAACAGAATGGATATTCGTTTCAAGGCGCTTGGCGTTCACCTCCTCACCGCGACAGGCGCAGTCCTGTCGATGTTCGCGATGCTCGCCGCTGTGCAGGAACAGTGGAGCATGATGTTCCTCTGGCTCGTCGTGGCCCTGCTGGTCGATGGCATCGATGGCCCCCTCGCCCGCCGTTATGACGTCACGAAGAACTGGCCCACCTATGACGGCGTCCTGATGGACCTGATCGTCGACTACCTCACCTACGTCTTCATCCCCGCCTATGCGCTGTTCAAATCCGGCCTTCTTCCCGGCTGGACAGGCTGGTTCGCCATCATCGCCATCGTCTACGGCTCCGTCGTTTATTTCGCCGACACGCGGATGAAGACAAAGGACAAATCCTTTGCCGGCTTCCCTGCCTGCTGGAACATGGTGATCCTCGTCCTCTTTGCGCTCAGCCCGGTCTGGTGGATCAGCCTGATCGTCGTGGTGGCGCTGACGGTGGGCATGTTCACCAACCTGAAATTCGTCCACCCCGTCCGCACCGAACGCTGGCGCTATGTGACGCTGCCGATGGCACTGGGTTGGGTATTCTTCGCGGGCTGGGCGGCCTGGGTCGATTTCTACCCGCAAAGCTGGGCACATTGGGGGCTGGTGATCACCTCGCTCTACCTCACCTTTGCAGGGATCGCGCAGCAGATCATCCCCGACCGCAGCGTGAACCGCGTCTCCTGACACGGCCCCGCTACAGCCGCGTCAGCACTACCCCCAGCACGATCACGACCGACGCAATCGCCTTCTCCGTCCCCATCTTCTCACCAAACACCAACCAGCCGATCAGCACCGCAAACAGGATCGACGTCTCGCGCAGCGCGGCCACCACCGCCAGCGGTGCCACCGTCATCGCCCAGACCGACACGGCATAAGCCCCGTATGACGCGGCCGAGGCGAATGTCGCCAAGCCCCAAGCCTTGCGGTCCCGCGGGATCACGTCCACGCCCTTCCAGAGCAGCATGCCCGTGGTGAATATCAACCCATCCGCCACGAACACCCAGGCCACATAGGCCACCGCATCCCCCGACACCCGCGCGCCCAGCCCGTCGATCATCGTATAGGTCGCCGTAGCAACGGCCGACCCCAACGCAAAGGGCAACAGCCGCCGATCCTCGGCTTGCGTGAACACCCCCCGCGCCATCAGCAGGATGCCTAGGCCCAGCACCGCAATCCCCAGATATTCCTGGCCCGATATCGCATCGGCCAGCGTGAACGCCCCCACCAGCGCCACCACCATCGGCGCTGCCCCCCGCGCAATGGGATAGACCCGGCTCAGATCGCCCCGCTCATAGGCGAACACCAGAAACGACTTATAGCAGAAATGCGTGCAGCCCGATGCCAGCACCCACCACCACACCTCCGGGTTGGGCCAGGGGCAGAACAGCGCAATGGTCAAGCCAATGGGAATTTCGGCAATCGACAGGATCACCATCCCGCCCGCCTTTGACGTGCCAACCTTGATCAGCGCATTCCACAGCGCATGCAGGAACGCCGCCGCCAGAACCGCCAGAAAGACGCCAAGGGTCACAGGGCACCTGTCATATAACCGTTACAAAACGGCTAGTCCCCCCGCAGGCCAAGGGCAAGCCAGAACGCCGCATTTCCCACCCTTGGCCCTATCGCGTGAATGATCTGGCCGTAGAGTGTGCGCTCCGCGCGCACCCTACCGCAACACCAACCGGATCGGCCCCCGCGCCATGACCGGATCAACCGGCACGCCCCGTTGCGTCGCCACCACATCCGGATGCCCCGCCGCCACCCGCCGCACCTCGGCCATCACGGGCCGCCAATCCGCCGCCAGCGCCTTCGCCGCCTCAGATGGGCAGAAGGTCTTCCCCCTGCCCCGCCGCAGCGCAAGATCCGTCAGGATCGCCGCAATCGCGTCATCCGAGGGCGTCATTACACCGCTGGCACGTCGCCGGGTGCTTGTGCGTGCCCACATCCGGCAAAATCTGCCAGCAGCGTTCGCATTTCTGCCCCACCGCAGGCTGGAACACCACTGCCACCCCCGGCACATCGGCCAGCACAAAGGCCCCCTCCGGTGCCGCATCGCTGCGGATCGTGATCCCGCTGGTGATACACAGATCGGCAAAATCCACCTGCCCCAGCAGCGCCGCCAGTGTCTGGCTGACAAACACCTGCGGTGCCGCCTCAAGGCTGGACCCGATCACCTTGGCCGTCCGCTGTACCTCAAGCGCACCGGTCACCACCCGCCGCGCATCGCGCAGCGCCACCCATGTCGCAGCCAGATCCTGATCCAGCCAAGCCTTGGGCGTTTCCGGAAAGTCCATCAGATGCACCGAAGACCCCTCACCGGGGAACCGCTCCAGCCAGACCTCTTCCATGGTGAACACCAGAACCGGGGCCAGCCAGATCGTCAGGCGGTGGAACAGGATATCCAGCACCGTCCGGCACGCCCGCCGCCGCAGCGACGTGGGCGCATCGCAATACAGCACATCCTTGCGGATATCAAAGTAGACCGCGCTCAGATCGGTGGTGGCAAAGGTGAACAGCTTCTGGAACACGCCCTGAAAATCGTACTTGGCATAGCCTTCGCGCACTTCGGCATCCAATTCCGCCAGACGGTGCAGGATGAACCGCTCGCCCTCGGGCATGTCGGCGATATCCACACGCTCGGCCTCGGAAAAGTCCTTCAACGCGCCCAGCATGTAGCGCAGCGTATTGCGCAAGCGGCGATAGCTGTCGGCCACCCCTTTCAGGATTTCCTTCCCGATCCGCAGGTCGATCGTGTAATCCGACTGCGCCACCCACAACCGCAGGATATCGGCACCGTATTCGCCAATCACCTCTTGCGGGGCCACTGTGTTGCCAAGCGATTTGGACATCTTCATGCCCTTCTCGTCCAGCGTAAAGCCATGCGTCAGCACACCCCGATAGGGCGCGCGCCCCTTGGTCCCGCAGGCCTGCAGCATCGATGAATGGAACCACCCGCGATGCTGGTCGGTGCCTTCCAGATACAGGTCGGCAATCCCATCCGCCGCCCCATCCGCCCGGTCACGCAGCACAAAGGCATGCGTGGACCCAGAGTCGAACCACACATCCAGCACATCAAAGACCTGGGTGTAATCCTCCGGGTTCACGATGCCCGAAAGCACCCGCTCCTTGAACCCGTCCACATACCAGACATCCGCGCCCTCGGCCTCGAACGCCGCCTTGATCCGGGCATTCACCTCTGCATTGCGCAGCAGGTAATCCGCCGCATCCGGCTTGGCGCCCTTCTTCACGAAACAGGTCAGCGGCACGCCCCAGGCCCGCTGGCGGCTCAGCACCCAATCCGGCCGCGCCTCGATCATCGAATGAAGTCGATTGCGCCCGGTCATCGGCGTCCATTCCACCAACTGGTTGATGGAATTCAGCGCCCGGCTCCGGATCGTGTCGCCATAGGTGGACATCCCATCCTCCAGCGCCCGGTCAATAGCCACAAACCATTGCGGTGTGTTGCGATAGATCAGCGGCGCCTTCGACCGCCACGAATGCGGATAGGAATGTTTCAGCTTCCCCTTGGCAAACAGCGCGCCAGAATAGGCCAACTGCTTGATAACGCTGACATTTGCCGGGCCTTCCTTGCCCTCGGGCGTCAGGATCGCCTGCCCCCCGAACAGCGGCAGGTCGGTGCGATAGCTGCCATCGGGTTCGACATTATAGGTCATCGGCAGGCCGAATTTCAGGCCCATCTGATAGTCATCATCCCCGTGGCTCGGCGCGGTATGCACAAAGCCCGTGCCCGCATCATCGGTCACATGGTCCCCCGGCAGCATGGGAACGTCGAAATCCCACTCCGCATTGCCACCCTCAACACCCCGGAACGGATGCGCGCAAACCATCGTCGCCAGATCAGCCGCCGCCACATCGCACAGCCGCCGCACAAATTCCGGCCCCACCAGCTTTGCCTGCGTGAACACCCCCTCGGCCAGCTTGTCGGCAAGGATCAACCGCTGCCCGATGGTGGCAGTGCTGTCCGCAGGACGACCGATGATCTCATACAGACCATAGCCGATCTCCGGCCCAAAGCTGATCGCCCGGTTCTGCGGGATGGTCCAGGGCGTGGTGGTCCAGATCACCACATCCGTCCGTGTCTTGGTGAAGAGCGCATCACCTGCCGCCACCACCGGGAACTTCACCCAGATCGTGTGCGAGGTGTGATCGTGATACTCCACCTCCGCCTCGGCCAGCGCGGTCTTCTCCACCGGCGACCACATCACGGGCTTTGACCCCTGATAGAGCGACCCGTTCATCACGAATTTCATGAACTCATCCGCGATCACGGCTTCCGCGTGGTAATCCATCGTCAGATACGGATCGGCCCAGTTGCCGGTCACACCCAGCCGCTTGAACTCCTCGCGCTGCACGTCGATCCAGCCTTCCGCGAACTTGCGGCATTCCTGACGGAACGCCACCACATCCACATCATCCTTGTTCAACCCCTTGGCGCGGTACTGTTCCTCGATCTTCCATTCGATCGGCAGACCGTGGCAATCCCAGCCCGGCACATAACGGGCATCGCGCCCCATCATCTGCTGGCTGCGCACCACCATATCCTTCAGCACCTTGTTCAGCGCGTGCCCGATATGCAGATGTCCGTTGGCATAGGGCGGGCCATCATGCAGCACGAACGGCACGCGCCCCTGCTTTTCCCGCAGCCGGTCATAGATCCCGATCCGCGCCCAGCGTTCCAGCCATTCAGGCTCCCGCTGCGGCAACCCCGCGCGCATGGGAAATTCTGTTTCCGGCAGGAAAACGGTCGAACGATAGTCGGGCGTATTCGTCGTGTCGGCGCACATGGGCGGCAATCCTTGCGATCATCTGGGCAGGGTCGCGGCTCCGTTCACAGGGCCGCAGGCGATAGGCAGTTCTCCCGGCCGCGCCTCAGCGCGCCGGGCAACTAATTCGGGCATCTATCGCGAATATCTGCATCATGGCGCGCGTTATAGACGCGCGCCGCCAAAGGGTCCAGAGCGTAGCCTTAGGCCGCAGTCCGCTCAACCGTCCGTCCTGCCGCCCAACGGTTCAACCAGGCCAGCCCCGCCAGCGACAGCCCCAGCGCCAGGAAGGAAAACACCCGCATCAATCCCGACAGCCCGGCCGCATCGACCAGAAACACCTTCGCCACCGTCACCCCGATCAACCCCAGCGCCACCCGCCGCAACCCGGCCGAGTTGCGCGCAATCGCCTGCCACAACAGCACCGCCCCCACGATCAGCAGCGCGATGGTATAGGAATACAACTCCGGCTGGCTCGTCCCCGGCACCGACAGGTCATCCCCCCGCCAGAACCGCCGGATCTCCAGCCCCGCGTACAGCGCCACCAGCGCCGCCCCCACAGCGTCCATCCCCCGCCGCAGCAGCATGGGCAGATGCCCCAACCACCGCCGCGCCAGCAAGATCACCCCGCCCGCCAGCCCATAGGCCAAGAACAGGCTGTCCAGAACCAGCGGCCCGCGCACCGGATCAAAGCCGAACAGCGGGTTCATCAGCGTCACCGCCATCAGCATCCCCAGCCCCCAGATCGCCCCGGCCACGCCCGCCAACCCATAGCGCAGCACCGCCAACCGCCCGCCCAACTTCACCCGGTAAAGCTGCACCAGCGCCATCATCAGCCACGGCAACGCCACCAGCGCCATCGACCAATGCGCATCGGCCCGCAAGTACCCCATATCCCCGGAAATCCAGCGCAGCAGCAACACATCCGCCAGCAAGACCAGCGCCAAGGCGACCCCGCTTTCCGCAAAGGCCCGCGCGCCATCGCGCCCTTCGCGCGGCAACAGCCACAACGCCGCCCCCAGCCCGAGGATCGGCCCCACATAAGCCGCCATGGCCGCCATCAACGGCGCATCAAAGGCCCAGATCAGCCCCGGATCCACCGCCATCCGCCAGCCCAGCAACATCACCCCCGCCTGCACCGCCAGCGCCATTTCCGGCAGCCGCAACCGCCGATCCAGCCCCGCCGCCACTGCCACCAGCACCGCCAGCCCCAAAGACAGCGCCGCATGCGACAGGATCAAGAACAGCGCCAAGGCGATCAATGCCAAGGCCGACAGCGTGAAATGCGCCGCCCGCCGCAAATCGCCCGCGTCAGCCCGCGCAAACTGCACCGCCAGCGCCACCATCAACGCCGCCAACGCCATCACCTGCAACGCCCAAGGGTAAGCCCCCACCACTGCCGACACTGGCCAGGTCAATTCCAGCACCAGCGCCGTCAGGGGCGCCGCCAGCGCCGCCGCAATCGACAGGATCACCGGATGCGCCGCCCCGCGCCGCGCCCTGAACGCCAGCGCCACCGATAGCCCCGCCGCCAGCACCATCAGCCATGTCACAGTCCAGGGCGCTGCCGTCTCTGGCGGGCGCATATCAATCGCCGCATCCGAGAACTGCCAGAACAGATCACTTCCCTGCTCAGGCGCGAACAGCACCAGCGCGACAAACCCCGCCGTCGGCAACAGCGGCAGGTCATGCAACCCGGGCGCCTGCGCTGTCCACAAGGCCAACACGATCCCCAGCCCCGCCAGCAGGACAAAGGGCAACAGCCCCCAATCCGGCGATGGCAGCATCAGCACCAGCGCCGCCACCGCCGCCGCCACCGTGGCCCAAGCTAGCAGCACCGGGAATATCGGCCGCCCCCCACCCTTCTGGATCAGCGACACAGCCAGCACGGTCGGCCCCGCATGATCGGGGAACAGCCGCAGCGCAGGCACGCCCACGGCCAACACGGCCAGAACCGTGACCGCCATCTGAAACGCCGCCACCGTGCCGCCGCCCGCCATCAGCAATAGCCCCGCCAGCAGCGCAAGCCCGACCGACAATCCGGAAACCCAGGCCCAGCGCCGCATCGCATCCACCGCCAGCCCCACCGCCGCCACCAGCAGGAAATACCCCTGCAACCAATCCACGCTGTCAGCATTTCCGCCCACGACGAACGGCGACAGCGTCGCCCCCGCCAACCCCAGCGCCGCCAGAAGCGGCCCGTGGAACCACCCCAACAGGATCGCGCCCCCCGCCGTCGCCAACAGCGCGGCAAAGGTCACCTCCGGCCCGATCAGCCCATACATCTGCCGCGCCGCCAGCACGGCGGCAAAGACAGACACCAGCCCCGCCCCGGAAAACACCGATGGCAGATAGGCGGTAGACGCATCTTCCCCGTCGCCAAACCGCCGCCGCACCCGCTCGCCCGCATAAATCAGGCCCAGACCGAACCCGATCCCCGCCAACACCCGCAAGGCAGGCGGCAAAAACCCGCGCTCCATCCCGTATTGCACCAGAAACACCCCGGCCAACGCCAGCGACACGCCGGAAACCGCATAGACCCAGTTCTCGCCCAGCCAGGCCCCGAACCGCTCCACCAGCCCCTTCCGGCGCGGCCCCGGCGGCAGACGCGGCGGCAACATGTCCGACGACATTACAGCTTCGGCGATTGCCACCTGCACAGGCTCTGGCCGTGGCTCCACGCCCCCCGACAACGCCGCACCCTCAGTCACGGGCGCAGGTGCAGGTGCAGACATTGGCGCAGACGCAACGACAGGATCAGAAACCGGCGCGGCCTCCGCCACCGTTGCCTTGCGCGTCCATGGCGACGGCGTCCCCGCCTCCACCGCAACCAACCGCGCCTCGGCCTGCGCCAGCCGCTCGGCCATCGCGCCCATGTCTCGTTTCATCCCGGAGACCCGCACCCAAAGCGCGATCAACCCGACCGGAATCGCCAGCACCGCCAGCAGGCCAAGAATGACAATGTCCAAATCAAAACCCTCAGTCATACACCCGACAATCCGTGAACCTTAACCAACTGCGCGCGCCCTGCAAATCGCCGCACTCGACTTCGCCCCCCCATGCGTTAACTTTGCCATGACACGAAAGACAGCACCCCCATCCAGACCGGACCAAGCCGCAGGCCAAGGGCAGCCCGGCAGGTTCCACACGGCGTGAAAACGCCGGGCGTCCGCAAGGCGCAACGGATACGCGACGGATTGTCAGGGGCCCAGATCGCCGCTTGCACTTGTCTCCCCGACGCGGCAATCGATACGGCATGGACAGCACCATTGCCATTGTCGGGGCCGGGGTGGGCGGCCTTGCGGCCGCCGCCTTGGCCCATGATGCCGGCCACCACGTCACCTTGTTTGAACGCTTCGATACCCCGCATCCGCTGGGCTCGGGTCTGGTGATCCAGCCAGTCGGGCTTGCCGTGCTTGATGCCATCGGCGCAGGCGCCCAGGCGCGGGCCATGGGCCAGCCGATCACCCGCATGCTGGGGCATGAGGTGTCGGGGCGCGAAGTGCTGAACGTGGCCTACCGTAGCGCGGCCCCCGGCCTTGCGCTTCACCGTTCGGCCCTGTTCCAGACGCTCTGGGATCAATGCAATGCCCGCGCCATTCCAGTCATCACCTCGGCCACAGTGGAGTCTGCCCCGCTAAAGGCCGACAAGCGTGAAATCGCCCTGACCGATGGCCGCCGCTTCGGCCCCTTTGATCTTGTGGTCGATACCAGCGGGGCGGCATCGCGCCTCTCACCCCTGACCGCCCGCGCGCTGCCCTTCGGCGCAGTCTGGGGCACGGTGCCTTGGCCGGATGGGTGCGATTTTGCCCCCGATCAACTGCGCCAATGCTATCGGGCGGCGCGCAATATGGTTGGCGTGCTGCCACTGGGGCAACGCCCCGGCCTCCCGGGCCGCCACGCGGCGGTGTTCTGGTCGCTGCCGGTGACAGAGCTTGCGGGCTGGGCCAGCACCGACATGTCGGTATGGCGCGCGCAAGCCACCGACCTCTGGCCCCGGATCGCGCCCTTCCTTGCCACGCTGACCCAAAGCGCAGACCTGACCCCCGCCCGCTATTCCCACGGCACGATGCGCAGGCCCTATGCTCCGGCCCTCGCCTTTGTCGGCGACAGCGCCCACCGTGCCAGCCCGCAACTGGGCCAAGGCGCGAACATGGCGCTGCTGGATGCGATGGCCCTGGTCACAGCCCTGCGGATGGAGCACCCGCTGCCCGCCTATGCCGCGATGCGCCGCTGGCATGTGCGCAGCTATCAGGCAATGAGCGCGGCCTTCACCCCGATGTATCAGTCCGACAGCACCCTTCTGCCCCGGCTGCGCAACCACCTGCTGGCGCCCTTTGCGCCGCTGCCTGGCATCCGCCACCTGCTGACCCGGCTTGTCTCGGGCGACATGCTGCCACCGCTGGCCGGTCAGGCCTTTCCGCAATAGCCCCCCACAAAAGCGTAACTGGACCCATCCCGCGCCAGCCCCTATCATCGGCGAAAAAAGAGGACTGCCATGAAAGAGCCATCCGTAAACGTCCTGGGCGGCCCGCTGGAAACCTGCTCCACCGCCCCCGTCACCGGCTTTTTCCGCAACGGGTGCTGCGACACCGGTCCGATGGACAGCGGCCAGCACACCGTCTGCGCCGAAATGACCCAGGAATTCCTCGCCTTGTCGAAATATCTCGGCAATGACCTGTCCACGCCGCGCCCTGAATACGGCTTTGCCGGCCTCAAACCCGGCGATCACTGGTGCCTCTGCGCCGCCCGCTTCTATCAGGCGCATGAGGAAGGCGCGGCCCCCCGAGTCCGCCTCGCCGCCACCCACATCCGCACGCTCGATATCGTGCCGCTGTCGATCCTCAAGGAATATGCCGTCGATCTGCCAACGGGCTGATCCGGCGCGTCAGGCAGCCACTTTCGGCCGGATCTGCTCGGTCACATCGTCGCGCATCAGATCATCGATGAACAGCGAAAGCAGTTGGGGCCGCCCGCTCACCCCTGCCTTGCGATAGATCGCGTTGGTCTGCGCCTTGACCGTGCCCTCAGACGTCATGCGCAGCATGGCAATCTCGGCGGTCGACATGCCCTTGATGGCAAACAGCGCCACATCCCGTTCCGCCGGGGTCAACGCCCATTCGCCGAACCGCTCTTCCAGCAGGTCCATGAACGCCCCAGAAGCCCGGCGCAGCCGTTCCCGCGCATCGTTGCGTTCCCGCAGCGCATTGCGCAACAGAACCGCACCCAGCACCACGCCCAGAAACAGGCCCAGCGCAGCCGCCACTTCCATGATCTCGCGCAATTCCCACGGCAAGGGGGGCGTATAGATCCCCAGCAGCGACGTCGCGATATCGGAAATGAAGAAAACGGCGCAAAGCGCCTGGATCAGCAACACACCGGCGATGACCCACTTCTTCGTCACGCCCAGCCCCATCCCTCACGCGACAGACCGCGATCCCGCATCATCCACTTTGCCGACAGTCCACCCACCGGCCTTGCCGCCACCGCCACCGTCCCAGTCCGCACCGGGCGCATCGAAGGCTCATTAGCCATCGCCTTCGTCGTCCGGACCTTCATCGTCGCCGCCAGACCCGCCACTCGACGCGCTGCTTGACGAAGCCGACCCCGATCCGCCACTTTCGCGGTTGACCGAAGACATGCCACTTGTCTCGTTTTCGCCCGAACGCGATCCATCGCCGCCTTCAGCCAGCCATAGATCGCGCAGCACCTCGCCATTGTTCGGATTGATGACGATCTCGCGCTGCCCGTCACCGTTCTCCGCAACGATCCGCATCCGGCCCAGCCATGTGCGCTCGGTCGAAATGCTGCGAAATCCCTCGGCCTCCAGCTGCTCCACGATCGTTTGCGCATAGACATCCGCCATCACCGGCGTTGTCCCCATCGCGCCGGCGACCAGCGCCCCCATGACTTTCCGTGCCATCATCATCACCCCCTCTAGGGCAAGCCGCATTGCTCAAGCCGTTAACGTATCTTTCAACAACCGGAACCTGGCATGGCCGCGTTGCGACTTTTTCATGGCAGCGCCTGCGGCCCTCCGGCCCGGCCACCCCTCTCCACGCGCAGGCTGCAAAAGCAAATGCCCCCGCTGCCGGGGGCAACGGGGGCATTAAACCTTTGCAGGATCAGGCCAAAAGGCCTGCGGCAGGGATTACACCTTCATGTCCACGCCCAGATGCTTGGCAACGGTGAAGATATCCTTGTCGCCCCGCCCGCACATGTTCATCACGATGATATGCTCACGCGGCAAGGTCGGCGCGATCTTCATCACATGGGCCAGCGCATGGCTCGGCTCCAGCGCCGGGATGATTCCCTCCAGACGGCAAGACAGCTGAAACGCCTCCAGCGCCTCGGCATCCGTGATGCTCACATATTCCGCCCGCCCGATATCGTGCAGCCAGGCATGCTCCGGCCCGATGCCCGGATAATCCAGCCCTGCGCTGATGCTGAACCCTTCCAGAATCTGCCCGTCATCATCCTGCAACAGATAGGTCCGGTTGCCATGCAGCACGCCGGGACGCCCGCCTGTCAGACTGGCGCAATGCTGCATCCGGTCATCCACGCCCTTGCCCCCGGCCTCCACCCCGATGATCCGCACAGACGGATCGTCAAGGAACGGATAGAACAGCCCCATCGCATTGGACCCGCCCCCGATGGCCGCGATCACCGTATCGGGCAGCCGCCCCTCGCCCTCCTGCTCGGCCATCTGCCAGCGCACTTCCTTGCCGATGATCGACTGGAAATCCCGCACCATCGCCGGATAGGGATGCGGCCCCGCCACCGTGCCGATGCAATAGAACGTGTCGCGCACATTGGTCACCCAGTCGCGCAGCGCATCGTTCATCGCATCCTTCAGCGTCCCGCGGCCCGATGTGACGGGAATCACCTCCGCCCCCAGCAGCTTCATGCGAAACACGTTGGGCGCCTGCCGCTCCACGTCATGCGCGCCCATATAGACGATGCATTTCAACCCGAACTTGGCACAGACCGTGGCCGTCGCCACCCCATGCTGCCCCGCCCCGGTTTCCGCGATGATCCGCGTCTTGCCCATGCGGCGCGCCAGAATGATCTGCCCCAGCACGTTGTTGATCTTGTGCGCGCCGGTATGGTTCAACTCGTCGCGCTTCATATAGATCTTGGCACCACCCAGATGCTCGGTCAGCCGCTCGGCATAATACAGCGGCGACGGGCGGCCCACGTAATGCTTCCACAGATAATCCATCTCGGCCCAGAAGGTCGGGTCGGTCTTGGCATGCTCATACCGCTCTTCCAGCTCCAGGATCAGCGGCATCAGCGTTTCCGACACGAACCGACCGCCGAAAATGCCAAACCGCCCGGCCTCATCCGGCCCGGTCATGAAACTGTTGATCCCGTCCTCGGCCATTGTCGCCACCCCCTTTGCTTGCCCCCCCGATGTAGCGCCCTTGTCGCGGACAGGAAAGCCCGCTCGCAAAATCGGAGTTTGACGCAAACTCCGCACCGAAATCTGACGCAGATTTCGCCAGCACCTCGCACCACCCTCGCCCCCGGACGCCCGGCCGGATAGTCCCAACGTCCCAAACCGGAATTTGCGTCAAATTCCGCCGCGATTTCTGCGCCAGAAATCGCTGCCCCCAAAAACCACCTGACGCGTTCGTGATCGCTCCGGTGAAACCCCTGCCAGATCGCTTCGTAGCTTCTTGTGCAACGCAAGTGACAACAGGAGACGATCCATGAAGACCTTCACAACCGCACTCACCCTCAGCCTCGCAGGCATGGCGGGTATCGCCCATGCCGACACCGCCATCGGCCTGACCGGCGACCGTACGCTGGTGATGATCGACACCGCGACCGGCGCTGTCACCGGCAGCGTTGAGGCCCAAGGCGTCACCCGCTTGCACGGCATCGACTACCGCCCCGGCAACGGCACCATCATCGGCGTGACCGAAGCGCAGGCCATCGTGGCCATCGACCCGGCCACCGGGGCCACAACCGAAATCGCCAGGATGAACACGATGCTGACCGTCGCTGACGGCGCGGCCGTCATCGTCGACGTGAACCCCGCCGCCGACCGGCTGCGCTTCATGTCGGGCACCACGAACCACCGCGTGAACATGGAAACCGGTGAAGTCACCGTCGATGGCGCACTGAACTTCGATCCGGCAGATGCCAATGCAAGCGCCACCCCGATGGTCGTGGCGGTCGCCTATACCAACAGCTACGGCAAGCCGGAAAAGACCGCGATGTATGACATCGACGCCGGCCTGAACGCGCTGCTGCAGCAGACCGCCCCGAATGATGGCACCCTCGCCACCATCGGCGCGCTGGGTGTCACGCTGGAAGGCCCGGTCGCGATGGATGTCGCCAGCACCGCCGATGGCACCAACACCGCCTACATCGCCGCTCTGGGGGGTCTGCACATGCTCGACCTCGCCACGGGTGCGGTGTCCGGCACCATCGCCATCACCGGCACGGATCAACCTGTCCGCGACCTGACGATCCTGCCTGCGATGTAAGGATCACAGACCCCGGTACGCTCCCCCCGGGGTCAGCCCGCCGCCCGGACAAAGGCCGCGATCTTTGCCGCGTCCTTCTGTCCGGGCGCGCTTTCCACCCCCGATGACACATCCACCTGTCGCGCATTGGTCAGCCGCACCGCCTCGGCCACATTCTCGGCCGTCAGCCCCCCGGCCAGCATCCAGGGCCGCAGCCAGCGCCGCTGCGCGACCAGCCGCCAGTCGAACGATAGCCCGTTCCCCCCCGGCAGCGCCGCCCCCTTGGGCGGCTTGGCGTCGATCAGGATCTGATCCGCCACCGTAGAATAATCAAACAGCGCCGCAAGATCGCCCTCATCCGCCACGCCCACCGCCTTCATCACCGGCAAACCGTATCGCGCCCGCACCTCGGCGACCCGATCCGGGCTTTCATGGCCGTGCAGTTGCAGCATATCCAGCGCCACGCCCTCCACGATGGCATCCAGCGCCGCGTCATCGGCATCCACCACCAGCGCCACCTTGGCCAGCCCCGGCGGCGCCGCCAGCGCCAGCACGGCGGCCTGATCCACCGTCAGATGCCGCGGCGACCGGGCAAAGAACACGAACCCCGCATAGGCCGCCCCCGCCGCCGCCACGGCGGCAACATCCTGCACGGTCCGCAGACCGCAGATCTTCACCCGCACATCGCCCATGGAATCACCCGGCTTTCCGCGGCTTGTCGATCAGCGTCAGGATCTCATCCTTCGGCACGCTCGACGAATCACGCATCACTTCCATCTCGCGCTCCAGCCGCGCCAATTCCTTACCGCGTTGGCTGGCCGTCTTGCGATACTTGTGCTCACGCAGCCATTCCCAGGTGAACCCGATCAGCACACCCATCACCACACCGCCCAGAATCACCAGAAACAGCGGCAATTCCATCTGCCAGGTCACGCCGAACAGCGCCCCCACATCCTCGGGCAGGAACCGCACCGGCACCACGGTGCGATTGGCCAGGGCCACTGTCAGCAACAGCAGCAGCAACACGGCGATCAGCAGATAGCGAAAATAGCGCAGCATCCGTGCCTCCCGATGGGTAGGCCCCGACTATCGCGCCCCCAAACCCGGCGCGCAAGGCGTCAGACAGGAAATCTCGGCCCGCGCCGTCAGCCCTTGCCGTTCAGCCGGTCGCGCAACAGCTTGCCGGTCTTGAAGAACGGCACCTTCTTGTCATCGACCTTCACCGCCTCACCCGTCCGCGGGTTGCGGCCGACTCGCGCATCGCGCGCTTTCACCGAAAACGCGCCAAAGCCGCGCAGCTCCACGCGGTCCCCCTTGGCCAGCGCCTCGATGATTTCTTCAAAGACCGTGTTCACGATCCGCTCCACATGCCGCTGCGTGAGGTGCGGGTTTTCATCCGCGATCTTCTGGATCAGTTCCGAACGGATCATCCAAGTCCCCCCTGTGGTGCACCGTTGGCCGGTCGCCACGCTGTTGTTTGGATTGGACTATAGGCAAAAAAACCAACTGCACAACGAAAACGAAAAGCCGCACGTCAAAGCACCCGCCCCCGCGGCAGCCCGGCAACCCTGTTTTCGTCCAGACGCCCGTCCCAAAGCAAAAGGCCCCGCAAAAGCGGGGCCTTTCACAAAACTCAAACCGAAGGGATCAGTTGCCGCCCTTCAGAGCCGCGCCAAGGATATCCCCCAGCGATGCACCCGAATCGGACGAACCGTACTGTTCCACGGCTTCCTTTTCTTCCGCGATCTCGCGCGCCTTGATCGACAGGCCCAGACGACGGGTCTTCGGATCAATGTTGGTCACGCGCACGTCGACGGAATCACCCACCTGGAAACGCTCGGGGCGCTGATCGGCCCGGTCGCGCGACAGGTCAGACCGGCGGATGAACGACTTGGCGCCGTTATACTCCACCTCGACGCCGCCCTCTTCGATCGCCGTCACGACGACGGTCACGATGGACCCACGCTTCACGCCATCAACCGCATCGGTGAAGTTGTCCTCACCCAGCGCCTTGACCGAAAGCGAGATACGCTCCTTCTCGACATCCACCTCGGTGACCGATGCCTTGACGGTGTCGCCCTTGCGATAGTTCGCAATGGCATCCTCGCCACGCTGGTCCCAGGACAGGTCTGACAGATGGACCATACCGTCGATATCGTTGTCCAGGCCGACGAACAGACCGAATTCGGTGATGTTCTTGACTTCGCCCTCGATGACCGACCCGACCGGATGGGTTTCGGCAAACACTTCCCACGGGTTGCGCTGCGTCTGCTTCAGACCCAGGCTCACGCGGCGCTTTGCGCTGTCGATTTCCAGCACCATGACATCCACTTCCTGCGAGGTGGACACGATCTTGCCGGGATGCACGTTCTTCTTGGTCCAGCTCATTTCCGACACGTGGACAAGACCCTCGACACCGGCTTCCAGCTCCACAAAGGCGCCGTAATCGGTGATGTTGGTCACGCGGCCCTTGTGGACCGAACCCAGCGGATAGGCCTTCTCAACAGCATCCCACGGATCGGCCTGCAGCTGCTTCATGCCCAGGCTGATACGGTGGGTTTCCTTGTTGATCTTGATGACCTGCACCTTGATCGTCTCGCCAATCGCCAGAATTTCCGACGGGTGGTTCACACGGCGCCATGCCATGTCGGTCACGTGCAGCAGGCCGTCCACACCGCCCAGGTCGACGAAGGCACCGTATTCGGTGATGTTCTTCACGACGCCGTCGATGGTCTGACCTTCGGTCAGGTTGCCGATAACCTCGGCACGCTGTTCCGCACGCGATTCTTCAAGGATCGCACGGCGCGACACAACGATGTTGCCACGGCGACGGTCCATTTTCAGAATCTGGAACGGCTGCTTCATGCCCATCAACGGGCCGGCATCGCGCACCGGGCGCACGTCAACCTGCGAGCCGGGCAGGAACGCAACAGCGCCGCCCAGATCGACGGTGAAGCCGCCTTTGACACGGCCAAAGATCGCGCCATCGACGCGGGTCTCGGACGCATAGGCCTTCTCAAGACGGTCCCACGCTTCTTCGCGGCGGGCCTTCTCACGGCTGATCTGCGCTTCGCCGCGGGCATTTTCCACGCGGTCCAGATAGACCTCAACCTCGTCGCCCACATTGATGTTGGGCTGTTCACCGGGGTTGGCAAATTCCTTCAGATCGATGCGGCCTTCCATCTTGTAGCCGACATCGATGATGGCCTGGCCCGCCTCGATGGCGATGACCTTGCCTTTGACAACCGTTCCCTCTTCGGGGGTGTCAATCTCGAAGCTCTCCTTCAGAAGGGCTTCAAATTCTTCCATAGCGTTTTTCGCGCACATATGCAGTTCGTCCTTTATCATGGTTTTCTGGCCATGCGGTTGGCTCCGCCGGTCTTTGTGACATCCGTTTCGCAAAACCCGCCTGCTCCGGAAAACCGGCAACAGACGCGACTCTGCCCATCAGATTGGGGGGCCTATAGTCCCTCGCGCCTCGGAAAACAAGCGCCAAGCGCCTTGTCACCAGATGCCGTGGCACGCAGGCAAGGACCGCAGGCTTCACCGCGCGCGCCGCCGAAGGCCGGAAAACGCAGTCCAGACCTGCCTCTCGACCCGGCCTCCCGGCCCGGACTAACGGCAAGAAGAACCCGGTCGTATTAGGACAAAGATAGGAATTGATCCGGCAAGATGTGCGCCAACCACCCGACCGGGATTGCGGACCAGATGGAGAATGATCGTGAACGTATACCACTGCTTGATCGAACTCAGACCAGAGGCACGCGCGCTGTCCTTTGCCCATTCCGTCGGGCTTTGGCTTGACCATCTGGCCAGGCTTGAACTCGTGTCCGATTGGCGCCTGATGCGCCGGAAATTCGGCCTCGCCTCCGGCCGCCACACCGATTTCGTGCTGGAGATCGAGATCAAGGGCATGGCCGCCCTTGACGACGCCTTCACGGCGCTGGCCGACGCAGACGATGACGCAGTCCAACTCTACGAAAAAATGCATGCCATGATCGAAACCGTCGAAATCGGCCTCTACCGCCCCTACCCCGACCCCTCGCAACGCGAACGTATCGCGCTCATCTGACGGGCGGCCCGAACCGCGATCCGCCCCAGCGCCCTGCTGGACAGTCCCGATCCGCAGACCAAGAACAGGCTCGGGGACACGCATGCCCTATGCCCCCATGCAAACCGTTTGCGTGCGAAGTGGCCGACAACCGACAGCTAGGCGCGGAAAGCAGACTTTCGCCTGACCGCGCTGCGCGCTGGCTTTGACAAGGCGCAGCAGGCAAGCATTGCTTGCCTGCTGCGTGGTGGTTCAGTTCAACTCGCTTGCGCGGTCGGCGGCGACGGTGGTCTCGGCAGCCGCCACAGCAGCGTTGAAAGCCTCCAGCACTTCCGGCCCGCCCTTCACATTGGCCTTGAACCATTCAAAGACCGGCTCGACCGCAGCCTTGAAGGCGGCCTTTTCCTCGGCGGTCGGCACATAGATCTCTCCACCCGCCGCGCGGAAATCGGCATAGGCCTGAATTTCCTTGCGCTTCGGACTGGCGAAGGTCGCCTGTTGCAGGGCGGCAAAGCCATCGACCATGATCTGCTGCTGTTCCGGGGTCATCGACTTGAACCGATCATTGCCCATCCACCAGAAGGCGCCCATGTAGCTGTGGCCGTCCAGCGTCAGATACTTGATCCCGGCATCGGTAAACTTCATCGACATGATGTCGGTGATGCCGTTCGCCGTGCCTTCCACCACGCCGGTCTGCAGCGAGGTGAACAGTTCGGGCCACGGGATCGGGGTGGGCGACGCGCCCAGCGTGGTGGCCAGCGTCTGCGGCAGATCGGCCGGCACGGTGCGCATCTTCAGGCCCGCAAGGTCTGCCGGGGCGGCGATCCGCCGCTTGGTGTTGGCATAGTTCCGCCAGCCGCCTGTGTTGCCGATGGTCATCAGGCGGATCTTGTCGCCGGAATCCGCCAGCGCCATCGTCCGCAGCGTTGCGGTGAAATCGGTGCCGGTCAGCACTTCCTCGGCCACGCGATCGTCGCTCATCAGGTATGGCAGATCGAGGACCTGGATATACGGGAACAGCCCCGCCGCCCCGCCCGAGGTGGAAATGTAGATGTCGATGGACCCATCGGCCACACCGGCAAGGCACTCGTCGCCCTTGGCGCACAACTGCGTGCCCATGAAGATTTCCACACCGATCGCGCCGTTCGACGCGTTCTCGACATAGTTCTTGAACACCACGAGGCCGTCATAATCCTCGTCCTGTTCGTTCGAATTGGCAGTGGCGCGCAGCATGATCTCTTGCGCCAGCGCCGTGCTGGCGGTGCCCGCCAAAAGCGTCGCGAGCATCAGGGACTTCAAGGTTTTTTTCAGCATGGTATCCTCCCGTTTGGTTTCTTGTTTTGGTAAGACGTATCAATCCACAAACCCCAGAAGGCGGGGCAGCGTCAGCGGAATGGCGGGAACGAAGGTGATCAACAGGATCACTGCGAACTCGACCAACAAAAAGGGGATCACGGCGCGGGCAATGGTTTCCACCCGAAGGCCCGAGACCGCAGAGGTGGCAAACAGGACCAGTCCCATAGGCGGTGTCAAAAGGCCCACTGTCAGGTTCACCACCATGACAATGGCGAAATGCACCGGGTCCACGCCCAGCGACGTGAAGATCGGCGCCAGGATCGGCCCCAGGATGATGATCGCGGGGCCTGCATCCAGGAACATGCCGACGATGAACAGCAGCAGGTTCACCAGCAGCAAAAGCAGCAGCGGGTTTTCCGTGATGGAAAGAAGGGTCGATGCCAGAAGCTCCGGCGTATGCGCCAGCGCAGCCACGGTCTTGAAGGCCATCGCCGCGCCAACCAGCAGCATCACAACGGAACTGGTGATCCCGGCGCGGGTCAGCACACCCGGCACGTCGCGCCAGGTCAGGGTTCTCAGGATGAAAATCGAAATGAAGAAACTATACCCGACGGCAACGGCAGCCGCCTCGGTCGGGGTAAAGACGCCCGACAGGATACCGCCCATGAGCAGCACCGGCGTCATCAGCGGCCAGAAGGCCGCCCCGGCGGCGCGGCCCGCCTCGCCCCAACTGGCGCGCGGCTGCGCTTCGGGCAGGTTATAGCGGTTGGCCATCAGCTTGATCGTGATCATCAGCGCCACCCCGATCAGGATGCCCGGCACGATGCCCGCCAGAAACAGCGCAGCCACGCTTTCGCCCATCACATAGGCATAGATGATCATGATGCCCGAGGGCGGGATGATCGGGCCGATGATGGCAGAGGCGGCGGTGATCGCGGCGGCGAAGGGCTTGGGGTAACCCTTCTTCTCCATCTGCGGGATGATGATCGACCCCAAGGCCGATACATCGGCCACAGCGGAACCCGAAATCCCGGCAAAAAGCATGCTGTCGACCACGTTCACCTGCGCAAGCCCGCCGCGGAAATGCCCGACCATCGCCTGCGCGAACCCCACGATGCGGGCCGAAATGCCGCCGCGGTTCATCAATTCTCCCGCCAGCATGAAAAACGGAATCGCCATCAGCGGGAATGAGTTCATCCCTTCATAGACGTTGCGATACAGCAGGACGATGTCGCGCTCCTGCCCGTTCAGCCACAGAAGAATGGCAGGTGCGGCAAGCAGGCCAAAGACCACCGGCAATCCCAGCATGAGAAAGACAAGGAACAGGGGCAGAAAGAAGCTGAGCATCTATTCGGCCCCCGATCCAAGCATGACGGTATCGGGAATCGTGCGCAGCCCCGCAGGTCCACGGATCAGGGCATAAAGGTTGCGCAGCGCCAGTTCCACGGCGACCAACAGCAAAAGCGCCACGCCCACCAGAAGCGATGCCAGCATCCAGGACTTTGGCACCTTCATCCAGACGGTCAGGTCCAGACTGACCGGCACGCGCAAGGAATCGGTCTCGAACCGGCCGCCAAGTCCGGTGACCTCGGACCAGCCGATGCCAAGGGCGATCCAGAGGACGAGGATCGTCACAGCCATGAGAAAGACCGAAAGCCCGGTCGCCACCACACGCGGCAGCATCCGGATGACCATGTCGATGGCGATGAAACCGCCACGCCGAAAGGCGGTGGGGGCCATCAGCCCGGTCGACCAGAGCATCAGGAAACGCGAGGCTTCCTCAGGCCAGGGCAGCGCGTTGTTCAGGACATAGCGGAAAAAGACCTGTGTAAGGATCACCACGACCATCAGGCCCAGACAGACAGCACCGATCCAGCGGCCAAGCGCCAGAAGCGCACCGTTGATCAGAGCAAGGCCGTTGCAGATGGCCAGAAGTGCGGTCACGTCTCCTCCCTTCATCCCCCTCTCCCCGGGGGTGTTTCAGCCCGTAAAGCCTCCGAACCTGCCTTTCGCGAAAACCAGCGGCTCGCCCTCCTCCAGGGACAGCCGCAGGACATGTCCCACGATGATCAGATGGTCGCCGCCGTCATGCGTCGCGTGCTGGACACAGTCGAAACGGGCGATTGCGCCCGGCAAGACCGGCACGCCTTCGTCATTGCCTTGCCAGTCCAGGCCCGCAAAGCCTTGCCCACCCCTGGAAAACCGGGCGGGAAGGTCGGCATGGTTTTGCCCAAGAACATGGATGGCGTAATGCCGGGCGGTGGCAAAGAACGGATACCGCTGCGACGCCTTGGCCGGCGACCACAGCACCAAGGCCGGGTCAAGCGACAGGCTGGCGAAACTGTTGGCGATAAATCCCATCGGCCCGTCCGGCCCCTCGATCGTGACCAAGGTCACGCCGGTAGCAAAACGCCCCAGCGCATCGCGGAAAACCCGCGCATTGGCGGCGTCCGGCACGATTCCGATCTGCGGGATGCCGCCATCTGCCATCACGCGACCTCGTGCCCCTGGGCAAGCGTCAGAAGCTCGAACCAGGTCTGGCGGTCCATCGGCACACGAAGCGCGTCCGATATGCTGGCGATGCGAAACAGGGAATTGGTGCCCAGCACCGGGATGATCTTCGCCGGGTGGTGCAGCAGCCAGGCCACCGCAACAGCGGTCCAATCGGTGCCAGCAGCCTGCGCCAGCGCATCCAGCCGGGCGGAAAGCCCGTCACTTGCCTCGGCCCGCAAATGGCCACCGGCCAGCGGGCTCCAGGCCATCGGGGGCAGCCCGCGCTCTTGCAGGAAGGCAAGGTCGCCGTTGGTAAAGGCGTCCCGGCAATTCAGCGACAACTCGATCTGGTTGGTGACCAGCGGCTGCGACATCGCCGATTGCAGCAAGGTGATGTCCCAGGGCCGAAAGTTCGACACACCAACGCTGCGCACCTTGCCGCTGGCGACAAGCTCATCCAGCCTGCGCCCGGTTTCGTGGTGGTCCATCAGCGGATCGGGGCGGTGGATCAGCAGAAGGTCGATCCGATCCGTCGCCATCTCGCGCAAACTGGCCTCGACCGAGGCGGTAATATGCGCGGCCGAAGTGTCATAATACTTCACCCGCGCGGCCGAGTGGCGGCCCACCGGCGCGACGATATCGCATTTGGTGACGATCTCGATCCGGTCGCGCAAGCCCGGGGCCGCACGCAGAGCCGCGCCCAACACTGTCTCGGCGGTATAGCCGCCATAGATGTCGGCCTGATCCATCGTCGTGATGCCCTGTGCAAGGCAGGCCTCGACCTTGGCCTGAACATGGACGGGCGAGGTATCGGGGTCATCACCCAGCCGCCACATGCCGTAAACCAGCCGGGACATGGTGATCGGGCCAAGGGTGATACGGTCCATCAGCGGCGCACTCCAAGGCCCAGGGGCGTGGCGGGGATCGAGGCCGGAACCCGGCCATAGGCATGGGGCAAGGAGCAGGTCATCAGCTGCGGCATCACCTTGGTGCCGAAATGGTCACATTCGTCCAGATGCGGATAACCCGAGAAGATGAAGGCCCGAATGCCCATCGCCTGATACTCCTCGATCTTCGACAAAACCTGATCAACCGATCCGACAAGCGCCGCCCCGCAGCCCGAACGCGCCCGACCGATCCCGGTCCAGAGATGCGGCTCGATATAGCCGAACTGGTCCGCCAGTTCCCGCGCCCGCGCCTGATGCGCCACGCCAAGGCTGATGCTGTCATGCGCCCGGTCGCGGATCAGCTTTCCATATTCGTCATCCAGCTTTGACACGATGTAATCGGCATAGTCCCGCGCCTCTGCCTCGGTGTCGCGGACAATCATGTGGACCCGCAGGCCGTAATCCAGCGTGCGGCCATGCGCCTCGGCCCGGGCGTGGACGTCCTGCATCCGCTTGGCGAGCATCTCCTTCGGCTCGGGCCACATCAGGTAGACATCGCATTGCGCCCCGCACAGCTCCAGCGCATCGGGGGAATAGCCGCCAAAATACAGCAGCGGCCCGCCGTTCTGCTGGTAGGGCCGCGCCGGATCGGTCGTCACCTTGCTGATCTGATACACGTCGCCCGAATACTCGATGTGGTCCCGTGTCCAGGCCTGGCGAAGGATCTCTACCACCTCGTGGCTGCGCTTGTAGCGATAGGCGCTGTCGGCAACTTCGCCAGGAAAGTCCGACGAAATCACGTTCAGCGTCAGGCGCCCCTGCAGCATGTGGTCCAGCGTGGCGACCGTCCGCGCCAGCATCACCGGCTGCATCTCGCCGCAGCGGATGGCGGCCAGAAAGTTGATCCTGTCCGTGATCGGCGCACAGCCCGCGACAAAGGACAGCGTGTCCTGCCCCACCTGATAGGAGGACGGGCACAGGATATTGCGGAACCCGTGGCCCTCCGCCCGCTTCACGATGTCCGAACAATGCGCCCAGCTTGATCGCAGGTCGCCGTCCGGAACACCAAGGAACTGGTAATCGTCAGAGCAGAGCGCGGCAAACCAGCTGACCTCGCAGGCGTCAAGGTCGGGTGAGGTGATCGGCACGACCGACATGATTCTCTGGCTCCACCTGCTGCTTTCCACTTGCGTAGCACTGGCTTTGATGTAGATCAATCATGTATCAATTTCGGATGCGACGGAATGGCTCACTCAGGTTCGCTGCCGCTCTACCAACAGATCGCCGAACTTCTGATCCGCGACATCGCGTCGGGGCGCCTGATCGACGGCGAACGATTGCCGACCGAACGGGATATGGCGCTGAACCTCGGGATCGCCGTCGGAACCTTGCGGCAAGCGCTGAAGTCCCTGACGGAGAAAGGCCTTCTCGATCGCGTGCAGGGATCGGGCAACTATATCCGCGCCAAGGCCGACGCGGCCTCGGTCTATGCGCTGTTCCGGCTGGAACGGGTCGAAGGTGGCGGTCTTCCCACCGCGCGCGTCCTGTCGGTTGACCGCTGCGCCAAGAACCCCGCCCTGCCCCCCTTCGGTGCCAGTACGGATGGTCACCGCATCCGACGGCTGCGCTTTCTGTCGGGCCGGGTCGCCGCGGTCGAGGAAATCTGGCTGGACGGGGCCGAGGTCGACCGGATCACACCCGGCGACCTGCTGGAATCGCTCTATCTCTTCTATCGCCAGCGCCTCGGCATCTGGATCTCGCGGGCCGAGGACAGCATTGGCCAGGGCCCACTGCCCGACTGGGCCCCGCCCGAGTTTTCGCACCTACCCGGCACGCCCTTGCCACTGATCACCCGCGTCAGCTGGGCGCAGGATGGAAGGTCGGTCGAAGCCTCGCTGACCTGGTATGACCCCGAAACCGTGCGCTATGTGGCGCGATTGAAATAGGAAGACGACATGCTGCGCTACGGGATCATCGGCTGCGGAATGATGGGGCAGGAACACCTGCGCAACATCGCCCTTCTGGAAAACGCCAGCGTCGCCGCGATATTCGAGCCAGACATGGAAATGCGCGCCGCCGCCGCGGCCCTCGTGCCGGGCGCGCAGATGGTGGGATCAGTGGCCGAAGTCTTGGCCGTGCCCGAAGTGAACTGCCTGCTGATCGCCAGCCCGAACCACCTGCATCTTGCGCAGCTGGAAGAGATCGCCCGCATCCGCCCTTTACCGGTCCTTTGCGAAAAACCCCTGTTCACCGACCCCGCCGACGCCCCCCGACTGGCTGCCTTGCGCGCGGCCTACCCGGCGCCGATCTGGATCGCCATGGAATACCGCTACATGCCCCCCGTGGCGCATCTCCTGCGCGAAGCTCAGGCAGCGACGGGTGGCGTAAAGATGCTCACGATCCGCGAACACCGCTTTCCCTTCCTGCAAAAGGTCGGCCACTGGAACCGCTTCAACCGCAATTCGGGCGGGACGCTGGTGGAAAAGTGCTGCCATTTCTTCGACCTGATGCGCCTTGTGGCCGGATGCAACCCGGTGCGCGTCATGGCCAGCGGCGGGCAGGCCGTGAACCACTTGGACGAGGTATATGACGGCCAGCAATCCGACATCTGGGACCATGCCTATGTCATCGTCGATTTTGAATCCGGCATGCGGGCGATGCTGGAACTGTGCATGTTCGCCGAGGGCAGCCGCTATCAGGAGGAAATCTCGGCCGTCGGACCGAAAGGCAAGATCGAATGTCTCGTGCCCGGTCCAGGGCGGTTTTGGCCTGCTCATCTGGGGGCGGCCCCGGTGCCGAAAGTCATCCTGAGCCCGCGAAATCCGGCTGGGCCGATCGAGCTGGAGATTCCCGTCGACCCGGCTCTGCTGGCAGCAGGTGACCACAACGGATCAACCTTCTATCAGCATCAGGGATTTCTACGTGCAGCAACTGGGCAGCAGCGGCCTGACGTCTCGTTGAAGGACGGCTGGTGGGCGGCCGCAATGGGACAGGCGGCGCAGCAAAGCGCCATGACGGGCCAGACGGTCAGCCTTAAAGATCTTGACGGCACGCCATAGCGAAAGACCACTCTCCGCAAAGCTCCGCTTCGGCCCGGTTTGCGTCATGTCGATCCCCTCTGAAAGCGTCAAGGCCTCCTCGCCCTCAACGCTCGGCCAGCGCACCCTGCTGCCCATCTTCCTAGTTCACCCTGAACAATTCTTTCACGCTGCATCAGCGATCAGATAGTGGCGGTTTATCGTGGTTTCGGCGGCCCATAGCATGGCGATAATGCAGGCAAGCCAAGCCCGGAGGTGGGCCAGGATCTTACGGATGTTGTGGCCGCAGGCG
>CALRMS020000015.1:0-83438 GCA_943369275.1 Rhodobacter maris | reverse complement strand
TGCCGGCTGCCGCAAAAAGGGGCATCGACAATGTCAAAGTTCCGGCCGCGACATTGACCGACCGCACATAGACCTCGCGGCCGACACCGGCGCCGATAACCTGCGCCCCGACAGGGATATTGGCGATATTGGCCACGCCGGTCAGGGTTTCGGGCTGGGATACGGCATAGGTGGCGACAGAGGTGACCGTCGTCGTGGTCCAGGCCGGGTTTGCGACAGCTTCGAGCAGGCCATTGCGGATCACACGGCGCTGATTGAAACTGGAAAGCCCGGTCAAAGCGCCAATATCAACCGGCGCAGTCAGAGCGACGCGGCGGCCTGACAGATCCAGTTCGACATGGTCTGTGAAGAAGAACAGCGCCTGAACGGCCTTGCGAAACCCGGTTTCCTCATTTCCGAAGGCGGCAGAATAGGTATTGAGGTCAAAGTTGCGGGTGCAGGCGAGGCGAACATTGGGTGCCATCGTGACGGTTCCTTCGAAGCGGACATCGCTTTCGAAGGTTACATTGCCCGCCAACCTGTAAGTGCCCGCCGATACAAGCACGGACCGTTGCCCTGCAGCGGCATCGGCGGCCTCGAAGGCGGCGGTGTCGTCGGTGACACCATCGCCGCGCGCGCCATAATCGCGGACATCGACCCAGGTCATCATGTCGCGATGAAAGACATCGGTCGCATCTTCGATCTGGATGTCATCAATCCGGACGATGCCACCGTTGGCACCTGTCAGGTCGATCCCGATATGGCCGTAGGCAGGGCTGGTGCCCCAGATCATATCCACCCCGCTTCTGTTGCCCGACCCGATGATCGCGCTGACCGTGACGACCCGCCCGTATTGGGCCAAGTCGACAGATGGCCCGATCTGCACGGCCGATGCGATATTCGATCCGTTATTCGCAGCGGCAAAGGCCGCGATGCGGACAGTGGGGAAGGCACCGGACAGGCATTTCACGCGGGCTGTCACGCGCAGATACATGCCGGGGCGAAAGGGAATCCGCTGAAAACTGCGCAGTTTCAGGGTGGCGGTGGTCTTTTGCACCTCAAGGCAGCCGCTGAAATCCTGGTCTGCCGGGACAAAGGCGGCGTTGGGCTGGTTTGCCCAAGACCCCTGCCCGGGAAGCCCGTCTTCGCGCGACCAGAGGTTCAGCCCTGCCTCAAAAGCCGGAGGCATAAGCACCAGCCCGTCTGTAACTGCCTTGTTCATATTTTCCCTCGCCGGTTAACACCGGGCAAACGGGTAGCAAGGCAGGGTTAACGGGATATCAGTCCGCCGCGCGGTTGCGGAGGGCCGTGTCAGGCCCCGACGCCGGGTTCGGGCAGAAGCTGAACGGCGTTGATCTGCCAGCCGGACTCGGCCTGAATCATCTGGTAATCCAGCACATGGGTGCGCCCGGACTGATCGGTGATCATCACCTTCTGCCACAGCCGCCCGGCGATTTCGCGCTGTTCCAGCATCTGGATCGCGCCGGGGCGGTGAACCATCGGATAGCCGTTCTTGACCATCATCCCGAAGTTTTCGGGCGACATGAAGATCGACTTGATGGATGGCGAGGCGAAGGTGAAGGCGGTGGCGTAATCATCGGCCTTGAAGGCCTCGATCTGGTTCAGGATCGTTTGCTGAACCGGGTCTTCCTGCGCCGACACCGGCAGAGCAAGGCAGAGGGCAGTCAAGATTCCAAAGGCAATGCGGCGCATCGCGGCCTCCCTGAGATACGTCCCCGGAAAGGAGGCTAGACCGATGCGCCGATGGGTCAATCCCGGAAGCCGGAATTGACGGGATTAGCGGTGAGGATGCCCTGTGTCAGGCCAGCAATTCGCCTGACAGGCCCTTGTCGATCAGCGCGATGGTCTCAGCCACGCCATAGAGCGCGACAAAGCCTCCAAAGCGGGGGCCGTCGCTGGCACCGAGAAGAACTTCATAAAGCGCCCTGAACCAGTCGCGCAGCGGTTCGAACCCATGGTCCTTGCCCACGGCAAAGACCATGCTTTGGAGGGCATCCGCGTCCAGCCCACCGTCCCATGTGGCAAGGCGGGCGCGCAGGTCCACGATCGCGGCGCGTTCCTTGGCATCGGGCGCGCGGAACACGCGGGTTGGGGCGATGCGGTCGGTGAAGTAGCGCACGGCAAAACCCGCCGCCGCGTCCAGATCGGGATGCGTTTCGGGCGAGGCGTCGGGCGCATAGGCGCGGATGTAACCCCAAAGCCCCTTGGCATCCTTGGCCCCTGCCACGCTGGCCAGGTTCAGCAGCATCGAGAAGGGCACGATCATGTGCGATTCCGGCGGGGTGCCGCCGTGGATGTGCCAGACCGGGTTGTTCACCTGGCCTTCGATATCCTGCGTGGGGTAGGCGCGGAGTTGCTGGTGGTATTCATCCACCGCGCGCGGGATGACGTCGAAATGCATCCGCTTTGCCGTCTTGGGTTTTTGATACATGAAATAGGACAGGCTTTCCGTGGCGGCATAGGTCAGCCATTCGTCGATGGTCAGGCCGTTGCCTTTGGATTTGGAAATCTTCTGCCCCTGGTCATCAAGGAAAAGCTCATAGGTCATGTGGTTTGGCTTGCGGCCACCCAGCACCTCGCAGATCCCGTCATAGATCGGGGTGTTGGTGCTGTGGTCCTTGCCATACATCTCGAAGTCAACGTCCAGCGCGGCCCAGCGGGCGCCGAAATCGGGCTTCCATTGCAGTTTGACGTTGCCGCCGGTGACGGGCAGCGTCCATTCGCGGCCGGTCTCGTCATCAAAGGTGATGGTGCCATCCTTGGCATTCACCTCTTTCATCGGCACATAAAGCACCCGCCCGGTTTCGGGATGGATCGGCAAGAACGCCGAATAGGTCTTCTGCCGCTCGTCCCGCAGGGAGGCCAGCATGATCGCCATGATCGCATCATAGCGTTCCGCTGCGAGCAGCAGGGTGTCGTCAAAGCGGCCGGACTTGTAGAATTCGGTCGCGCTGATGAATTCATACTCGAAGCCGAAGGTGTCCAGAAACCGTCTCAGCATGGCGTTATTGTGATGCCCGAAGGATTCATATTCTCCGTACGGGTCCGGCACGCTGGTCAGCGGCTTTTGCATGTGCTGGCGGAGCATGTCCTGCTGGGGCACGTTTTCGGGCACCTTGCGCATCCCGTCCACGTCATCCGAAAAACAGATGAGCCGGGTGGGGATATCGCTGATCAGCTCAAAGGCGCGGCGGATCATCGTGGTGCGCGCAACTTCGCCAAATGTGCCGATATGCGGCAGGCCCGAGGGTCCGTAGCCCGTTTCGAACAGGATATGGCCTTTTTCCGGGTCTTTCTTCTCATACCGTTTCAGGATGGCGCGGGCCTCTTCAAAGGGCCAGGCTTTCGATTTCATCGCAGCATCGCGCAGGGAAGACATCGCTTCACATCCTTTGGCATCCGCCAAGGGGCCCCATGCCCCCGGAAACCCCCGTCCTCTATTGCCGCCCCTGCATCACGTCAATAATGTCGCCGCGAGAAACGGCCGGGAAGCGGCCCGGTATGCCAAGGAAAAGCGCCATGTCCGACACATCTGCCATGTCACCCCAGGATGCGCTCATCGCCGTGATGGTGGCCTGTTCGGCATCCGACCAGAACGTGCGGACGGCCGAGTTGGTGGCGATCCAGAGGATGGTCAATCATATGCCAGTCTTTGCCGATTATGACGCAGACCGCATCCGCCGTATCAGCCAGATCGTCTTTGATCTGTTCGAGGAAGAGGATGGGCTTGATGCGCTGTTCGGGCTGATCCGCGGAGCGTTGCCCGAGCGGCTGAATGAGACGGCCTATGCGCTGGCCTGCGATGTGGTCACGGCAGACGGCAACCATAATGAGGTGGAGTTGCGGATGCTGGAGGAGGTGCGCGAGGAGTTGAAGGTCGACCGGCTGCATGCGGCAGCTATCGAATGGGGCGCGCGCGTGCGGCATCTGAAGCCGTGAGAACCGCGTCTTCCTTCCGCAAAGCGGCGGGCATCGTGCGAAGCACAGACACGATCACACGTGAAACAGTTAAGTAATCAGTGAAGGATGTTCCCGTGACGAGTTCAACCAGAAGCGCAGTTTCGCCCGCCGCCCTCTGCTTCGGCCTTATCCTTTCGGCCTGCGCACCAACCACGGACGGAAGGCCGATGACGCATGTCCCAGATGCGGCAACCTTGATCGACTATCGCGACATCCGCGCCGTTTCGAAGGACCAGACCGGGGCGCTCCGCGCCGAACTCGCCAACAGTTCCTTCCTCGTCCGCATGGTTTGGGGACGGCAATACGTCCACTTCGCCCCCTCTGGTCAGGCACTTTTTTGGGACACCCGCGACCGCAAGACGACGACCGGCACCTGGACGGTCCTGCCTGCCACGCTCGGAACCGACCTTGTATGCTGGGCCAAGGGAGGACTGCCCTCCGACATGACGGGCATGGCACCCGTGGACAACTGCATCATCGCAGCAAGCTTCATTGGCATGGCCGACTACCTCTCGAGGGGCGACGTCTTCGGCCTGACGACAGGCAAGGCACCGGAATAAGGCCGCAGCACTTCCGAGGTGGGGAGGGATTTACCCCGCCCCCACACCCCTCACGCATACAACCCAGCCCAGCGCGCGATCAGCTGCCCCTGCAATCGCCGCGCGCGCCGGGTCCAGGCCTTGCCGCCTGCGGGTTCTTCGCGTTCGGCGACAGACAGCCTGTCACGCCGGGCCGCATCGGCGCATAAGATGGCGAAGGCCATTTCGCGGCCTGAAGGGGGTTGGACATAGCCCACGAGCGAAGAGACGAAGTTCAGCGTGCCGGTCTTGCCGATGACCGAGACCGGGCTGTCGATTTCCTCCCCGTCGCCGTTGCGCATGCCGAGATTGCGCAGGATCGGCTTCAATCCGCGGCCTGACGGTGTGCCCTGTGCCGCGACCAGCGCATTGACCATCTGAGTGGGGCTGATCCGGCTGTCGCTGCCTAAGCCGGAATGATCGACAAAGCGCCCCTCGGCCCCCAGCCGTGCGCGCGCCCAGTCTGACATGGCCGCGCCGGAGGGTTTGAGCCCGCCCGCACCGGAGGAGGACAGTCCCATCACTTCGGCTGTCAGGTTGGTGGACCAGCGCAGCATCCGGCGCAGGACATCGGGAAGGGGATCACCGGTCAGTTGCGCCACCACCTGTGCGCCTTGCGGCAGGCGCGCGGCGCGTTTGGGCGCGGGCAGGTCAATCCCCTGCGCGCGGGCAAGGGTCTGGAATACCTCGGCCGTGTAGGCCCCCGGGTTGCGCACGGGAAGCCAGCGGCTGCCGCCCTTTCCCAAGGCTTCGCTGGCGACGGTCCATTCCTCGGACCCGGCGCGTTCGCGCCAGGTGAAGAGGGGGGCATTGCGGCGGACCACCTCCATCCGCGCCATGCGAACAGGGGGGACGAAACGTTCGCCGCGCGCGTCCATCGCCACGCCCCAGCCCCCTTGCGCGCGCTTCCATTCGAAATGCACGCGGTTGTAGTTCAGGTTCAGGCCGGAAATCGCGGGGTTATAGCCGACATGATCGGGCTGATCGTTCGAGATTTCGGCGATCGAGGGCAAGGCTGTATCGTGGAACAGGAAAGATCCGGTGATGGCGCGGATACCGGTGGCGGCAAGCTGGGCGGCAAGATCGCCCATGCGATCGGTGTCCAGTTCCGGATCGCCGGAACCGGCAAGGATCAGATCGCCGTTCACCCGCCCGCCCTGCACCGGTCCGGTCAGCAGGATCTGCGTGACAAAGCGATGGCCGCCGCCAAGCCGTTCCAAGGCGTAAAGCGCGGTGATGGCCTTGGCGGTGCTGGCGGGGGGTAGGGCCTGGCTTTCGCCCATCGCCTCAAGAAGCTTGCCGCTGCGGGCATCGGCAAGGGCATAGCCCACGACACCGCCCAGACCCGCCGCTTCGATCAGGGCACCTGCTGTGGGGCCTGAACCGGTGGCTGTGGGCTGACCGGATGGGCGGGGCAGGGGGCGCGGGCTGACGGCCAGCCCTTCGGCAAAGGCAGGGGCCGCAAGACCGGCCAAGAGGCCACCCAGAACATACCGCCGCGATACCATGACTTTCCCCCCAGAACATCGCGCCGAGCCTAGCCAATGCCTGTGCCATGCAGCAAGCGGAAGAAATGCCGCGTCACCGGTTCAGCGCCGCCATTCCCCGCGCGCGCGGATCGCGGTGGACGAAGATCCATCCATCGGCAGGTTCACAAAGCACCAGGCCGGAGCGGGTTTGTTGCGCAGCACCTTGCCGCGGTCGACCAGATCGCCGCCATAGATGCGCGCGGCCTTTGACATGCGCGCGCGCACGCCCCAGCCGGGCCGGGCCAGCACGCCCACGGGAACCATGCGCAGGATGTCTTCCCACCGTTCCCAGCGATGGAACTGCACCAGATTGTCGGCCCCCATAAGCCAGACAAACCGCACGCCGGGATAGTGCTTTTGCAGGGCTTTCAGCGTTTCTGCGGTGTAGCGGGTGCCAAGGCGTGCCTCGATATCGCTGACGGTGACGCGGGGATCACGCATCACGGCGTTGGCGCGCGCCATCCGGTCTGCCAAGGGGGCGGGGCCGCGCTGTTTCAGCGGATTGCCGGGGCTGACAAGCCACCAGACCCGGTCAAGACCCATGCGCTTGAGCGCCTCACGCGTGATGTGGACATGGCCGCCATGAGCCGGATCGAAGCTTCCTCCCAGAAGCCCGATCACCATTCCCTTTCGCGCAACGGGGAATCCTGCCCGCACGCCGCCCTCCGCTTCAATTCAGGGCAAAAGCCCGACCACCCTGCCCCAAACACCTCACGTTGCCACTGTCCAGCATTATCGCTACATGTCCCCCCAACATCCCAAAGGATTCACGCAGGAGCGGCAAGATGGCCTCGTATCAATATGTCTACCACATGGATGGCGTGACAAAGACCTATCCCGGCGGCAAGAAGGTGTTCGAGAACATCAAGCTGAACTTTCTGCCCGGCGTTAAGATCGGTGTCGTCGGCGTGAACGGGGCGGGGAAATCCACCCTGCTGCGCGTCATGGCCGGATGGGACAAGGATTTTCAGGGGGAAGCCTGGGCCGCCAAGGGGGCCAAGGTCGGCTACTTGCCGCAGGAGCCGCAGCTGGATTCCAGCCTTTCGGTGCGGGAAAACGTCAAACTGGGCGTTGCGGAAAAGCAGGGAAAGCTGGACCGCTACAACGAACTGGCGATGAACTATTCGGACGAGACCGCCGACGAAATGGCCCAGTTGCAGGATCAGATCGACGCGGAAAACCTGTGGGATCTGGACAGCCAGATCGACGTGGCGATGGAGGCCCTGCGCTGCCCGCCGGATGATGCCAATGTCGAAACGCTGTCGGGTGGTGAAAAGCGCCGGGTCGCGCTGTGCAAGCTGCTGCTGGAAGCGCCCGACATGCTTCTGCTGGACGAACCGACGAACCATCTGGATGCCGAAACCATCGCCTGGCTGCAAAAGCACCTGATCGAATACAAGGGCACGATCCTGACCGTGACCCACGACCGCTATTTCCTGGACGACATCACGACCTGGATTCTGGAACTGGAACGCGGCAAGGGCCTGCCGCATGAGGGCAACTATTCTTCATGGCTGGATGCAAAGGCCAAGCGGCTTGCGCAGGAAGCGCGCGAGGACAAGGCCAAGCAGAAGGTTCTGGAAAAGGAACTGGAATGGATCCGCGCCGGGGCCAAGGCACGGCAGGCCAAATCCAAGGCGCGTATTTTGGCCTATGAAAAGATGGCGGATGAATCGATCAAGGATCTGGTCGGCAAGGCACAGATCATCATTCCGCATGGCCCGCGCCTTGGGTCCAAGGTCATCGAGTTCGAAAACGTGTCCAAGTCGCTGGGCGACAAGCAACTGATCGAGAACCTGTCCTTCGCGCTGCCGCCGGGCGGTATCGTCGGTGTGATCGGCCCGAACGGGGCAGGGAAATCGACGCTGATGAAGATGATCATCGGCACGGAAAAACCCGACAGCGGTACCATCACGCTGGGCGATACGGTGCAGCTGTCCTATGTCGACCAGTCGCGCGATTCACTCGATCCGAACAAGAACGTCTGGGAAGAAATCACCGACGCGCTGGATATCGTTGTTCTGGGTGATGCCGAGGTGAACAGCCGCGCCTATTGTTCGTCCTTCAACTTCAAGGGATCGGACCAGCAAAAGAAGGTGGGCATCCTGTCGGGCGGGGAACGTAACCGCGTACACATGGCCAAGCTGCTGAAATCCGGGGGCAACGTGCTGCTCTTGGACGAACCGACCAACGATCTGGATGTGGAAACCCTGCAGGCGCTGGAATCCGCGATCGAGGAATTTGCCGGTTGCGCGGTGATCATCAGCCACGACCGGTTCTTCCTTGACCGGCTTTGCACGCATATCCTGGCGTTTGAAGGTGATGCCCATGTCGAATGGTTCGAGGGCAACTTCCAGGCCTATGAGGATGACAAGGTACGCCGCCTCGGCCCGGACTCGATTGAACCGAAGCGCGTGAAGTACAAGAAGTTTACGCGTTGATCTGGTGGGGCGGGGTCAGACCCGCCCCTTTCGCTTTTCGCACACTCCCTTACGTTCAGGCCTGATCTAACCCTGCGGCGTGGTGACCTTGCGCTGCTGCGCGCGGTCCTTGCCCAGCTTTCGTTCGCGCAGGATGATCAGGATCCCGGCAAGGATGATCAGGGCCGCACCCGCAAGAACGGTGCGACTTGGCATTTCGGCAAAGACGAACCAGCCGATAGCCAGTGCAAACAGCATGGAAGCATAGTCAAAGGGCGCGACGAGCGAGGCGTCGGCCTCGCGGTAGCTGGATGTCAGCAGGATCTGGCCGACACCGCCCAGAAGCCCCGCGCCGATGAGCAAGGCCAGTTCTGACGGGCTGGGCCAGACCCAGCCAAAGGGAAGGGTGGCCAGAGACAGAACCGTGGCGGTGAGCGAGAAGTAGAACACGATGGCCGGGGTTTTTTCCGTCTGCACCAGCTTGCGGACGAAGACCTGTGCAAGCGCCGCGAAGACCGCCCCGCCCAATACCAGCAGGGCACCGAATGCCTCGGCATGGCTGGCGCCGCCATTGAGCAGGGTCAGGCGCGGTGACAGGACGATCAGAACCCCCACCATACCCAGCGCCACGCAGGACAGCCGGAACAGGCGGACATCTTCGCCAAGGAACATGGCGGCAAAGATCACGGTGAGCAGGGGGGCGGCGTAGCCGATGGCCGTTACCTCGGGCAGTGGCAGATAGCCGAGGCCGGCAAAGCCAAGCCCCATCGCGCAGGTGCCCGCAAAACCGCGCCAGACATGGCCCATCGGATTTGCCGCGCGCAGGCCGGTCGACAATTCGCGCCGCATCATGAGCCAGATCACGATGACCGGGATCGCAAAGGCGGACCGGAAGAACACCGATTGTCCGGCTGGGACATGGTCGGCGGTGGCCTTGATCATCGAAACCATGACGATGAACACAAGGACCGAGCCGAGTTTCAGGGCAATGCCGCGGAGCGGGCGCATGGTCACCTCTGGGATTGCCATAGGTGGACCATCCTTCGGCTCCGGGTGCAAGGGGGCGGGTGCAAGGGGGGTGGACCATCACGATGGCTTGGGGTTTTCTGACGGCAAAGGAGTGCCGCCCATGCCGCAGATTGCCCCCAAGGCCCCGCTGTCCGACCGTATCGCGCAGGGGCGCGGCGCGGTGCCTGCCGATCTGGTGCTGCGCGGGGGGCGGGTGTTTGACCTGATAACCGGTGATCTGGTGGAAACGGATGTGGCCATCTGTGGCGACACCATCGTGGGCGTCTTTGGCGGCTATGAGGGCAAGCGCGTCATGGATGTTTCCGGGCAGGTGCTGGTGCCGGGATTCATCGACACGCATCTGCATATCGAATCCTCGCTGGTCACGCCTTTCGAGTTTGACCGTTGCGTAACGCCGCGCGGGGTGACAACGGCGATCTGCGATCCGCATGAGATTGCAAATGTCTGCGGGATCGAGGGCATCACCTATTTCCTGGAAGCATCAAGCAGCACGTTGATGGACATTCGGGTGCAGCTTTCGTCTTGTGTGCCGTCGACCCATATGGAAACGGCCGGCGCGCGGTTGGAAGCGGCGGACCTGATCCCGTTGATGGATCATCCGCGCGGGATCGGGCTGGCGGAGTTCATGAATTTCCCTGGTGTCCTGATGCAGGACGCGGGCTGCATGGCCAAGCTTCAGGCGTGGCAGGGGCAGCATATTGACGGGCATGCGCCGCTTTTGCGCGGCAACGACCTGAACGGATACATCGCGGCGGGGATACGGACGGAGCATGAGGCGACCAGCGCGGATGAGGCGTTGGAAAAGCTGCGCAAGGGGATGCGGGTTCTGATCCGGGAAGGATCGGTGTCGAAGGACCTGCACGCCTTGGCACCGCTGCTGATCGAACGCTTTGCCCCCTATCTGTGCCTGTGCACCGATGACCGCAATCCGCTGGACATCGCCGAGCATGGGCATCTCGACCACATGATCCGCACTGCCATCTCGCTGGGGGCAGAGCCGCTAGCTGTCTATCGCGCGGCGAGCCTTTCCGCAGCAGAGGCGTTCGGGTTGAAGGATCGCGGTCTGATCGCGCCCGGAAAGCGGGCCGATATCGTGGTGATCGACAGTCTGGCAGGCTGCCACGCATCGCGCGTTTTTGCGGGCGGGGTTGAGGTGACCGATGCCGCCTTTGCCGCGCGGCAGGTGATACCGCCCGTGGCGCGGAATTCGGTCAGGGCGCCAAAGGTGGAGGCGCATCACTTCCGCTGTGGCGGCAACCGGGTGGAGACCCCGGTGATCGGCATCTTGCCGGGTAAGCTCATCACCGAGCATCTGACCCATGACATCGCGCCTACGGATGGCGACAAGCGGCCTGATCTGAACCGCGACCTGATCCGCATTGCGGTGATCGAACGGCATGGCAAGAACGGCAATCGCGCAACGGGATTTGTAAAAGGGTTCGGGCTGAAGCGAGGGGCCATTGCGTCGACCGTCTGCCACGATCATCACAACATCGCCGTGGTGGGGGCAGATTATGCCGACATGGCGCTGGCCGCCAACCGGCTGGGCGAGATCGAGGGTGGTTTCGTGGTGGTCGAAGGGGGCCGGGTGCTGGCAGAACTGCCCTTGCCGGTGGCTGGGCTGATGAGCCTTGAACCCTTTGAATTTGTCCGTGAACGCCTTGTTGCCCTGCGCGCGGCGGCGGCGGGGCTGGGGGTGGTGCTGGAAGAGCCGTTTCTGCAACTGGCATTTCTGGCACTGCCCGTGATCCCGCATCTGAAGATCACGGATCACGGTATGGTGGATGTTGACCGCTTCGAAGTGATCCCGTGAAAGCAGGTTAATGTGATAGCAAGACACCCATGGGGTTGCGCTTGGCCGTCCGAGCGACGAAGTCTGTCAGGGTGAGATGAGGGGACAAGGGCCCGATGGGCAAGGGACGAAAGATCGCACGGCGTTTTGGCAAGATCGAAGGCGCACAGCCCGAGGGTAAGAGGCGATTTTCGCAGATACTCGACGCAATCGGTGCTGATGAACGGCGTGAGCGCGTGTCTGTATCCGATCTGATGCAGGCGATGGATGCGCGCGCCGTGGCGGCGTTGATCCTGCTTTTTGCCTTGCCGAATGTGGTGCCGACACCGCCGGGAACGTCCTCGATCCTTGGCCTGCCGCTTTTGTATCTGACCGCGCAGATGATGTTGGGGAAACTGCCTTGGTTGCCCGCCATCATCGCGGATCGGTCGATGACGCGGAGCGATTTCAATTCCTTTGTCGGGCGGGTGACACCGCTGATCGCGCGGCTGGAACGGCTGCTGAAGCCGCGGTTCCTGTTTGTCACTTCCATCACTGGCGAACGGATCATCGGCGGCATCTGTCTTGCGCTGGCGATCGTGTTGGCCATGCCCATTCCTTTGGGCAATATGCTACCCGCGCTGGCCATTTCCTTGATGGCGCTGGGCGTGCTGGAACGTGACGGGCTTTGGGTGGTGATCGGCGCGATCGTTGGTGTGCTGTCAATGATTATCGTGTCTGGCGTTGTATGGGCGCTGGCCAAGGCCACCATCTTCCTGATCGTTAACGCCTTCTGATCAGGCGTCGCCGGGATCGGGGCCAGTATCTGGGCCAGAATCTACGCCAGGATCTGGGCCATTATCGGGAAATCGGCAGCGGATGACATGGCCGGGCTTGCCCTTCGCGGCAGAAAACTCCAGCCGGGCGTCAAACAGGCGGGCGATTTCGCCCACGACGGCAAGGCCAAGGCCATGGGTGCCCTGCACGGCATCGGCGCGCAGGTCCTGACGGGCAAGCAGACGGGGCAGGGCGTCGGGCGGCAGGCCTGGACCATCATCCTCCACCTCCAGCACGGGGCCTTCGGGGGTGGCAAGGGCGCGGACGGTTATGGTGGCCTGCGGACCGGCATAACGGATGGCGTTGTCGACAAGGTTCGTCAGCAATTCGGCGCAAAGCACCGGATCGGCGCGGGCGATCAGGGTATCGGCCCCCTCATACCCAAGATCATGGCCGAAACGGTTGGCCTCGGGGATGGCGTCGGCGGTGGTGCTGCGCGCGATGGCGGCAAGGTCGGTCGCAGGCAGTGCACGGCGTGCGGCGGCAGCGTCGATCCGCGCCAGCATCATGAGCTGTGCCAGCACGCGTTCCGCGCGAACCAGTGCGGCCTCGGCCTTGTTTATGCTGTCCTGTCCTGCATCCGGCGTGGTGCGGGCGATCAGGGCGAGTTGGGCGCGCACGGTGGCAAGGGGCGTGCGCAGCTGATGCCCGGCATTGCCGGTAAAGTTGCGCAGGGCCGCCACAGCAGCGTCCAGCCGTTCCATGAAGCTGTTCATCGCCTCGATCGGGCTTGCCACCTCGGACGGGATATCCGCGCGCAAGGGGCTGAGGTCGTCGGGAGCCCGCGTCGACAGGGTTAGGGCCAGCCGGTCCAGCGGGCGCAGCGCGCGGGTCACCGTAAACCACACGATCAGCGCCGCCCCTATGGCAAGCCCGGTCAGGCGGAGGGCGGAACGGATCAGGATGGTGCGAGCCAGCGCATCGCGGGCGCGGGTGGATTCGGCCACCGTGACTGAATAGGGCAGAAAATCCTCGCCGGTGGACACCTGTCCGTAAAGGGTGGCGATGCGGATGGGAGTTGCGCCAAAACGGCCATCGGTGAAGGCCGTATCGTCATCCTGCCCGCGGGGCACAATGGCCAGCGCTTCATACCCGGTGAGAAACCCGTCAGGCCCGTCGACGCGGTAGAACACCTGATCCTCGGCAGCCGAGGCCAGCATGTCGAGTGCGGAAAAGGGGATGTCCACCTCAAGCGTGCCGGAAAGATCGACGCTGATCCGTTCGGCGATGGCCAGCGCCGAACCGGCCAATACGCGGTCTGACACGCTTTGTGCGGTGCGCCGTGCCTCGCCCCATGTATCCAGCAGGGCGGCCAATCCCAGCAAGGCTGTCGACAGGAACAGCCAGCCCAGCAATCTGCGCCGCAGGGACCAGCGGCCGATGGCAGCAGGGGCCATCATGCGCCGGGGGCCTTGTCGATGTAATAGCCGATGCCGCGCGCCGTGCGCAGCGCCACGCCATGCGCGGCCAGTCGGCGGCGCAGGCGCGAGACATATTGTTCGATGGCATTGTCCGACAGGCTGTCATCCAGAGAGGTCAGCGACTGGACGATGGTTTCCTTGCTGACGACCTTGCCCGCGCGGGTGAACAGCAGTTCCACCAGCGCAAGTTCGCGGGCGGGCAGGTCAATGGGGCCGCTGGCCGTGGACAGGCGGCGCGAAATAAGGTCCAGCGTCACCGCGCCCACCGTGAGGGTTGATGCGCGCAACCCCGCTTGCCGCCGCAAGAGCGAGCGGACGCGCGCCTCGAATTCGGCAATGTCGAAGGGTTTGGTCAGATAGTCATCCGCGCCGAGGTTCAGTCCGCGCACGCGATCCTCGGGCGCGCCGCGGGCTGTCAGGATCATCACGGCGGCATCGTCCGACCGGGCGCGCATGGCGCGCAGCACGGCCAGCCCGTCCATTTCGGGCAGGTTCAGATCGAGGATGACCAGATCAAAACGTTCCGATGCGCCCAAAGCTTCGGCGGACAGTCCGTCATGGACGGTGTCGACGGCATAGCCTGACTGCACCAGAAGCGTGGTCAACGCCTCGGCCAGGGGGCGGTCATCTTCGACGAGCATGATGCGCATGGGGCCTCCGCCCGGCAGACTAGGGCGGAACGGCGGCGTTGTGAACGGGGCTGCCATCGGGCAAGCTGTATTGCATGAGGGTGAGGGGGCTGTTTCTTGCGGGGTTGATCGGCGCGGCTTGGCCCGCGATGGCCGAGGTGTTTCTGTTCGATGCGCCATCCGGGCAGGCAGCGCAGGAACTGACGATCTATTCCACGCTGGATAAGGGCCTCGCCGCGCCGATGATCACGGCATTTCAGGCGCAGAATCCCGATGTGGCCGTGCGCTATGAGGATCTGCTGACCGGCGCGATTCGCGATCGGGTACGGGAAGAGACGGATGGCGCCGGGGCAACGGCGGATTTCGTGTTTTCCTCGGGTATGGATCTGCAGATGAGCCTTGCCAATGATGGCTATGCCCGGGCCGTTTCACCGCCTGCGGCGCGGGATTGGCCGGATTGGGCGCAATGGCAGGACATGGCCTATGCGCTGACATATGAGCCTGCGGTGCTGGTTTATCACCGCCCCAGCTTTCCCGACGGGCCGCCGACGTCGCGGCTGGCGCTGATGGATTGGCTGCGGGCGCAGCCGACAGGTTCAGCAGGCGCTGTGGGAACCTATGACATCACACGATCGGCGCTGGGCTACCTGTTCCTTGCGCGTGACGAGGAGTTGTTCGGTGATATCTGGATGTTGATCCATGCCATGGCGCGGGCAGGGCTGGAGGTCTTTCCCACCAGTCAGGACATCATCGACCGGGTGGCCGATGGCCGCTTGAAACTGGGCTACAACATCCTTGGGTCCTATGCCGCGGATCAGGCGCGGCAGCGCCCCGAGATCGGGCTGGTGTTGTTGAAGGATTATACGGTGGTCGTGTCGCGGGTGGCGCTTGTGCCGCGGGCGGCGCGCAACCCGGACCTGGGTGAGGCGTTTCTGGCCTTTCTGATGAGCCGGGAAGGGCAGGAAATTCTGGCGCGCAAGTTGCGCCTGCCGGCGATTTCACTTGAGGTGTCGGATGCCAACAGCGCGCGGATGATGCAGGCCATCCTTGGCCCGCAGTTGCAGCCGGTGGGTGTGAGCCCCGGTCTGCTGGTTTATCTGGACCAATCCAAGCGCAAGCGGCTGCTGCGCCGCTGGGCGGAAGAGACGCGACCCGGCGATTAGGGACCATGTCAGGTAGATGACAGGTTGATGTGCTTGTGTGGCGCATGGGAGGCACGAGGAGGTGCCGTCCGTGACAGTTTGCCCGGCACAAGCCGGGACTTTGGGAGGAGAGACCAAGATGAAACACGCCCTTATTGGCGCGATGTTCGCCGCTGCGCTGGCAGCACCGGCTTTCGCAAATGACTATACGATCATGGCCCCGGCCAGCCCCGGCGGCGGCTGGGATTCGACCGCCCGCACCATGCAGGAGGTGATGCAGGCCGAAGGGATTTCTGGTTCGGTTCAGGTGACCAACGTCCCCGGCGCGGGAGGCACGGTGGGGCTGGCGCAGTTCGTGGCCAGCGCGTCGGGTGATCCGTCGCAACTGATCGTCGGTGGCTATGTGATGGTGGGGGCGATCCTGACCAATGCGTCGCCCGTATCACTGGCCGATGTGACGCCGATTGCGCGCCTGACCGGTGAAGCGGTGGCCATCGTGGTGCCCGCGGCATCGCCCATTCAGGATATCAAGGGTCTGGTCGATGCCATGGCCGCAGATCCGGGTGCCGTTAGCTGGGCTGGTGGTTCGGCGGGCGGCGTGGACCACATCACCGTGGGCCTGCTGGCCAAGGCGGCGGGCGTGGACCCGACCAAGATCAACTATGTCGCCTTCTCGGGCGGTGGTGAGGCGACGGCGGCCATTCTGGGCAACCAGGTGACGGCGGGGATTTCCGGGCTGGGCGAGTTCCTGCCGCAGGTCGAGGCGGGCACGATGCGCCTTTTGGCCGTGTCGTCGGGTGAACGTCTGGAAGGCGTGGATGCGCCGACGCTGTCCGAGGCGGGCTATGATGTGGTGGTGCAGAACTGGCGCATGGTTGCCGCCGCACCGGGCCTGAGCGACGAGCAGAAGGCACAGGTTTCGGCGGATATCGAAAAGCTGGCGAAATCCGCGGGCTGGCAGAAGGCGCTGGCCGACAAGGGCTGGGCCGATACCTACCTGGCCGGGGCCGATTTCGAGGCGCAACTCGCCAGGGAAATCGAAGCCACGACCGCGATCCTCAAGGACATTGGTCTGGTGCAATGACACCGCAAGGTGCAACCGGACGCCGCCCCGATGGGGCGGCGTTTGCCATCGCGGCCTTTCTGATCGCCATTGGTATCGTGATGCTTTGGGATGGATCGCGCATCCCGTCCAAGGCCGGATATTCCGGCGTGGGCGCAGGGGATGTGCCGCGCCTGATCGGGAGTGCTCTGGTCCTGCTGGGGATTGGTACAGCCTATCAAGGCTGGCGCAACCCCGGCCCGCCGCGGCCCAAGCAACAGCCTGTTCCGTTGCTGTGGTTGCTGGGTGGGATGGTGGTGATGGTGGCCACGATCCACACCATCGGTTTCGTGCTTGGTGCGACAATCCTGTTCACCTGTGCCGCAGCGGCCTTTGGAGAGCGGCGGTTCCCGAGGGCTATTGTTTCGGGGGTGGTGCTGGGCCTTTTCATCTATCTGGTCTTCGATGTCCTGCTGCAGCTGAATCTGCCGGCAGGGCCGATTGAAATGCTGATCTTCGGGCGCTGAAAATGGATACATTCGGTTTTCTTCTGCAGGGGCTGAGCACAGCCTTTGAACCGATGATGCTGCTTTATGCGCTGATCGGGGTGGTCCTTGGCACGGCGGTGGGTGTTCTGCCTGGTATCGGGCCTGCGCTGACTGTGGCGCTGCTGCTGCCGGTGACATACGGGCTGGACCCGGCGGGATCGCTGATCATGTTCGCGGGTATTTATTATGGCGGGATGTATGGGGGGTCGACCACATCCATCCTGCTGAACACGCCCGGAGAAAGCGCATCGGTCATCACGGCGCTGGAGGGCAACAAAATGGCCCGCGCCGGGCGCGGCGGGCCTGCGCTGGCCACGGCGGCCATAGGGTCTTTCGTGGCGGGGCTCTTGGCCACTCTGATGCTGGCATTTCTGGCGCCGCATGTGGTGAAGCTGGCGCTGATCTTTGGGCCGCGCGAGTACTTCGCACTGATGGTGCTGGCCTTTGTCACAGTCTCGGCCGCCTTTGGTGAGAGCGCGTTGAAGGGATTGGTGTCTCTTTTCATCGGCTTGGCTCTGGCGATGGTGGGGATTGACCAGTTGACAGGGCAGACGCGGCTTGCCTTCGGGGTGCCGCAACTGTTGGACGGGATCGAGGTCACGACGCTGGCCGTGGCGATGTTCGCGCTGGGCGAGGCGTTGTTCGTGGCGGCACAGGGGCCGGATACCGGGACAGGGGTGCTTGCGATCAAGGGCAAGGTGCGGATGACAGCGCAGGATTGGGCGCGGTCGTGGAAGGCCTGGCTGCGCGGCACGGCGATCGGGTTTCCGATTGGGTCCATGCCGGCAGGGGGGGCGGATATCGCGTCTTTCCTGTCTTATGCAACCGAGCGGAACATGACCAAGCATCCGGAAGAATTCGGAAAAGGCGCCATTGAAGGGGTGGCTGGACCGGAGGCCGCCAACAACGCGGCAGCGGCGGGGACGCTGGTGCCTTTGCTGACGTTGGGCCTGCCCACGACGGCGACGGCGGCTATCATGCTGGCGGGGTTTCAGCAATTCGGGTTGCAGCCGGGGCCGTTGCTGTTTGTCACCGCTCCGGAACTGGTGTGGGGGCTGATTGCCAGTCTGCTGGTGGCCAATGTGATGCTTCTTGTGCTGAATCTGCCGCTGATCCGGTTCTGGATCCTGCTGCTGAAGATCCCGCAGCCCTGGCTTTATGGTGGTATTCTGGTCTTTGCGACGCTGGGAACGCTGGGGGTGAACCCGTCACCGGTGGAGCTGATGATGCTCGTGCTGTTTGGGACGATGGGCTATCTGATGCGGTTGTTCAATTATCCCATCGCACCTGTTGTGGTTGGCCTCATCCTTGGGCCGATGGCGGAACAGCAGTTGCGCCGTGCGCTGGCGATTGCGCAGGGGGATTGGACGACGTTGGTGCAATCGCCCATCGCGGCGGGATTGCTGGTGCTGGCGGCGGCGGCGCTGATCGTGCCGATGATCCTGCGGGCGCGCGGGCGTGGGGATACGCTGTCGCAGATCGGCACGGCCGAGGATTGAGGGAAGGGGGCCGTCGGCCCCCTTTTTCATGAATGGCAGCGCGCGGAGCGGTTTGCGGACCTGTCGGGGAGCACGGGCGCGCGGTGTGGCAATCTGCGGCGATTTCAGGGATTTGTGCGAAACTGGCCGTGCAGCGCCCGGTGCAGCACCCTGTATGCACGCAGCGCACGGTGGCGGTGGTTAAGGTTAACCTTTTCTGGCCGGTTTGCAGCCTCGCCTTGCCGGGTTCCGGGGTGCAGGTAACGGGTCTGGCGCAGGGTCGGTTCGGGCCGGCCGTGACGGGACCGGAACGGTCTTGGGTCGTGTGATCCGCGGGAGCCAACTTTTGGTGCCATCCGCCGCATCGGCACAGAGCCGGTGCGGCGGAAACGTCAGTCGAGGGTGCGGGTAGAGCCGTCGCCAAACTGGATGATTTCGACCTGAACGAGATAGGCGCTGCCTTGCGGGCCGCTGACGCGATAGCCCGCCCCTTCGGGCGTGACGGTATAGCGATCTGCCGCCTCAGACAGGATGTAGGTGTCGCGGCCTTCGCCGCCATTGATGCCATCCTGGCCGGGGCTGGCGGTGAAAGTATCATCACCCCCCATGCCGGCGAAGAAATCCTCTTCAGACGTGCCTGTCATCTGGTCCGGGCTTTCGCTGCCGCTTTCGGTGCGGCCCTGCAGATATTGCGGACCACCGCCTTCGCCCCACCACGACCCGCCCTCGGCCTGCCGTTTGCGGACGAAATCGGCGCGGGGCGTCTTGTCGCGCGAATGGGACAGGATGCCCCATGAGCCCCAGCGCGAAGGAGAGCTGGTTTCCGTGAATTGCATGAAAGGGCCTTCGCCGATTTCGCGCCAGCCATCCCAAAGCTGGGCGTAAAGCGCGCCCATTTCCGGGCTGCGTACGAAATCGGCGAGAAAGACGCCCAACTCTTCGGCCTGCGCTTCGGACAGATCGCCGACGGCGAAACTATGGTGAAGGTGCTGACCGCCTTCATAGGCCGTGAACCGCAGGCCATAGCTGTTGGCCATCGCTTTCTGTTCCGTAAGGGCACGCATCACCGCAGGGATGGAGTCGCCAACCTGTCCCTCTTGCGAGAGGAGCTCAAAGATCCAGGAATAGGCACCGTCACCTGAATCGCGCATGCGCCGGTCCAGTTCGGCGCGCAGATCGGGATTGCCCACGAAGGAAACGCCGAAATAGGTGGTGGCGGCCAGTTCTTCGAACACGGTGGCGGGATCGACATAGGTTTCGGGATCGTATTCCTTCCAGCCCGGCGCGATGAGCTGACGCTCGGCCAGCCAGACATGCCCGGCCTGCGTGCCAAGCACATTGACGAGCCGTGCCGGTGCCTCGGGCCCGAACACCTCTTCCCAGATCAGCGCAACCTCGGTCGCGCGTTTGGTGTGGTAGCTGAAGATGGTTTCCCAATCTTCCGAAACCTCGTCACCCCATTCTGCGATGGCCTGTTCGCGCAACCAGTTGAATTGCTCGAACGCGGCGTTCCAGGTTTCGTTCGAGTTTTCGACATGGACCTTCAGGCGCGGGTCGAGGTTGTCGCGCACATAGGTGGCGAATTGGCGGACATAGTCGGCGTCGACAGTATGCGGCATGGTGAACCACGGATCGGTCCCGGTTTCGTTTGCAAGTCGGACCATGAGTTCGACCGGAGCGCCGATTTCCGTCCAGGTGGCGTTTTGCGGGCGGGGTCTGTCGGCCCAGCTGACGGCTTTTGAGTTGTTGGTGTTCATCCAGTCCATGAAGCGCAGTTCACGGGCATCCTTGACCAGCGCGAGCCAATCGGGATGAAAGACCGCCCCCGCCTCGGCCAGTGCGACGTGATCGGCGCGCAGAACAGAGATGGCGCGGATATGGTTGCCCGGGTCGATGCCTGTGATGTTGAGCCAGAAGCCGGCGCCTGTGGGGTTTTCAAAGACGATCCGGCCGGGTGCGTTCCGGACGGTTTTGGCCGAACCGCCGATGGTGATGTTTCCACGACCCTCATAGGTCAGGATGTAGAGGCCTTTACGCTGGTCTGTTCCCAGACTGTCGTTCCAGGCCCAAGTGGAGCGGAGACCTTCGACCCCTTGGGGGATGCGGATCGGATAGCCGTCTTCATCAATGTAGCCGCCTTCGACGAGCGTTTTGTGATCGAGTGCCTGCCATGTGTCGCCCGAATAGGCGAAGAACGGGCGCATGGTGCGCGCGATGTCGAGAAAGGGCATCGCGGTATCCCAGTCCGACAGGGTTGCGAGGCCCCATGACACGGTCGGATCGGCCACGCCTGTCGCCTCTTGTGCGGGGGCGGGTGCGGGGAGGAGGCTGGCGCAGAGCAGTGCCGCAAGCGAGGTGTGGAGCGGGAGAACGCGCGGCATGACTTGTCCTTCGTAACTTTAGTTAATTCTGCATTTCTTGTAGCCGATTTCACGGGCGAGGGTCGATTCACAGTTTTTGAGCCCGTTTATCCTTTTCGGACATCGGCCCATTATTGGCCGGGCGGGCCTTGACCATTTGAACGGCGGGCCAGTCCCTGCTGGGGATGGCTGGTTGTTTTTCAGGTGAAAAGGTCATGCGTAATTGCAACCCTGAGGTGATCCGGACCGATGGCTTGCAGTTTTCTGACTATCGGCGGCCTGCCGCCGACAGCCAAGCAGGCAGGGCATATCTTGTTGGCAGGGGCAAAACCACAGCGACTGGAAGCACGAAAAACCGAATCATTCGGTAGCAAGCGAATAACCGTTGGTTATCGACTTGTGGGGGCAATCAACCTGAACGAGAATTCCATCGGATGCCGCGCCTTGGTTTTGACAGAATTCCGGCCAAGTTGACGCAGGGAAAAATCGGCTCTGTTCCCAAATTGGCAACGAATAGCCCGAAAACCTTTGAATTATCAGCGATTGCTGGGGCCAATCGCGGCAAAACTATGACCCAAAGGCGGCAAAACCCAAACTTTCGTTTAGACCAAGGTCGAAATTAAGATAGGTTAACAAGTGGGGGCAATGGAACGCGGTCGAACCAAACGACCCGACACTGCAAGTAGGAATGACATGCTGCACAAGGTTCTTTTTCAAGACCAGATGACCGAGCTGCCCGGTCTGCCTGGTGATCTGCGCCTTCCCGCGCAGCAACGGATTGCGAACACCGGTTAAGGGTCAACGCTGACCCGGCTTGCGGCGCGGCCGCGCTAAAGCCGGTTTTCGAACGCGACCTGTCTGACGGCTTTTCAGCTGACTGGCCGCGTTACGTCCAAAGATCCGCTGCAGGAGGCTCTGACGATGAGCACACGAATTCACGATGGTTTGACAGATTTCGAACGTCCGGGGACCGCCAAGCAGGCGGCCCGGACAGCGCCGCGCCGCGGCGGGATCTACAGGAACTGCTGCAAGCGGGTTCTGGATATCGTTCTTGTCATTCTTGCCCTGCCCATTGTGCTGCCGGTGGTGGTGATGCTTGCGATCATGATCGCACGGGACGGCCATTCGCCGTTCTACCTGCAGGAGCGGGTTGGCCGCGGCGGGCGGGTGTTCAAGCTGTGGAAGCTGCGCACGATGGTACCCGATGCCAAGGCGCATCTGGAACAGTATCTGGCCGACAATGCCGAAGCGCGTCAGGAATGGGACGCTTATCAGAAGCTGACCTCCGATCCGCGGATTACCGTGGTGGGGCATCTGCTGCGCAAGTCATCGCTGGATGAGCTGCCGCAACTGTGGAACGTGTTGAAGGGCGACATGAGCCTGGTCGGGCCGCGCCCGATGATGACCGAGCAGCGGTCGCTGTATTCTGGCAGCGCGTATTTCAGCCTGCGTCCCGGCCTTACCGGCCTGTGGCAGGTGTCGGACCGTAATGAATCCACTTTTGCCCAGCGCGCGGAATTTGACGCGGCCTATGAGCAGAAGGTGACCCTCTTTACGGATATGCGAGTGATTGTGGCGACGGTGGGTGTTGTGCTGCGCGGAACGGGGCAGTGATCTGCCCGTGACGTGACGCAATCTGATCGCGGTTGGTTGCGCGGTTCAGTGCGGTGCGCGTGCCGGGGCGGCCGAGAGGCGACCAAAGCCTGCTTGCCGCGACCCGTTCGATGCGCGCAGTCCCAGCAGGACGGCGGCTGAGAACAGCGTGATCGTGCCGGTGACTGGGTAGGCCGCGAGTGCAACCCAGACGGGCTGCGACATTGCCAAGGCCACGACCGATGCCGCAGCGCCCGAAATCATGGAGATGATCAGCAGTCCGGCCATCATGCAGTGTTTCCCCCTGCGCCACGTTACCTTTGTCTCAACACCATAACCTTTGCGTTGATTCGTGGCAAAAATAGGGCGGCATGGAGGCATCAACCGGCGGGTTTCAGCCATGTCCGCACAGGGCCCTGCAAAGGTTGGGAAATTCGGTGGTGATGATCCGCGTCGGGGCGCTGTTGGGCGGCACAGGTTGCAGAAGCCACCACCCGTCGGGCGCTTGCCAGGGTCATTGTAAGGCCGCGTGGGGGACATGGGATTGACGATGTGACGCCGCATTCTTCCGTTTGAGTGCGGCCAGTTCGCCCTGACAGGGTGAATATGAGCCGAAAGTAGTGTTAACCAGTGTTTAATTTTGCTTGGGTCATGCCGATTCGGTCCTTCGGGGCCTGATCGCGCGGACCCGTGATGACTTGAACGGATCACGCCCCGCGCGTGGTGAACTGGATTGAATGCGCACCGTGCTGCCGCTGACTTACATCGTGTTGTGTTGCCCCGTGGACGGTTCGTCGAAACGGGAGGCGTTTTGCGTGCAAGCCTGCCGGACCAGCTCCATGTTCGGGCTGGATCGGGGCATGCCATGAGAAAAGCGCGCGTGTGGAGTGTCATTCCGGGGCTGAGCCGATTTGTCGGCCGTGGCTGGAACGATGCCGCCGTTGAAGAGGAAGAGCGCAAGGCCGTGCGGGCCGAACCGCCTATGCCACGGACGCCGACGGCGGAAGAAATCCCGCAGCTGCCGACGGTCGGCACCCGGCGCAAGCCGCGCGGGCAGGTGGCGGCCCAGCGTGCCGAGCCTGAGCCAATGGCGGGAGGCAAGAACGTGCTTGCCTCGCTGGATATCTACACAGAGCATTTTGGTCTGACCGCGCAGCCCTTTTCCCTGACGCCTGACCCCGATTTCCTGTTCTGGTCGCCTTCACACAAGCGGGCCTATGCCATGCTGGAATATGGGGTGATGACCCATGCGCCGATCACGCTGATCACGGGCGAAGTGGGGGCGGGAAAGACCACCCTGTTGCAGCATCTGCTGCGGTCGCTGGTTCCCGAAGTGCAGGTCGGGCTTGTCTCGAACCCCATCGGGTCGCGCGAGGAATTGCTGCGCTGGGTGCTGATGTCGCTGGATCTGCCGGCGGTACCTGAAGATACCTATGTCGACCTGTTCTCGCGGTTCCAGAATTTCGTGATCAGCGAGTATGCCGCCGGTCATCGGGTGATCCTGATCTTTGACGAGGCGCAGAACCTTGACCGGGCCGCGCTGGAAGAGTTGCGGATGTTCACCAATATCAATACCGGGCGCGATGTGCTGTTGCAGCTGGTGCTGGTTGGGCAGCCCGAGCTGCGCGACATCGTGGGACGCAAGGACATGCGCCAGTTTGCCCAGCGCGTGGCCGCCCTGTTCCATCTTCCGGCGATGGATCTGCCCACGATGCGCGATTACATCCAGCACCGCCTGAAGGTGGCGGGGCGGACGCGACGCTTGTTCACCGCGGATGCAGTGACCCTGATCCACGAAAAGACGGGCGGGGTGCCCCGCATGGTGAACCGGCTGTGCGATCTTGCGCTGGTCTATGCCTTTACTGCGGGCCGCAAATCTGTGGACCCCGCCATCATCAATGACGTGTTGCAGGACGGGGCCTTTTTTCCCGTCGACACAGACGACCCCAAGGGTGCGCAATGACGAAGACGTTCGATCTGAGGTTCTACCTTTCGCTATTGGTGCGACGGCTGCCTTTTGTGGTGGCGATCTTTATCGTGACAACGATGGTAGGGGTGTTTCTGGCCTATACGCTGCCGCCGGTTTATCGGGCCGAGGCGCGGTTGCTGGTGGAAAGCCCGCAGATCCCCGACGAACTGGCGGCGTCGACGGTGCGGTCAACGCCGACCGAAGTGCTGATAGCCATCCAGCAGCGCATCATGACCAGCGCCAATCTTCTGGAACTGTCGAGAACCTTCGACATCTATGCCGACGCGCCGGACATGCCTGATGATGCCAGGGTGGCCGACATGCGCGACCGGATCGCCATGGTGATGCCGCCGATGGAATTGCGGACGGGCGTGGTGGCGGTGTCTTTTGATGCGCCTGATCCGGTGAAATCGGCGGCGGTCACGAATGCGCTTGTCGATCAGATCCTGCGGCAGAACGTGGAACTGCGGACCGGCGCTTCGGGCGGGACGCTGGATTTCTTTCAGCAGGAGGTCGAGCGGCTGAGCACCGAAATCGCGCAACAGAATGCGCGCATTCTGGAATTCGAGCAGGCCAATCGCGACTCGCTGCCAGAGAGTCTTGAATATCGCCGGACCCGTCAATCGGCGCAGCAGGAGCGGCTGTTGCAGGTAGATCGCGAACTGGCAGGTCTGCGCGACCGTCGCCAGCGTCTGGAAGACCTGTATGACCGGACCGGTCGGGTTGGATCTTCGTTGGAAGACATGTCGCCCGAACAGGCCCGGCTTGAGGAATTGCGCCAGGAACTGGCTTCGGCGCTGGTGCTTTATGCGCCGCAGAACCCGCGCGTTCGTGCCTTGCAGACGCAGGTGGCCGCGCTGGAAGAGGCGGTGCGTCAGCAATTGGGTGGGGGCACTGGAGAAGGAGCCCTGACGACCTTTGATTTGCAGGTGACCGATATCGACGGGCAGATCGCCTTTATGGCCGAGCAGAAGCGGTTGCTTGAGGAAGAGCTTGTCGAGATCCAGCAATCCATCGAGGCGACGCCGGAGAATGCGATTGTTCTGGGTGAGTTGCGGAGCGATTTCGAAAATTTGCGCGTGCAATACGACCAGGCGGTCCAGAGCCTTGCCGATGCGCGGATGGGTGACCGGATCGAGGTAACCTCGCGCGGGCAGCGGATCATCGTGGTGGATCCGGCGGTGGAGCCTTCGGAACCGGCAGCCCCGAACCGCAACCTGATCGTGGCGGCGGGCTTTGGTGCCGGGGGTGTGCTGACACTGGTGATGCTGTTCCTGATGGACCTGCTGAACCGGACGGTGCGCCGCCCGGCGGAACTGGTCAGCGCGCTGGGCATCACGCCATTCGGGACGATCCCCTATATCGAGACGGAAGACGAGCATCGCAGCCAGAAGATGCGGCTGATCGCGGGAACGGTGGTCGCGGTGATCTGCCTGCCGGTGATGCTTTATGTCTTCAGCTTGTTTCTGACATCTGGCGAGGATCCCGTCGACTCTGCCGTTGCAACCCCGGGCCTGACGCAGGCCGGGCAGCCCGAGAATTGAGGTAATCCATCATGGAGCGTATCCAGTCTGCCATCGCCAAGGGCCGCGCTGCACGCCAGCAGGGCACATCGCTGACGGTGCCCTTGTCGCAACCGCCGGCCACGCAGGACACGGGTGTGATCGCGGCTTGGTCTGCCTTGCCGGCGGCGGTCATTGATCAGCGGCATTTCGAGATGGTCCGGATCGTGGCGCATCAGCCCGGCAATCAGGCCACGGCCTATGATCTGATGCGGACCAATTTGATGCGTCACTTGCGCGAACAGAACTGGACGCGGGTGGCCGTCACCTCGCCCGGGGGGGCCTGCGGCAAGACGACGACCTGCGTCAACCTGGCCTTCAGCCTGGCGCGGCAATCGGAATTGCGGGTGCTGGTGCTGGAGATGGACCTGCGCCGCCCGGCGATGATGAAGACGCTGGGGCTGGAAGGCGGGGCGCGGATGGCGGCGGTGCTGGCCGGAACAGAACCACCCGAGCGCGGGCTGGTGCGGTTCGGGACGAATCTGGCTTTCGGTGTGAGTTCTGCGCCAGTGGCCAACCCGGCCGAACTGCTGTCATCGACGCAGGCGGCGGCGGCGGTCGATGCGATCGAGGAACGCTACAAGCCGGATGTGATCTTGTTCGACATGCCGCCCTTATTGGTGATCGACGACACGATGGCCTTTCTGGACCAGATCGATTGCGCCCTGATGGTGGCGGCAAGCGAGAAGACCACGGTTTCGGAGATCGACCGCGCCGGAAAGGAACTGGCGGATCATACCACGGTGCTGGGTGTTGTGCTGAACAAGTGCAGGTTTATGGGCGATCAGGATGGCTATAGCTATGCCGGGTATTGATGCGTTCGTCCCGGCGCAGCATGACGAATTCATGCGCGGCCAGCAGACTGCGCAAGGCGTCGGGGATGGCGCAAGATCAGAGACGTTGCTGATCTATGTTTCGGTTCCGTTGCACCAGGTTGACGGTGAACTCTTTCTGGAAAATCAGGCCTGCAATGGCCTGCGGCTTTGGGCTGACAATTTCAGGCGGCTGATCGTCGTGATCCCGGTGGCCGAAGGTCCGCCACCAGCGGCCTGGGTGCCGCTTTATGCCGAAGTGGGCGCGGCGATGGAGCGGATCGAGATCGTCACCGTTCCCGAAGCCTATCGGCCTGACCGTTTCCTGCGCGCGTTGCCGGGCAATGTGCCCAAACTGCGCGATGCAATCCGGCGCGCGGATTACCTGGGGTTTGCCATCGGGGGGTTGTTCGGGGATTGGGGATCTGTGAGCGCGTATCTGGCCCATCGGATGGGGCTGCCATTCTATGTCTGGACGGACCGTGTCGAATCCCAGGTTGTGCTGCAAAGCACGCGGTCCGGCCCGTGGAAGCGCTGGTTGCAGGCGCGGCTTTATTACTGGCCGATGGTCTGGCTGGAGCGCTTTCTGATCCGCCGGGCGGAGCTTGGCCTGTTTCATGGGCGCGAGACATTTGAGACCTATGCGCCGTGGAGCCGAAATCCGCAGGTCGTGCATGATATCCATATCCGCAAGTCAGATCATATTTCGCCAGAGCGGCTGAGCGCAAAGGCGGATGCGGCAACGGCGGGCCCCCTGAAGATCTGCTACATGGGGCGGGCGGATGCGATGAAGGGGCCGCAGGATTGGCTTGCCGTGCTGGAAGGGCTGGCGCGCAAAGGCATCGCGTTCGAGGCTTCCTGGCTGGGCGAGGGCAGCGAGCTTGAGGCGATGCGTGCCCGGATCGAGAAAGGGCCACTGGCCGGGCGGGTCAGCCTGCCCGGATTTGTGCGGGATCGCGGGGCGATCCTTGAGACGCTGCGCGACGCGCATGTCATGCTGTTCTGCCACAAGACCCCGGAGTCACCACGCTGCCTGATCGAGGCTTTGATGAGCGGCACGCCGATCGTGGGGTATGAGAGTGCCTTTCCGAAGGACTTGATCGCGGAACACGGCGGCGGGCGTCTGGTGGCGCGAAACGACGTGTCTGCCCTGACCGAAGCCATGGCGGCCTTGGCGGGCCATCGCGGCGATCTAGCCGACCTTGTCCGGCGCGCGGCACGGGACGGCGAACAGTTTGACGATGAAACGGTGTTTCACCATCGCGCCGAGTTGATCCGGACGCATCTGACACGGGCGCGGGGCGACTGATCATGGCGGAATTGCCGAGTTTTTCTTTAAGTCAGCCACGCTGCGGCGGGATTGACGGGAGAGCACTGTGACAGTTGATTCCCGCCCCCAAGCCCAAAGCTCGGGTCCGCATGGCGCGCTTCGTGTGGCCTATCTGGTCAATCAATATCCCAAGGTGAGCCATACCTTCATTCGGCGCGAGATCCTTGCGCTGGAGCGGCAGGGGGTGACGGTCCTGCGATTTTCGATCCGGGGTTGGGATGCCGAAGTCGTCGACCCGCTGGATCACGCCGAAAAGGCGCAAACGCGCTATGTATTGAAGGATGGTATTGGCCCGCTTGCGGCGGCGGTGGTGACCAATGTCCTGCGCCGACCAGGGGCGGTGTGGACCGCGCTTAAGGCGGCGCTTGCGATGTCGCGACGGTCAGTGCGGCCATGGCCCTATCACCTGATCTGGCTTGCCCATGCCTGCCGGTTGCGGCTGTGGCTGGAGGGCGAGACTGTCAGCCATCTGCACGCGCATTTCGGAACCAATTCGGCGGATGTGGCGCATCTGCTGCGCCTGTTGGGCGGGCCGTCCTACAGTTTCACGGTGCATGGTGCGGACGAGTCCGACAATGCGCGCGTGCTGTCCTTTCCGCGCAAGACCGCGGCGGCGCGGTTCGTGGTGACGGTCAGCAGCTATACCCGCGCGCAATTGATGCGGGTTCTTCCGGCTGTCGACTGGCCGAAGCTGAAGGTGGTGCATTGCGGGCTGGATGAGGGGTTCTTTGCCGAGGCACCGGCGGAGTTGCCGGCAGAGCCGGTGCTGTTATGCATCGGGCGGTTATGTGCGGAAAAGGGGCATCTGACGCTGCTGGAGGCATTTGCCAAGCTGGACCGGCCCGGCGTGAAGCTGGTCTTTGCCGGGGATGGCGAGTTCCGCGCGCTGATCGAGGGGCGCATCCGTGACCTGCGACTGGAGGGCCGGGTGCAGATCACCGGATGGATCGGCAGCGACGAGGTACGGCGGTTGATCACGCAGGCCACGATCGTGGTGCAGCCCAGCCTGATGGAGGGCCTGCCCGTCGTGCTGATGGAGGCGATGGCGCAGGGGCGGGCGGTGATTTCCACCTATATCGCCGGTATCCCGGAACTGGTGGAGGCGGGGCGAACCGGCTGGCTTGTGCCGGCGGGCGAGATCGACAGTCTGGCCGCCGCGATGGACAGCGCGCTGTCCATGCCCCATGCACGGCTGGATGAGATGGGGCGCGCCGGGATGGCACGGGCACGGGCGCGGCATCACATCGACACCGAGGCCGCAAAGCTGGCCGCGCTGTTCGCCGAGGGACACAAGGCGTGACGGCTGTGCTGAAGCGGCTGGCGCGGGGGGCGCTGGGGACAGCACCGTTGCGTGGGGTGCTGCGGGCAAGGGCCTTGGCGGGCGATCCGGTGACTGTGCTGTGCTATCACACGCTGGGGCCGGATCAGGGCGGGCCGGATGCATGGACCGTGCTGCGGGCGGCGGATTTCCGGGCGCATCTGGCCATGCTGGCCGAGGGGTATGAAATCGTTTCGCTGGATCAGGCGCTGGCCGATGGGCCGTGCCGGGGGGGCGGTGGGCGACCACGGGCGGTGCTGACCTTTGACGATGGCGAGGCGGGGCTGTTTCGGTATTTGCTGCCGATGCTGGACGAGCTGCATGTGCCGGTGCTGGTTTATGTGGCCACGGCACAGATCGAAAGCGGGAAGCCCTACTGGTTTGACCGGGTGATGGGTGCGCTGGGGATTGGCGCGCATCACGTGACGGTGCCGGGGCTTGGGGCGTGGGATCTGCCCGCTGCGCCGGGCAATGCGCGCTGGGCGGTGCTGGGCGGGCTGCTGGAGGTGATGAAAACCGTCGATCCGGCACGGCGCGAGGCCCTGACGGACGGGATCGTGGCCGCGCATCCGCTGCCTGCGGGACGCGCGCCGCTGGCGCCGCTGACGCGGGCAGAACTGGATGCGCTGGCGGCAAGCCCCTGGGTGACGATCGGGGCGCATAGCCATTGCCACAACCTGCTGGATCAGTTGGCCATGGCAGAGGCGGCGGCCAGCATGGCGCAGTCGCGCGATCTGTTGCGCGACTGGACAGGGCAGGCGGTGGCGCATTTCGCCTGGCCCAACGGCAACCACACGGCGGCGTTGCGGGCGCAGGCGGCGGGTTTGGGTTTTGCCACGGCCACGGCGCTGGATGGCGGGCTGTGGCGGCAGGGGGCGGACCTGTTCGCCCTGCCGCGCGTGGCCGTGGGACGGCATGACGATGCGGCGCGGTTGCGCCTGCGGATGATCGGGATTTGAAGGCGGGGCGCAGGGTATGGCGGATTTTCTGATTACCGGGGGGTGTGGGTTCATCGGATCGCATCTGGCGGATGCGCTGCTGGCGCGAGGCGATGGGGTGGTGGTCCTGGACAACCTGTCGACCGGCAAGCGGGCCAATCTTTCGCCCGAGGTGCGTGTGATCGAGGGGGACGTGTCCGATCCCGACGCGGTGACGCGGGCGATTGCGGGCTGCGCGGGGGTGTTCCATCTGGCGGGAATCGCGTCGGTCGCCTATTGCAACGAGCATTGGCGCGAAGGGCATCTGACCAACCAGACCGGAACAGTGACAGTGTTCGAGGCGGCAGCGCGGGCGGGGCGGGTGCCGGTGGTCTATACCTCATCCGCGGCGATCTATGGCGATGCAGGGTCGGGCGCGGTCGATGAGACGCGCGCGCCGCGCCCGCAAACGGCCTATGGCGTGGACAAGTTGGGATCGGAACTGCATGGCCGGATTGCCATGAGCGTGCATGGCGTGCCGACCGTGGGGCTGCGCCCGTTCAACATATATGGGCCGCGGCAAGACCCATCATCGGCCTATTCGGGGGTGATCTCGATCTTCAACAACCGGTTGGCGCAGGGGCTGCCTGTCACGGTTTTTGGCGATGGGAAGCAGACGCGGGATTTCGTGTTTGTGGCCGATGTCGTGCGGTTCCTGCTGGCCGGGATGGCCCGGGCGCCAGAGGCAGCGGGGCAGGTGTTCAACATCTGCACCGGGCGGACGACGACACTGCTGGAGTTGATCGACACGCTGGCGCGGTTGCATGGCGTGCTGGCAGTGGTGAACCATGCCGAGCCGAGGGTGGGTGATATCCGGGAATCGCTGGGCGATCCGGGGCGGTCGCGGGATGTGCTGGGCGTGACTGCGGATATGCGGCTGGAAGACGGATTGGCGCGGTTGATCGCGGGCGCCTGATATCGGGCAGTTTCCTGTGGCACGGAGAGGCGATCGCGCGGCCCTTCGGTCAGGCCGCGCCTTGCGTTTCGGGCGAAGTCAGGGATGCGCCGAGCGGTCATCCATTTTGCACCAACGGTTCCAGCACCCGTTGCGGGCCGTTGTGACGGATCGCTGGATCAGTTCGCGGGCACGCCGGAGCGATCGTAGCCTGTGGCGACTTCCCACGCGATCTGTTTGAAATAGCGGGCCTGTTCTGACGACAGCGTGTCGCCGGGAACAGCCAGTCGATCGGGCAATTCGCGCGGGTTGCGCTGATAGATCACGGCATAGACCAGCGTTGTGATGGCATATTGGCCGATTTCGTTGGGGTGGATGTCATCGGCGAAGATATCACCGATAGACTCGAAACCGGGGGCGACGCCCGCCTTTATGTCATCATAGATCCGCATCATCATCCGGTGACCGGGGATCATGTAGATGGGCGGCATGCCTTCGGGGCGGTTGGCGTTGGCGTGGTCTTGCATCCGTTCCCAGCGCGCGCCGTCGATTTCCAACCGTTCCCGGAAGGGGACATCGGGTTCGGGGTCATATTCGGGGGGCGTGCCTGAATGTCGCCAGAAGGTCCAGGTGGAATAGAGCATCAGTTCGGCACCCTTGCCACCATTGCCCTTTTCCCAGGTATTGGCGACCCATTGGTCCAAAACGTCGAGCGTGTCCTTTTGAAAATAGCCATCGTTGTTCGTGAAGGGGACACCTTCGGTGATAACGAGAAGTTCAAAATCGTCGATGTTCTGGCGGGCGTCGGGGTATTCGGTCGGATTGTTCCAGCGCCAGTGCAGGGGCGATCCGGGAATGTTCGACCGCATGATCGTGTCATAGGGACGCGATCCGCGCACCTTTTCGGTCGCCAGAATAAGGCGCCCGGGCCAAGGGTTGGAGCCGTAGATGTCAGAGAGGCTGTGACCGCTGTGGATCTGCCGGACGGTGACGGGGCTTGCCTCACGCGGTGGCATCGGATCCTGAGCGTAAGCCATGGAGGATGTGACCGCAGCCATTACAAGCGCAACGATTCCGCTGCCGATCCGCCCTTGAATTCCCGTCAACACGTTCAAATCCCCATCTTGCCTGCCGTAGCGTCGGCTTTTTTCCTGTGCGTCCGGACCTGCCACGCTGCAACAAGGCCGCAAGCCATGCCGAAACGAACGCTCCTGAAGCGGCCTTTTGTTCGTTAACAAAGGTTTGCGCTGCGGGCGCGAAGTTCAATACCCTGCCGCGAATTTTGGGCCCAACATTTTGCTTTGCTCCTGCCCCAAGCGACTTTAGCATCGGTCGGCTGGTGTTCTTTGGGGGTCCGATGGAGTTGGCTGGTAGCGACCTGATGCAGGTACGGACGCTTTTGCACGAAAGTGATCCGCTGACTGTGGCGATCTATTTGAAGGCGCTTCAGGAAGGGCAAGCCGACGTTTCAGTGGCGGCACAGACGCGCCATAAGGCAGAGCGTCTGGGCTGGGTATATGCAGATCGCGCGGCATTGACCCCGATAGGTTGGTTTGCGGCGGATTCCCTGCGCGAGTATTTTTTCTGGCGCGAACGTGGGCGGAAGCTGCCATTCGCCGATGCCATTCCCGAGGTGGTCCGCGAAGCGCTGGCCGGGCGGAATGTTCTGGAGATCGGCAGCGGCAGCGGGATGAACCTGATGTCGCTCGCGCAGGTTAGCGAAACAGTGACGGGGCTGGAGCCGGTTGCGATCTATCGCCAGATTGGTGGGGTTCTGGCCGAGGTGGAGGGCCTGAGCCACGTGGTGGCCAGGGATGGACGTGCCGAGGCGTTGCCTTTTGAGGCGGAGCAGTTTGACACGGTGATTTGCGTTTCGGCGCATCAGTATTTCGACATGGTGCCCGCCTTTCGTGAAATCGCCCGCGTCCTGCGGCCCGGAGGTGAGGTCGTGCTGATCAGCGGCACCTGGAGCCGGTATCTTCTGGGGTCGGCCCACGAGGTGCTGACCGGGCTTTCGGCGGCGAAAAACTATGTCGTCACGGTCGTGAATACGGCGAGTTACATGGTTATGCGGCGCAAGATTCTGGTGCGTCCAAGCAAATGGACGACCGCCTATCCCATCTATCCGGCCCGTTGGGCCATTGTGGGCCTGCTGCGCGAAGCAGGCCTGACAATGGTGGGGCCACCGGAACGGCGGGCCGGGGAAACCGTCTTTCGTGCGCGCAAGGCGGAGACCCGCTAACGCCCTCGGGTCCAGTTTGCTGACGCGGGGCGCAGGCGCACGGCGATATGCACGGCGAGATAGACCGCCAGACCCGGCGGATCGGTCAGGGCAAGGCGCAGCAGATCGGGCCGGGTGAGGGGGGACTTTGCCTCATTCTTCAGCAAGGCGGGATAGAGCCGCGCAATTTCGGCCACGCCCGCATCCTGCCGACGTCGAACGCGGACAAGATTGGCAAAACCCTCGACCATGGGCCAGTGATAGCGCGCGGGCACCTCGATCCGTTCCGAAGGGGCGAAGTGCAGGCGGGCAAATGTATCGTCCGAGATGATCGCAGGCCAGGCTCCCCAACGGGCGCGACCGGAGCGGTTCATCGCAAACAGGCCCGCGCCGACGGCCCCGCTTTTGACAAAGGGCAGCCGGGTCCAGATGCGGGCATAGGCGCGGGTGATCGGCGATTTCGCCCGGGCGACTGACAGAGTCCCGGTGGCATAGCGGGGGGCGGAAACGTCGAGCGCGGCAACGATTTGGGCCAGCAGCGGCGGGTCGCAGATGACATCGGCATCCAGATAGGCCAGCGCGCGCCCCCGAGCCGCGCCTTCGCCTGCCGCAAGTGCACCGAGTTTACCACCCTGGGCCAGATCCAGCACATCGAGCCGCCAGCCACGGGCGGCAAAGGCCGGGGCATGGGCGCGGGCGCGGACGACGGTCGCATCGGTGCAGGCATTGGCGGCGACGATCACCTCGACCGGGCCTTCTGGCACGTCCTGCTGCGCCAGAAGGCCCCTGAGGCAGGTGTCGATATACCCCTCTTCGTTGCGGGCAGCGATGACAACGCTGAGGGCGGGTTCGGCAGCGGTTTCGGTCATCGGCATTCCACGGAACAAGGCAGGGGCGCGCAGCAAAGGCATCAGGACGGGCGGGACAAGCGCTGCTGTCTGGACAAGAAGCGCGGAGTCGGCCAAGCCTTTCGGTAACGAGTGTAAATATCAAGCAGGACATCATGGCAAGCAATGCGCCATCAGGGCGACCGCGGGCAGAGGAACTGGCGGGGGCGGGTGTGCTGCGGCTGGTGGATGTGCCGACGGCAGCCGCCTTGCTGGCCGATATGGGGGAAAGGCTGGATCGCGGGCAGGGTTTTGCCGTGGCGACACTTAACCTTGACCACATCGTGAAGTTGCGGCGCGAACCGTTGTTTCGCCGCGCCTATGCGGCGCAGACGCATGTCGTGGCGGATGGCAATCCGGTGGTGTGGTTGTCGCATCTGGCGGGGCGCGGAGATGTCCGGCTGGTGCCGGGATCGGAATTGATCACGCCGGTGGTGGCGCTGGCGGCGCGGAAGGGGGTGGCCATTGCCCTGTTCGGATCGACCGAGCCTGTGCTGCGTGCGGCGGCCGCGCGGCTGGAGGCGGATCATCCCGGGTTGAAGGTTGCTGCCTGCATCGCGCCGCCGATGGGGTTTGACCCGGAAAGCACGGCGGCGGATGCGTTGCTGGACAAGGTGGCCGCTTCCGGGGCGCGTATCTGTCTTTTGGCGCTGGGCGCGCCGAAACAGGAGGTGCTGGCAGCGCGTGGTGTCGCGCGGCATCCGGGGCTGGGTTTCCTGTCCATCGGCGCGGGGCTGGATTTCATCGTCGGGCACCAGATGCGGGCGCCGCTTTGGGTGCGGCGGATCGCGATGGAATGGCTGTGGCGGATGCTGAGCAACCCGCGCCGTCTGGCGAAGCGCTATTTCGACTGCGCGGTGGTCCTGCCGGGACTGGCGTTGGCGGCGCGCCGTCAGGGGCGGGGGTGAGGGGCTATTTGTATTCGATCAGCCCGGCACGGCGGCCTGACAGACGGCGAACCCAGTATTCCGCGATTCCCATCGCTTCGGGGATCTTTCCGATTGTAAGAAAGGCGGCACGGGTGAGGCCCATCCGCGGGGCAAGCCGCAGGATCTGAAGCGGAAGGGCAAGCCAGAGCAGCAGCGCCCAAGGCGTGACAGCCGCGCCGAGAAGACCTGCGAGCGGAAAGAAAGCCCCCCAGATGAGCGCACGCCGGGTTTCCGGCACGAAATGGCGTTCGGGCGGGGCACCATGCAGGGCGGCACCTTCGGCAAAGGCGTGGCCCGCGCGGCGCATCCGTTTCCACCATTGGCTGAAGCGGGTCATGGCAGCGTCGTGCAGAGTCATTTCCGCGTCGAGACGCCAGATTTCCCATCCCGCAGCGCGAAGGCGCACGCAAAGTTCCGGTTCCTCGCCCGCGATGAGGGTGGGATTGTAGCCGCCCGCCGCCGCAAAGGCCGATGTGCGGAACAGGGCATCTCCGCCGCAGGCAAGCGCCTTGCCGATGGGGGTATCCCATTCCTCGTCGCAGAGGCGGTTCCAGATGGATGCGTTGGGAAAGCGTTCGCGGCGGCGGCCGCAGGCAACGGCTGCTGCAGGGGTGTCTTGCAGGAATGCGGTGGCGGTTGGCAGCCAGCCCGGATCAAGGCTGCAATCACCGTCGATGAATTGCACGAATTCGGGGGTGTCGGTCCCGAGTGCGGCAAACCCTTCGTTGCGGGCGCGGGCAGCGGTAAAGGGGCGGGACATGTCCAGATTGACCACCCGTGCCCCTGCAGCGATGGCTGCGGCAACCGACCCGTCGGTGGAGCCGGAATCGACGTAAACGACGGGAAAGACATCGCGCGGGATGGCGGCAAGCGCCGCCACAAGGCGTGCACCTTCGTTGCGGCCGATCAGAACGGCGGCGATGCGTGGGCCGGAGGTCATGGCCGCCTGTCAGACATTTTGTTCAGCGTCGCTGCGCCGGAACAGCGGGCCTACGACATGGCGACGGAAATCCGCCACGAAATTGCGCGGGCTGGAGGACGGTTTGCGGCGCAGGCGGCTGATCAGATTGCCAAGCATTGTGCCCGAGAGGCGGGCAAAGGCGGTGAGGCGCGCGCCGGTGCGGCCGTGCTGCTTTTCGAAATACATCCGCCAACTGTTGTACCAATAGGCAGGAAGCGGGGGGCGTTCATCGGTGACGCGCGTGACGCCCGTGGCCGCACCGGCAACATGAACAACTTTTGCCTGCGGCAGGTGCCAGACCTGCCAGTCCCGGCGTTTCAGCCGGTGCATCAGATCAACCTCTTCGAAATAGAGAAAGAAATCGGGGTCGAAGAAACCCACAGCCGTCAGCGCATCCATGCGCGCCATCATCGACGCGCCCGAGACCCAATCCACCTGTTGCAAGGGCATATCCGCCGGGAAGGCGACGGTTCTGGTTTTGAACAGCCGGGCGAGCGGGCCGAAATTCACGGCATCGACGAATTCCGAGATTGCGCCGGGGAAGCGGAAGGCGCAGGTGGCCGGAGCGAGAGAGCCTTCGTGCAGGATGGCGCTGCCCACGACAGCGGCCTTGGGGTGTTCGTCAAGAAAGGCGGAAAGCTGCGCCACGGCATTTGTTTCAAGCCGCGCATCGGGGTTGAGCAGAAAGACCTTTGCCGGAGGGACCGCACGCTGGGCGAGTTTGTGCAGCACGACATTGTTGCCGCGTCCGAAGCCATGATTGGTGGTTTCCAGATGCAATGTGACGGCATCGCCCCAGCGCAGCGCAGTCTGACGCAAGACCGCGGCATCATCGCCGGGAGAGGCATTGTCGACGAGGTGCACCTCGACCGTCAGGCCATCGGGTGCGCGGTGCAGCACGCTGTCGACGGCGGCGATGGACATGTCTGCCGTGCCATAGTTCACGATGATCACGGCAACATCTGTGGTCATCAGGCGGGATCCTTTCGCCCGGCCATTGGGCCGGTCAGGGTTGATCGGGAATCGTTGCCGGACCATGCCTTTGGAGACTTGGCATTTGCAATTGTTAAGATTTTGAATGGCGGCCGTGGTGCCTTTCGGTCAACAATACCTGGGCTTTGGCGAAGCTCGTTTCCGTGCAGATCCATACGGAAGCGGCAAGGTTTGGGCGTGAAGGCGCGTTGCCGCGTTGTCCTGCAGATTTGATCCCGGGACGGGCATTTGCGCCGCACGCAGGGTGGACGGCGGTGACCATTTGGTGCGACAGTGCGCGTTAACGAGTATTGAACCGTTTTCCGACAGGTTGGCCCGCCCCGATGCCCAATGCCTTTGCCTTTGTCGTGGTCTTCAGCTGGCCGTTGGCAGTTTATCTGCTGTTCCGCTTTCTGCCCCGGATCGAGGCGCTGTGCTGGTCGATCCTTGCCGGTTATCTGCTTTTGCCGACGCGCGCAGGGGTGGACCTGCCGCTGATGCCCGTCATCGACAAGGACGTGATCCCGGCGCTGACGGCGGCGCTGCTGCTGGCCTTTGGCATGGGGACGGCCCGGGCGGGTGATCCGCGCGGCGGGCCGGTTCAGGGCGCGGCGCTGTCCGACTCTGGTGAAGGGTGGCGGCTGGGACCGTTCCTTCCGCTGGTGCTTATTCTGTTTGTCTCGCCGATCATGACGGTGCTGACGAACCCGGAGCCGCTTGTTTACGGGCCGCTTTTGTTGCCGGGTCTGCAACCCTATGACGCCATATCGATCATCAGCAGGCTTGCGCTGATCGCACTGCCATTCCTTCTGGCCATGCGATACCTCGCCTCGCCGCAAAGTCATGTCGTGTTGCTGAAGGTGATCGTGACGGGGCTTTTGTTCTATTCCCTGCTGATCCTGTTCGAAGTCCGGATGAGCCCACAGTTGAACGTGATGTTCTTCGGCTTTTTCCCGCATCTGTTCGAACAGCATATGCGGGCAGGCGGGTTCAGGCCGGTGGTCTTTTTGCATCACGGGCTGTGGTTGGCGATTATGGTGGCGATGTCGATCATCGCGGCGGGGGCATTGTGGCGGCAGCGGCTGTTTGAAGGGGAGCGGGCGGGCCAGTGGCTGCTTGCGGGCTTTTACCTGCTGGTGGTTCTGTTCCTGTCGAACAGCCTTGGGGCCTTTGCGATTGCGCTGCTGTTTGCGCCGGTCGTTCTGCTGTTTGGCCCCCGCGGCCAGATGCTGATAGCGGGGGCGGTTGCCGCAATGGTTTTGTTGTATCCCATCTTGCGCAGTGCGGATCTGATCCCGGTCGACCGGATTGTCGCCTTGGCCGAGGGGGTCAGTGCGGAACGGGCCGCCTCGCTTCAGTTCCGGCTGGACAATGAAGATGCACTGGGCGCGCGCGCGGCAGAAAAACCCTTTGCCGGATGGGGCACATGGGGGCGCAACCAGCTTTTTGATCCTGAGACGGGCCGAGCGGTGAGTGTGACCGACGGGGTCTGGATCATCGTGATCGGCAGCTATGGCTGGTTGGGTTATATCGCGCAGTTCGGATTGCTGACCTTGCCCACGCTGATGCTGGCCTTCGGGCGCAGGTCATCCGCGCTGACGCCGGCGACGGCGGGTCTGGGATTGGTGATGGCGGCGAACCTGCTGGATCTGTTGCCCAATGCGACGCTGACGCCGATCACCTGGCTGGTGGGCGGGGCGCTGGCGGGGTTCTGCCTTTATCGGGCGCCGGCGGAGAAACCGACCGAGGGACCGGTGGCGGATACACCCAAGCGGAGTTGGGGCGTGCTGACCGATCGGCCGCGGCAGACATCAGGCAGCGCGCCGGTTTCTGGCACAGATTGGCGTGCGGACTGGCATGGGCCGTCGCGCCCGGTGCGCCGGGTAGGCAACGAAGACAAGTGACACAGGGGAACGGTCGGCCCCGCGGGTGCAGGCCAGCGGGGGGAGCCGTTCAGATGGGCCGTTAGGCCCCTACGGCCATGGCGCGGAAGGTGGCGTTGTCCTGCACCAGTTCGTCATAGGTGCCAGAGGCCGCGATGCCGCCCTTTTCCATCAGGAAGATCCGGTCGCAGCCGCGAACCGTTGTCAGGCGGTGCGCAATCAGGATGATCGTCGTGTCGGCGCGGATGTTCTGCACCGCCTCCATCACCACGCGTTCGGTGAGGTTGTCGAGTGCGCTGGTGGCTTCGTCCATGATCAGCAACGAGGGCGAGCGATAGAGCGCGCGCGCAATGCCAATGCGCTGGCGCTGGCCGCCCGAGAGGCGGACGCCGCGTTCGCCGACGATGGTATCATACCCTTGGGCAAGTTCGGTGGTCACGAAATCATGCAAGGCCGCAGCGCGGGCCGCACGTTCCAGAGCGGCGCGGTCGATGGCATCTTTTGGTACGCCAAAGGCGATGTTGGCGGCGATGGTGTCATCGGTCAGGAAGATGGATTGCGGCACATAGCCCAGCGTCTTTTGCCAGGCCCGCAGGTTATCGGGTGTGACGAGTGTGCCATCGACGCGGATTTCGCCGGAATCCGGGGTGAGAAGGCCAAGGATCAGGTCAATCAGTGTGGTTTTGCCCGCCCCTGTGCCACCCACGATGCCGATGGTGGTGCGGGCGGGGATCGTCAGATCAAGCCCGTTCAGCGCCTGACGTTCGGCGGAGGCGTATTTGAACGAAACCTTGGCCAGATCCAGCTTTTCATCGAGGCGCAGGGTCTGGGTTGTCGGCTCGGCTGAGGTGCCGCCTGTACCGGCCGCGTGGTAATCGGCCGCGATGGAATGGAGAACGGGCGTTCCCCCCCGGATGGTCGCAAGGCCATGGTAGATCTGCTGCAAAGCGGGCAGCAGGCGCATGACGGAAAAGGCAAAGATACCCAGCGTCGGAACGATGCCCGCGATGTTGCCATCGCTGCGGAACAGAAGCAGCAGGACAAGCGCGAGCAGGCCGCCGAAGGTGATCGCTTCGAGGAAATAGCGCGGCAGTTCGGAAATGATCCCGACGCGGGTTGCGGCCTGTGCACTGAGATGTGTCGCCTTGGCGAATTGGGCGCCATAGACGGGTTCAAGGTTGAGGAGTTTCACATCCTTGATGCCACCCGTCGCTTCCTGGGCAATGCGATAGCGCATTTCCAGGGTGGTCATGATGTCTTTTCCGCTTTGGTGCAGCTTGCCGCGCATCCGCAGGTAGATCAGCGCGTAGCTGCCCCCCAGCAGGACAGAGGAGAGAAGCGTCACCTGCGGGTCCACCACCATGAGAAAGCCGATGGTTGCCAGCACGAGGATGATGTTGGAGGTCAGCCTCAGCAGGGGTGTGATGACGCGCACGACCAGTCCGTCGACTTCGGTCAGGACGTTCTTGCTTGTTTCCGAACTGTTGCGTTCCAGAAACCACGCATAAGGTTGGCTGAGATAGCGGCCAAGCAGGCGGGTCGCGATGGATGCGCCGCGCATGTAGCCGAAGCGGACGATGGTGTAATTGCCAACAGCCTTGATGGCCAGGCCGAAGATCACCACCCCGGTCACAAGCAGGGCAAGGGCGACCTGGAAGCTGAAATTGCTTTGGAAATCGAACAGGCCATAGGCCCAGGACAACCAGGGATTTGTCGTGATGCTGGCGGGGTTTGCCAGCACATTCAGCAAAATGAGGACAGAGGAAACGCCCGCCACCTCAATCAGGGCGACAAGGACCATCAGCAGGGTCAAGAACAGGAAGCGCAGCCGTTCCCGGGCGTCGAGAAGGGAGAATACCTGGCGGAAGACGTCAATCACGGAGCTCTCCATAAATCGTTAACACTGTTTGATCCTGCAATTTGGCAAAGGAAAGGCCATCGTCGGGATTGATCGGGACAGGCTGTCGGAAAGATGCAGAGATCACAGCCTTTATTGGGCCTTTCCAAGGCCCCGTAGGCAGGCCACAACCGTGGCCTGCGGGATTTGCGCTGTCGCATATCAGGATGGCGGATTGGGCCCCACACCCGTGGCCGGGATGCTGCGCACGACTCGCCACGCCACATCCTGCATCAGGCGGGCGGTTTCCGGGTCTGGCGCAGTGGCGGGGGTGCCGTCAGCGCGCAAGAGTTGATGCGGCAGTCCTTCGGGGCTGGAGCCGTAGAGAACGGCGTAATGCACCAGCGCGACAAAGTAGTTGCCCATGTCATTGAGATGGATCTGGTCGGAGAACAGATCGTTGCGGTCGCGCACATTGCCCACGCCACCCCGCCCTTCGATCTCGCGCACAAGGGCCGCCATGGCCTGACCGGCAGGGATCAGATGGATGCGGGTGCCTTCGGGCAGATTGTAGAGCGCGGGGCGCAGGATGCCTGCTTCCCAGTGCACTGGCAGATCGGCATCAAGCCGTTCAAGCCAGCCTTCGGGATCATCCAGAGGGTGCCATGTTTCATAGAGATAGACGCGGGTGTCCGGGCGGGCCGAATGGGCGGCTTCGGTGAACTGCGCGAGGTAACGGCCACTGTCGAAGTAGCGAAGTGCGTCGCGGATTTCGACCATTTCGGTCAGGACGATGGCATCGTAATCGCCGCTTGAGACGGCCTCGCGCGCATCCCGGTAGCGCGGGTGGGCATTTTCCTGTTCAAAGCCGTTCACCGGTTCATCGCCCCAGTGGGATTTCAGCGTGGCGCCCCAGCCAAGCTGGCTTTCATAGCCGTGACCTTCGCCGGCAAGTTGGGCCAGCATGGCGGGCATATCGCGGTTCACGAGGCTGTGGCCGATGTGGTAGACGCGCAGCGCCCCGTCGGGGGCTGGCATCGGTTCGGCATAGAGCGAGGACATCTGTTGATCGGTCAGGCCCGGCAACACGGGGACCGGGGTCGGAGCGAGCCGCCACCAGCCCGCCCCAGCGACCAGAGCGACAACCGCAGCGCCGATAGCAATAAAACTCCTGCGTTTCATAATGATACTCCCGTGAAAATCAGGCCCTGAGACCGCAGGATGCGGCCGTGGATGTCTTGCCCTGCGGCAAATCCGCCAACGGGGCGGCAGAACCGTGCACTGAACCCTGTCTCCGTCAGCCGTACGGTCATCGCATCAAACCCGATCAGCGCGCCGGTCAGCGGAAACTGCGCCTTGTAGGCGGCTTCCTTGGCCGAAAAGACCTGACGCACATAGTGGCCCCGATCCATGATTGGAAGGGCCGCCAGTTCGTCGGGGGCGCAGATCACGGGCCAGAGATCAGGGTCCAGCCCCTGATCCGGTTCGACATCCAGCCCGAGCGGCGCGCCCCGGCGCAGGGCGGCCACGGCAATGCCTGCGGAATGCGAGATGGAGCCGGATATGCCCGTGGGCCAGAGGGGCTGGCGGTTCGGGCCAGCGGGGATGGCGACGGCGGGATGGCCAAGCAGGCGCAGGGCCTGTCGCGCGGCGGCACGGCCTGCGGCAAACTCCGCCTGACGCGATGGCACGGCGCGGACAACGGCTGCGGCCTCATCCGGGTGGGCGGATTCGTCATTATGGGCAATCACCACAGCCGCCACGGCGACGCCGGGCGGGAACAGCCCTGCAAGGGCTGCTTCCAGCGGGGGGATCGCCTGACCAGCGTGCATGGTCAGGTTTGTGCTTTTTCCCGCGCCTCGCGCATGGCGCGGCGGCGGGCCATGGCATCGTTGCGGTTTGCATCTTCAGCTGCGGGGAAGGGGGTGGCGGCGATCGGTTGCACAGCCTGCTGCGCGGGAGCGGGTGCCTGCCCTTGGCCCAGATGGGCCGCAAGCGCGGACAGCACCGGGAAGCGGAAGATATCGGTAATGGCAAGGCGGGTGGAGTTCAGCCGTGCCTTCAATTCGCGATGCGCCTGCACGGCCAGCAGGGAATGACCACCGAGGTTGAAGAAATTGTCCGACCGACCCACGGAGGGGATGCCCAGAACCTTGGCCCAGACCTCGGCAATCGCGGCCTCGACCGTGTCGGTGGGGGCGGCGAGGGCGGCGGTGGTGGGCAACTCGCTCCGGCGCGCCTGCGGGGCGGGCAGGGCCTTGCGGTCCACCTTGCGGTTGGGGGTCAGGGGGAAGGCGTCCAGTGCCACCACATGGGCGGGGACCATGATTTCAGGCAAAGACTCGCCCAGCAGGGCGCGCAGGCGAGGCTCATCGACCGGGCCGTCATGGGTGACATAGGCCACGAGGCGGACATCGCCGGGGATATCCTCGCGCGGGATGACCACGGCCTGACGGATGCCGGGGGCCGCGTCGAGCGCGGCTTCGATTTCGCCCAGTTCGATGCGGTGTCCCCGGATCTTGACCTGATGATCGGCGCGGCCAAGGAAATCGAGCCGTCCATCGGCGCGCTGGCGGACCAGATCGCCGGTGCGATACATCCGGCCGTGACCGGCAAAGGGATCGGGGTGGAAGCGGTCGGCTGTCAGATCGTCACGCTTGAAATAGCCGGGTGCCACACCTTCGCCGCCGATCCACAATTCGCCTTCGCTGCCGGCGGGAACCGGGGCGCGATTTTCATCCAGAACGTAAAGCGCGGTATTGGCGATGGGCTGGCCGATGTTCACCGTGCCATCGCTGCCCGTGGTTGCCTCGACCGAGGACCAGATGGTGGTTTCCGTGGGGCCATACATGTTCAGCACCGGGCCACCGATCAGGGTGGACAGGTCCGCGGCCAGTTTGCCGGGCAGCGCCTCGCCGCCGACCATCAGCCGTTTGATGCCCTTGAGTGCGCCACGTGCGCCGTCATCCTCGGCCAGCATCCGCGCCATGGACGGTGTGCATTGAAGATGCGTCACGCGGTGGGCGCGGATCAGGCCGGCAAGCGAGCCATCCGCCTCGACTGCGCCATTGGCGCGGCGCAGCACTTCGGCCAGCGGAGTGAGGGCTGCCAGAACCTTGGCCGACGGGATGCCATAATCGATCAGGCAGGCGACTTCGTCCACGTCGATGGACTTGACCTCTTCGACGCGGGTCACCGCATCCTCGATTGTGCCGAACAGGCCCGACTCTTCGAAATAGCGCTGGAAAGCGAAGTCGAGGATGCCTTCGAGTTCCTCGGCATCCAGACTGCCGAGGTCGATCTCCATCGGGTTGGCCATGCCCTGCGGTTTCTTGAAGGCGGGGAAGGCCCAGGCATATTGCTTGATCAGCGCGGCAGCGCTGCGCAGGTAATCCTTCATCGGGCCGCGGGCGGTTTCGCGGGCGGTTTCGCGGTCTGCCGCAAGATAGGTGTGCAGCATCAGCGTCACCTTGAAGGCGGCGGGGTCATGCCCGGCCTCTGCCAGTGCGGCGCGGTAGATTTTGACCTTTTCGCCGACCTCTGCCACGGACTGGCCCAGAAGATGCGTCAGCACATGCGCGCCCAGGCGCCCGGCATCACGCCAGGTTTCGGGGTTGCCTGCGGTGGTGACCCAGATGGGCAGTTCCTTGGACACAGGCCGGGGCTGGGTGGTCACGGCAAAGGGGGTGCCATCCTTGCGGGGGAAATCCACCGCCTCGCCGCGCCAGAGGCGACGCAGGGTGGTGATCGTATCCAGCATCGCCTGCCGGTTGGCGGGCGGGGTGTTTTCCGGGCGCAGGACGAAATCGTCGGGCTGCCAGCCCGAGGCGATGGCAAGGCCCGCGCGGCCATTGGTCAGGTTGTCGATGATCGCCCATTCCTCGGCGATGCGGGCGGGGTGGTGCAGGGGTGCGACGCAGCTGCCCGCGCGCACGCCGATATTGCGGGTGACCGCCGCCACCGCCGCGCCCGTCACCGACGGGTTGGGGTAGGGTCCGCCAAAGGCGTGGAAGTGCCGCTCCGGCGTCCAGACAGCCGAGAAGCCGTGGCTGTCGGCGAATTTCGCGCCTTCGAGGAGAAGTTCGTACTTCTTGGGACCAGCGCCATCATCGTTGCCCCAGTAGAACAGGGAAAATTCGATGGGGCGGGTGGAGACGGTGGTGACCGTCGCGCCCGACGGGCTGAGCTTTGCGGCATCGTCGGCCACGACGACGGTAAAGCCGCGCGCCAACGTCCAGAACAGTTCCAGCACCGAGATGTCGAATGACATGGACGTGACGGCGAGCCAGGTGCCGGGATCGGCCCCCACCGCATCATCCATGCCAGTAAAGAAGTTGATGACATTGCGATGGGTGATCATCACGCCCTTGGGCCGCCCGGTGGAGCCGGAGGTGTAGATCACATAGGCAAGATCTTCGGCCTGGGGTCCATCCGCCGGGGGCGTGTCAGAGGCGGCAGACAGGCGCGGATCGGTGTCGAGGATCAGCTTGGCCGGGCCTTCGGGCAGGGAGGGGGCGACGGAGGCTTCGGTGACGATGACAGGCGCGCCGGAATCCTCGGCATAGAGCGCGAGGCGGTCAGCGGGATAGGCGGGGTCCATCGGGACATAGGCCGCGCCTGCCATTTGGATGCCAAGGGCACCGGCGATCATGTCTGCCCCGCGGTGGAGCGAAAGGCCAACCAGCGTGCCGCGCGCAACGCCCATGCTGCGCAGGACGTTGGCGATACGGGCGGCGCGTTTGGCCAGATCGGCATAGCTGAGGCGACCGGTGCCTGCGATCACGGCGGTATGGTCGGGCTTGGCCGCAGCGGTGCGCAGCATGGCGGCGGGGATTGTGAGCGACCGGTCATAATCGCGCGCGGTGGCGGCCAACGCGCCGGAAAGGCGGGCGGACTCTTCGTTGGTCAGCGCGGTCAGGGTGGTGAGGTCAGCATCCGGGCCAACATCAGTGATGGCTGCGACAAGGCGGGTGATCCGGTCAGCCAACGCCTGCGCGTCGGCCTGCGACAGACGGGTGGCATCAAACCAGAAGCGCGGAGTCGGCCCGAGGAACAGGGTGACGGCGCTGCCGTCCAGCGGGGTGTCACTATCGCTCAGCGCGATGGCGGGCGGGGCAAGGGTTGAAAGGCCGGGTTCGCGCAGGGCGAGATCGGCGGCAATGCCGGTGGCCGCGCGGGCCGTGTCCATCGCGCGGGTGACCCGGGCCGCGGCCTGCGCGGCGGGGCCGGAGGCCGACAGGCGCAGCGGGGCCCAGGGCAAGACATAGCCCGGCGCGGCAGAGGGGCCGGTGGCAAGGGCGACATCGCCCATGCTGCGCCCGGTTGCGCGCAGAAGCCCAAGCGCGATGGTCGCAGCATTGGTCGCAAAGGGCAGGGCAAGCGATTGCCAGTCGGGCGTACCCGTGGCCGGGGCACCGATGGTGATGGGATGTGCGGAGAGCAAAAGGGCGCGGGTCTGCACCTCGGCCTCGGCCACGGGGGCAAGCGCGCGGGTCAGGCGGGCGGCTTCGTCGGACGTGAGCGGGGAAAGATGGGTGATGCCCAGCGTGCTGGGGCAGATTGCGGTGCCATCCACCGCGCGCAGGCCCGCAAGGCGCACTGCGCCGCTGGCGCAGGCGACGACAAGGCCAGCCTGCGTTGCCTCCAGCACCGTGCCGGGGGCGGCGGCTTGGCCGGGTTCCACCTCGGCCATGGTGACGGCGAGGACGCGGCCTGCGGCATCGATCTTGGGCAGAGATAGCGGGTTGCGATAGCCGCTGTGATCCAGCGCGCGGACCATGCGGGCCACGACCTCGGCCGGTTGGGTGAAATCAAGCCGCGCGGCGGCAGCGGGGCGGTCGGCGCGGCGATAGACATGGCGGGGGCCTGCGCCCTGCGGGTGGCGCGGGTGGCCGCCTGCGGCCAGCGCGGTGATAACCTGGGGGAAGCTGTCGACGGCGGCATCGAAGCAGCGCGCATTCAGGGTGAAGGCGGTGTCGTCGGGGGCGATGTCGATGTCGCGGGTGGCCAGTGCCTCGCCCTCATCAATCCCGGCTGTCATCAGGTGCCAGGTGATGGCGTGGCGCGACTCGCCCGCCAGCAGCGCCCAGACCGGGGCATTCAAGCCGGCATAGCCGGGCAACGGGCCATCGTGGAAATTCACACCACCCTGCGTGGCGCGGGCCAGCACGGCATCGGGAACGAGCGACAGGTTGGCGATGGACAGGACCCAATCTACCGTCAGGTTGGCGGTGCGGTCGGGCAGGCCTGCGCCGGGGGCCAGAACCGGCAGCCCACGGCCCGCCGCCCATTCGGCGACGCGCGCCTCACGCGTGACGACCGCTGCGATGCGGTGGCCACGGTCAAGCCAGAGATTGCCACATTCGGCGGTCAGGCTTTCATTGCCGATGAGGAGTGCGGAGAGGGTCATTGGTCGTATCCTGTCATTCGGCGGCAAGTTTGCGGGCTTCGGGCGCGGCGGGGTGGCCGGCTTCGGCCTCGGCCAGCGCCGTGCGCAGCCGGGCGGCAAGCACCCGGACGTTGGGTTCCAGAACCATGGAATCATGATCGCCGGGCACTTCGACCACCTCGACCTGCGGCGCGACGGCTGTCCATTCATTGTCGGCGAAGACGTATTCACGGCCACTGTTCACCCAGTTGCCGCCCGTCACCTTCCAGCGTCTGTCGAGTGGCGGCCGATACAGGATGACGCGACCCCCGGTCCAGCCTTCGAGCGTGTAGACACCGATGGCATGGCGGAAGGCAGCCTCGATCGAGGCGTTGTGGAAGGACGGAACCGTCGTATCAGGTTCGCCCGCGGCGATGGCCTTGCGCGAGCGTTCCCATTCAATGCGGCGACGGGCCCAATCGGCAAGGAAGCGGACGCCGCCCTTGCGCAGTTCAGCGGCCTTGATCATCGCGCGGTCGGCGCGGCTGAGCGGCTTGGGCACGGGCATCGGCGTATCAAGGAGGACGACGATCGCCACTTCCTCGCCCGAGGCACGCAACTGGCGGCCCATTTCCCATGCGGTCAGACCCCCGCCCGAGAAGCCGCCCAGCAGATAGGGGCCGTGCGGCTGAATCTGGCGCAGTTCTTCGAGGCAACTGGTGGCGGCCTCTTCCAGCGTGTCATGTGGGGCGGCGTCACCGAACAGGCCGCGCGCCTGCAGGCCGTAGAAGGGCCTGTCGCTGCCCACAAGATGGGCCAGATGGCGCAGGTTGAGCACGTTGCCGAACATGCCCGCCACAAGGAAGAAGGGCGTGCGCGGGCCGCCGTCGCGGGCGTGCATGGGCACCAGATGGGTGAACTTCGGCCCGGCGGGGTTGGCCTTGGCCGCGGGATCGGCGGCTTTTTCGTCTTCGGGGCCAAGTTGTTCCGCGATGAGGGCGGCGCAGCGGGCAATCGTCGGGGCTTCGAACAGGACCGAGATCGGGAAATCCAGCTTCCACTGGCGACGGATCATCGCGAACAGGCGTACCGCGATCAGGGAGTGCCCGCCAAGGGCGAAGAAGTCATCCTCGACCCCCACTTCGGCCACGCCCAGAAGCTCGGACCAGAAGCCTACAAGGGTGCGTTCCACCTCGGTTCGCGGGGCGACATAGGCGCTTTCCAGATCGGGGCGGGCAAAGCCGGGGCCTTCGGCATCGGCGGGCTTTTCGCTGGCTTCGGCCTGACGCACCAGCGCCGGCAGATCGAGCGAGGAGACCAGCACCTGTGCCTGATCGGCGGCAAGGGCGCGCAGGAAGGCCTCGGCCCCTTCGGCGGGCCGGATCCCATCTTCCAGCGCCTGCATCATCCGCGCCTCGGCCGGCGAGGCGGAGCGGGCGGCGGAATCGTCGGCGATGACCTCGGCCGGGGTGGCCGGGGCGGGGCGCGCAAGGACAAGCGCCGCGCTGACCGAGCGGAAGGCAATGCCGGACACTTCGACAAGGATGCGACCGGAGGGATCGGTCAGGGTGACGTCAAAGCTGGCGTTTTCCGGGCTGGGGGTGCCCTTGATGCGGACCCATGACCGGATTTCAGACGGCAGCGGCGCGAAGACGCGGACGGTGCCGGATGTGACGGGAACCCAGATTTCGCCTTCGGGGGCATCGGGCAGCAGGGCAAGGCCCCAGCCAGTGCCGATGTCATAGAGCGCGGGATGCAGCGCAGAGGTTTCGGTATCCTTCACGGCATGGGCGGGCAGGGAAAGGGTCGCCAGACCCTCCGCTTCGCCAAGGGCCGTGTGTCGCAGCACTTGCCAGCGCGGGCCAAAGGCGACGCGGTCTTCCTGTGCGCTGGGCAGGGCCACGCCATCGCGCGCGCTTTGGCGGTTTGTGCAGCGGGCGGCGATCGGGGCAAGATCAAGCGTGCCGGGACTGTCGGGCAGGGTGGCTACCTCTGCCTCAACCGCCAGCGCCCAGCCTGCGGTTTCGCGGATGCGTGCCTCGATCCGATGAGAGCCGTCGCGTTGACGCGACAGCGTCACGCGCAGATCGCGGGGTGAATCGGATTCCAGCCGGATCGGCCGCAGGACGGTGAGGCCGGTCAGGGCGAAGGCGGGCGCGGCACCAAGGGCCGACAGCGCCTCGGCGGTGATTTCGGGCCATGCGGCGCCGGGCAGGATGGCGGTGCCATCCTTCAGGCGGTGGTCATCCATCACCCATTGTGCGGTGGAGAGCGTGGTGGAGAAGCGCGCGCCAGTGTCTGTGCGCGCCATGCGTTCCAGGATCGGCAGGCCGGGAAGCGGCGCGTCGGCGGCGCCGTCACCCGTGCGACGCGCAGCGGCATCTGCCGCCATGCCTATGCCGGACCAGATACCCCAATCGATGGCGGTGACCTTGGTCTTGCCACCTGAGCGCGACCGCGCGAAGGCGTTCAGGTATTCATTGGCCGCCACGTAATCGGACTGGCCCGCCGGGGCGATGACGGTGGAAGTGGAAGAGAACAGGACCAGATGCGCAACGCTGCCATCGGGAAGCAGACTGTCGAGCAGTTTGGTGCCGTGGACCTTGGGCGAGAGCACGGATTCGGCCGCGCCGGGATCCTTGCCCAAGAGTGGCGCGTCATCGACCATGCCTGCGGCATGGACAAGGCCGTGGATCGGGCCAAACTCGGCCCGGACACGATCAAGTGCGGCGCGCATGTCTTCGGGATTGCAGACGTCGGCGGCCAGCGCCAGCACCGGGCCAAGACGTTCCAGCCGTTTGAGCACGCCTGCACGGGCGCTGCCGGGGGCGGGAATGCTGCGGCCGATCAAGGCGACCTTGGCCGAGGCTTCGCGCATGAGCCGTTCGGCGACAGTCACGCCGATTCCACCAAGGCCGCCCGTGATGACCCAGACCGAACCCTTGGGAATGTCGACAGCTTCGGGCAAGGGCGCGGGGGCGAGGCGGGTTTCAAAGCGGCGGCTGCCGCGCAGGGCGGCGACCGTGTTCGCGGGCGAGGCCAGCATTTCTTCGAGCACAAGGTTGACGGTTTCTGCCGGGATCGCATGGCGCGCCTCGGGCAGGGCCACATCCAGCAGCGCGGCCGTCAGCCCGGGCAATTCGCGCGGCATCACGCGGACGGGGCCGGAGACGGCGGATTTTTCGGGGTAGGGCAGCGCCTCCTTGCGGACCTGCGCGGCACCCGTGGTGATGACGGTCAGATGTGGCAGGGGCTTCAGCCCGGCTTCGCCCATGGCCTGGCCGAGGAAGAACAGGCTCCAGAACCCCTGTTCCAGATTGCGGTGGAAGAAGCTGGAACCGGGGCGGAAGGTTTCGGCATCCGTCACCAGCCAGAAATGGGCGATACGGGCCGGGGTCAGGTCGCGCAGGGCCAGATCGGCGATCAGCGCCTCATAGCCTTCGCGCCCGTGTTCGGGGGCGAGGGTGTAGGTTTCCTCGCCGGTTCGGGCGAAGGCGTCGCCAGCATGTACGGTAATCACACGATGACCACCGGCGCGCAGGCGTTGCACGGCGGCGCGGGCGAGCCCGGCTTCATCGGCAAAGACCAGCCATGTGAGGGGTGCGCCAAGTTCGCTTTCGACATCGACAAGGCAATCGGACGGGGCCGCACGCCAGGCAAGGCGATAGCCGAAATCGACCAGGTTGCGGTGACGGGTGGGCAGAATGTCGGCCTCTTGCACGGCGGCGGGAAGGCTGGGTTCCACAAAGTAGCGCGACCGTTGGAAGGGATAGGTGGGCAGGGGCACCCGGCGGCGGCGGGCATCGCCCCACAACTGCGACCAGTCGGTCGCCGCGCCGCAGGCCCAGAGGCGGCCCAGCGTGGCGATGAAATGGCGGTCATCAGACACGGTATCATCTGGGTGGCGCAGGCTGGCGGGGACGGGCTGGCCGCCCATTGCGCCATTGGCCTGTGCCAGCGTGGCGAGCGCGCGGCCAGGGCCGACCTCAAGATACACGCGGTCGGCCTTTTCGCGCAGCTTGGCGATGCCATCGGCAAATCGGACGGTGCCGCGCAGGTGGCCCACCCAGTAATCCGGGCTGGTGGCCTGTTCCGCCGTGAGGGGCTGGCCCGTGCGGTTCGAGATGATCGGGATTTGCGGCGGCGACAGGGTCATGCCTGCCAGATGGGCGCGGAAATCGGCAAGGATCGGTTCCAGCATCCGGCTGTGGGCGGCGATGTTGATGGCGATGCGGGTGGTCTCTACCCCATCGGCGCGCAGACGGTCGGCCAGCGATTGCAGGCCCGCGTCCGAGCCGGAGACGACGGTGAGTTCCGGCGCGTTGACCGAGGCGATGTCGAGATCGCCCAGATAGGGGGCGAGGGCGGCTTCCGACAGCGGCACCGACAGCATCCCACCCGCAGGCACGGTGTCGAACAGCTTGCCGCGCAGGTGGACCAGGCCGATCACGCCTTCCAGCGTCATCACGCCCGCGATGCAGGCGGCGGCGTTTTCCCCCATGGAATGGCCGATCAGGGCGGCGGGGTGCACGCCCCAGCTTTCCCACAGCCGCGCCAGTGCGATTTCCACGATCAGGATCAGCGGCAATTGCAGGGACGGGCGGCGCAGGGTTTCGCCTGCCTGCGCCTCGGTCCCCGGTTCGGGGAGCCAGAGGGCGCGGATATCTTCGGTCGTCAGCTTGTCCAGAATGGCAAGGCCACGATCCATCCATTCGGCAAAGACCGGTTCGGTTTCATATAGGTCGCGCGCCATGTTGGGGTATTGCGCGCCCCCGCCGGGGAACATGAACACCACATCGGGCGCATCCCCCACGCGACGCTGGGTAAAGACGCGGCGGGGATCGGCGGCTTCAAGCATCTTGGCCGCTTCTTCGTGGCTTGCGGCCACCAGCACGCGGCGGTGTTCAAAGGCGCGGCGGCCTTCCTTCAGCGTATGGGCCACATCGGCCAGCGGCTGTTCGGGATGGGCGCGCAAATGGGCGGCAAGGCGCTGGGACGCCTCGTTCAGCGCGGTCTGGCTGCGGGCGGACAGGGTGATGAGTTGGAAGGGCCAGTCACTGGCCTCGGACGCTGCAACCTCGGGCGCTTCCTCCAGCACGACATGGGCGTTGGTGCCGCCGACGCCCAGCGAGTTGATGCCCGCGCGGCGCGGTCCCTTGCGACGGGGCCAATCGGCAAGACGGTCGTTCACGCGGAACGGGCTGTTGTCGAAATCAATGGCCGGGTTGGGGGATTCGAAATTCAGGCTGGGCGGCATCTGGCGGTGGTGCAGCGACAGCGTGGCCTTGATGAGGCTGGCCACGCCTGCGGCGGTGTCGAGATGGCCGATATTGGTTTTCACGCTGCCGATTCGCGCAAAGCCCGTGTCGGACGTGGTGCGGCGGAAGGCCTCGGTCAGGGCGGCCACCTCGATCGGGTCGCCCAGATAGGTGCCGGTGCCGTGACATTCGATGTAATCGACGCTGTCGGCGGGAACGCCTGCGACCTGCATCGCCTCGGCGATACAGGCGGCCTGGCCTTCGACGGAGGGCGCAAGGTAGCCCGCCTTGGCCGCGCCGTCATTGTTGACGGCGCTGCCCCGGATCACGGCCCAGATATGATCGCTATCCGCGACGGCATCGGAAAGGCGGCGCAGCACGACGGTGCCTGCACCAGAGCCGAAAACGGTGCCCTGACCGCGATGGTCGAAGGCATGGCAGACGCCATCGGGGGAAAGCACTTCGCCTTCCTTGTAGATGTATCCGCGATTCTGCGGCAGTTCGATGGTCACGCCGCCTGCAAGCGCCATGTCACATTCGCCGTTCAACAGCGCCTGAACCGCGTAATGGACGGCGACGAGCGAGGTCGAACATGCCGTCTGGACCGAAAGCGACGGCCCCTTCAGATCGAAGATATGGCTGACGCGGGTTGACAGGAAATCCTTGTCGTTCCCGGTATGGCGCAGAAGGAACATGCCGGTGCTGTCGACCAAGGCGCGGTTGCTGCACAGGTTGAAATAGAAATAGCTGCCCATGCCACACCCGGCAAAGACGCCGATGCGCCCCTTGAAGGATTCGGGCGGATGGCCTGCTGTTTCGAGCGCTTCCCACGCCACTTCGAGAAAGTGCCGATGCTGCGGATCAAGGATCGCGGCTTCTTTCGGCGAAAAGCCGAAGAATTCGGCATCGAACCGGTCGAAGCCGTCAAGCGGGGCCGCAAAGGGAACATAGGCGGGATTCTTGAGCATCGCCGGGCTTTCGCCCGCGGCGATCAGTTCCTCTTCCGTGAGTCGGCGGACAGCGGACCGGCCTTCGCGCAGATTGGTCCAGTAACTGCCGACATCCGGCGCCCCCGGCAAATGCGCGGCCATCCCCACGATGGCGATGTGGGTGTCATCCGTATCCATGTTAACCTTCATATCGCTCACAACAGTGCCTTCCGATTTCGGACGGCAGCACCTGAAACACTGGTTACTTACGGAAAACTGATACAATACAGGGCATTCGCCGCCGGATGGAGGAAATGCCTAGCCTCTATGGCGGAATAATGACCACCTTCAGACAGGAAAAAGAGGCAAGCACCAGTGTGTATTTTGGCGACAGCCTGTTTCCAGAACCATAGTTTATTCCCTCTCTCCCTTCTCCGGCAAGCCGTGCCGGACGGATTGGGGTGGGTTGCGTCACCGAAGCGCAGCCTGCCAGAGCCGCGCGGCGCGGCCAATCAACGCAAAAGCGGGCAAATTGGTCACTTTTGAGGCTTTGCAAGCGCTTCAGCGTATTAGATAGTGTTAAAAATGCTGTCGCGGTGCCCGGGGAACGGCTATTGCGTCTGTAGAGAACCGGTAGGATCCGCGTCCACGGTCGCACTGCAGGCAAACTGGCTGCGCCCGAGGAATTGAAGAGGGAAGAATGATGAGATTTGTGCATATGATGCTGGCGGCGCTGATGGCACTGCCTTTCCTTGCTGTGGATGCCGCCGCTCAGGATTATCGCCTGCAGCGCGGGGATACTGTCCAGATTGAAGTGCTGGAGGATTCCAGCCTGAGTCGGTCGACGCTGGTGCTGCCGGATGGGCAAATCACCGTGCCGCAGGTTGGCACGGTTCGCGCGGCGGGCCGCACTCTGGAGCAACTGCAGGCAGATGTGGCGCAGCGGCTTGCGCCCAGTTTTGCGACACCGCCGACGGTGTTTGTGACGCTGTCTTCGCTGGCGCCGATCATCGACCGGCCCGAGGTGACCATCGACATCTTTGTGATCGGTGCCGCCAACGCGCCGGGTCGGGTGCAGATTCCCCCGGGTTCGACACTGCTGCAGGCGCTGAGCGCCGCGGGCGGCCTGTCGCCCTTTGCGGCGGACAAGCGCGTGCAACTGCGCCGCGTCGACAAGGCCGGAAACGAGAAGATCTATCGTGTCGATTACGATGCCATCGAACGTGGCGCGTCGAACGTGGGAACGACCCGTGTGTATAATGGCGACGTGATCGTCATTCCGCAGCGCAAACTGTTCGAGTAATCGCGAGGATGCGGGATATGGGGTTGATCCGGGGTGCATGCCTTGCCCTTGCGGCAGGGACTGCCGCGACAAGCGTCGCAGCGCAGGATGTGGGTGGCGTGCGCCAGACCTTTGATGTCGAGCAACGCTTTGAATTCGGGCGCAACCTCGATCTGGCGACCCCGGCAGCAGGATCGAGCAGCGTTGCCGCGACGGTGCTGAGCTATGGCCTGTTCAGCGAAACGCCGCTGGACCGGCTGGCGTTCACCGCCTCTGGCGCGCTGGTGATCGAGAACTCACCCGATACGGCCGGAACGGACGTGGGGTTCGGCCGCCCCGAGGTTGGGTTTCTGTATGTGCGCGAAGTACCTGATGCGCTGTTTTCCGTCGCGTTACGCTATGTCAGCGATGATGTGAGCGCGCTGACCGATGATCTGTCCGTCGCAGACGCCACCGGAACGGAAATCGATTACGGCGTGACACTGCGCTACGAGGCGCTGCGGAATTCGCCTGCAAGCATCTTCGTCGAGGCGACATTCGATGCGACCGAATACGAGGATACAGTCGACCCGACGCTGATCGAGAGCGATACCTATGGGTTGACGGCGGGCACGCGGCTGCGCTTTTCCGAAGTGATGGACGGCGTTTTCAGCCTGGGCTTCACGCGGGAAGATGGTGCTACTGGCGTCGTGGCTGATACGTTCATCATCCGCGCGGGCGTCGAATATGACATGATCGATGGCTTTGCATCGGTCTTTCTGACGCGCGAAGAAGGCGACGTCGAGGACAGCACGGCGCTGGAACTGGATTTCACGCGCGATCTTCCCGTTGGCGTGCTGAGCTTGGGCGTCACCATCGGGCAGACATTCGATTCCGGCGTGAGCGAGCGGACGGACGAGACGGATATCGAGATTGGCTGGACGCAGGCCGTCAACGATGCGTCGGCGTTTGCGGTGAGCCTGTCATGGGCACAGAGCGACGCGCCGTCTGAGCAGATCACGGAAACCGAATTGGGCGCAACCTACAGCTACGCCCTGACAGAGGCGGCCAGCCTCGACATCGGCGCGAGCTTCCGTGAGCGTGACGATGCGGGCGGGCGTGCTTCGTCGCCGCTGGTGTTCTTCGCCCTTGGCCGCAGCTTCTGATTTTCACGTCTTATGAAACAGCAACACCCGCCACTGGCGGGTGTTTTGCTTTTGGCACAGGGATTGTAGCTGCCCGGTCAAACAGGCAGGGACAAACCTGTGGCACCTGATGATGTCGGGAGTTTCTGATTTCGCGCAAGTGTCAGTCAGAGACACGCATCCTCACAGAATCCAGACGCACAGCAACTGCCTGTGCCGCTAGTAGGAAACGAAGAGGGATGTTGGTGGAGCCAGGGAGGATCGAACTCCCGACCTCTTGAATGCCATTCAAGCGCTCTCCCATCTGAGCTATGACCCCACCGGAGGTCGAAGCGTTTCTGCTTCGATGGGCGAAGCGTTGCCGCTTCGTTGGGCGCTGTCTAGTAGAGGGCGCGGTGGGGTGCAAGTGAAAAAAGCACCCGATTTCCGCGCCCTGCAACGGCCGACAGCGTGGCCTTAAACCTCTTCCTCGTCGCCGGCCACGTCGGCCAGATCGTCGAGCGAAACGTTGTCGTCGGCATCGTCTTCGAGCAGATCATCATCCAGCTCGGTGTCGTCGGCGACGCCCGTTTCCAGCAGTTCGTCATCGGCTTCCAGATCGTCGACGAGAACGTCATCGTCCTTTTCCGGCACGGCGCGGCTGATGACGGCGGCGGCCATCTTGCGGCGGGCGGATTCGATGTCGACGACTTCGCCCGTGTAGGGCGAAACGATGGGCGAACGGTTCAGGTCGTAAAAGCGCTTGCCGGTGGTCGGGCAAATGCGCTTCGTGCCCCATTCAGGATTGGGCATGGTGGTCCCCTTGTTCAGGCTGGCTGTCGATGGGCTGGAATGTCCAGAGTCGTGGTCGCTTGCCACAAGGCAAGGCGGGTGTCAAAGGCTTTCGCGGCGCATCGCGCGCTGTTGCCCTTGGGGTGCAAGTGGCTATCCTGTGCATGGAATTCAAGAGGATGTTCAATGCCCCTGCTTCCCGGTTCACCCCCGGTCGAGATCGTGCTGAAACGATCCGCCCGCGCACGGCGGTTTTCACTGCGCGTGTCGCGGCTTGACGGGCGGGTGACGCTGTCGCTGCCCGCCCGCGCGCGCGAGGCCGAGGCGATGGCCTTTGCCCGCGCTCAAGAGGGGTGGATCCGTGAGACGTTGGCCGACATGCCGCAGCGGGCCGGCGTTGGCATCGGATCGGTGCTGCCGGTGGAGGGGCGTTTGTTGCTGCTGGCACCCGGTGCGGGCAGGGCGGTGCGGGTAGAGGGCGATTCGCTGCTGATCCCAGGTGATCCGGCGCAGGCGGGGGCACGGGCGGGGGCCTTTTTACGGGCGCTGGCGCGGGAGCGGTTGGTGGCGGCATCGGACCGTTATGCAGCAATGATCGGGCGGCAGGTGGCGCGGGTCACGCTGCGCGATACGCGGTCGCGCTGGGGATCCTGCGCGCAGGACGGGGCGCTGATGTATTCCTGGCGGCTGATCATGGCACCGGCGTCTGTGCTGGATTACGTGGCCGCGCATGAGGTGGCCCATATGCAGGAGATGAACCACTCCGCCGCCTATTGGGCGGTGGTGGACCGGCTCTATCCCGGCTGGCAGGTTCAGCGCAAATGGCTGCATGCCGAGGGGCAGGCGCTGCACCAATACCGTTTCGGGGATTGATTTTCCCCTGTCAGCGGTGCTTGGCTGCGTAGCATGCCGATTACCCCGCGCCAGACCGACCCCAATGCCGCCGCGCATGAGCGCCTGTATCGCACGCTGCGCCAGCAGGTGATGCATGGCGAGTTGCCGCCCGGGCAGCCGATGACCCTGTGGGGTCTGGGCAAGCAGTTCGGCGTCAGCATGACCCCCGCGCGCGAGGCGGTGCGGCGGTTGGTGGCCGAGGGCGCGCTGACGCTGTCCTCATCCGGGCGGATATCCACGCCGGAACTGACGCCGGAGAGGATCGAGGAACTGGCGGCGATCCGCGCCATGCTGGAACCGGAGATGGCGGCGCGGGCGCTGCCGCGGGCGCATTTCGCGCTGATCGAGCGGTTGGCGGCGATCAACGCGCTGAATGCCGAGGCCGTGGTGAAACAGGATGCCGTGGCCTATGTGCGCACGAACCTGGAGTTTCACCGAACGCTGTATCTGCGGGCGCAGGCGCCTGCGATGCTGGCCATCTGCGAAACCGTGTGGCTGCAACTGGGCCCCACGATGCGGGCGCTGTATTCCAAGCTGCGCCGCAAGGAACCGCCGCAGCATCACCGCATGATCCTTGCCGCGCTGAAGGCCGGCGACGAGCCGGGGCTGCGGCTGGCCGTGCGCACGGATGTGACGCAGGGCCTGCGGCATCTGGCCGGGTGAGCCTTTGATCCGACTGTCCCCTTTGGTGCTGCTGACCGCGGCTGTTGCGCTGGTGGGATCGAACTCACTGGCGCTGTCGCCCATCGCGCTGGAGGTGGGGCGGGGGTTCGGGGGGGCGGGTGCACAAGACGTGCTGATCGCGGCATCGCTGTTTGGTGCGGGAACGGCGGCTTCGGCGGTGTTGATTGCACCCTGGGCGGACAGGATCGGGTTGTCGCGGGCGCTTGGGCTGGCGCTTGTGGTGTTGACGCTGGGGATGATGGGGACGGCGCTGGCGCCTTCGCTGGGCGTTTTGTGGCTGGCGCAGGCGGTGGCCGGGATCGGGTCCGGTGTGGCACTGCCAGCCACCTATGGGCTGGCAAGCGAAATCGCGCCGAAGGGGCATGAAAGCACCTATCTGGGCCGGGTGCTGATGGGGTGGACGCTGTCGCTGGTATTCGGCGCTTCGGCCGCTGCGCTGATCGCCGAGGTGGCAGGTTGGCGGGCGGTGCATGGGGCGCTGGCACTGGCCGGGCTCGTGGTGCTGCTGGCGCTGCTGCTGTCGCCCCGGATGGGGGCCGCGCGGGCGGCGCAGGGGATCAGCCCGTGGTCCGCCTTGCGGGTGCCGGGGATCGGGCCTGCGCTGCTGGTGGCGGGTGGGTATATGGCGGCGTTCTATGGGCTTTATGCCTATGTCGCGCCGCATCTGCAGGCGGGGCTTGGCTGGCCGGTCTGGATGGTGGGGGCGGTGCCGCTGGTTTACGGCATTGGCTTTGGCGCGGCGGCGCTGGGGGATCCGTGGATCGACCGCTTTGGTGCGCGGGTGGTGGCGCCTTGGGTATTCGGGGCGCTGGTGGTGCTTTACCTGTGCATTGCGGCGGTGGCTGGGTCTGCCTGGGGGCTGGTGGCGGCGTGCCTGCCCTGGGGGATGATCAATCATCTGGGGCTGAACTTGATCGTCGGGCGGCTGGCGGGGCTGGATGCAGCCCGACGGGGGGCGGTGCTGGGGTTGAATTCAGGCGTGACCTATCTGGCGATGTTCGTGGCGACACCGGTGTTCGGTGTGGTGGAGGCCGGATGGAGCTTTGCGGCCTGTGCAGTGCTGGCAGCGGGCTGTGTGCTGCCAGCCGTACTGGATGCCCTTGCGCGGCGTCACGCCCGGCGGTGAGGGCGGACCGGGGGGCTTTGCGCCCCCCGGACCCCCCGCAGGGTATTTTTGCCAAGATGAAAGCAGCTTGGCCTTTGGTCAGGCGTGGATCGCGCCGTCGCCACAGGCCAGGGCTGCTTCGCGCACCGCTTCGCTATAGGTGGGGTGCGCGTGGCAGGTGAGGGCGAGATCCTGGGCCGAGGCGCCGAATTCCATTGCGACACAGATCTCATGGATCAGGTCGCCCGCCATCGGCCCAATGATATGCGCGCCGAGGATGCGGTCGGTGGCCTTGTCGGCGAGGATCTTGACGAAACCGTCGCCCTGGAAAACCGCCTTGGCGCGGCCGTTACCCATGAAGGAGAACTTGCCGACCTTGTAGGCGCGGCCTTCTTCTTTCAGTTGCTCTTCGGTCTGACCGACGGAGGCCACCTCGGGCGTGGTGTAGATCACGCCGGGGATGACGTTGTAATTCACATGGCCGGATTTTCCGGCCAGGATTTCGGCCAGTGCCATGCCTTCATCTTCGGCCTTATGCGCCAGCATGGGGCCGATGATGGCGTCGCCGATGGCGTAGAGGCCCTTGATATTGGTGGCATAATGCGCGTCGGTCTTGACTTGGCCGCGCGGCAGCATCTCTACTCCGAGCGTATCAAGCCCGAGGCCCGCCACATAGGGGCGGCGGCCGGTGGCGACGAGGACGGTGTCTGCGTCCAGCGTGGCCTCAGAGTCATCCTTGCGGAGTTTGTAGCGGACGGCCGCGCCCTTTTTCCCCTTGTCCACACCCTGCACGGCGGCGCCGAGGATGAACTTGAGGCCCTGTTTTTGCAGGATGCGCTGGAAGGATTTCGCCACTTCGGCATCCATTCCGGGGGTGATGGCGTCGAGGTATTCGATGACCGTGACTTCGGACCCGAGGCGGGCATAGACCGAGCCCATTTCCAGACCGATCACGCCTGCGCCGATCACCACCAGCTTTTTCGGGATCGCCTTGAGGGTGAGGGCGCCGGTGGAGGTGACGATCACCTGCTCATCAATGGTCACGCCGTTCAGGGGGGAGGATTCGGAACCCGTTGCAATCACGATGTTTTTCGCGGTGTGGACGTCATCGCCCACCTTCACCTGACCGGGGGCGGGGATGCTGGCCCAGCCCTTGATCCAGGTGACCTTGTTCTTCTTGAACAGGAACTCGATCCCCTTGGTGTTCTGGCCGATCACATCGTCCTTGTAGCCCAGCATCTTGGCCCAATCGACGGTGGGCGCGGCGCCCATCAGGCCCATTTTGGCAAAGTTTTCATGGGCTTCGTGCAGGTGGTGCGTGGCGTTCAAGAGCGCCTTGGAGGGGATGCAGCCCACGTTCAGGCAGGTGCCGCCCAGGGTTTCGCGGCCTTCGACCACGGCGACCTTTAGCCCCAGTTGGGCGCAGCGGATGGCGCAGACATAGCCGCCGGGGCCGCCGCCGATGATGATTGCGTCAAACTCTGCCATGGGTCGTTTCCTTCTGTTCGGGGCCGTGTGATGCGTGCAGTGTGTGGTGCAGCAGGCTGTGCAGACGGCTGTGCATACGAATGTGTCAGATCAGGGCGGCCAGCAACATGGTCAGCGTGGCCGCAAAGCCCACAAACCAGATGGCCGATCGCCACGGACGCCAGCCAAGGGCATAGGCCGGGATGTAGAGGACGCGTGCGCCGAGATAGGCGAAGGCGCAGGCTTGGGTGAGGGTTGTTGACTGATTGCCGAGCGTGACGACCACCACGGCGAGGGTGAAGAGGATCAGCCCTTCGAAATGGTTGTTCATCGCGCGTTGCAGGCGGGCGGTGCGCGGCGACATGGGCTGTGACGGCGGGCGGTCACGGGCGCTGGAGGTGTAACCCACGCCAAGCTCCATGTTGGCGGGCACGGCGAAGAGGACGAATTGCACCATCTGGAGCAGGCCTGCGAGGGCGAGAGCGGTGAGTTCGGGGGTCATGGGTTGACCTCCTCAGGCTTTAGTGAATTCAGAACGGCATCAATAGCGTCATAACTGCGTGTCGCGGACCTGCTAACTATTTGGCCCGAAATCGCACCAAAGCCGCCAAACAGTCCAGCTATCCACGACGCCCCATTTGCTGCGTTTGAGCCTGATCCTCCTCCAAGAGCGCCATCACCAGATAACCAGCCCACAGCCATTGCCAAAACGAGAACAACTGCGCCAAGTATCATTATACCGTGAAAGCCGCAGCCAAGTTCGTATTTACTGTTTGCGTCCCTCAGTACGTCAAAGAGAAGCGGGTTCTGGGTTTGGACGACCCTGTAAGCGCGTCTAACTCTGGACTCCTCATCGTACCCGGAGCCAAATGTGAAACTCCCAACATAGAGTATGGCCGATCCCAACATTATCGCGAGCATTGCCCAAACAATCGCGGAAACCGCCATGCTTATCGAGGTCTCGTTTCCATCAATGCTTGAGAAAAAGGACAGCCCGAAGCGATCAAACAGCCACAGAACGAGCACGCCAAAGCCGAATCTGCTGAACGTGCTCGTCCAGTTCTTTGCTGCATCAATTGCGGACGAAACTGCCACTTACAAATCCATCAACAACCGGCGCGGATCCTCCAGCGCCTCTTTCACGCGCACGAGGAAGGTCACCGCGCCTTTGCCGTCGACCACGCGGTGGTCGTAGGAGAGGGCGAGGTACATCATCGGGCGGATGACGATTTGGCCGTTCACCACGACGGGGCGGTCCTGGATCTTGTGCATGCCGAGGATGCCCGATTGCGGCGGGTTCAGGATGGGCGAGGACATGAGCGAGCCGTAGACGCCGCCGTTGGAGATGGTGAAGGAACCGCCCTGCATTTCGGCCATGGACAGTTTGCCATCGCGGGCGCGCAGGCCGAGTTCAGAGATTTTCTTTTCGATCTGGGCGAAACCCATCTGGTCGGCGTCGCGGACCACGGGGACGACGAGGCCCGTGGGCGTGCCCACGGCCACGCCCATGTGGACGTAGTTCTTGTAGACGATATCGGTGCCGTCGATTTCAGAGTTGACCTCTGGCACTTCTTTCAGGGCATGGGTGCAGGCCTTCACGAAGAAGGACATGAAGCCCAGCTTGACGCCGTGCTTCTTCTCGAACGCGTCTTTGTATTCGTTGCGCAGTTCCATGATGCCGGACATGTCGACCTCGTTATAGGTCGTCAGCATCGCGGCGGTGTTCTGCGCGTCTTTCAGGCGGCGGGCGATGGTCTGGCGCAGACGGGTCATCTTGACTCGTTCCTCACGCGCGGCGTCGTCGGCGGGGACGGGCGCGCGGGGGATGGCGGCGGGGGCGGGCGCTGGGGCCACGGCGGCGGCGGCGGCACCGGCTGCCCCGGCCACCGTGCGGGCGACGTCTTCCTTCATCACGCGGCCGTCGCGGCCGGTGGCCTGCACCTGATCACGCGAAAGGCCAGCTTCGGCCATCGCCTTTTTCGCGGCGGGGGCGTCTTCGACGTCTTTCGCGGCGGCGGGGGCCGGGGCGGGTGCGGCGACTGCGGCGGGTTCCGCTTTGGGCGCGGGGGCGGGGGCGGCTGCGCCTTCGGTCATGATGGCAAGGCGGGCATTGGCGGCCACGGTCGCGCCTTCGGGGGCGAGGATTTCGGACAGGATGCCCGACACGGGGGCGGGCACTTCGACCGACACCTTGTCGGTTTCCAGTTCACAGAGCATTTCGTCCTGCTTCACGAAATCGCCCGGCTTCTTGAACCAGGTCGAAACGGTTGCTTCGGATACGCTTTCGCCAAGGGCGGGCACCATAACATCGGTCATCTTCGGTTCCTCCGCGCCGCTTTCGGGCGCCTGTGGTCAATAGGGGGCCCGCGCCGGGGTGGCGCGGGCAGGATCGGATCAGGCGGTGGTGCCGAGCGCTTCGTTCACCAGCGCCTCTTGTTCGGCCTTGTGCCGCGAGGCGAGGCCGGTGGCGGGCGAGGCCGAGGCGGTGCGGCCGGCATAGGTGGCGCGCTTGTGCTTGGCCCCGATGCGGGACAGCACCCATTCGAGGTTGGGTTCGACAAAGGACCATGCGCCCTGGTTCTTGGGTTCTTCCTGGCACCAGATCACTTCGGCGCCCTTGAAGCGTTCCAGTTCCTTGACCATGGACATGGCCGGGAAGGGGTAGAACTGTTCAAGACGCAGAAGATAGGTGTCGTCCTGACCGCGCTTGTCGCGTTCGGCGAGCAGGTCGAAATAGACCTTGCCCGAGCAGATGACCACGCGCTTGATCTTGGCGTCGGCCTTCAGCTTCAGGTCGGAATGGCCCTTTTGCGCATCGTCCCACAGCACGCGGTGGAAGGTGGAGCCGGTGGTGAAATCATCGGCATCCGAGATGCACATCGGGTGACGCAGCAGGGATTTCGGCGTCATCAGGATCAGCGGCTTGCGGAAGGTGCGGTGAATCTGACGGCGCAGGATGTGGAAGTAGTTGGCCGGGGTGGAGCAGTTCGCCACGATCCAGTTGTCATTGGCCGACATCTGCAGGAAGCGTTCGAGCCGGGCCGAGGAATGTTCCGGACCCTGGCCTTCATAGCCATGCGGCAGAAGGCAGACGAGGCCGGACATGCGGAGCCACTTCGCCTCGCCCGAGTTCACGAATTGGTCGAACATGATCTGCGCGCCGTTGGCGAAATCGCCGAACTGCGCTTCCCACATCACCAGCGCGTTGGGTTCGGCGAGGCTGTAGCCGTACTCGAAGCCGAGGACCGCGTATTCCGACAGCATGGAATCGATCACCTCATACCGTGCTTGGCCTGCGCGGATGTGGTTGAGCGGGTAGTGGCGTTCCTCGGTCGACTGGTCGATGAAGGCGGAGTGGCGCTGCGAGAAGGTGCCGCGCGTGCAATCCTGCCCTGACAGGCGGACGGGATAGCCTTCGGTGGCAAGCGAGCCGAAGGCCATGGCTTCGGCCGTGGCCCAATCGAAGCCCTGGCCGGATTCGAACATCTTGGCCTTGGCATCCAGTTGGCGGGCGACGGTCTTGTGGATGTCGAAACCTTCGGGGATGCGGGTGAGCGCCGCGCCGATTTCCTTTAGGGTTTCGGGTTTGATGGCGGTCTGGCCGGCCTGATATTCCTCTTTCTCGCGATCGAGACCCGACCAGCGACCATCGAGCCAGTCAGCCTTGTTCGGCTTGAAGTTCTTGCCGATTTCAAACTCTTCGTTCAGGCGGGCCTGGAAGGCGGCCTTCATATCCTCGATCTCACCCTCGGGGATGAGGCCGTCTTTGACGAGGCGTTCGGTGTAAAGCTGCAGCGTGGTCTTTTGCCGCTTGATCCGGGTGTACATCGCCGGGTTGGTGAACATCGGCTCATCGCCTTCGTTATGGCCGAAGCGACGGTAGCAGAAGATATCCAGCACCACGTCCTTGTGGAATTTCTGGCGAAATTCGGTGGCGACGCGGGCGGCATGCACCACAGCTTCGGGATCGTCGCCGTTGACGTGGAAGATCGGCGCCTCGACCATCAGGGCGATGTCGGTGGGGTAGGGGCTGCTGCGCGAGAAATGCGGCGCGGTGGTGAAGCCGATCTGGTTGTTCACCACGATATGCATCGTGCCGCCCGTGCGGTGGCCGCGCAGGCCCGACAGGCCGAAACATTCGGCCACCACGCCCTGACCGGCAAAGGCCGCGTCGCCGTGCAGCAGGATGGGCAGGACGGAGTGGCGGTCGGTCTGGTCACCCAGCTGATCCTGCTTGGCGCGGACCTTGCCGAGGACGACGGGATTGACCGCCTCAAGGTGGCTGGGGTTCGCGGTCAGCGACAGGTGGACGGTGTTGCCATCGAAGGTACGGTCTGACGACGCGCCGAGGTGGTATTTCACATCACCTGAGCCACCCACATCTTCGGGCTTGTAGGAACCGCCCTGAAATTCGTGGAAGATCGCGCGGTAGGGTTTGGCCATCACATTGGCCAGCACCGACAGGCGGCCCCGGTGGGGCATGCCGATGACGATTTCCTTAACACCCAGTGCACCGCCGCGCTTGATGATCTGTTCCATCGCGGGGATCAGCGCCTCGCCGCCATCAAGGCCAAAGCGTTTGGTGCCCATGTATTTGACATGGAGGAATTTCTCGAACCCTTCGGCCTCGACCAGCTTGTTCAGGATGGCGCGGCGGCCTTCACGGGTGAAGGCGATTTCCTTGCCGTAGCCTTCGATCCGTTCCTTAAGCCAGCTTGCCTGTTCGGGATCGGAGATGTGCATGTATTGCAGGGCGAAGGTGCCGCAATAAGTGCGTTTCACGATGTCGATGATCTGGCGCATCGACGCCATTTCAAGGCCGAGGACATTGTCGATGAAGATCGGACGGTCCATGTCGGATTCGGCAAAGCCGTAGGAGGCGGGGTCCAATTCCGGGTGCGGGGTGGTTTCGCGCATCCCCAGCGGATCAAGATCGGCCACCAGATGGCCCCGGATACGATAGGCGCGGATGATCATCAGGGCGCGGATGGAATCCAGCACGGCGCGCTGCAATTGCGCGTCGGTCAGCGAGACGCCCTTTTCGGCGGCCTTTTCAACGATCTTCGCGCCGGCGGCCTTTGCCTCGCGCGCCGGGGGGGCTGGCCATTCGCCGGTAAGGGCGGCGGTCAGGTCATCGGTGGGTTGCTGTGGCCAGTCGGCGCGCGCCCAAGACGGACCGGCGGCTTGGCGTTTCGCATCCAGATCGCTGTCGCCCAATGCGCGGAAGAACTCGGCCCATTGCGCATCGACGGCGTTCGGGTCGGCGGCATAGCGGGCCTGAAGCTGGTCGATGTAATCGGCGTTGTGGCCTTGCAGAAAGCTGGAGGCATGGAACTGGTCGTTGGGCGTGTGCTCGGTCATCTGATGTCTTCCCCTTGATGGGACGGGCGGCAAGACGTCTCTTGCCGCTGGGATGGCAACCTTATTCGGAATGGCCGAACAGCGCGCCTTGCAGCGCGCGGTTCGGTTGTGCGTGGTTCAGAGAGGCCCAGGCCGTAAGGGCAAGGAGGCCGAAAAGGGCGAGAAAAGAAACGATGACGGTCTTTGCCCGACTGTCCAATCCGGTATCCTCCATGGCCGTTCCCCCTTTGTTTACTTGCCGATCGCCTTCATCACAGCCTCGCCCAGATGGGCGGGGCTTTCTGCGACGACGATGCCTGCGGACTTCATCGCTTCGATCTTGGACTCGGCGTCGCCCTTGCCCCCTGCAACGATCGCGCCAGCATGGCCCATGCGGCGGCCCGGAGGGGCGGTGCGGCCTGCGATGAAGCCTGCGGTGGGCTTCCAGCGGCCACGTTTTTTCTCATCCGCGAGGAATTGGGCGGCTTCTTCTTCGGCGGAACCGCCGATTTCGCCGATCATGATGATCGAGTGGGTGTCGGGGTCGGCGAGGAACATCTCAAGGATGTCGATATGTTCGCTGCCCTTGATCGGGTCGCCGCCGATGCCGACGGCGGAGGTTTGGCCAAGGCCCACATCGGTGGTCTGCTTGACGGCCTCATAGGTCAGCGTGCCGGAGCGGGAGACGACGCCGACCGAGCCTTTGGAGAAGATGCTGCCCGGCATGATGCCGATCTTGCATTCGCCGGGGGTCATCACGCCGGGGCAATTCGGCCCGATCAGCCGGGACTTGGAGTTCAGAAGCGCGCGCTTGACGCGCATCATGTCCAGCACCGGGATGCCTTCGGTGATGCAGACGATCAGCGGAATCTCGGCATCGATCGCCTCAAGGATCGAGTCGGCCGCGAAGGGCGGCGGGACGTAGATCACGGTGGCGTTGGCATCGGTTTTGGCGACGGCGTCATGGACGCTGTCGAACACCGGGAGGCCCAGATGTTCAGTGCCGCCTTTGCCGGGCGTCACGCCGCCGACCATGTTGGTGCCATAGGCGATGGCCTGTTCGGAATGGAAGGTGCCCTGGCTGCCGGTGAAGCCCTGGCAGATGAGGCGGGTGTTCTTGTTGACGAGTACGGCCATGTTCGGCGTTCCTTGGTTATCCAGCTTTGAACAGGCCCGGAACGGTCCGGGCCGAAGTCATTTCGTGCGGTCAGAAGGACGGGACATAGGTTCGTGTCATCGTGCCATCGGTGTAGGCGACAGAACCCGCGACGAGCTGCGACGCTTCGGCAAGCTGTGCCGTCACACGCGGATCGTTCGCTGGTAGGTCGCCTGCAAGGGTCGGCATCGTGCCTGCGCAGGTCCAATTACCTTCAAGCGGGATCCGTGGCGTGCCCGGTCCCGGGCAGGCAACGGGCCTGCCATAGCCGTCCAGCCCGGCCAAGCCGCAGCCCGAAAGCCCGATCCCAGCCAAGAGGAGTGTGACGGCGCGCGACACCTTCATCCCTTCACGGCCTTGACGATCTTTTCCGCCCCATCCTTCAGGTCATCGGCGGCGATGACGTTCAGGCCGGATTTGCGGATGATGTCCTTGCCGAGTTCGACGTTGGTGCCTTCAAGCCGGACGACGAGCGGGACCTGAAGGCCCACTTCTTTCACTGCCGCGATCACGCCTTCGGCGATGATGTCGCAGCGCATGATGCCGCCGAAGATGTTGACGAGGATGCCTTTGACGTTGGGATCGGAGGTGATGATCTTGAACGCCTCGGTCACCTTTTCCTTGGTGGCGCCGCCGCCCACATCGAGGAAGTTGGCGGGTTCGGCGCCGTAAAGCTTGATGATGTCCATCGTCGCCATGGCAAGGCCCGCGCCGTTGACCATGCAACCGATTTCGCCATCAAGCGCGATGTAGTTCAGATCGAACTTGGAGGCGGCGAGTTCCTTGGGATCCTCTTCCGTCTCGTCGCGCAGGGAGGCGATGTCGGGGTGGCGGTAGAGGGCGTTGCCGTCAAAGCCCATCTTGGCGTCAAGGAGTTTCAGGCTGCCATCCTTGAGCACGCAGAAGGGGTTGATCTCCAGCATGTCCATGTCCTTGTCGGTGAACAGGCGGTAGAGATCGCGGACGATCTTGACGCATTGCTTGACCTGGTTGCCCGTGAGGCCCAGCGAAAAGGCGACGCGGCGGCCGTGGAAATCCTGGAAGCCCGTGGCCGGGTCGATCGTGAAAGTGTGGATCAGCTCTGGGGTGTCGTGGGCGACATCCTCGATGCTCATCCCGCCCTCAGTGGAGGCGACGATGGAGATGCGGCTGGTCTGACGATCGATCAGCAGGGCGAGGTAGAATTCGCGGTCGATGTCGGAGCCGTCTTCGATGTAGATGCGGTTGACGACCTTGCCTGCATCCCCGGTCTGAATGGTGACAAGGGTGCGGCCCAGCATCTGGCGGGCGAACTGGCTGGCCTCTTCCACCGAACGGGCGAGGCGGACGCCGCCTTTTTCGCCGGCTTCGGGTTCCTTGAAATGGCCCTTGCCGCGGCCGCCTGCGTGGATTTGCGCCTTGACGACCCAGAGCGGGCCGTCGAGTTCGCCTGCCGCTGTCTTGGCCTCTTCGGCCTTCAGCACCACGCGGCCATCGGACACCGGGATGCCGTAGGAGCGTAGCAGCGCCTTGGCCTGATATTCGTGGATGTTCATCGCAACTGTCCCGTCCTAGTGGTTTTGACGGGTATTGCCATGGAAATGGGCAGTGTTGAAACGGTATTCTACGGTATACCGCCGTTTGCCCGGAAAAATCGGCATTTTGTGATCACACGCGGAAAAAGTGTGATCACAAGTAGCGAAACGTTAGCGATAGCGGGTGATTCGCGGCCTCGTGCGGGGTGGACCCTGCCCTATGGATCGGCGCTGAACATGACCTGTCCACGGGGAAGGCGGTGATCGTGGCGGGTGGCGGTGAAGCCTGCGGCATGGGTGAGAGTGAGAACCTGCGCCTCGGACATGTGCCAGGGGAAGCGGTCGGGGTGGGTGACGACGCCATCAGACTGGCGGTGGGGGCCGGGGTGCTGTTCCGGCGCGAGGAAGACAGTGAAGATCAGGCGGCGCAGCGCGGGGAAGCGGGGGCGGAGGTTGTTGAGCGCAGTGGTGAGGTGGTCGGCGGGCAAGTGGGTGAACACGGCGAAGGCGAGGGCGAAGGTGATGGTTTCGGGGATTTCGGGAAAGATGAAGGCGGCGTCTTCGATCAGGTGATCTTGTGGAAGTTTGGCGCGGACAGGGTCATCCAGTTCGGTTTCCCATCCCTTAAGCATCAGCGCGCGGGAGAGATCGGTCGCCCAGTAGTGGCGCGGGGGGAGTTGTGCCGCGAGGTGGCGGCCAAGGCGCAGGGCGCCTGCGCCGATGTCGAGCAAATGGTCGGTGTCGCGAAGGCCGTGTTGGACGAGCAGGGGCAGGACGATGCGGGGGGTTTCGTCCCAGCGGCCACCGACGATGTCGCGGTGGCGGCCTTTGGCGAGGGCGTCAGCGTAGAAGCCGGGGGCGTGGTAGGGGGAGGGCAGCGTCATCCCGCGTGGTCAGCCGGGCTGTGCGGCGCGGCGGACGAGGGCGAGCATGAGGTCGGTTCCGCGGGCCATGTCCTGCGCGCTGATCCATTCGAGTGGGCCGTGGATTTCCTGCATCCCCGTGAACAGGTTGGGGCAAGGGATGCCCATTTCCGTGAGGCGCGAGCCATCGGTGCCGCCCCGGATGGGGACGGAGACGGGATCAAGCCCGATGTCGCGGCAGGCATCGCGGGCCAGATCGACGGGGCGCATGTCGGTTTCCAGCCAGTAGCGCATGTTGCGGTATTGCGGCGTGATGGTGCAGGTTATGGTGGCGCGGGGCTCAGAAGCCTGCACGGCGGCGCAGACGGCACGCAGGATTTCACCTTTGGCTTCAAGGCCTTCGCGTTCGAAATCGCGCAGGATGAAGCGCAGGGTCATGGCGGAGGAGCCACCCGTCATGTCGGTGGCGTGGATGAATCCGTCGCGGCCATCGGTGAGTTCGGGCAGCATCGTGTGTTGCGGCAGGGCTGCGATGATCTTGGATGCCAGATGGATGGCGTTGACCATCTTGCCCTTGGCCCAGCCGGGGTGGATCGACACGCCTTCGATTTTGACCTCGGCCCCGTCGGCGGAGAAGCTTTCAAATTCGATCTCGCCCACCGAGCCGCCGTCGAAAGTATAGGCCCAGTCGGCGGCGAGGTCGGCGGGAAGGCGGCGGTCTACGCCGCGGCCGATTTCCTCATCGGGGGTGAAGGCGATGCGGATGGGGCCGTGGGGGATGGAGGGATCGGCCAAGAGGGCGCGGGCGGCGGTCATGATGATGGCGACGCCGGCCTTGTCATCGGCACCCAGCAGCGTGGTGCCGGAGGCGGTGATGATGTCATGTCCTTGTTTTTGCGCCAGATTTGGCGAGGTGTCGGGGGTGAGCGTCAGGGTCGGATTATCGGGGAAGGTGATTGCGCCGCCGTTGTAGCCGCGGATTACGCGGGGTTTGACGCCGGTGGCGTTGAATTGGGGCGCGGTGTCGACATGGGCGAGAAAGCCGATGGTCGGGCCGGGGGCGGTGGCGGGGATGGTGGCAAGGACCGTGCCGTAATCGGTGAGGCGGATGTCTGTGGCGCCGATATCTGTGAGTTCCTGCACCAGCAGATTGGCCATGTTCAACTGGATGGCGGTGGAGGGCTGGCTGGGGCTGGTGGCATCGGACTGGCTGTCGATGGCGCAGTAGCGGATCAGGCGGTCGGTCAGTTCGGCGCTGTGGTCGATCATGCGGTATGTCCCCTTTGGCAGGATGTGGCCGTGGGGCGCGCGGCTTGTCAATGGCGGGCGGATTTGGCTGCGATTACGGGGGATTGCGGGTTTGGGGCGTGCAGCCGTGCAGTGCAGCGCGCGGTGCAGACGGGCGTGCATACAAATTTCGGCAGGGCGGGGTGGGGGATATTGGTTAAGGGTGCAAATTTGCGAGGGTGGGCGTGAGTCCCTGCCAGACCCTCCCCCATGCTGGGAAGGGTACGCGGCCCGGATGTGATCCGGGGACGCTGGTTTGCGGTGGTGATTTGCGGGTTAGTTCAGCCAGAGCGACATGAGCATGGCGTCGCCGCCCATCATCGCTTCGAATTGGCGCCAGCTTTCGGGGGTGATGGTGGGGCCCTGTTCCAGATAGGGCAGGGCACCTGTGCCCTGAATCCAGTCCTTCACGTCGATCGGTGCCGGGTCCGAGAACATGCGGGCAAGGTTGACGCCCGCGCCGTCGCCCAGCCGCCAATAGGGGATGAGCTTTTCGCCCTTGAGCAGCGCCTCGCCATCGGCCAGCACGGCCAGCCATGTGGCCCCGGTGCCGGGGGGTAGCGTCAGGCCGAGGGCGGAGGTCTGGCGGTCATTGGGGAGCCATTCGGCGGTGTTGTCAGACTCGGACTCTACCGCCGCCCAGAAGGCGCGGTTGTCGCTCACCATGGACAGGAAATGCGCCTGCGCCTTGGAAAGGCGGGCGGCATCGGGTTGCTGATCCAGCGCGTCGAGCATGACCCAGATCGCGTCGACGAAGGGGGTGATGACGAAGAACTCTTCGGCATAGGGGGGGGAGATGGCCCGCATCCCATCGCGCGCGGTGGCGGCGCGGGTCAGCGCATCGGTGGGATCGTAGGCGAGGATGACTTCGGACACACCTTCGAGGAGGTGGGTGTAGGCCGAAAGCCATGCCGCATCGGCGCGGTCGAAGGTGATGGTGGGGGCCGGGGTGGCGGGATCGCGGTCGAACCAGCGCCAGCCCATGAGCGATGGGCCGAGGAGGGCCATCAGATCCTCATCCGGGGTGCGGGTGGCGTCGGCGTTCACGTCGAACCAGACGTCGCCCAGCCGGATGGTCAAGGCGAATTCGGGGCCTGTGGCAAGGTCTGCCAGCGGTGCGCGGGCGGCGGCCATGCCGGTGGCGGCATCGGTAAAGAGGGCGGCCACATCGCCGGGGGCAAAGGTGGCGTCGGGGGCTGCGCCTTGATCGAGTCGCAGGAAGGGGATGGTGCCGGTGACATCGGTAATGCCGGTGCGGTAGCGGGTCTGAAACGTGGCCTCGACCGCGCGCAGGAAGCGGATGCCGCCAAGGGCGAAGCGGTCGGCCTCGGATGGCGAAGGCAGGGCGGCGAGGCGGGACTCGGTGGCTGCAAGCCCCGCGCTGCCGATCTCGGCCGAGATGTCCTGAGCGGCCGCCGGGACGGCAGCGAGGAGAAGCAGGGCGAGGGCCGGACCGGGCAGGGCGCGCATGGTGGTTATTCGCCCGATTGCTTGCGCGTTTCAGACGCGGCCTTCATCCGAGCGAGGAGTTCGGCCTTTTTCTTGGCCGCCGCATCGTCACCCTTTGGTGCGCCGCGACGGGGCTGGTCGAGCGGGTGGTGGCTGTCTTTTGCGGCTTTGGGATTGCCGCCTTTGCCGTAGTCCATGGAAAATGCCTTTCAGAAACGGGGAAGGGGCACCCGCGTGGGGTGCCCCTTTGGATTAGCATGAAAGCGGGCGGTCAGGCCAGCGACGGGTCGATCCCCTTGCAGGCGGCGACGAGGCCTTTCACGGCGTCGATGGATTTGTCCATCATCGCCTGCTCGGTCGGGTTCAGCTTGATATCGACGATGCGTTCGATGCCGCCTGCGCCGATGATGGTGGGAACGCCCACATACATGCCGTCAAGGCCGTAGGCGCCTTTCACATAGGCGGCGCAGGGGAGAAGGCGTTTCTGGTCCTTGAGGAACGCCTCGGCCATTTCGATGGCCGATGTGGCGGGGGCATAGAAGGCGGAGCCGGTTTTCAGCAGGCCCACGATTTCGGCCCCGCCGTCGCGGGTGCGCTGGACGATGGCATCAAGCTTTTCCTGGGTGGTCCAGCCCATTGCCACCAGATCCGGCAGCGGGACGCCGCCAACGGTGGAATAGCGGGTCAGCGGGACCATCGTGTCGCCATGGCCGCCGAGGACGAAGGCGGTCACATCACGCATGGAGACGTTGAATTCGGTCGCGAGGAAGTGGCGGAAGCGGGCGGAGTCCAACACGCCGGCCATGCCCACCACCATGTTGTGCGGGAGCCCCGAGAATTCGCGCAGGGCCCAGACCATCGCATCGAGCGGGTTGGTGATGCAGATGACAAAAGCGTTCGGGGCATGTTTGCGGATGCCTTCGCCCACGGATTTCATCACCTTGAGGTTGATTCCAAGCAGATCGTCGCGTGACATACCCGGTTTGCGCGGCACGCCTGCGGTGACGATGCAGACATCGGCCCCGGCGATATCGGCGTAATCGTTGGTGCCCTGCATTGTGGCGTCAAAGCCTTCGGAGGGGCCGGACTGGGCGATATCGAGCGATTTGCCCTGCGGCGTGCCTTCGGCGATGTCAAACATCACCACATCGCCGAGTTCCTTGATGGCGGCGAGGTGGGCGAGCGTGCCGCCGATCTGGCCTGCGCCGATGAGGGCGATCTTGGGTCGTGCCATGGTCCGGGTCTCCCGTCTTTTGGTGTGAGTCGGGCGCGTTGCTACGCCCCTGCGGCGCGTCTGGCAAGCGTTCCGGTATGCCACGGGATGCGGCAAAGGTGGCAGGGGCGGGGTGTTTGCGCTAAAGGCCGTGGGCAGGATGCGAGGGTGCGGATGGAAGGCTGGGGGTTCTGGGTGGCGGCCGTGGCGGCGGCAATGCTGGTGGGGGCGGGCAAGGGCGGGATTCCCGTGGTGGGGATGCTGAGCGTGCCGGTGCTGTCGCTGGTGATCAGCCCGCTGACGGCGGCGGGGCTGCTGCTGCCGGTCTATGTGGTGTCGGACATGTTCGGGCTGTGGGCCTATCGCAAGGCCTATGACGGGCGGGTGCTGGCGATCCTGCTGCCGGGGGCGGTGGCGGGAATCGGGGTGGGTTGGGCCACGGCATCGGTGGTGCCGGAGGATTGGGTCACGGTGATGGTGGGGGTGATCGGGCTGGTGTTCAGCCTGAACCTGATCCTGCGGCCAAAGGTGGATGCCGCACCGCGCCGTGCGGAGGTGGGGCCGGGGCTGTTCTGGGGGGCGATGTCGGGATTCACCAGTTTCGTCTGCCATGCCGGCGGGCCGCCCTATCAGGTGTATACCCTGCCGTTGCGGATGACCAAGACGGTGTTTGCCGGCACGTCGACCATCGCATTCACGGTGATCAATGCGGTGAAGCTGGTGCCCTATTGGGCGTTGGGGCAGTTGAACCCGGCGAACCTGCATGTGGCGGTTTTGCTGATGCCTGTGGCGGCGGCGGCGGTCTTTGCGGGGGTGTGGTTGGTGCGCATTTTGCCGGAGAAGCTGTTCTTCCGGCTGGTGACCTGGGCGCTGCTGGTGATTTCGGTGAAGCTGATCTGGGATGGCGTGACCGGGATTTGATCCGGGTGCGGGGGGCTTTGCCCACCCGCGCGCGGGTTGGATCAAGGGTGGATCAGGCGGGATCGCCGGGCGGGGGCAGGGCTCCCGCGAGGGACTGGAAGTTTTCGCCTGCGGCGACAAGGCAGGTGATGCCGTCGGGGCGGGTGATGGTGATCGTCCAGCTGCCCGATTGCGCGGCGTAAAGTTCCATCAGCACGCCGTTCTGCGCGAGGCCGAGGGCGCGGCGGCTTTCGCCGTAGCGTTCGGCAAGGGTGATGGTGATGGCGTCACGCTTGCCGCATTGCAGGGCGGCGGCGGGGGTGGCGGCGAGCAAGGGCGGGATCAGCAGGGCGAGGAGGCGGGTCATGGCAATCTCCCTTGTGCAGGGCGGGGACGGCCCCCGCAGGAAAAGCGTCAGGCAGAGGCGCTGAGGAAAGGTTAATGCTGGGGTCGGCCTGATCTTTGTTAAGGGCAATGTTGCGGGAATTGCTGCGACGCGGCATTTTTGGGCTTGCTGAAACTTCCGAAATCGTGCCTTTGGGCGAAAGAATATTTCGCGGAGACGACTCAGATGACACGCCCCTTCCGTTCGGTTCTGTATATTCCGGGGTCCAAGGAGCGGGCGCTGGAGAAGGCGCGCGATCTGGCGGCGGATGCGATCATCTTTGATCTGGAGGATGCGGTCGCCCCGGAGGAAAAGGCGGCGGCGCGGGCCACGCTGGCGCGGTTTCTGGAGGAAGTGGATTACGCGCCGCGCGTGCGGATTGTGCGGATCAACGGGTTTGACACCGAATGGGGGCGCGCGGATGCGGCGGCCTTTGCCGGCCATCCGGGCGCTGATGCGGTGCTGGTGCCCAAGGTGAACAGCCCCGCCGATCTGGATGCCGTGGCGGCGGTGGCGGGAGACAAGCCGCTTTGGGCCATGATGGAGACGGCGGCGGGGATGTTGAACGCCGCCGCGATTGCCGCCCATCCCCGGCTGGAGGGGATGGTGATGGGGACCAACGATCTGGGGCGCGAGTTGAACAGCCGGTTCCGGGCGGACCGTCTGCCGATGATGGCGGGGCTGGGGCTGTGCCTGTTGGCGGCCAAGGCGCAAGGGCGTGTGATCGTGGACGGGGTCTATAACGCCTTCAAGGATGAGGCGGGGCTTCGGGCGGAATGTGAGCAGGGCCGCGACATGGGCTTTGACGGCAAGACGCTGATCCATCCGGCGCAATTGGAGATTGCCAACGCGGCCTTTGCGCCGAGTGCGGATGAAATCGCGCTGGCCGAGCGGCAGATTGCCGCCTTCAACGCCGCGCGGGGGCAGGGGCAGGGCGTGGCCGTGCTGGACGGGCGGATCGTGGAGAACATGCATGTCGCCACCGCGCAGGGCATTTTGGCGCGGGCGCATGCAATCAAGGTGGGGGCGATTGCGGTGGGGGCCGATTGAAGGCAGGGTGCGCGGCACGATTTACCCCCCCCCTTTCGGAGGACTGACCCATGACCCTGCTGATCCTTGGCGTAGCTTTGTGGTGGGCTGCCCATCTGTTCAAACGCGTGGCGCCGGATGCGCGGGCGCGGCTGGGCGATCCCGGCAAGGGGATTGTGGCGGTGGCGGTCCTTGCCTCGGTCGTGATGATGTATTTCGGCTATGGCGCCGCGCGGCCGGAGGCGGCGGTCTGGTGGGGGCGCAACCCGGCGCTGGTGGGGATCAACAACCTGCTGATGGTGCTGGCGGTGTATCTTTACGCGGCATCCGGCGCGAAATCGGCGCTGGCGCGGAAGATCCGGCATCCGCAGTTGACGGCGGTGAAAACCTGGGCGGTGGCACATCTGCTGGTGAATGGCGATCTGCCGTCGGTGATCCTGTTCGGGGGGCTGCTGGCTTGGGCGGTGGTGTCGGTCATTTTGATCAACCGCGCGCAGCGGGAATGGGTGCCGCCGGTGGCCAAGCCGGGGGCCGAGGTGAAGGCCATCGTGGCGACGGTGGTGGTGACGGTGGTGGTGATGCTGATCCACAACTGGCTGGGCTATCAGCCCTGGGGATGATGGAATGAAGCTGTACCGGTTCCTGTCCGAGGATGACACATCGGCCTTTTGCCACAAGGTGACGGCGGCGCTGAACAAGGGTTGGGCGCTGCATGGCGCGCCCACCTATGCCTTTGATGCGGCACGCGGCGTGATGCGCTGCGGGCAGGCGGTGGTGAAGGATGTGCCCGGCACCTATACGCCGGATGTGAAGCTGGGCGAGCAGTAAGGCAGGCGGCTGGGTCTGTTCTTTGGGGAAACTGGCCTGCGGGAGATGATGATGAAGACCAATCCGGGGCGGTTCTTTGAGGATTACAGGCTGGGTGAAACGATCATCCATGCCGTCCCGCGCACGGTGAGCGGGGGGGAGCGGGCGCTGTATCACGCGCTCTATCCCGCGCGGCATGCGCTGTATTCATCGGATGAATTCGCGCGGGGCTGCGGGTTGCCCGCGTCCCCCATGGATGACCTGATCGCCTTTCACACGGTGTTCGGCAAGACGGTGCCGGATGTCAGCCTGAACGCGGTGGCGAATCTGGGCTATGCCCAGGGGCGGTGGCTGGCCCCGGTCTGGCCCGGCGATACGCTGCGGTCGGAATCGACGGTGATCGGGTTGAAGGAGAATTCCAACGGCAAGTCGGGCGTGGTCTATGTGCGCACGCGGGGGATGAACCAGCGCGGCGTGGTGGTGCTGGATTATGTGCGCTGGGTGATGGTGCGAAAGGCGCGTCTGGACGCGCCCGCGCCCGAGGCGGTGGTGCCCGCGTTGGCCCCGGCAGTGGCGTCTGAGGCGCTGGTGGTGCCGGAGGGGCTGGATTTCAGCCGGTATGATTTTGCACTGGCGGGCGAGCGGCACCGTTGGGGCGATTACGCGGTGGGCGAGCGGATCGACCATGTCGATGGCATCACCATCGAGGAGGCCGAGCATATGCTGGCCACGCGGTTGTGGCAGAACACCAGCAAGGTGCATTTTGACGTGACCCAGCGCGAGGATGGGCGGCGGTTGATCTATGGCGGGCATGTGATTTCGCTGGCGCGGACGCTTTCGTTCAACGGGTTGGCCAATGCGCAGATGATCGTGGCGCTGAATTCGGGGGCGCATGCGAATCCCTGTTTCGTGGGCGATACGGTGCGGGCCTGGTCGGAAGTGCTGGACCGGGCGGAGACGGCGGCGCCGGGTGTGGCCGCGTTGCGGTTGCGGCTGGTGGCGGTGAAGGACGGGGCGGTGAAGGACGGGGCGGGGCCTTTTGCGCTGAAGGGTGCGGATGGGAAATACCTGCCCGAGGTTCTGCTGGATCTGGATTACTGGGCGCTGGTGCCGGTGTGAGCGTTTATGTGATCACAAAATCCTGCTTGATCGGCGCAGCACTTCGGGCATGATGGCGCTATCATGCTGCGTGTGATTTGTTCCGTTTTCCTGTTGCTGTTGCTGCCCTTTGGGGCGGCGGCGGAAAGCCTTGGCTACAAGGGTTCTGCGGGTGGCGCAGAGGACGAGGCGCTGGCTGGAGAAGAGCTGGAGCTGACGGATGCCGAATGGCATGTCCGCGACGTGATGGTTTCGATCTTTTACCACGAACTGGGCCATGCGCTGATCGATGTGATGCAGCTGCCGGTGCTGGGGCTGGAGGAGGACGCGGCGGATGTGCTGTCGGTCGTGATGATCGACCGGCTGTGGGATGCCGAATCGTCCGAGGCCAAGGTGGCGGCGGCGGCGAATTTCTGGTGGACGAGTGCGATCGAGACGGCGGAGGCAGGCTATGAGCCGGCCTTCTGGGGCGTTCATTCGCCGGATGAGCGGCGGTATTTCACCTATCTTTGCCTGTATTACGGGGGCGCGCCCGAAGAGCGCGAGGCGCTGGCAATGGACTATGGCCTGCCCGAGGATCGCGCGGCGACCTGTGCGGAGGAGTTCGATCTGGCTGCCGCGTCCTGGGGTGTTTATCTGGATGAGCTGGAGGCGGCGGGGCCGGGCGAAAGCCTGGTATGGCAGGGCGAGGGGGAGCCTGCGGATCACGTCGAGGCGGCGATTCTGGAAGAAGTGGACTATCTGAATTCCATCTGGACCCTGCCGGAACCCGTGGGCGTGCAGGTTGCAGCCTGCGAGGAGGCGAACGCCTTTTACGACCCGGAGGCGAAGATGATCACCATGTGCAGCGAAATGGCGGAGTATATTCTGGCCACCGCGCCGTGACGGTTTGGCGGGCGGTGGCTGAACTGTGATCACAAATTTTTCTGGCGTGATCACAAATGAAAGAATCTTGGTCGTTTAGCGCCAACAGGCAGCAATTGCGGCGTTCTGATGCGTGACTTGCCTGCAAAAAACGCTATTCAACTATACCAGAACAGAAAAGCCGAAGCGCGCCCGCCGGTGCGGACCGATATCCGGACCGGACGGGCAAGCCAGCGACGAAGGGAACCGAGATGGCCGATGTAAAGCGGGTACAAAGACCCCTGTCGCCGCATTTGCAGATTTACCGCCCGCAGCTGACGTCGATCACGTCGATCCTGACGCGGATCACGGGGAACGGGTTGATCGTGGGCACGCTGCTGGCGGTGTGGTGGCTGCTGGCGGCGGCGACATCGCCGGAGTATTTCGCCTTTGCCGATGCGGTGGCGACAAGCTGGTTCGGCGATCTGGTGTTCACGCTGTCGGCCTGGGCGCTGTGGTATCACTATCTGGCGGGGTTGCGGCATCTGCTGTTCGATGCGGGCAAGGGGCTGGATATCCCGACAGCGGAAAAGCTGGGCTGGGGCTGCATTATCGGATCGGTCGTGCTGACCATCCTGACCGTCATCATCGTATAAGGGGGGCGGAGGATGCGTTATCTGACCGACCGCAAGCGGGCCGTGGGCAAGGGTGCCGCAGGCACGGGAACCGAGCATCATTGGCAGATGCAGGTGAGCGCGGTGGCGCTGGCCTTTCTGATGCCCGTGTGGGTGTTCATCTTTGGCCGGGCGCTGGGGCAAGGGCATGAGGCGGTGCTGGCCACCTTTGCGCGGCCCTTTCCGGCGATTGTGACGGCGCTGGTGCTGTTCGTATCCATGCGCCATTTCGCCAAGGGCGCGCAGATGATGATCGAGGATTATGCCAAGGGGCATACCCGCAAGGCGCTGGTGATCGGCGCGATTTCACTTTCCTACATCGTGATGGCGACGGGGTTCTATGCCCTTGTCCGCATCGCGATCTGATTGGGGCTGACATGACGGCTTATCCGTATGAAGTGCATGACTATGACGTGGTGGTTGTCGGGGCGGGCGGTGCCGGTCTGCGCGCGACGCTGGGCATGGCCGAACAGGGCCTGCGCACGGCCTGTGTGACGAAGGTGTTTCCGACGCGGTCGCATACCGTGGCGGCGCAGGGCGGGATTGCGGCATCGCTGGGGAACATGGGGCCGGACAGCTGGCAGTGGCACATGTACGACACCGTGAAGGGGTCGGACTGGTTGGGCGATACGGATGCGATGGAGTATCTGGCGCGCGAGGCCCCCAAGGCGGTCTATGAGCTGGAACATTACGGGGTGCCGTTTTCGCGGACCGAAGAAGGCAAGATCTATCAGCGCCCCTTTGGCGGCCACACGACCGAATTCGGTGAAGGCCCGCCGGTGCAGCGCACCTGTGCCGCCGCCGACCGGACGGGACATGCGATCCTGCACACGCTGTATGGCCAGAGCCTGAAGAACAATGCGGAGTTCTTCATCGAATATTTCGCGCTGGACCTGATCATCACCGATGGGGCCTGCACGGGTGTGGTGGCATGGAAGCTGGATGACGGCACCATGCATGTGTTCAACGCCAAGATGGTGGTGTTGGCGACGGGCGGCTATGGCCGGGCCTATTTCAGCGCGACAAGCGCGCATACCTGCACCGGTGACGGTGGCGGGATGGTGGCACGGGCCGGTTTGCCGTTGCAGGACATGGAGTTCGTGCAGTTCCATCCGACAGGGATCTATGGTTCGGGCTGCCTGATTACCGAAGGTGCGCGGGGCGAGGGTGGCTATCTGACCAATGCCAATGGCGAGCGGTTCATGGAACGCTATGCGCCGCATTACAAGGATCTGGCGCCGCGCGATTACGTGTCGCGCTGCATGACGCTGGAGATCCGCGAAGGGCGGGGCGTGGGGGCGAATGGCGACCATATCCACCTGCACCTGAACCACCTGCCCAAAGAAACGCTGGATCTGCGCCTGCCCGGCATTTCGGAATCGGCGCGCATCTTTGCAGGGGTGGACCTGACGAAGGAGCCGATCCCGGTTCTGCCCACCGTGCATTACAACATGGGCGGTATCCCGACGAATTACTGGGGTGAGGTGCTGAACCCCACGGCGGAAAGCCCGGATGCGGTGTTCCCCGGCCTGATGGCCGTGGGCGAGGCGGGCTGTGCGTCGGTGCATGGGGCGAACCGGCTGGGATCGAACTCGTTGATCGACTTGGTTGTGTTTGGCCGTGCGGCGGCCATTCGTGCCGGGCAGATCGTGGACCCGAAAACGCCGGTGCCGCCGGTGAACAAGGCCGAGGTGGACAAGGCCCTGACGCGGTTTGACGCGACGCGCCATGCCGATGGAGCCACGCCCACGGCGGCGCTGCGGCTTGAGATGCAGCGCACGATGCAGGCGGATGCGGCAGTGTTCCGCACCGAGGCGACGCTCGCCGAGGGCGAGAAGAAGATGACGGCGATTGCCGGCAAGATGGGCGACATCAAGGTGACCGACCGGTCGCTGGTCTGGAACAGCGACCTGATGGAGACGCTGGAACTGGGCAACCTGATGCCCAATGCGCTTGCCACGATCTATGGCGCGCATGCCCGGACCGAAAGCCGGGGCGCGCATGCGCATGAGGATCACCCGGCGCGGGACGATGCCAACTGGCGCAAGCATACGCTGGCCTGGGTGGATGGCGACAAGGTGAAGCTGGGCTTCCGTGCCGTGCATACCGAGCCGCTGACGACGGAAGCCGAAGGCGGGATCAGCCTGAAGAAGATCGCGCCGGCGGAGCGGAAGTTCTGATGACGGGGACGATGCGGCAGGGATCATCGGCAGGGAAGCGCCCGTTTGGCGCGGGCCTTGGCCTATGGGTCTGCGGCGCGGGCGCGAGCCGTGGCAGAGTGGGGGCCTTTGACACAGGAGGTTCCGTGATGCCCCGTTCTTTTGCGCGATCTGGTGTTTTCGTTGTGATGGCTGGCTTTGGTCTGGCGGCCTGTTCGCCGCAGGATGTGGCCGACAAGATCGGGCGGCGCACGGCGGAAACCGTGGTGCGGCCCATTGTTGATGACCGGCTGGCCGGGCCGCAGGCCGATGCGGCGACGCGCTGCGTGGTGCAGAATGCCAGCGCTGCCGAGGTGCAGACATTGGCGCGGGATGTGGGTGTCTATGCCGGCACCTCGACCGAGGCGACGGTCTGGGCCATCGTGGCGCGGAGCGAGACGCAAAGCTGCCTTGCCGCCGCTGGCGTGGCGTTGGGGGCATAGCGATGCGCGTGCTGATCCTGTTGCCCATCGTGGCGCTGGTGGCTTGCGGGCCGATCCCGGTGGACCGGGCCGAGCAGCAATGCCTTGACCGGGCGCAACTTGCGGCAAAGCCACGGGGCGAGGTCAGGGCAGGGGTTGGATCGAATGGCGAGACAAAGGCCGGGATAAAGCTGGAAGTGTCGTCCGACTTCATCATGGGGCGCGACCCATCGGCGGTGTTCGATGCTTGCGTCTATCAGAAATCCGGGCAGCCGCCGACGCGGCCGCTCTACTCATTCCCGGAATGGAGGGGATAACCCGATGGTTCAGTTCACGCTTCCCAAGAACAGCAAGGTCCGCACTGGCAAGACATGGCCCAAGCCTGCGGGGGGCAATGTTCGCAAGTTTCAGGTCTATCGCTGGAACCCCGATGATGGGGAAAACCCGCGGGTGGATACCTATTTCGTGGACATGGATACCTGCGGGCCCATGGTTCTGGACGCGCTGATCAAGATCAAGACCGAGATCGATCCGACGCTGACCTTCCGCCGGTCTTGCCGCGAGGGCATCTGCGGGTCTTGCGCGATGAATATCGGCGGGATCAACACGCTGGCCTGCATCTATGGGCTGGATGAGGTGAAGGGGGATGTGAAGATCTATCCGCTGCCGCATCTGCCGGTGATCAAGGATCTGGTGCCGGACCTGACGCATTTCTATGCCCAGCATGCCAGCATCATGCCCTGGCTGGAGACCAAGACGAACCGCCCGGCCAAGGAGTGGCGGCAGTCCATCGAGGATCGCAAGAAGCTGGACGGGCTGTATGAATGTGTGATGTGCGCGTCGTGCAGCACGTCTTGCCCGTCTTACTGGTGGAACAGCGACAAGTATCTGGGGCCTGCGGCGTTGCTGCATGCCTATCGCTGGATCATCGATAGCCGCGACGAGGCGACACCGGAGCGGCTGGATCAGCTGGAAGACCCGTTCAAGCTGTATCGCTGCCATACGATCATGAACTGCGCCAAGACCTGCCCCAAGGGGTTGAACCCGGCCAAGGCGATTGCCGAGATCAAGAAGATGATGGTGGAGCGGGTGGTGTAAGCCAGCCTTTCATCGGGAATGGAAAAGGCCGGGGGTGACCCCTGCCTTTTGCTTTGCTGGGGTGACCGCTTCAGCGGCCCACGCCGACATAGGTTTCAAACCCGGCGGCGAGGACGTCTTCGCGCGAATAGATGTTGCGCAGGTCGGCCATGCGGGGGGTGGTCATCTTGCGGGCGAGTTTCTCAAGGTCCAGCGCGCGGAATTCGTTCCATTCGGTGAGGATGACAATGACATCAGCCCCCTGCGCGGCGTGATAGGCGTTTTCCACCCAGCGGACATGGGGGAGAAGCGCCTCGCCCTCGTGCTGGCCTTGCGGGTCGATGACGCGAACCTTGGCCCCGGCACCCACCAGCGCGGGGACGATGGTCAGCGAGGGCGCATCGCGCATGTC
>CALRMS020000014.1:0-88011 GCA_943369275.1 Rhodobacter maris | reverse complement strand
ACATTGTTTTCACCCACAAAAGACGCAACAAATCCGTTGACCGGATTGTTGTAGATCTCACGCGGGTCGGCGATCTGCTGGATGCGTCCGTGGCTCATAACCCCCACGCGGTCCGACATTGCCAGCGCCTCGCCCTGATCGTGGGTGATGTAGATGAAGGTAACCCCCGTCCGCTTCTGGATCGCCCGCAACTCCGCGCGCATATGCTGGCGCAGCTTCAGGTCCAGCGCCGATAGCGGCTCGTCCAGCAGCATCACCTGCGGCTCCACCGCCAAGGCCCGCGCAATCGCCACGCGCTGTTTCTGCCCGCCTGACAACTGGCTCACCATCTTGTCGCCCGCGCCGGGCAAATCGACCAGAGCCAGCAATTCCTCGGCCTTGGCGCGGCGCGTTGCCTTGTCGACCCCCCGCACCTCAAGCCCGAAAGAGATGTTCTCCCAGATCGTCATCAACGGAAACAGCGCCAGATTCTGAAAGATCAGCGCCGTCGGCCGCTGGTTTGGCCGTTGTCCGCGCATGTCTTTGCTGCCGATGCGGATCACCCCCTGAGTCGGTTCGATGAACCCCGAAACCATCCGCAGGATCGTGGTTTTCCCGCAGCCAGAAGGCCCGAGGAACGAGAAGAACTCGCCCGGTTTGATGGACACATTGGCATGGTCCACCGCGCGAAAGCTGCCAAAGTCGCAGCATACATTTTCAAGATCAATTCCGGCGCTCATCGCGTCGTGGTCCCCTGTCGTGGCATGTTTTCTTTGTTCGTTGTGATCAGGCTATCAGGCCTGTTCCGCCGTGCAATCTGTATTGACCGATTGCATCGCCAGAACCGTCCAGCAATCACGGGATGCCTTGCAAATGAACACGCCGGACCAATAGGCCCGGCGTGCTGTCATTGTGAGGCCGATCAGGAGGCCTTGTACTTGTCGGCGTATTCCGAACGCTTGGCCAGGAATTCGGCAGACTGGTCCGGCCACCACCACAGCTTTGCCAGCGCTTCATCGTTGAAGGTGCCGTTGTAATAAGCCGACACTTCCGGATCCATAAAGTCGGACGCGCCTTTGCCCACCGGGTTGGCCGAGAATGCGGTTGCCCACATCGCGGCGCCTTCACCGGTCGAGATCCACTTCACGAATTCATGCGCCTGATCCACGTTCGTCGCATTCTTCATCAGGACAAAGCCCTGATGCCATGCAATCGCGCCTTCGACCGGGGCGACATACTTGTAGCCGTCATTGCGCAGGTTGAAGCCAGTCGAATCCCAGCACAGGCCCAGCGTCGCACCATTGGCGGTGAAGCCGGCATTGGCCTCATTCTCGCCCGACCACCACTGCACGACATTGCCCTTGGCCTTGATCGCTTCGGCCAGGGCGATATCCCACAGTTCGACCATGGCGCCCATGTCGGTATAGCCGTCCATCCACGGACGCGGCAGTTTGCCTTGCGCGTCGAGCCAGCGGCCCATTGCAGCCAGCGCCGAATGCGGGCGAACCACGACCTGGTTTTCCGCGCTGAACAGATCGCCCAGCGACGGCGGGTCCGAAAGAACGGCATCCGCCTCGTTCACCACAAGCGATTCCGTGCCCCAGACGGACGGAAGATAGAGCAGCGCGCCATCCTTGCGCGACCGTTCGCCCGCCGCGCCATCGGCAAGACCGGGCAGGTAGTTGGCCATGGCCAGCTTGGATTCGTCGAACGCGCCCAGAAGGCCGTTGTCGTTCCAAGCGCCGACGCGGTCGATGGTCGGCTCGATCAGGTCAATCCCGCCCGCTTCCAGCGCGACTTTCGCATCCGCGAACATCGTGTCCTGATCGGGCAGTTCCTTGAAGTTGATCGTGATCCCTGTGGCCGCCGTAAAGGCCGGGAAAACCTTTTCCGCAAACAGCGGATAGCCAGCCCATCCGGTAAAGTTCAACTCGCCCGACGAGGCGAGCGCCTTGCGCGACACGATCGCTGGTGCAGCAAGTGCGCCGATCCCAAGGGCGGTGCCCTTCAGCAGCGTGCGCCGGTCGAGGGTGGAGGTGGTTCTTTTCATCATAGCTCCCCTTGTTGTGGCCCGGTGCAGATCGCTTTGCACCTGGTTATCGGACCGTGCCTTGCTGGCCGATCTTGGACGCATTGGTCGCATGATTCGCAAAAGACTCAAAAGAAGATTTCGTGAACTTTCGACGATCTTCTGCCAACCTGCTTCGGACTGCCCCAACTTTCCGCGCTTGGCCAAGGGTGGCGCGATCAGGGGTTGTTCTGGCGCGGGCCGCACAACCCTGCGTGCATCCCGATTTGGCATGACGTGCCTGCCTGCCTGCCGGTGAAGGCTTCGCGCCACAGTCGCGATCCCCCGTCGCGATCCGCCCGCGCGTAGTTTGACCGGTGGCGGATCGCCACGTATGATTTTGCCGAACATCCCCAATGAAGAGGGTTGCACAGTGACGGGGCAGGGGCGGTGGGCACGTGGCAAGAGTGAGTGGCACTATTTATGAGTATCCGGCCCGCCTCTGTGCGGAAATCCCCCATGAATGACGAAACGCCCGTAGAACGCACGGCAAAGAAGGCGGCCGTAAAGGTTCCACCTTTGGTAAAGGATCTCTCCAAGGTCGCGGCGAAGGATCGCTTTCTGTATCGGGGCGGTCTTGTCGATGCCTGGTTCGAGGCGCGGCCGGGGTCGGATATCCTTGCCGTCACCTTTGACAACCTGTCATCGGTTGGCGAATATGACCCGCCGCAACCATGGCTGCGTTGGCGAATGGAGCAGGCGGGTTTCTCCCTGCTGGGTCTGATGGCCAGCCGCAAGGATTGGTACCGCAATCCGGACACCCCCGCCTTGATTGCCGCGCTGCGCGAGGCAGGCGTTTTCGCGCGCTATCGCCGGGTGGTCTTTGTCGGGGCATCTATGGGTGGCTTTGCTGCGCTGGCCTATGCGCCGATGGTTCCCGGGGCAGCGGTTCTTGCCTTCAGCCCGCAAAGCAGCCTTTCGCGCAGTATTGCACCTTTTGAACGCCGCTATCGGTTTGCCGCGCGCAAATGGGATTGGTCCGATCCCGCTTTTCTGGATGCGGCCGAGGCCGGGCGCATTGGGGCCGAAGTGACGCTAGTCTACGATCCTCTGGTTTCCGAAGACCATGCCCACGCCAAGCGGATCTCCGGTGCAGGGGTGCGGCACGTGCCGGTTCCGCTGATGGGTCATCGTGCCATCCGGCAGATCAAGGAAGTGGGCGGCCTGCAAGAGTTGATTGAAGGCGTCATCCGGGGCGCGCCAGACTGGCCGTCCTTCTGGAAAACCTTCCGTGGGCGGCGTGGCCAAATTCCGTGGCAAAGGGCGCTGGTGGCCGAGGCTACGGCACGCGGTCACGGCGGGCTTTTGCCCGGCGCCATGGCAGCCCTGCGCCGGACCAATCCCGAAAGCGGCTTTGCCAAGCGCGAAGCGCGGCGTTTGCAGCGGACGGCAAAGGATAGGCCACGCGCCGACGAAACCGTGCTGGAGCGTCGGATCGTCGTCCCTGATGGCGCGCCATCCGCGCCGTTCGAGGGGTTGATCCTTGATCTGCCGCAGGCCGTTTTCGTTCCCGAACGCGAAGGCGATGAAAAACTCGCCTCTGGCATTTTACGCGCCGATGGCAGCTATTGCGCGCTGTCACAGGGCTGGATCCGCGCCAGAAGGCCGATGCCCGCGCCAAGCCTGCTTCCCGAAGAGCAGATCAAACCCCTTCCGGGCACCCATTTGTTCGGGGGCAACTTCCGCGGCCATTTCGGCCACTTCCTTGTTGAATCCACGGCCCGGCTCTGGGCGCTGGATCACCTTCCGGTGCAGCCGGAAAGCATCCTCTATCTGCCGTACCGCGGTGAGGTAGGCCCGATCGAAAAGGTGATCGATGGGCATGACGGGTTCTACCGGCTTTTGGGCATTGACGTGCCGGTGCGCACCTATGGATCACCCTTGCGGGTGGAACGGCTGTTCGTTCCGGAACTTGGGTTCGGTTGGGCGGAACGCTATGCTGGAAGCCCGGCCTACCGCGCCTTCATGCAGGGGCGGCTGCGCGCTGCCGTGACACCGAAGGGGGGGAAGAAGCTGTACATTTCCCGCGCGCGCCTGGCCGCCCAGCGTGGCGGCATCCTGGGCGAGACCGTGATCGAGGAAAACCTTGCCCGGGCAGGGTATGAAGTGTTTCATCCCGAAAAGCATCCGATTGACGTGCAGATCGCGCGCTACCGCGCGGCGGAGCGCATCGTCGCGCTGGATGGGTCTGCCCTGCATCTGGCGGCTTATGTGACCGATCCCGGCACCCGCGTGGCGATGATCCTGCGTCGGTCCAAGGCGCTGGCGGGGGATTACCAGTTGCAGTTCCGTGCCTTTTGCGATGTCGCGCTGGATGTGATCAATGTGGTCCGTACGGATTGGGTATCGGGCGGATCGAACAGGGTGGATTTCCGGTCGGTGGGCGAGATCGACTTTGCCGCTCTTTTCCGGATGCTTGCCGCTGAGGGCTATGTGACCAAGTCCTTCCGCCCCCGCCTGCCGGATGCCAAAACGATGACGTCGATGCTGGCGGATTTCGCTGCCCGCCGGGGGGGCGGCATGCGGGCGCTGGGGCAGGACGAACAGCATGCCGACGATGAGGACGCGTGATGGAAAGGCTGACGTTTTTCTTCATTGTCGAGCCGCCGAAATATCAGCTGATGGCCTGCTATCTGGCTGCCTCGATCCGTGAAGCTTTCGGCACACAGGTCGCGATGATCGGCTATTGCCCGGCGCACCGGATGGCGGAGGTTGATCCGGATGTGGTCACCACCCTTGGTCGGATGGGCTGCGACCTGCGCCCGATGGAAACCCAGGGCGCGTTTGACCCGCCCTATCCGCATGGCAACAAGATGGTGGCCACGCTGCAACCGCGTGACAGCGAATTCAGCTGTTTTCTGGATTCCGACATCCTGTTTCTGCGTCCGAACGACCCGGCCAATCTGATCCATGAAGGTCATGTCAGCCTGACCCCCGCAGCATCGATGGGATGGGCAGGGCAGGATGTGTGGACGCTGATCTATGACACGGCCGGGCTTCCGATACCGGACAATCGCATCCGCCTGATGAACCAGAACAAGGGCAAGGATCGGATGCCCTATTTCAGTTCCGGCCTTTTTGTCTTTCCCGAACAACACCGCAACGCCGAAGGCCTGCGCTTTCCCGAAGTCTGGATGCAGGTTGCAAAGACGATCGATGCAGAACCCTCGATCCCGGCCAAGCGCCCCTATCTTGACCAGATGACCCTGCCGCTGGCCATCCGCAAGGCCGGGCTGGACTGGCACATGCTTCCCAAGGAGCAGCACTACATTCTTGGCGGCCGCAAGCGGGGTGAGCCCCTGCCGCAGGATCGCGAGATTTTCACCGTGCATTACCGCAACTGGGAAATCGTCAAGGAACACGGCCTGTCGCGCAAGGCCAAGGACATGTTGCAACGCCAGGCAGGCGTCAGGCGAATTGCTCAGGTGGGCAAAGCTCAGTCAGTAAAGCTTGATCTGGAAACGGGGGAAGAAGTGTGACGGAAACTGTCGAAATTCAGCATGGCGAAGCGCAGGCAATTGCCGATGCTTCCAAGCCGGCAACGGTCTGCACTTCACTGCCGGGGGTGACTGTCCGCAGCGTGATCTGGGGTGAGCCGATTTATTTCAACGTCACCAAACCGCGCGACTCGATTCAGAAACACCATCGGATGGGTCGGTTCTACGAAGAGGAAGAACTGGAAATCATCCGTAGCGCCTGCCCCCCCGGGGCGGTCTTTGCGGATATTGGGGCGAATATCGGGAACCATTCGCTGTTCGTCGCGAAGTATCTGCGCCCGGCCAAGCTGATCTGCTTTGAACCCAACCCGACCGCCATTCAGCACCTGCTGGCAAATCTTGGCCTGAACGGTGTTCTTGACCTGTGCGACCTGTCGCATCTGGGATGCGGCCTGTCCGATGCGGCCGCCGAGGGGCTGCATATCGACGCCCCGGAACGAAATCTTGGCGGTGGACGTATGGTCGAAGGCGATGGCGATCTTCGGGTTGCACGGGGGGATGACCTGCTGCTCGGCAGCGCGCCCACCTTTTTGAAGATCGACGTCGAAGGAATGGAAATGCGCGTTCTGCGCGGGCTTTCCGAGACGATCGCAAAGTTCAAGCCGACCATCTTTATCGAAGTGGATAACGAAAACCGCGACGAGTTTCTGCGGTGGGTGGATGAAAGCGGCTATTCCGTGCGGGTACGCTATCGCCGCTATCGGGCGAACGAAAACTTCCTGCTGGTCGCCAGCCGCCGAAAGGCCCGCCGCGCTGGGGCGGCGGCGGATCAACCGCCGACCGACGCGCCGTAACGATCTGTCGCAAGATGCCGGGTTTCCTGTTGCAGGCCATCCAGCATCTTGCGAAAGCTTTCGGCGCAATCGGCATAGGCTTTGGCTACCGCCGGATCGGCAAGCGCTGTTGCCATCATTGCCTTGAGCGAGGGCAGGTGGTGATACGCGTTTCTGTCGATCTCGTCATTCTTGTTGAAGCGCTTCAGATATCGGAAATCAAAGCGGTCGGACCAATTCGCGTATAGGCCATCGCCGCGCAGACGCTTTGCCGCCACGCGTTCCAGCGCCTTGACCGCATAGTGGTTGATCTGGGCCAGTTTCCAGCTTTGGCGGCCTTTATCCACCATCTCTTGCGGGTTCCCGTTGTCCTTGGTGCCATGCACGAAATCTGCGGGTAAAGCAGACCCATCCCCTGCCAGAATACGGACAGCCGGCTGCGCCGCTGTCGCCCAGACCGGGCGATGAATGAAAAGCTGCTCAACGCGGCTGTCCATTCGGTGCAGTGTCTTCACGCTGCGGTTCAGCCGAAAACCCAGCTTTGACGCCTTGGTAAAGCCCTCGATCACGGGCTGATCAGGGCAGTAGTCATGCCCGCTGTCACCGAAGAGCCGCCAATTGATCGCCATGCCATCCGCATCCGACAGGGCCGACAACAGGTCAGGCAGTCGCTTGTCCCCACGATGAACCACGAGGAATTCATCCGCATCCAGCCACAACAGCCAGGACGCGCCGGCGATGACCGGGTCGCGCAAGGCTTGGGCGGCAACGTCGCCTTGTACCGATGCGCCGGAAGCGGGGCTGTGCCTGTGATGGATGAGCCAGCCAAACTGCTGCAAGGCGTCGAGCAGAAGATCGCTTTTGTCCGTGCAATCGTTGGACCAGATGATGATCCGGTCAAAGCCCATCATCCTGTGCCACGCGACCCATTCAAGGATGTCCGGCCCTTCGTTCCGCATCGCGGAATAAAGGCAGGTTGTCATTCTTCCAGCGCTTTGCTGGCGTCAACGCCTTCTATCTCACACATGCGGGCGGCATAGGAGTTGGGCAAGGGCGGGTTGCGCCGCCACCATGGTTTGGTGCCGTTGGTGTAAAGGTGCACGGACAGCGTGTTATCGGTGAAATGGCCCTCGACCCTGCCATAGGGATCGTAAAACACATCGTTCAACTGGAACGGCACCGGGTAAAGGTAATCCGGCGACAGGGCCTTTTCGTAATCGCCAGTCTGCTGGGCAAACCATGTAAAGGCCTGCGGTCCGAATGCCGTGCGTTCAGCGTTGTAGATGCGTACGGCCTGCGGCAGGCTGCGATCCTGCTTTTCCAGCTTCTTGCGTTGCTGTTTGTTGAACCAAGCCGGGGCTTCCGGAAGGTTTTCATAGTAATCAAGAAGTTGCTCGATCAATTCGCCCTTCGGCGGGATGTACACCACGCCGCAGTTCAAAGCGCCGCGAAAGCCATGACCGGCAAAGATGTTCTGCATCTCATCGGGGAAAGGCTTGTGGCAATAGGCATCGCAATCGATCCAGATCGCATCGATCGCCTGGATCATCTTGTAGCGGAACACGTTTGACAGAAAAGATTCCGATGTCTGCGACACGATATCCATGTCGATCTTCATCACATCCGTCGCCTTGCGCACCTCCACCCCGTCAGGGACGTTGGTCACGTCATGCGTGCAGTAAAGGATCGTGGGATGGCCGTTGCGCACATGCGACAACAGACAAAGCTGGTTCAGATAATGGAGCTTTTCGCCGATCCATAGGGAAGCGACGGGGCGGCGCTGGGGTACTGACATCTTGCCTCACTACGCCCGGATTGCCGGGTCTCTTCTCTTTGGCGGAACATGCCTGAAAGCGTTTTGCCTGTCCACGATTTCGCTGTCAGCCTGTGTCGAAAATCATGGACTGTCACCCGGAATTTGCACTGCGGTCGTACGCCCGTAACCCCGCGTGAGGACGGGATCAAAGCCGAATTGCGGGCCATGCCACCCCGCCTGTTCCAATGCAGGTTCAACCCGCGCCAGATCCGGATGCCATTTCTCCATCCAGCGTCCTGTCAGGACTATCTGTTCCGGCATCGGTGCCAGCATGGCCAATGCATCAAGCAATGCGTCAGGCGTCACGGCAGGGTGGGCAAGGATAAGCGCCTGCGGCGCAAGGCTGGCAACAAGGTCGCGGATCGCCGTCACGGGATCGTCCTGAAGGCTCGTGTTAAGCAGTCGGAAGCGGTCTGAAAATTCCCGCCCGTTATGGGCGCAAAGCCGCGTCAGAACTTGCCGGAGGCCGGGGTCATCCTCCACCATGGCCAACGAAAGATCGGGCCGGACGCGCGCCAGATGCGCCGAGAGAAACCCGCAACCGGCCCCCAGATCAAGAACTGTCGCCCCCTTTGGCAGGACCGAAGGCATCCGCCGCGCAATGCCACGTTCGAATTTGCCCACCTCGATCACAGCAAGCGCGAGCGGTGAGAACACCCTTGGGTCTAACGGCACCTCGACCGTGTGGTTTTGCCGCCAGTCCAGCGCAACCTCAGCCGTCACATCAATCGGGTCCGTGACATAGCTCCCCATCGGCGTGACCACGGGCTTCGGTTCGGCAGGGGCGGACTTGCGATCTTCCCGGGACTTGGCATTGCGACGCTTTTCCACATCCGACATCAGCGCCGCGATCTTTTCCTTGTCGCGTGCCTGTGGAGGTTTTGCGGTGATCTGGGTGATCGGTACCGCCGATGCCTTGGCCAGATCGGCGACAAGCTGGTGATACGCCTCTGTCTGCCGCAACTCAGCCAGCCGTGTCTCGGCCCGGTCGACTGCGGCATGATGCAGCCGGTTCAGCACCGGGTCTTGCAGCAGTTCTGCAATGATCGCGTTGCGCTGGTCGCTGTAGCGCAACATCGTCTCATCGCGCACCTCGTTGCGGTCCTGCAGCGACCAGTAGTCGGAATTGTACTTGTCTTTCTTGTTGTTGACGTTGCCGCGCATCTTTCGGATCGCATAACTGTCGACCGACTTCACGGCGTAATGGTTCAATTGAACCCAATCATAACCCACTGTCCGTGTGATGGACCGCCAGCCCCGAAATTTGAAGTAATCCTCCATCTCGCGGCCTGACCCGTTCAGCCATTTGACCGTATCGGGAAAGGGCGTGTCGATGTGCCGGTTCTTCATCTTGGGCCGATGAATGCCCAGCTTCCAGTAGTCAGGATCAAAGGCGAACAGCGTCTTCACACCCCAGCCCTTGTTCCACATTGGCGGTGCGGCATAGAGATACTGCTCGGTCACCGGCGCGCGCGACCAATCCACCACGCCGCCCGAACCAAAGATACGCCATGTCACGACGATGCCATTGGCATTCTGCGCCTTTGCGGCAGAGATCAGGTCATCCAGCGTGCCGTCACCATAGCGGATGGACAGAAATTCGTCGGCGTCGAACACCATCACCCAGTCGGATTTGCACACGACTGCTTCGTCCTGCGCATGGTTCAACGCGCTGGGCTGCGGGCGCAGGCCTTCGGGGATGACATTGCGGCGGTGATGGGCAAGGCCAAGCTCTTCGAGCCGGATCAGCATGTCGTCGGTGCCGTCGGAACAGTCATTGGTGTAGACAACCAGATCGGTAAAGCCGATGGCCAGATGGTGCGCGATCCATTCGATCACGAAGGGACCTTCATCCTTCATCATTGACACGGCGGTGACCTGCCCATGCGGGCTGGCATGGCGTTTCAGGCCGAAGGGCACGCTGCCCCACTGGTCGGATGCCCCGCGCGGCTTCTTGGCCTTGCGCTCCGCCTTCATGTTCGACCCTTGCAACGTTGTACCCTTTCCGTGATGCCCTGTTGCCGCAGGTGGCGTCAAGCATCCTGCACGGGCGATTGCCGGGCTGGACCGGGTGGATGCGGCATCCTAGCATAAGCGGGTTAACGAGTTTCGGGGGCGGGGATGCCATCACAGATGAACAAGAACGTGCAGCGCCGGATCAGCGATCTGATGTCGGGCGAGCCTACGCCGCAACGCTTGAACATGGCCTTGCGCCATCTGGCGAAATGGCGGGCGCATGTTCTTGAAAACGCCTTGGTAGAAAGATCCGGGGAACGTGTCCTGTCAGGGCCGTTCCGCGGTATGGTCTATCCGACGCGCACCTCGGAAGGATCGCGCAATCCACGGCTGATTGGCTGCTATGAGGCAAGCCTTTCGCCCGTGATCGAGCAAATCATTGCCACTGGCTATGACACGGTGGTCGATATCGGCGCGGCAGAGGGATATTACGCGATAGGCTTGGCCTTGCGGATGCCGCAGGCACGGGTGATTGCCCGTGATACGGACGAAAATGCCCATGCCGCTTGCGCCCAGATCGCTGAGGCGAATGGGGTCTCTGATCGCATCCAGATCGGTGGTGCCGTGGGGCACGGTGATTTTGCCGGTCTGATCCGTGGCCGCACGGTGATCATCTGCGATATCGAAGGCGCAGAAGAGGCATTGCTTGATCCCGTGGCCGCCCCGGCGCTGCGGGACGTCGATCTTCTGGTCGAAGTGCATGAGGGGATGAAGGCCGGGCGTGTTGATTTGCTGAACAAGCGCTTCGCCCCAAGCCATGACATCCGCCGGATCGAACGGCATCTGGATGACAGCGCCTTGCCGGGATGGACCGATGATCTGGGTGATCTGGATCGGCTCTTGCTGCTGTGGGAATGGCGATCCACACCGACGCCGTGGCTCTGGATGCGTCAGAAAGCTTCGTGATGCAGTCGCCGTCGCGCAACGCCGCGATCTGGTTCGCGCCGGATGGGTTTGATCCGCAAAAGGGGGTCAACGGGCGCCGGATGGCTGGTGACAGCTTTCTACGCGGCTGGTTTCGCCACGCGTCGGTGGAGGAATGGGTTGCCCTTGCCCATGGCCCGAACGACGCGCAGCTGTTCCGCACTCTTGCCCAGACGCACCGCCCGGGCGAACGCATTCGTGTGGAGAGGTTGGAGAACGCCCTGGCGATCGCCCCCGTCGGCACGATGTACATTTCCGGCCCGAACTTCGCGACAGAGGCCTGGCGTCGCAGCCTCTGGGGGCACACGGCCTATTCGATTTGCGGGATCACACACACGATTTCCACCAAGGCTGTGATGGAAGGGGCTTGGCATTTGCGGGCATCACCGCAGGCCGAATGGGATGCGGTGATCTGTACCTCACGGGCTGTGAAGGCGGCGGTCAGCTTGCAGATGGACCTTATCGACGATTTTCTACAGAACCGTTTCGGGGGCAAGTTGCCGCCGCGCCCGCAGTTTCCGGTCATTCCTCTGGGTGTGGATTGCGATGAGTTCCAACCCGACCCAATCGCAGGCGCGGCCTTGCGGGCAGAGCTTGGGATCGCCGGGGCGGACAGTGTCGCGCTTGTGGTGGCCCGGCTGAGCCCACATGAAAAGTTCGATCCCTTACCGGTCTATCTTGCGCTGCAGCGGGCGCAGGCGGGAACCGGTCGGCGGCTGCATCTTATCCTTTATGGCAATGTTCCCGACAGCTATTCCCAGCGTGTCTTTTTTGACCCCGCAGGCGAGGTGATGCCGGATGTCACCTTGCATCATCTGCCGCACGAAGGCGCGGCGCGGCGTTTGGCTGCGCTTTCCGCAGCCGAGATGTTTTTGTTCCCCATCGACAATCTGCAGGAAAGCTTTGGCATCGCCCCGGTAGAGGCAATGGCCGCAGGCCTGCCAGTGGTAGCGTCAGACTGGGACGGTATCCGCGATACCGTCGACGGCGGGGCTGGGTTCCGCATCCCGACAACGGGTGCAAGACCGGAACATGTCACGGCTACCGGGCTCCGCTATTTTGGAGGAACGGACAATTACATCCAGTATCTCAGCCAGTTGTCCGCCGTGACACAGGTTGACGTCGGCCAGATGGCCGAAGCGGTGCGCAGGCTGATGCAGGATGGTGATCTGCGCGCCCGCATGGGCGCGGCGGCGCGTGCGCGTGCGCGTGCGCTGTTTGACTGGCAGGTGGTGATCCCCGCCATGCAGGATCTGTTTGCAGAGCTTGATGCCATTCGCCGCCGGGCCGATCCGGCGCAACATCCGCCGATTGCGGCCGCTGCACTGCCGGTCGCCCCATCCCCGATGAATTATTTCGCTGCCTTTCCGACGGAACGGCTTCCGAAAGAGCGGCAGTTTCGATGGTCCGGCACCACGAAGGTGCCAGTGATGCGGATGCTCACCTTGCGGGACTATCCGGTGACAAAGCGGATATTCGAACCGCCCGAAGATGTGGCGCGTGTGGCCGAGGCTCTGGCAGCACGCGGGATTGCAACCGCCGCCGAGATTGCGGCGGACATGAACACCTCAGTGCTTAAGGTGGAGCGTTGCCTTCTCTGGCTCATGAAGTACGACTATGCCGAGGGAGAGGCGTCATGACCCAGACAATCCTGATCACCGGCGCAGGCAGTGGCATCGGCCGCGCCACCGCCCGCGTCTTCATCAGTGCCGGATGGCGCGTGGCCCTGATGGGCCGCAGGCAGGCAGCGCTTGAAGAAACGGCAGACGGGGCAGATGCCCTGATCCTGCCCGCCGATGTTGGCCTGCCCAATGAGGTGGACCAGGCTTTCGCCCGCATCTCGGCGGAGTGGGGGCGGCTGGATGTGCTGTTCAACAATGCGGGCATTTCCGCGAAAGCCGCGCCGATCGACGAGATCCCGGTCGAGGATTGGCTTCGGCTGTGTCAGGTCAACATAACGGGCATGTACCTGTGCGCGCGCGCGGCCTTTGGTCTGATGCGGCGGCAAACGCCGCAGGGCGGGCGCATCATCAACAATGGATCCATTTCCGCACATGCCCCGCGTCCGGGATCGGCGCCTTATACAACATCGAAGCACGCAGTGACCGGGCTGACGAAAACGCTTGCGCTTGACGGGCGGAGATTTGACATCGCCTGCGGGCAGATCGACATCGGCAATGCCCTGACCGAGATGGCCGCCGCCTTTCCGAACGGTGTGCAGCAGGCCGATGGCACGATCCGGGCGGAACCAGTCATGGATGTGGCAGATGTCTCCCGTGCGGTGCTGCACATGGCCAGCCTGCCGCTTTCGGCCAACATTCCTTTCCTCACGATCATGGCCCGCGACATGCCCTTCATCGGGCGCGGGTGATCAGGATTCGCGGCAGAACATGTCATAGACCAGCGCGATGGTCCGGCTCACCTTGGGATCCTGAATGGAATAGAAGATGGCCTTGCCTTCGCGTCGGCAATTGACCAGCCCTTCAAGCCGCAACCGCGCGAGCTGCTGGCTGACGGCTGCCTGCCGCGTTTCAAGCAGACGCTCAAGTTCGGTCACGGATTTCTCGCCCGAGGACAAATGGCACAGGATCATGAGCCGACCTTCATGAGACAACGCCTTGAGAAAAGCCGCCGCAGCCGTGGCACGCACCGTCATCTCATCCACGGCAAGGTCTGCGCATCCATCCTGTCCTTCGACAGCCTCCGGATCCACAACTGGCACCTGCATCTGCATGTCCTGCTTCATTCCTTCACCTGCCCTTTACCACAGTCCGGCCCGGCAGGCGATATCGCCATGCTGCCGCAGGTTAACCTGTTGCCTACACGAGAGATGTGATCGGATGCGTCAAATTTAAAGGTTAATTTTGGCCGTCGCGCACAGATTCCTACGGCCAAGTGTGGGCAAGGGCGGGCAAGGGTTGCCGCCTTGTCGGTTGGGGGCTGCGTTTGTCGAAGGCGTCGGGTTAGTCTGCAAGCCGACTCATCTGGGAATGACGACATGACGCGACCGCTTTCCGCCTTCACTGCCCCAGGCCGTTTCTGGCGCGGCAATATCCATACCCACTCAACACGGTCGGACGGGGTGCTGTCGCCGGAAGAGGTGTGCCGTCGTTATCGCGCAGAAGGCTATGATTTCCTTGCCCTGACAGATCATTTCGTGGGGATGTGGGGCTATCCTATCGTCGACACGGCGCCGTTCCGGACAGAGGGTTTCACAACCATCCTTGGGGCGGAACTGCATTCTGGCGCCATGGCGAATGGCGAGTTGTGGCATATCCTTGCCGTCGGTCTGCCTGCCGGATTTGCCCCGTCCAACAGCCCGGATTTCGTACCGCGCCCGGATCAGGAAACGGCTGCCGAGATTGCCGCGCGCGCCGTCGATGCAGGGGCATTTGTGGCGATTGCCCATCCGCAATGGTCTGGCCTGACCCTGGCCGATGCCCGCGGCATCGCGGCTGCCCATGCGGTAGAGGTCTACAACCATGGCTGTGCCACCGGCTGTGACCGACCGGATGGCTTTGCCATCGCCGATTTGCTGCTGACCGAAGGCCGCAAGCTGACGATGATCGCAACGGATGACGCGCATTTCTCGGAGCCCGATCATTTCGGCGGTTGGGTCATGGTCAAAGCCGAAGCGAACACGCCCGAAGCCCTGCTTTCAGCGTTGAAACGGGGGGATTTCTATTCCTCACAAGGGCCGGAACTGCGCGATGTGCGGATCGAGGGGGATCATGTCTTGGTGGAAAGCACGGCCGTGTCTTCGGTGATCGTGCAGGGATGGGGGACAGGGGCAAAGGCCGTGCATGGCCATTCGATGACGCGCGCGGAAGTCCCGCTGACACGGTTGCTGAATAGCCCATGGTTGCGGGTGACGGTGATTGATGCGGCGGGCAAAAGGGCCTGGTCCAATCCGTTCTGGCGCGCAGTCGAAGGCGGCAATCCGCGCGTCTGAGGCACAAAATCTTCTGCAAAGGTTCTGTCCGCTGAAAGTTCGGCGATCCTTCGCAGAAGGATCGCCGGCGCAGATTTTTCGACGAAAAGTATGGGTTTTCGGTCAGTTGCCCAGAATTCCGGGCAGGCGCAGGTCCATCGCGCGGGCATGGTCCAGCGCAATGTCATAGCCCGCATCGGCATGGCGCATCACACCTGTCGCGGGGTCGTTCCACAGGACGTTGTGAAGTCGACGGGCAGCGTCTTCGGTGCCGTCGGCAACGATCACCATGCCGGAATGTTGCGAGAAGCCCATACCGACGCCGCCGCCGTGATGGAGGGAGACCCATGTCGCGCCAGAGGCGGTGTTGAGCAGCGCGTTCAGGAGCGGCCAGTCTGACACCGCGTCTGAGCCATCCTTCATCGCCTCGGTTTCGCGATTGGGTGAGGCAACAGAGCCTGAGTCCAGATGGTCACGCCCGATCACGATCGGGGCCTTAAGTTCACCGGACTTCACCATTTCATTGAACATCAGCCCTGCGCGGTGGCGGTCTCCGAGCCCGATCCAGCAGATGCGGGCAGGCAGGCCTTGAAAGGCGATGCGGTCCTGGGCCATGTCCAGCCAGCGGTGCAGATGGGCATTGTCGGGGAACAGTTTTTTCATGGCGCGGTCGGTGGCAAAGATATCCTCCGGGTCGCCCGACAGCGCCACCCACCGGAATGGGCCAATCCCCTTGCAGAACAGCGGGCGGATATAGGCGGGCACGAAGCCGGGGAAGGCAAAGGCGTTTTCCAGCCCCTCATCCTGGGCGACTTGCCGGATGTTGTTACCATAGTCTAGCGTGGGAACCCCTGCGTTCCAGAAATCGACCATCGCTGCCACATGGGTGCGCATGCTGGACCGGGCGGCTTTTTCCACCGCTTTCGGGTCGCTTTCCTGTTTGGCGCGCCATTCGGCCACGCCCCAGCCTTGGGGCAGGTAGCCGTGCAGCGGGTCATGGGCCGAGGTTTGGTCGGTGACAATGTCGGGTCGTGGGCCGCCCGCCTTCATGCGTGCGACCAGTTCGGGGAAGATATCCGCGGCGTTGCCCAGCAGGCCCACGGATTTCGCCTCGCCCTTCGCTGTCCAGTCGGCGATCAGGGCCAGCGCCTCGTCCAGGGTATGGGCCTTGGCATCGACGTAGCGGGTGCGGATGCGGAAATCTATCCGCGTCTCGTCACATTCCACCGCAAGGCAGCAGGCCCCCGCCATCACGGCGGCAAGGGGTTGCGCGCCGCCCATGCCGCCCAGACCACCGGTCAGAATCCAGCGACCCTTGAGCGACCCGCCGTAATGCTGGCGCCCGGCCTCGGCAAAGGTTTCATAGGTGCCCTGCACGATGCCCTGGGTGCCGATATAGATCCAAGAACCGGCGGTCATTTGGCCGTACATGGCCAGACCCTTTTTATCCAATTCGTTGAAATGGTCCCATGTGGCCCAATGCGGCACGAGGTTGGAATTGGCGATCAGCACGCGGGGGGCATCTTTATGGGTGCGAAACACGCCCACGGGTTTGCCTGACTGCACCAGCAGGGTTTCATCGTCGTTCAGGGTTTTCAGGGTGGCGACGATACGATCAAAATCCTCCCAAGTGCGGGCCGCTCGACCGATTCCGCCATAGACCACCAACTCATGCGGGTTCTCGGCCACGTCGGGATGCAGGTTGTTCATCAGCATCCGCATCGGTGCCTCGGTCAGCCAGCTTTTTGCGGTGATCTCGGTTCCCGTGGCGGGGTAGATGTCGCGGGTGTTGTGGCGCGTGTTCATGGGGTTGCCCTTCAAAGCGTGGGAAGCGGGATGCCGGCGGCCTGTGCCAATGCGCCAGAGGCGACAAGGCGGGCTGCGGATTCAAGATCGGGCGCGAGGTAGCGATCCTCGCCCAGTGTGGCCACATCGGCCCGCAGGCGGGCGAGGGTGGCTTGCAGGGGAGGAGAGGTTTTCAGCGGCGCGCGGAATTCAACGCCTTGCCCGGCACAAAGCGCCTCGACCCCAAGAATGCGCGACAGGTTGGCATTCATCTGCATCAGGCGGCGCGCCCCGTGGGCCGCCATGCTGACGTGATCTTCCTGATTGGCCGATGTGGGGGTGCTGTCGGTCACGGTAGGATTGGCGAGATGCTTGTTCTCGCTCATCAAGGCGGCGGTGGTGACCTCGGCGATCATCAGGCCGGAGTTGAGGCCGGGGTTCGGTGTCAGGAACGGCGGCAGGTCAAAGCTGAGCGTCGGGTCCACCATCAGCGCCACCCGGCGCTGGGCGATGGCGCCGATTTCCGACAGGGCAAGCGCGATCATGTCGGCGGCGAAACCCACGGGTTCGGCATGGAAATTCCCGCCCGACACGATCTGCCCATCCGACAGGACAAGCGGGTTGTCGGTGGCGGCGTTTGCTTCGATCTCCAACGTGCGCGCGGCTTGGCGCAGGATATCCATCGCCGCGCCCGTCACCTGTGGCTGGCAGCGGATGCAATAGGGATCCTGCACGCGGGTATCGCCGATCACATGGCTTTCGCGGATCTCCGACCCGGCCAGCAATGCGCGCATGGCGGCGGCGGCCTCAATTTGCCCGGCATGGCCGCGAAGTGCATGGATTTCCGGGTGCAAAGGCGCGGTGGACCCCATGATGGCATCGGTGGAGAGTGCTGACAGGACCAGCGCCGATTGCGCGTTGCGCCATCCGTCAAACAGGCCTGCGAGCGCATAGGCCGTGCTGAACTGGGTGCCGTTGATCAGGGCAAGCCCCTCTTTCGGGCCAAGGGTTACAGGGGAAAGCCCAGCCGAGGCGAGCGCTTCGGCACCGGGTTTGATTGTGCCCGCGACCTCTGCCTCGCCCGCGCCGATCATCACGGCGGCCATATGGGCAAGCGGGGCAAGGTCGCCGGACGCGCCAACCGATCCTTGCGCGGGAATGACGGGTGTCACGCCACGAGCGAGCATTTCTTCGATCAGGGCGACCACGTCCCAGCGCACACCTGATGCGCCCCGGCCCAGCGACAGCAGTTTCAGCGCCATCATCAGGCGGGTCACATCGCGCGGCATTGCCGCCCCCACACCACAGCAATGCGACAGGATCAGGTTGCGCTGCAGGGTGGCAGTGTCTTTGGCTGCGATCTTGAGAGAGGCGAGTTTGCCAAAGCCGGTGTTGACGCCATAGACAGCATCGCCCCCCGCGGCGGCTGCGGCGATGCGGGCGGCTGCGGCATCCACCCCGGCGCGCGCAGAGGGGTGCAGTTTCGCTGGGCGCTCCTCGCGATAAATTTGTTCGATTTGTGCAAGTAATGTCTGGCCAGGATGCAGAATTTCAGGCGTCAACGTGGCCTCCGATGATTGATTTGTGCAACGAGTAAGCCCCGATGTGATAAGAGATTTCAGCCGGATGCTGCGCGTTCCAGAGGCAGAGATCGGCCCGCAGACCCGGTGAAAGCGTGCCTCGATCGGTCAAGCCCAAGGCGCGGGCCGCATGGGCGGTGGTGCCCAGCAGCGCCTCTTCCGGCGTCATTCTGAACAGGGTGCAGGCCATGTTCATGGCCAAAGGCAAAGATGTCATGGGCGAAGATCCGGGGTTGCAATCGGTGGCAACCGCCATCGGAACGCCAGCCGCGCGCAGGGCGGCGATAGGGGGCATCTGGGTTTCCCGCAGGGTGTAGAAAGCGCCCGGCAGGATCGTGGCGATGGTTCCGGTCACGGCCATGTCGGCGATCCCCTCTGCCGAGAGGTATTCCAGATGATCTGCAGAAAGCGCGGCGTAGCGGGTGGCAAGGCTGGCGCCGCCCTGATCTGTCAACTGTTCGGCGTGCAGCTTGACCCTAACGCCAAGGGCGCGGGCGGCGGCAAAGAGGCGGTCCACCTGCGCGGGCGAAAAGGCAATGGTTTCGCAGAAGGCATCCACGGCATCGACCAGCCCTTCGGCATGAGCGGCGCGCAGCGAGGGGATTGCGACATCCTCGATATACGCATCTGCGCGGCCCGCATATTCCGGGGGTATCGCGTGGGCGGCGAGATGGGTGGTGGTGATGGTGACAGGCCGCAGCGTCGCAAGGCGGCGGGCAGCGCGCAGCATTTTAAGTTCGTCGTCGATTGTCAGGCCATAGCCAGACTTCACCTCGACCGTCGTGGCACCTTGCCGGATCATGGCATCAAGGCGGGGCAGGGCCTGCGCCACAAGATCGTCTTCGGTGGCGGCGCGGGTGGCGGTGACAGTGGACAGGATGCCGCCCCCGGCGCGGGCGATGTCGGCATAACTTGCACCGTTCAGGCGCTGTTCAAACTCCGCTGCGCGGTTGCCGCCAAAGACGATGTGGGTGTGGGCATCAATCAGACCGGGGGTCAGGAGCAGGCCATTGCAATCAATGGTTTTTTCAGCCTGCGGAGCATCCATGCGGGGGCCGATCCAGGCGATGCAGTCACCTTCGATCAAAAGGGCGGCATCAGGGATGAGGCCATAACCGCCCCGCATCGTGGCGGCTGTCACGCCGGTCAGGAGAATCGCCATGGAGACTTGCCTTATGTCTGCGCTTGAGCATAATATGTCTATACATAATGAGGCTTGTCAAGCGAGGGACCGATGCTGATCCATGCCGATTGGGCGCTTTTGCCGGAGGGTTGGGTGCGTGACGTGGCGCTGCGCATCGCAGATGGCCGCATCGCGGCGGTCGGGCCTTTGGGCGCCGAGGCGGCGCATCGGGTGGGTTGCCTGTTGCCTGCGCCGGTGAACCTGCACTCTCACAGCTTTCAGCGCGCGATGGCGGGGATGACAGAGCGGCGCAGTGCGGGGCAAGACAGTTTCTGGACTTGGCGGAGCCTGATGTATCGCTTTCTAGATCGGCTGACGCCGGAGGATGTGGAAGCCATCGCCGCGCAGGTGATGGTGGAAATGGCAGAGGCCGGATACGCCGCCGTGGCGGAGTTCCATTATCTGCACCACCAACCTGGGGGCGCGCCTTACGCAGGTATCGCGGAAATGTCTGAACGGATCGTCAACGCAGCGGAGAAAACCGGCTTTGGTCTGACCCTTCTGCCGGTTCTGTATCAGCGCGGCGGTTGTGACGGCCGCGCGCTTGGGCCGGGGCAGCAGCGGTTTGGCAATGATCCCGCGCGGTTCGCACGGCTGTGGGAAGGGGCGGCGCGGTCGGTGGCGCGGTTGCAGGATGGGGTGACAGGGGTTGCGCCGCATTCGCTGCGCGCGGTCGATCTTGCTGGGCTGCGGATGGCTGAGGCGATTGCGCCACATGCGCCGATCCACATTCATCTGGCCGAGCAAGTGGCGGAAGTTGAAGAGGTTTCTGCCGCAATGGGCGCGCGGCCGGTGGAGTGGTTGCTGGCCAATGCAACGGTCGATGATCGCTGGTGCCCGATCCATTGCACGCAGATGACGCCTGCGGAAACCGAAGGTCTGGCGCGGTCTGGCGCGGTAGCAGGGCTGTGCCCGATCACCGAGTCCAATCTGGGCGACGGCATCTTTGACGGGATGCGCTATCTGGGCGCTGGCGGGCGTTGGGGGGTGGGGTCGGATTCAAATGTGCAGATCACCCTGTCGGGTGAGTTGCGGACGCTGGAGTATTCACAACGCTTGCGCGACCGGGGCCGGGCGATGCTTGCCGATGTGGAACGGTCGACGGGCCGCGTTCTGTGGGACGGCGCGGCGCAGGGCGGTGCGATTGCGGCAGGGCGGGGTGCTGGCGCCTTGGCCGTGGGGCAGTGGGCGGATCTGGTTGCGCTGGATATGGACAACCTGCATCTGGAGGGGCGCGAACGGGATGAAATCCTGGATGCCTTTGTTTTTGCAGGAAATGATGCGCTGGTGGCAGATGTCTGGTCAGCCGGGCGGCATATCGTGCAGGGCGGTAGACACATCGCGCGCGAGCCTGTGGCGGCGCGGTTTCGCGCCGTGATGCGCGGATTGCGGGAGCGCGCCTGATGACTGGTTGGGAGGATGTGCGGGCCGAGGTTCTGCGCCGCATCCGCGCGCGGGAGTGGGTGCCGGGTGCCGTGATCCCCGGTGAGGAGTCGCTTGCGGTGGAGTTCGGCGTGGCACGGGCGACGGTGAACCGCGCATTGCGCGATTTGGCCGAAGCGGGCTTGCTGGAGCGGCGGCGCAAGGCCGGAACGCGGGTTGCGCTGCTTCCCGTGCGCAAGGCGACGCTGGAGATTTCCATTATTCGTCATGAGGTTGAGGCGCGTGGTGAGCGCTATTCCCACCGTGTGCTGACCCAGCGGATGGCGGCGGTGCCGATGGCGGTGGCGCTGCGGATGGGGGTGGCGGCGGGGATGGAATTGGTCTTTGTCGAAACGCTTCATCTTGCAGGGGGGCGGCCCTTTGCGCATGAGGTTCGGTGGTTGAACCCTGCCGTGTTGCCGGGCGGTGTGGTACCTGATTTCATGGCGGTCAGTGCCAATGAATGGCTGGTACAAAACATCGCCTATAGTACTGGGGATATTGCATTTTCTGCCGAAGGCGCAAGTCGGGAAGAGGCGGCGGCGCTGGCGCTTGCAGAAGGGGCGCCGGTCTTTGTGACCGAACGCATGACCTGGACCGCGGACGCCCCGATTACGTTTGTGAGGTTGCTGCACGGGCCGGGATATCGACTTCGCACCATGGTTTGACTGTGCAGCGCGTGGTGCAGATGGCGGTGCAGACAGGCGTATGCACGCAGCGCACGGCGGTTGGTCAGGTCGTTAAGGCTTTTGCAGGGGTTCCGGCCAAGCCGGCGAAGCCGCATGCTTTGCAGCAGACGGAAGAAGCTTGCCTGCAAGCATGGAGCGCGCGGGGCCGTCTTAGCGGCCCGACAGCCGCCGCTGCACGATGCGGTGAAGTTTGCGGTGCAGCGGCGTGATGCGGTGGCGCAGATGGGTTGCAGCATAGACCGGCTGGCGCAGGACGGGGGCATCCGTCACCTCGCGCACGCGGCCTGTGGCGATGAGTTGGGTCGCGGTGCGGTCAAGCACATAGCCCGTGCCGCCCATGGCATTCAGCAGGGAGGCGACGGTCGCGCTTTGCCCGACCGAGACGGCGGCAGAGGCAAATTCCGGCGTCAGGTCGCGATGCATCGCTTCGAACAGCGGGGAGAAATGGGCAAAGACGAAGGTATCGGGGTTCACCCCGGCGCGGCGGTCAGTATCCGTGCTGACCATGCGATAGGTGACATCTCCCAGTTCCGAGAAGTGCAGATCGGGGTGCGGTTTGGGAGAATACATCACGGCAAAGTCGAGGATGCCGATCAGGACATCGGTGCACATCTGGTTTGAATAATCCGGTTCGATGTAGAAGGCGGTGTCCGGCAGGGCGCGGCGGAAATCGGCGATCCATTCGCCGATATGCTGGGCGGCGAGGTCGTTCTGAATACCAAGGCGGACGAGATGGGCGGCGCGGTCGGGAACCTGAATCCTGCGCCGCGCCTCGTGCCATTCATGGCGCAGGGTGCGGGCATGGGGCTCAAACCGCGCGCCTTCGGTTGTCAGGTCCGTGCCGGCGCGGGAGCGGGTGAAGAGTTTTGATCCAAGCGCCTGTTCCAGGGCGGCGATGCGCGAGGAGACGGTGGATTGCGTGATGCCCAGCCGTTCGCCCGTGCGGTTGAAGCTGCGGGTTTCGACAAGATCGAGAAATGTGTCGAGAAGGTCGATCTGCATTATGGCCTCTGATCGGATTATCCGATCAATAGGCGGGTCAGGCGCGAATTGAAAGGGGCGGGTTGCGCTGTCATCCTGTGCGGTGAAATGGGCCTGCATCGTGGGCTGACGGAGGGTGTCATGGCGGAATTTCCCACAAGCGCACGGGTGGTCATTATCGGCGGGGGGGCCGTGGGGGCGTCATCGCTGTATCATCTAGCCAAAGCCGGGTGGACGGATTGCGTTCTGCTGGAAAAGAACGAGCTGACGGCCGGGTCGACCTGGCATGCGGCGGGGAATGTGCCGACCTTTTCGTCGAGCTGGTCGATCATGAACATGCAGCGCTATTCGGCGGAGTTGTATCGCGGCCTTGGGGCTGCGGTGGACTATCCGATGAACTATCATGTCACCGGGTCGGTTCGGCTGGGCCACAGCAAGGAACGGTTGCAGGAATTCAAGCGCGTGGTGGGGATGGGGCGGTATCAGGGGATGGACCTGAACATCCTTGGCCCGGACGAGATCAAATCGCGCTATCCCTTCCTTGAGACGCATGATCTGTCGGGCGCGCTGTATGATCCCTATGACGGTGACATCGACCCCGCGCAGTTGACGCAGGCATTGGCCAAGGGCGCGCGGCAGATGGGGGCGCGGATCGAGCGGTTCTGTCCGGCAACCGGCGTGCGGCGCGAGGGCGACGAATGGGTGGTGGAGACGCCCAAGGGCGAGATCCGCTGTGAGATCGTGGTGAATGCTGCGGGCTATTACGCGCGCGACGTGGCCAAGATGTTTGGCCGCGACCTGCCGATGATGGTGATGAGCCATCAATACATGCTGTTCGACACGATCCCGGAACTGGAAAACTGGTCCAAGGGAGCGGGGCAGAAACTGCCGCTGCTGCGGGATGTGGATTCAAGCTATTATCTGCGGCAGGAGAAATACGGCTTCAACCTTGGCCCCTATGAGGGGAATTGCCGCGCGCATTGGGCGACACCCGATGATCCGATGCCCGAAGATTTTTCCTTCCAGCTTTTCCCGGATGATCTGGAGCGTCTGGAATGGCACATCAATGACGCCATGGCGCGGGTGCCGCTTTTGGCGCAGGCCAATCTGACCAAGGTCATCAATGGGCCCATCCCTTATACCCCCGATGGCAACCCATTGATCGGACCTATGCCCGGTGTGCCCAATGCGTTCGAGGCCTGTGTGTTCACCTTTGGCATCTGTCAGGCGGGTGGCGCGGGCAAGGTGTTGGCGGAATGGGTGACCGAAGGGGCGACGGAATGGGACATGTGGTCTTGTGATCCGCGCCGGTTCACCGGGTTCGAAGACCCGGAATACTGCGTGGCCAAGGGGATGGAGGTTTACGGGCATGAATATGCCATCCATTTCCCGCACCACGCCTGGCCCGTGGGCCGGGGGAAAAAGCTTTCGGCGGTGCATGACCGCACGGCGGCGCTGGGCGCGCAGTTCGGGCCCTATAACGGGTGGGAGCGGGCGCTTTGGTATGCGCGGCCGGGCGATGATGTGAGCGAAGAGGCGCAGCGCACATGGGACCGGGAAGGCCCGTGGTTTGGTGCGGTGCGCGAAGAATGTCTGGCGGTGCGCGATGCCTGCGGCATCTTGGACCTGCCGGGTTTCAGCCGGTTCCGCGTGACCGGGGCGGGCGCCGTGGCATGGCTGTCGGCGCAGATCACGGGGAAGGTGCCGTCGGTCGGGCGGCTGGGGCTGGCCTATTTCGCGGATGAAAAGGGCCGGATCGTTACCGAGATGTCTGTCGCGCGGCTGGGCGAGGACGATCTGCTGCTGATCACCGCCGCCACGGCGCAGATGCATGACAAGGAATGGTTGCTGTCGACGCTGCCCGGTGGTCTGTCGCTGGTGGATGAGACGGAAGGCTGGTCGACCCAGATCCTGACAGGGCCGAAGGCGCGGGATGTGCTGGCGGCCGCTGGGGCTGAGGCGGACCTGTCGAAGGGCTGGCTGACCTGGCAGGAAGGGCGGATCGCGGGGCGGCCCGTGTTCCTGATGCGGGTGAGTTTCGCAGGCGAACTTGGATGGGAGATCCATTCCCGCGTGGCGGATACGGCTGTGGTCTTTGATGCGGTGATGGCGGCGGGGCGGCCTTTGGGGCTGCGGCCCTTCGGGATGTTCGCGCTGAACAGCTTGCGGGTGGAGAAGGGCTATCGCGCGTGGAAGGGCGACCTTTCAACCGATTACACCGTGCTGCAGGGCGGGTTGGAGCGGTTCGTCGATTGGGGCAAGCCCGCCTTCCGGGGCAAGGCCGCACTGGAGGCGGAGAAGCAGCGCGGGATGACGAAGCGCTTTGTGACGCTGACGGTGGACGCGGGTGAGTGCGATCCGCCCTACATGAGCACGATCTGGCATGATGGTCAGGTGGTGGGCGAGACGACGAGCGGTTATTTCGGGCATCGGATCGGCAAGGTCGTGGCGCTGGGGATGCTGCGGGCGGAGCTCGCGGTGCCGGGAACGGCTGTAGAGGTAGAGATCTTCGGTCAGCGATACCCGGCGATGGTCTGTGAGGATGCGCCGCTGTGGGATGCGAAGAACGAGCGTATCCGGGCATGACGATCCCGGCCACCATGTCTGGTGTGCAACTGACCCGCCATGGCGGGCCAGAGGCGCTGGTCTGGCGGGATGACATTCCGGTGCCGCGACCGGGGGCGGGCGAGGTGCTGGTGCGCGTGCTGGCAGCGGGCGTGAACATGACCGACATCAACACCCGCGTCGGCTGGTACGGCGGTGAGGGGCGGGCGGCGGGATGGGCGGGGGCGATGAGCCTGCCGCGGATACAGGGGTCTGATCTGTGCGGGCGGATCGTGGCCTTGGGGGACGGGGTTGAGGGGTTGGCGATGGGGGCGCGGGTGATTTGCCCGACGAACCAGCATGAACCTACGGCGGAGAACCCGATTGCCTTTGTGTCGATCGGATCGGAGTTTGACGGGGCTTTCGCGCAGTATTGCGTGGTCAAGGCGCGGCATCTGCATGATGTGAGCGCGTCACCCTTGAGCGATACGGAGATTGGGGCGATGCCCTGTGCTTATGGCACTGCCCACAACCTGCTGCATCGCGCGCAGGTGGCGGTGGGTGAGCGGGTGCTGGTTACCGGGGCCACGGGCGGGGTAGGGCTGGCGGCGGTGCAACTGGCGCTGTTGCGTGGGGCCGAGGTGACAGGGCAGGGCAGCCTGTCGAAATCTGCACCTCTGCGCGCGATGAATGTCGCTGTGCTATCGCGCGAAAGCGTGCCGAAGGCCAAGGCCTTTGACGTGGTCATTGACGTCGTGGGTGGCGACGGCTGGCAGCAGCGGCTGGATGCGCTGCGGCCCGGCGGGCGCTATGCGACCAGCGGGGCGGTGGCGGGGGCGATGGTGCAGGGGGATTTGCGCCGGGTCTATCTGAACGATCTGACGATCTACGGGGCTACCCATCAACCGCGTGAGGTGTTTGCGGGGCTGGTCACCATCATCAACACCGCGCGCATCCGGCCTGTGGTTTCGAACACCTATCCGCTGCGCGACATCGGGCGGGCGCAGGCCGATCTGGCCGCCGGGCGCTATCCGGGAAAACTTGTATTGATCCCTGCGGAGACAAAGGCATGACCATTCCTGCAAAAGCGCGTGCTGTCATTATCGGGGGCGGCGTGTCGGGCTGTTCGGTGGCCTATCATCTGGCCAAGGCGGGCTGGAAGGACGTGGTGCTGCTGGAGCGCAAGCAGCTGACCAGCGGGACCACCTGGCATGCGGCGGGGCTGATCGGGCAGTTGCGCGGATCGGCGAACATGACGCGGCTGGCGAAGTATTCGGCGGATCTTTATGTCAAGCTGGAGGCCGAGACCGGGGTGGCCACCGGGATGCGGCAGGTGGGCAGCATTTCGGTTGCGCTGACCGAGCATCGGCGCGAGGAATTGCTGCGGCAAGCGACGGTGGCGCGCATCTTTGGCGTGGACGTGGCCGAGATTTCGCCTGCCCAGGTGAAGGAAATGTATCCGCATCTGAACGTGTCGGATGTGGTGGGGGCGGTGCATCTGCCGCTGGATGGGCAATGCGACCCGGCCAATATCACGATGGCGCTGGCCAAGGGCGCGCGGATGCGCGGGGCGGCGATTTTTGAACATACCAAGGTGACGGGGGTGCGTCAGGCGGGCGGCCGCGTGACGGGGGTGGAGTATGTGTCTGCCGAGGGCGAGCCCGGGTTCATCGCCGCCGAAGTGGTGGTGAATTGCGGCGGCATGTGGGGGCGTGACCTTGCGGCGCAATCGGGCGTGACGCTGCCCTTGCATGCCTGCGAGCATTTCTACCTGATCACCGAACCGGTGGAGGGCCTTGGCCATCTGCCCGTGCTGCGCGTGCCGGATGAATGTGCCTATTACAAATCCGACGCGGGCAAGATGATGATCGGGGCCTTTGAGCCGAAGGCGAAGCCCTGGGGCATGGGGGGCATCCGCGAGGATTTCATGTTCGACACGCTGCCCGAAGATTGGGAGCATTTCACCCCGATCCTTGAGCATGCGATGAACCGGATGCCGCTGTTTCAGACGGCGGGGATTCATACATTCTTCAACGGGCCGGAGAGTTTCACGCCGGATGACCGCTATTATCTGGGCGAAGCGCCGGAACTGCGCGGCTATTGGATCGCGGCGGGGTATAATTCGGTGGGCATCGCGGGGTCTGGCGGGGCGGGGATGGCGCTGGCGTCCTGGATCACGGAAGGGGAGCCGCCGTTTGACCTGTGGGAGGTGGATATCCGCCGCGCGCAACCCTTCCAGCGCAACCGGGCTTACCTCAAGGAGCGGGTGAGCGAGACGCTGGGGCTGCTATACGCGGACCATTTCCCCTATCGGCAGGTGGTGACGTCGCGCGGGGTGCGTCGCACGCCGTTGCATGAGCATCTGAAGGCGCGCGGCGCGGTGTTCGGCGAGGTCGCCGGCTGGGAGCGGGCGAACTGGTTCGCGAAGCCCGGCCAAGAGCGGGAGTATCAGTACAGCTGGAAGCGGCAGAACTGGTTCGAAAACCAGAAAGCCGAGCATCTGGCGGTGCGGAACGGGGTCGGGTTCTTTGACATGACGTCCTTCGGGAAGATCCGGGTGGAGGGGCGGGATGCATGCGCCTTCCTGAACCGGGTCTGTTCAGCCGAGGTGGACGTGGCGCCGGGCCGGATCGTCTATACGATGTTCCTGAACGAGCGCGGCGGGATCGAGGCGGACCTCACGGTCACGCGGCTGTCGGAGACGGCCTATCTGCTGGTGGTGCCGGGGGCGACGTTGCAGCGCAATCTGGCCCATTTGCGGCGCTGTCTGGGAGAGGAGTTCGTCACCATCACCGACATGACGGCGGCGGAATCCGTTCTTTGCGTGATGGGGCCAAAGGCGCGCGATCTGATGGCGCGGGTTTCGCCAGATGATTTCTCCAACGCGGCGCATCCGTTCGGGACGGCGCGGGAGATCGAGGTGGGCATGGGTTTGGCCCGCGCGCACCGGGTGACCTATGTGGGCGAGCTGGGCTGGGAGCTTTATGTGAGTTCCGACCAGACGGCGCATGTCTTCGAGGCGCTTGAGGCGGCGGGTGAAGGGCTGGGCTTCACGCTTTGCGGGCTGCACACGCTGGATTCCTGCCGGATCGAGAAGGCCTATCGGCATTGGGGCCATGACATCACCGACGAGGATCATGTGCTGGAGGCGGGGCTAGGTTTTACCGTATCGAAGAAAAAGCCTGCCTTCATGGGGCGCGAGGCGGTCCTGCGCAAGCAGGAGGCGGGGTTGCAGCGCAGGATGGTTCAGTTCCGGATGGAGGACCCCGAGGTGATGTTGTTCCACAACGAGGCGATCGTGCGCGATGGCCGGATCGTGGGGCCGGTGACGAGCGGGAATTACGGGCACTTCCTCGGGGGCGCGATCGGCATGGGCTATGTGCCTTGTGAAGGCGAAAGCGAGGAAGCGATGTTGGCTGCGCGCTATGAGATCGAGGTGGCTGGGGTGCGGCATCGGGCAGTGGCGTCACTGGCGCCGATGCATGACCCGAAGTCGGAGCGGGTGAGGATGTGAGCCGGTGGGGTGCTAGGGCCAACAGGCCCCCGGCATCCACACGGCTGCGCCCGACCTGAGAGCGGTGCGCGGGAGGAAGCGGATGAAATTGGGTATTTGGGCCAAGATGAAGGGGCTTTGGGGATGAGCGATATCGGCGAGGTATGCGAACCGACGCGGCGGGCTTCGGGGCGGTCTGGCGGGCGGTCGGCGCGGGTGGCCCTGCGGTCAGCGCCGTTGGCGGAAAATGTGCGTCCTGTGCGGGGCGGCATGTCGGGCGGGCAGTACAAGCCCCTGACCGAGGCCGGGATGGCAAAGATCCATGAAAGTGCGCTGGAGGCGCTGGAGGTGATCGGGCTGTCACAGGCCCCGCCATCGGGCGTGAAGATCCTGACCGAGGCAGGCGCGATTCTGGGCGATGACGGGCGCATCCGCTTTCCCCGCGCGCTGGTCGAGGACATGCTGACAGTGGCGGCGCGCAACATCACGTTGCATGCGCGCGACCCGAAGCATGATCTGGAACTGTCGGGCAGCAAGGTGCATTTCGGCACGGCGGGTGCGGCGGTGCATATCGTGGACCCGATCACGCTGGACTATCGCGAATCCACCGCGCAGGACCTGTATGACGGGGCGCGGCTGGTGGACAATCTGGACAACATCCATTTCTATCAGCGCACGATGGTCTGCCGCGATGTGGTGGACAATCGCGAGATGGACCTGAACACGCTTTACGCCTGTCTTGCCGGGACCAAAAAGCATGTGGGGACATCGTTCAGCGATCCGTCCCATGTCGCGGATTGCTTCGACATGCTCTACACCGTGGCGGGGGGCGAGGAGAAATGGCTGGAGCGGCCATTTGTCAGCAATTCCAACTGTTTCGTCGTGCCGCCGATGAAGTTTGCGGAAGAATCCTGCATCACGATGGAGGATTGCATCCGGCGTGGCATGCCCATGCTGTTGCTCAGCGCGGGGCAGGCGGGGGCGACGGCACCGGCGCCCATCGCTCTGACCATCGTGCAAGCGGTGGCGGAATGTTTGGCCGGCGTGGTGTATGTCAACGCGATCAAGAAGGGGGCGCCTGCGATCTTTGGCACCTGGCCCTTTGTCAGCGACCTGCGGACGGGCGCGATGAGCGGCGGATCGGCGGAACAGGCGCTGCTCACGGCGGGCTGCGCGCAGATGCACCGCTTTTATGACCTTCCCGGCGGCGCGGCGTCGGGGATTTCCGACAGCAAGCTGCCCGACATGCAGGCCGGGTGGGAGCAGGGGATCACCAATGCGCTGGCGGGTCTTGCGGGCCTGAACATGTGCTATGAAGCGGTCGGGATGCATGCCTCGCTTCTGGGGTTCTGCCTGGAAAGTCTTGTTCTGGGTGATGATCTGCTGGGTCAGGCGATGCGCTTGGTGCGCGGGATCGACGTGACCGAGGATTCCACCAGCATCGAGGCGATGAAGCAGGTCTGTCTGGGGGGGCCGGGGCATTATCTGGGATCGGACCAGACGCTGAGCCTGATGCAGACGGAATACATCTATCCCAATTCCGCCAACCGGATGAGCCCGAAGGAATGGAACGAGGCCGGAAAGCCGCTGTTGCTGGATACGGCAATCCGGCGCAAGAATGACATTCTGGCCAAGGCCGGATGCGTGATCGATCCCGAGATCGACGCCGCGATCCGGGCGCGCTTCAACATCTATTTCCGGTGAGGACAGAATGACTTACGCGAACCTTTCCAAGTTCTACATCAACGGTGAATGGGTGGCGCCGCTGGGCGGAACGATGATGGGCGTGGAGAATCCCGCCACCGAGGAGATCGTGGCGCAGGTGGCGCTGGGGTCTGTTGCGGATGCGGATCGGGCGATTATGGCGGCGCGGGCGGCCTTTGCAGGCTTCTCGACCTGGTCGGCGGATGACAGGATCGCGCTTTTGGAGCGGATTCTGGCCGAATACAACGCGCGCTATGAGGAATTCGCGGCGGCGATGAGCACCGAGATGGGGGCGCCGATGGCCTGGGCGCGTGAGGCGCAAGCCTGGGCGGGGCAGGTGCATCTGGAAAGCACGATCAAGGCGGCGAAGGAATTCCATTGGGAGGAGATGCGGGGCGACACGCTGATTATCCGCGAGGGTATCGGGGTTGCCGCGCTGATCACGCCGTGGAACTGGCCGATGAACCAGATTGCCTGCAAGGTTGGGCCGGCGATTGCGGCGGGCTGCACGATGGTGCTGAAACCGTCAGAGATTGCGCCGCTGTCGGGCGTGCTGTTTGCCGAAGTCTGCCACGCGGCGGGTGTACCTGCGGGCGTGTTCAACATGGTGAACGGATCTGGGCCGGAGGTCGGCGCACGCATGTCGGCGCATCCGGAAGTGGACATGGTGTCGTTCACCGGGTCTACCCGTGCGGGCACGGCAGTGGCGGCGGCAGCGGCCCCCACGGTGAAGCGGGTGGCGCAGGAACTGGGCGGAAAATCGGCCAATATTATCCTGCCGACCGCCGATCTGGCGGCGGCGGTGGCGGGTGGCGTGGAAGGCTGCTTTGGCAATACGGGGCAATCCTGCGATGCGCCCACGCGGATGTTCGTGCCGATGGCGCGGATGGATGAGGCGCTGGCTGTCGCCAAAGAGGCTGCCGAGGCGGTGGTGGTGGGCGACCCCAACGATCCGGCGGTGACGATGGGGCCGCTGATTTCCAAGCTGCAGTTCGACAAGGTGCAGGGCCTGATCCAGAAGGGTATCGACGAGGGGGCCACGCTGGTGACGGGCGGTGTAGGGCGGCCTGCCGGGCTGAACCGTGGCTGGTTTGCGCGGCCCACGATCTTTGGTCATGTGACCAATGACATGACCGTGGCGCGCGAGGAAATCTTTGGCCCCGTGCTGGCAGTGATCGGGTATGAAACGGTCGATCAGGCAGTCGAGATGGCCAATGACACGGTCTATGGCCTTGCCGCCTATGTGCAGGGCCCGACGCCCGAGGCGATTGCCGTGGGGCGGCGGTTGCGGGCTGGACAGGTCAGTCTGAACTATCCGGCCTGGGATACCTTTGCGCCCTTTGGCGGATACAAGCAATCGGGCAACGGTCGTGAATATGCCGATTGGGGCATCCACGATTTTTGCGAAGTGAAGGCAATCGTGGGTCACGGCAAATGAAATATGGATATGTGGGTCTGGGCAATCTGGGTGGGCATCTGGCGGCGAGCCTGATCCGGGCAGGGCATGAGGTGGTGGTCTATGACCGCGATCCCGCTTTGGCCGAACGGCACCGGGCGATGGGCGCGACAGTGGCCGAAGGCCCGGCCGAAGTGGCCGCGCAAGTGGACCATGTGTTCACCTGCCTGCCGTCGCCTGCTGTATCCGAGGCGGTTCTGGCGCAATTGCTGACCGTGATGAAACCCGGCGCGACCTGGATCGAGAACTCGACCCTGGGGCGGGATGATATCCTGCGGCTGGCGGGGCTGGCGCGGACGGGCGGAGTGCGGCTGTTGGAGGCCCCCGTCACAGGGGGCGTGCATCTTGCGGCGCGGGGGGAGATCACCGTGCTGGTGGGCGGCGATGCCGATCTGTTCGAGATGCACAAGCCTGCGCTGGAGGCGATCGGGAACCGCATCTTCCACATGGGGCCTTTGGGCAGTGCGGCGGTGATCAAGGTGATCACCAACATGCTGGCCTTCATCCATCTTGTGGCCGACGGCGAGGCGCTGATGCTGGCCAAGCGCGGCGGGCTGGACCTGAAGACCGCCTGGGAGGCGATTGCGGCCTCATCAGGCAGTTCCTTCGTCCACGAGACAGAGGGGCAGCTGATCCTGAACGGCAGCTATGACATCGCGTTCTCGATGGATCTGGCGCTGAAGGATCTTGGCTTTGCGATGGGATTCGGGCGTGAATTCGGGGTGCCGCTGGACTTGGCCGCGATGACCAACCAGACCTTCATGAAGGGCAAGGCTGTCTATGGCGGGGGCGCGCAATCGACGCAGATCGTGAAGCTGCTGGAGGATGCGCTGGGCACCGACTTGCGGGCCGAAGGGTTCCCGGCGCGGCTGGAGTGACCTTGCGCTTTGTCGCGTGGCGGGACAGGTTCGGCAGGTGAAGGAGACCTGCCGATGACCTACCGCCCCGACGACGACCGCCGCTTTGCCGACCTGCTGCACCATCGCGCAGCGCGGCTGGAACAGGGCGATCCGGTGACGCCACCCTTGGTGAGCGCGGCCACCTATCATCTGCCCCGGTCGGATGTGGGTGGGTTCATCTATGGCCGCATGTCGATGCCGACATGGGAAGAGGTCGAGGCGCAGATGGCGGTGCTGGAAGGCGCGCCATGTGTGAGTTTTCCGTCGGGCATGGCTGCGATTTCGGCGGCGCTGTTTGCGGCAGTGGTGCCGGGCGGGCGGGTCGTGCTGCCATCGGATGGCTATTACACCGTGCGGTTGTTTGCGGATCAGTTCCTGAAGCCGTTTGGCGTGAAGTTGGACTATGTGCCGACAGTGGACATGGCGCAGGCAGACTTTACCGGAGCAGGGATCGTCTATATCGAGACGCCCTCCAATCCGGGGTTGGAGGTGTGCGATATCGCCCTTGTGGCGGCACGGGCCAAGGCGGCGGGGGCGGTGGTGATCGTGGACAATACCACGATGACGGCCGTGTTGCAGCGCCCCCTGGACTTGGGCGCTGATCTGGTGGTGGCGGCGGATACCAAGGCGCCGGGTGGTCATTCGGATGTGCTGTTTGGACATGTGGCAGGGCGGGATGCGGGCCTGATGCAGAAGGTGCGCGATTGGCGAAAGCTGTCCGGTGCCGTGCCGGGGGCGTTCGAGGCCTGGCTGGTGCATCGCGGGATTGAGACGCTGGAACTGCGCCTGTCGCGCATGTGCGCCAGCGCGCAGGTGGTGGCTGAGCGGCTGTCGGTACATCCCAAGGTGCGCGGCTTGCGCTATCCGGGGTTGCTGGGGGATCCGTCCCATGCCGTGACGGCGCGGCAGGCGCGGGGGTTCGGGTTCCTGATCGGGATGACGCTGGACAATGCCGATGTGGCGGAACGCTTTCTGGAAGCCTGCCCCTACATGGCGCGGACCACATCCTTTGGGTCCACCCATTCTGCGGGCGAGCGACGGGCGCGCTGGGGCGATGCGGTGCCGGAGGGCTTCTTGCGTCTGTCCATCGGGGTGGAGCCTGTTGAGGCGCTATGGGACGGGATCAGCGCGGCGCTTGACGTTGTGTGAGGAGCGAAAATTCTTCTGAGAAGAATTTTCTTTGGGCGATTTTTCTGCGAAAAATCGGGGCCTTCGGAGAAGGCCTTCAGGGAAATTTTCCTTTGGAAAATTTCCCGCTCTGGCGGATCAGATATTGGTCCAGCCACCGTCGATGCTGATGGCCTGCCCTGACACGAAGGCGGACTCGTCCGAGGCGAGGTAGACCGCCAGATGGGCGATTTCCTCGGGCTGCCCGATGCGGCCCATGGGTTGGCGCGCGATGAAGGCGGCGCGGGCGGCTTCGTAATCGCCGGTGGCGCGCAGGCGCTGTTCCAGCGAGGGGGATTCGACAGTGGCCGGGCAGATCGCGTTGCAGCGGATGCCGCGGGTCACGTAATCGGCGGCGATGGATTTCGTGATGCCGATCACCGCGGCCTTGGTTGCGCCATAGACGAAACGGTTGGGGGCGGCGATGATCGAGGAGGCCACTGAGGCGATGTTGATGATGGAGCCGCCACCATTGTTCAGCATGGCGGGCAGAAAGGCGCGTGTGACGCGGTAGAGCGACTTCACGTTCAGTTCGACCGAGAAGTCGAAATCCTTTTCGTCGCAGTCGAGGATGGTGCCAGCGTGGACGAAGCCTGCGCAGTTGAACAGGATGTCCACCGGGCCTGCCATGGCGGCGATGGCCGCAATGGCGGTGGCATCAGTCACGTCGAGGCGGTGGGCGTCGATCCCTTCATCGCGCAGCGCCTCAACGGCCTTGCTGTTGATATCGGTGGCGATCACGCGGGCGCCTTCGGCCTTGAACGCGCGGGCGGTGGCGAGCCCGATCCCGGCGCCAGAGGCGGTGCAGAAGGCGGTTTTGCCTGAGAGGCGCATGATCCTGTCCCTTATTCCTTTGCCTTGTAGTGAAGCGGATGCCGGGCGCGGGGGCAAGGGCAAACTGACATGTTAGTCAGAGGGCATCGAGAATGCGTGCAGCCTCAGTTCGTGGATCGGCAAGGGTGCCGCGGTCTTCACCGGGATGAAAGCGCGCGCGGGTGGCGGTGGGCATCGGTGCCGGTTCGGCAATGACAACGCGCGGGCCGTGCTTGGCGTTTTCCGCAGCCCATGAGCGGGCGAGGGCGATCTGCGCGGCCTTTGTTGCGCCATAGGCGGCGTAGAACTTGGCTCCCGCCTTGGGATCATCAAGGAACAGCGCCGTGCCTTGTGCTGCGGCGCGCAGCAGGGGTTCCACCATCGGGATCAGCGTACCGGTGGCGCGGGTGTTGGTGGCGATGGATTTTTCCCAGTCCTTGGCATCAAGGCTGCCCGCAGGGGCAAGCGGTGCCGCGTGAACCGCGGTATGAACCCAAAGATCCAGATGGCCCCAGCGATCGTGGATGGATCGGCAAAGGTGGCGCATGGCATCGTCGTTGGTGATGTCCATTGGCGCGAGGGTAAGGTTACCCGCGCCCGGCAGATGCGCGGATTTGACCCGGTCATCCAATTCCTCGAGCGCGCCCACGGTGCGGGCGATGGCCACCACATGCCAGCCGCGCAGGGCCAGTTGTTCGGCCATGGCTGCCCCCAGGCCGCGGGAGGCGCCGGTGACGAGAGCGATTTTCTGGGTCATATCGGGCCTTGGGTTGCGGGGGCGGCTATGGGGTTTTCTGTGACGTGGTTTTCTGTGACGGGCCCCGGGGGTTTCACACCCCCGGACCCCCGTGGGATATTTGAACAGAGAAGACTGGGCAAGGGCCGAGGGGCAAGGGCCGAGGGGCAAGGGCCGAGGGGCAAGGGCTGGGACACAAGCCCTGAAGAACGGGTCAGTTTGCCAACTCGGCCTGACGGAGGGCGACAATACGTTGAATGAGGCCTGTAGGAAGGGGGCGGTCCGGGGTGAAGAGTATGCCGCTTTTTGAGGTTCTGTAGCCGGTGGTTTCCAAGATGAGTTGGGGCAGGATGGTGCCGGAATGGGGATAGAGACCCAGATGCCGCGCAAAGGCGGCGTAGCCTGCGATCATCTTTCCCTTGGGGCCCGGCTGGCGGAAACCGGGCATGGCATAGGAGATCGTCTCGACATGATCAGGCAGGAGCCGCGCGAGCGTAGCGCGCAAGTCGCGCAGGGCCGCTTGCGGCGCAGGGGGGAGGGCGGCGAGGTAGGCATCCACCTCGGCCACCCCGCCGGGCATTACTGTGCGGCTTTCATTTGGAAGCCCTCTTCAATCTTGTCGGAGGGGGCAACCGGGTAATCACCCGAGAAGCAGGCATCGCAATAGCGAGGATTTGCGGGATCGCGGCCTGCGGCCTCGCCCGCGGCACGATAGAGACCGTTCAGCGAGACGAATTTCAGGCTGTTCACTCCGATCCAGTCGCGCATCTCATCCTCGGACATGGTGGCGGCGAGGAGTTTTGAGCGTTCGGGCGTGTCGACGCCGTAAAAGCAGGGCCAGGCGGTCGGCGGTGAAGCGATGCGGAAATGCACCTCGGCGGCGCCGGCATCAAGGATCATGTCCTTGATCTTGCGCGAGGTGGTGCCGCGGACGACGGAATCGTCCACGAGGATCACCCGCTTGCCTTTGATCAGCGCACGGTTGACGTTCAGCTTTAGCCGCACGCCCATGTTGCGGATCTGTTCGGTGGGCTCGATGAAGGTGCGGCCCATATATTGATTGCGGGTGATGCCAAGGCCGAAGGGGATCCCGGATTCGGCGGCATAGCCGATGGCAGCGGGCGTGCCGGAATCGGGAACCGGGCAGACCAGATCAGCTTCGACCGGGGCTTCGCGGGCCAGCTCCACGCCAATCTGGCGGCGGGTTTCATAGACCGAGTGGCCACCGATGATGCTGTCGGGGCGGGAGAAGTAGACATGTTCGAAGATGCAGAAGCGCGACTTCGCGGGGGAGAACGGGCGGAAGCTTTCCACCTTGTCATTCTCGATCACGACCATTTCGCCGGGGTCGATTTCGCGGATGAAATCGGCGCCGATGATATCCAGCGCGCAGGTTTCCGACGACAGCGCCCAGCCATGATCCGCGATGCGCCCAAGCACGAGCGGGCGCACGCCCAAAGGATCGCGCACGCCGATCAGTTTGGTGCGCGTCATGGCGACAACGGAGAAGGCGCCCTCAACCCGGCGCAGTGCATCCTTGATGCGTTCGGGGATCGTCTTCTGGATGGAGCGGGCCATCAGGTGGATGATGCATTCCGAATCCGATGAGGACTGGAAGATGGAGCCGCGTTCGATCAATTCGCGGCGCAGGGCGTAGGCGTTGGTCAGGTTACCGTTATGGGCGATGGCGGCGCCGCCCATGGAGAATTCCCCGAAGAAGGGCTGCACGTCGCGGATAGCGGTAGAGCCTTTGGAGCCTGCGGTGGAATACCGGACATGGCCGATGGCCAGTTCACCGGGCAGCGTGTCCATCACGTCGGCCTTGGTGAAGTTGTCGCGGACATAGCCGAATCGACGGGCCGAATTGAAGCCCTGTTCGGGATCATAGGTGACGATGCCGCCGGCTTCTTGGCCACGATGTTGCAGGGCGTGCAAGCCAAGGGCGACGAAACTGGCCGCATCGGCGACGCCGATCACGCCGAAAACACCGCATTCCTCCTTCAACTTGTCATCATCGAAGGGGTGGGTGGGGAAGGGGCGCATGGGGCCTCCGAATCCGGGGATGGGAATGCGTCTGATCTAGTGCTTTGTCATGCTGCTGTCACGTCCCCTTTGCCGCGCTGCGGCGGTGCCGGGGTATGACAGCAGCGGTGTTTGCAGCGATCAGCCTGAGGTAGCCGGGGCGGCTTCAGCCGGGGCGGCGGTGCCGACGCAGACCTGGGTCAGGTCGTTGTAGCGCGCGACGATCCAGCCGGGGGCATCAGACGGCATTTGCGCGTCGATGTTTTCCTGAAACGAGGCGAAGACCTTGGCCGAGCGGCTGTCATCGACCATGGGGATGGCATTGGCGGCCACGGCGCGGTCATAGACGATGAACGCCACGGCAACGAGCAGCACGCCGCGCACCACGCCGAACAGGAAGCCAAGACCCTGATCCAGCCCGCCCAGCGCGGTGCGGTGGATGGCAGAGGACAGGAGCGGCGTAAAGAGCGAGGCCACGATCAGCGCTGCGGCAAAGACAAGCGCGAAGGCGGCGATGATGGACAATTCGCAGCTGTCGCCAAGGAATTCGCCCACAACGGGCAGTTCCTTGACAAGGGGCTGCACGGCGGCGGCAAAGAGGAAGGCCACGAGGGCCGCCCCGATCCAGCCGACGATGGCCATCGCCTCGCGCACGAAACCGCGCGAATAGGCGAGGATCGCCGACAGCACGATAATGCCCGCGACAACCGCGTCGATCAGGGTGAAACCTTCCATTTGCCGTCCTGCTCCTGTCCTGCCGAGGGGGTCAGCCCGCCCCGAACATCTCGCCCACAAAGGCCGTGAGATCGGGCATCTGGCGCACCCGCATCCCCGTGTCCGCCCCAAGTTTGGAACGGTCCGGCGCAATCGCCTGTGAGAAACCAAGTTTCGAGGCTTCTTTCAACCTGTTTTCCGTTTGCCCCACAGGGCGCAGGGCGCCGGAGAGGGAGATTTCGCCGAAAAGCACCATATCGGGCGGCAGGGCCACATCTTCGCGGGCGGAAAGCAGCGCGGCTGCGACGGCCAGATCGGCGGCGGGTTCCGACACGCGCATGCCGCCTGCGACGTTGAGGAACACATCGAGGCCAGCAAAGGGGATGCCGCAGCGGGATTCCAGCACGGCAAGGATGGTGGAGAGGCGGCCGGAATCGAGGCCAACCACGGTGCGGCGCGGGGTGCCGAGATTTGAGGGCGCGACGAGGGCCTGAATTTCGGTAAGCACAGGCCGCGTGCCCTCTATGCCCGCAAAGACGGCCGAGCCGGGGCTGGACTGGCCACGATCGGACAGGAACAGCGCCGAGGGGTTGGTGACCTGCGCCAGCCCATCACCTGTCATCTCGAACACGCCGATTTCATCGGCGGGGCCGAAGCGGTTTTTCACCGCGCGCAGGATGCGGAACTGGTGGCCGCGTTCGCCTTCGAAATAAAGGACGGTATCGACCATGTGTTCCACCACACGGGGCCCGGCGATCTGGCCTTCCTTCGTCACGTGGCCGACGAGGATGACGGCGACGCCGCGCCGTTTGGCGAAGGTGACAAGCTCATGCGCGGCGGCGCGGACCTGCGAGACGGAGCCGGGGGCGGCCTCGACCGTATCCAGCCACATGGTCTGGATCGAATCGATCACGGCAAGGTCGGGGCGTTCGGCATCCAGCGTGGTGAGGATGTCGCGCAGCGCGGTTTCTGCACCAAGCGACACGGGCGCATCGGTCAGGCCAAGACGTTGGGCGCGCATGCGGACCTGGGCCGAGGCTTCCTCGCCGGAGATGTACATGCATTTCAGGCCACGCCGGGCGAAACTGGCGGTGGCTTGGAGCAGCAGGGTGGATTTTCCGATGCCCGGATCGCCGCCCACGAGGATGGCGGAGGCTGGCACGAGGCCGCCGCCGAGGACGCGGTCAAATTCATCCATCCCCGAGGCGGCGCGGGGGGGCGGGGTCTCCTCGGTCGTCAGGTCGGTGAGGGGGATGGTGCGGCCCTTGGCGCCCAGCGATTTGGGACCGGAGGAGAGGGGAGCCTCTTCAATAATGGAATTCCATGCGCCGCAGGCATCGCACTTGCCCGCCCATTTGCGGTGGACGGTGCCGCAGGCGGTGCAGGTGAAGGCGGGGGCGGATTTGCTCATGCCCATTGGGTAGCGGTTGGGGGCCGGGGGTTCAAGGGCGGCGACGGTGGGTGAGGATCAGGGAGAGCGCGACACAGAAAGTGAAAAGCCACAGGCCCCATGCGGTTTCGATGGTGCCGAACCCGGTGCCCTTGGCCAGCACGATGTAGAGCGCGACGAGAAAGATGTCCGCCATGGCAAAGCGGCCCAGCAGACGCAGGGCGGGCAGGGCGCGGTGCGACAACAGGTGAAAGTCGATCAGAGCAAGTCCGATCACCTTGGCATAGGGGGCGACGAGGGCGAGGAGGGCCACCAATGCCGCCAGAGCGGGATCGGTGTCCCAGAGCGCCTGAAGGCCGGTGATGACCGAAATTTCAGACAGGCCGAACAACGGCAACAGGCCCGCGCGCAAAAGCGGCGCAAACCATGCCACCGGGAACAGGATCAGTAGGGACAGGTTCAGGATGACGGGTGCACGCATGGCGGCATTGGGCGGGAAGGCCCGGCCGGGTGCAAGTCACTTTGCCGGTTTGGGCAGTTGGACCACAGTGGCATCACGCGGATCGTCGGCTTCCAACGCATAGCCCAGTTGCGGCAGGATTTCGCGAAGGTCTGCCTCAAGCCGTTTGATCTGCTGTTCGGCCTGCCGTTCCTCGGCCTCGATATCTGTCAGCCAGCGGCGAAGTTCATCTGTGGTCTGGCGCGCGAGGGTGAGGCGGTCGGTGAGCGCCTGCACCTCTTCCTGCCGCTGGCGCAGGAAATCGCGGGCGCGGGCGACGCGGGCATCGGAATAGGTGCGGGCCAGATCGCGTGTCTGAAAGCTCATCTCAGCGGCGAGTTGCAGCAGTTCGGGTTCGAGATGGGCCAGATCGGGATGCTGGCGCAGGTGTTTCAGTCGGGCGCGGACGGCTTCGAATTCGCCCGAGAGCGCAAAGACCCCGGCGCGGTCGGCGGCATGGGCGAGGCGATAGGCGTGGGCCACATCCTCAAGCCCCATGGCAAAGGTGCGATGGCTGCGTTCCAGACGGGCCATGCGGGAGTTTGCAGGCAGGAACAGGCAGAGCAGGGCCGTGAAGGCCGTCAGTCCAAGCTGCGCCCACATGCCGGCATCTGGCAGAGATGTGGTGCCAAAGGCAAGCGTGAGCCCCGGCCAGGGGATATGGCCAAGGGCGGCAAGGCTGCTGGCCGTGATGAGGGCAAGCGCGAGCAGGATGAGCAGACCATGGGCGACCGATTGGAGGGTGCGCAGGGCAACGCGCAGGTTGCCGGACAGGACGGGAGACATTGGCAGCACTCACACACTCTTTACCACGGCGAACAGGCAAGCGCAGGGCGGGGAGATTCGGCAAATGTTTTTGTGATCTTGTGTCGGGGAAAGAGACGGAGAGGTCTGGGAGCCAGGGATTGTTTCCTAAAGCGAAACAGTTAGCCCAACAGAAGCACCACCAACGCGGCGACGGGCAGCACCCACAGGAAGGTGCCCACGATCCAGTGGCCCCAGATCGGTGCGGGCCATTCCCCCAGCACATGCCGCGCCCAGGCCCAGACCAGCCAGAACCAGCACAGGATGGAAAAGACAAGGCTGGATTGTTGCAGTTCCAGATAGGCGGGATGCAAGGGCAGGATGAGCCAGAGACAGAAGGCGCAGGCGAACAGCGCCAATTGACCTGCGCCTTCCACCCGCTGCCGCCAACCAGCGAGGGCCGCGACGGCGATGGTGACGGGGATCGCGGCGATGAGGGCGCGGATCAGGCCGGAGCCGGACAGCAGGGCGAGCGCCTGTTCCGCCCAAGCCTGCATCACCGCACCGCGGCGATGGGGCCTGTGGCCCGCCCGTGGATGAATTGCTGCACGTAAGGATCGGCTGTGGTGTCGAGGTCGGCGATGGGGCCGGTCCACTGGATGACACCGTCATGCAGCATGGCCACGCGGTCGGCGATGGCGCGGACGGATGACATGTCATGCGTGATGGTCATGGCGGTGGCCCCCATTTCCGTGACGATTTCGCGGATCAGGTCATTGATGACGCCGGCCATGATCGGGTCAAGCCCGGTTGTGGGTTCGTCAAAGAAGATGATTTCGGGTTCAGCTGCGATGGCGCGGGCAAGGCCCACGCGTTTCTGCATCCCGCCCGACAGTTCGGCGGGGTAGAGGTCTGCGACTTCGGGCTTAAGGCCCACCCGGCGGAGTTTTTCGATAGCAATCTCGCGCGCCTCAGGCTTTGGACGTTTGGTGGGGCCGCGCATCAGGCGGAAGGCCACGTTTTCCCAGACGCGCAGGCTGTCGAACAGCGCGCCACCCTGGAACAGCATGCCGAAGCGGGCGAGGAAGGCGTCGCGGTCGCCTTTGGTCACATCCTGCCCGTCCAGCGTGATTGAACCGCCATCATGGCGGACAAGCCCGAGGATGCATTTCAAGAGCACCGATTTGCCGGTGCCCGATCCGCCGATGATGACCATGCTCTGCCCCGACGGAATGGTCAGGTTCACCCCGCGCAGGACGCGGTTTCGGCCGAAGGTCTTGGTGACGTCGGTAAGCGTGATCATGCGGAGAAGAACAGTTCGGTGAGGATGTAATTGGTGGCCAGGATCAGGACCGAGGCGCCCACCACGGCGGCCTTGGTGGCCGCGCCCACGCCCTGCGCGCCGCGACCGGAGTTCATGCCGTGATAGCAGCCCATCAGCGCCACGATGAAGCCGAAGGCTGCGCCCTTCCACAGGCCCGAGACGACATCCCAGGTCTCAAGAAAATCATAGGTGTTCTGCAGATAGACGGTGGAGTTGAAGCCCAGCCGGTTTACCCCCACCAGCCAACCGCCTGCAATGCCGATGGCATCACCCACGCCCACGAGCACGGGCACGGCCAGTGTGGCGGCCAGAACGCGCGGCACGGCGAGGTATTTGATCGGGTTGGTAGAGAGCGTCACGAGCGCGTCGATCTGTTCGGTGACCTTCATCGTCCCGATTTCGGCCGCGATGGAGGAGGCGACACGAGCCGCCACCATCAACCCACCCAGGACGGGGCCAAGTTCACGCACCATGCCGATGGCGACGATTGAGGGGACCACCGCCTCGGCGTTGAACCTTGCACCGCCGGAATAGATCTGCAGCGCCAGCGCGCCGCCGGTGAAGACAGCGGTGAGGCCGACGACGGGCAGGGAGAACCAGCCGATATGCATCAGCGCGTGCAGGAATTCGCGCGGGTAGAAGGGGGGGCGGAAAAGATGGCTGATCACCTGTGCCGCGAAAAGTGCGACACGACCGATGGCTGCCAAAGCGGCCAGCACGGGCCGCCCGATAGCGGCAAAGGGAGCGGTAAGCGCGGTCATGCCTGCCCCGCGATGCGGCGGTCGATGTAGCGGCGAGTGTAACGCGGGCCGAGCGAGGTGAGAATCTCATACCCGATGGTGCCTGCAACGGTGGCCAGATCGTCGACGCCCTGATGGGGGCCGATGATATCAAGGCTGCGCGGCACCTGCGGCAGATGGGTGATGTCGGCAGTGATCAGGTCCATCGACACGCGGCCGAGCAGGGGAACGGGCGTGTCGCCATCCCAGAGCGTGGCCTTGCCCGAAAGGGCGCGGGGCAGGCCATCGGCATAGCCCGCTGCCAGGGTGGCCACGAGGGTTGGTTTCGTGGCCGTCCAGCCGCAGGCATAGCCCACGGTTTCGCCAGCCGCCACTTCACGCGTCTGAATGACTGGGAGCGACAGGGTGATGGTGGGATGGGCCTGCGCAAAGGGCTGGCCGCCATACAGGCCAATGCCGGGGCGCGTGAGGTCGAAGTGGTATTCCGGGCCGAGGAGGATGCCGCCAGTGGCGGCAAAGGAGCGGGGAATGCCCAGCCCATCGGTCATGGTGTGGAAATTGGCCAGTTGCAGCGGGTTCATCGGATGGTCCGGCTCATCCGCGCAGGCGAGGTGGGACATCAGCAGTTCCGGGCGGGCGGCCAGCACGATGGGGGCCACGGCCCGCCATTCGGCCAGTTCCATGCCGAGGCGGTTCATCCCCGTATCCAGCTGGATGCCGAAGGGATGGCGCGGCAGCGCCTCTAGATGGCGGGTGACCTGCTGGAGCGAGTTGAGCATCGGGGTGAGGTCGAGATCATGGATCATCTCGGTATCCCCGGCCATGTGGCCGCCAAGGATGGCGATCTGTGGGCCGGGGCCAAGCACCTGCCGCAGGGCAGCGCCTTCCTCGGTTACAGCCACGAAGAACCGTCGTGCGCCTGCCCGCGCGAGGGCCGGGCCGGTGCGGGCTATACCGGTGCCATAGGCATCGGCCTTCACGACGGCAGCGGTCTGCACGCCGGGGGCGGAATGGCGATCCAGCGCCTGCCAGTTGGCGGCGATGGCGTCGAGGTCGAGGGAAAGGGATGCGGTTGCCATGGTTCGGGGGTTTTCGGCAGGGGCGGGGCCGGGGTCACGGGAATTCTGGCGGCGGGGGCATCACGGGGTGGCGAGGGTGATCCGAGGGCGCGCGGGCAGGGCTGCCCGCGCAAGGCTTTTTTCCCCGTCCCTTGCGGGACGTCCCCCGAGGATGTTTGGGCAAAGAAGACTTGAGGCGGCTTTTGCGCAGGATCAGTCGCGCAGGCCCGCCATGGCACGGTCAAGATGGACATAGCCGCCGTCGACGAACAGCCATTGGCCGGTGGTGTGCCCTGCGCGGGGCGACAGGGTAAAGACCACCGTATCGGCCATCTCTGTGTCCAGCGTCATGCGCTGGCCCAATGGGATGCGGCGGGTGATCTCGGCCAGTTTGGCATCGCGGTCGGCGAAGGTGTCGAGCCAGGCGTCATACATAGGCGTCAACACCTCGGCCGGGATCACGGCGTTGACGCGCACGCCATGCGGGGCGAAAGCGGCGGCCCATTCCCGCGTCAGGCCAAGCTGCGCTGCCTTTGCGGCGACGTAAGCCGAGGTGGAGCCTTGCCCCGTCACCCCGGTCTTGGAGGAGATGTTGACGATGGCGCCGTGGCTGGCCTTGAGATCGTCCTGCAACAGATGCACCAGCGTGTAGTAATGGATCAGGTTCTGGTCGAGCGAGGCGCGGAAGGCGGCGGGGCCGGCATCCAGACCCACGCCATCATTGGTGCCTGCGTTGTTCACGAGGCCGTAGACCTGCCCCCAGTGGGCATGCACCTCTTTCACCGCGCCTTCGATCTGGGCATCCTTTGACAGGTCGACCTGCACCCAGCCTGCCTTTGGCTGATCGGCGCGCAGGTCGGAGAGGAACACGCCATCCGGGGCGCGGCGGGCGAGGATGACGGGGATCGCCCCTTCCTGTGCCAAACGGCGGCTGATCGCGCCGCCGATTCCCGATCCGCCACCTGTGACGATGACGACCTTGTTCTGAAGCTGAAGGTCCATGTGCCTGTCCGGTCAGTATTGCGCCTGGCCGTCGCCCTGCCAAGGCTGGGCGAGATTGCCAAAGCGGGTGAAGCGGCCCTCAAAGCTCAGTTCCACCGTGCCGATGGGGCCGTGGCGCTGTTTGCCGATGATGACTTCGGCCTTGCCATGGACGCGGTTCATCTTGTCGAGCCATTCGGTAAAGCGGGGATCGTCTTCCTGCGGTTTCAGGCGTTCGTGATAGTATTCGTCACGATAGACGAACATGACGACGTCGGCGTCTTGCTCGATCGACCCGGATTCACGCAGGTCGGAAAGTTGCGGGCGTTTGTCATCGCGCGATTCCACCGTCCGTGACAGCTGTGACAGGGCTACGACCGGGATGTTCAGTTCCTTTGCGATGGCCTTCAGCCCTTGGGTGATTTCCGACACTTCCTGCACGCGGTTGGATTCGCCGCGACCGGTGCCCTTGAGCAGTTGCAGATAGTCGACCATCAGCACATCCAGCCCATGCGTGCGTTTCAAGCGGCGCGCGCGCGCGGCGACCTGGCTGATGGGCAGGGCGGGGGTGTCGTCGATATAGAGCGGGCAGGATTCCAGCGATTTCGCCGCCTCGACGAATTTGCGGAATTCAACCTCTGTCATGTCACCGCGGCGGATCTGTTCGGAGGGCACTTCGGATGCCTCCGACAGGATACGGGCGGCAAGCTGTTCGCTGCTCATTTCCAGCGAAAAGAAGCCCACAACGCCGCCTTCGATTGCGCCTTCGTTGCCGTCATGGGTGCGACCCCGGCGGTAGGCCTTGGCGATGTTGAAGGCAATGTTGGTGGCAAGCGAGGTTTTCCCCATCGATGGGCGACCGGCGAGGATCAGAAGGTCAGACGGGTGCAGGCCGCCGAGTTTGCGATCCAGATCGACAAGACCGGTGGAGATGCCCGCAAGGCCGCCGCCGCGCTGATAGGCGGCGTTCGCGGAATTGACCGCCTCGGTCGTGGCGCGCAGGAAAGAGACAAAGCCGCGTTGTGACACGCCCTGTTCGCCCAGCTTGTAGAGGCTTTGTTCGGCTTCCGTGATCTGCTCGCGGGGTTCGGATGTCACCTCGACCTTGGCCGCACGGGCGGCGATGTCGCGGCCCAGCGCGATGAGTTCGCGCCGGACAGCGAGATCATAGATCATCTGCGCATAATCCCGCGCCGCGAAGGACGAAATGGCCGCGCCCGCGAGGCGGACAAGATAGGCGGGGCCGCCAAGCTCCTTGAGCCCTTCGTCATCTTCGAAAAAGGGTTTGAGGGTGACGGGGGAGGCGAGGGCATTCTTCTGGATACGGGCAGCGGCTTTTTCAAAAATGCGCTGATGGACGGGGTCGAAGAAATGGTCGGCTTTTACCAGTGCCGCGATGCGGTCATAGACATCATTATTGGTCAGGATCGCGCCGAGAAGCTGCTGTTCGGCCTCGACATTCTGGGGCAGGGATTCCGGCTCGGGCGACGGGGACGCGGGAAGAGAGGGGCGGAGCGTTGCGATTTCGTTCATGTCTGCCTCTGATCGGTTCTGCCGTCGGATCTGCTAGATGTTCTGCCAGGGTCGTCATTGCCCCGGTTTGGCCCACAGGAACAGGCGGGCATAACTGTGTGGATAACCCAAGGGCGACTCGGCCTCTGAGCGATCAACCTACCATATCCTGCGCCCATTGTCCGGGCTGACCCAAGTTTTGAGGGGGGCAAAGCCCGAAGCGGCTGAGTCCTGCACAAAGCATCCACAGAAGCTGTCCACAGGAATCTGCAACTTATCCCTGCTGGCGGGCGGCTTGCCAGGCGCGGGGGTTGTTCAGGAAAACCTCGACCTCGGCCAGGGTGGCGGCGTCAAAGGCGCCGCTCGCGCGCGCCTCGGCCAGCACGTCCCACCAGGTGCACAGATGATGCAGCGCGATGCCGTGATCAGCCAGGCGCTGCTCCGTTTCCGGGAAAATCCCGTAGTAGAAGATCACCGCCGTATGGGCGCAGGTGGCCCCGGTGTCGCGGATGGCATCGACGAAGGACAGCTTCGAGCCGCCATCCGTGGTGAGGTCTTCGACGAGCAACACGCGCTGGCCCTCGGACATCGCGCCTTCGATCCGGGCGTTGCGGCCGTAGCCTTTGGGTTTCTTGCGGACATAGGTCATGGGCAGGGCCATGCGTTCAGCCACCAGCGCGGCAAAGGGGATGCCCGCAGTTTCGCCGCCCGCGATGTTGTCGAACGCCTCGAACCCGGCATCGCGCATGACGGTGATGGTCAGGAAATCCATCAGGGTAGAGCGGATGCGCGGATAGCTGATCAGCTTGCGGCAATCGATATAGGTGGGCGATGGCAGTCCGGAGGCCAGCGTGAAGGGGGTTTCCGCGTTGAAGTGAACCGCCTTGATTTCCAAGAGCGCGCGGGCGGTGAGGCGGGCGATTTCCTCTTTCGGTGGGAAGGCGGCGGGGATCATGGGCGGCTCCTGTCGGCAGGCCCGAAAATCTTTCCTTGAAAGATTTTCGGGACGGGGCCGAAGAATTTTCACTTAGAAATTCTTCGGCTTTGGGTGGGGGCAGAAAATTTTCGGCGAAAATTTTCTGCGGATCAGGCTTCGACGTGCCAGTGGACGGGGAAGCCGGGGTCAAAGACGGTGACGGGCCCCGCCTCGGTGAGGATCTTGTCAGGCCATTGTGCCACGATGCCCTTGGTCAGGGTGATGCGATCCTCATTCAGAGGCAGGCCATAGAAGCGAGGGCCGTTCAGGCTGGTGAAGGCCTCCAGCCGGTCAAGCGCGGCGTCTTCCTCGAACACATGGGCGAGAAGTTGCATCGTGTTGGTGGCGGTGAAGCAACCGGCGCAACCGCATGAATTTTCCTTGAGTGCATCGACATGCGGGGCAGAGTCGGTGCCCAGAAAGAACCGCCCTTCGCCGCTTGTTGCGGCGGCGCGGAGGGCAAGGCGGTGCTTTTCGCGCTTGGCCACTGGTAGGCAATAGTAATGCGGTCTGATCCCGCCCACGAGCAGGTGGTTGCGGTTGAGGATCAGGTGATGCGTGGTGATCGTGGCCCCCAGCGTATCGTCGCCGGCACGGGCATAAGCGACGCCCTCTTCGGTAGTGATATGTTCCATCACCACGCGCAGGCCGGGAATGCGGCGGCGCAGGGGATCAAGCACCGTGTCGATGAATACGGCTTCGCGGTCGAAGATGTCGACGTCGTGTGTCGTCACCTCGCCATGCACACAAAGAGGCAGGCCGATTTCGGCCATTCTTTCCAGAACAGCGGTGACCTTGGACAGGTCACGCACACCGCCATGGGAGTTTGTCGTTGCCCCGGCCGGGTAGAGCTTCACCGCCTTGACCAAACCGGACGCATGGGCGGCCGCCACATCGTCGGGGTTGGTGGATTCGGTCAGGTAGAGCGTCATCAGGGGTTCGAACGTCATGCCATCCGGCAAAGCCGCGAGGATACGGTCCCGATACGCAGCAGCGTGATCACCTGTCACGACCGGCGGAACAAGGTTGGGCATGATGATCGCGCGGGCGAAGTGGCGCGCGCTTTCGGGCAGCACGCCCTGCAGCATCGCGCCATCGCGCAGATGCAGGTGCCAGTCATCGGGACGACGGATTGTAATGCTCTGGGTCATGTCTTGCGCCTAGCGCAACTGGCCTTTGCTTTCCAGTCAAGAATGGCCAGACCTGTCTTGATCCGAAGCTTGAATCCGCGTCAGGGGTGGGTTTCGTCGGTGCTGCTGCCCGTGGCGTCAACTTCGCCGTTGCCATCCCCTGGAATCGAGGAGGAAGGCAGGCCAAGGCGGGCCTCAAGCTCGAGCATCCGGCGACGATAGCGGGGGCCGCCCATGCGTTTCACGACCGACCGGCAGATCATCAGCGCCAGAAGCGGTCGCTGTGCCAGATCGGCCTTGCGCAGAATCGCGCGCAGATAGGGTGAAAAACGGCGGCGCATGCGCCAGAGGCGGGCAAAGCTGACCGGATCCAGCCGCGCCTCGCAGGCCGCAGTCAGAAGTTGGGGCAACAAGCCGGCCTGTTCGATGGCCGATTCGATCGTCTCGCCAAAGTTGCGCGCAGGCAGCGGCGTGACCCAATCCGCGCGGAACAGGGCCGCATGCATGGCATTTTCGGGCAGTTGTGGATCATAGATCACAAAGACACGCGACGCGCCCTCGGTCATGTCGGGGGCGTAGCCGTAGCGGCTTGAAAAATCGAGACGGCGCAGCTTGACGGCGCGATAATCCCAGCCCGCAATCGCCGGATCAAGCGTGGCCCGCGGGCTGATTGCCAATACGGTGGCCCCCGGGGCGCAGACGCAATAGGCGCAGGCGGCATAGCCCGCCGCGCCCGCACCGTAGAACAGGACGCGGTCGAAATCTTCGAAAAAGGCTTCGTCCACCAGACGGTCGAAATAGCCCCAGACGGCCGGATCGCGGAACCATGTCTCGCCATCGCAGATCACCGTCAGATGCGACCAGCCATTTGCCACGGCCACATCATGGCCAAAGGGCATCTGCCCCTTGCGTGCAAGGATACGGTCGAGCGATTCGAAAGAGACCAGCAGGATCGGGCCGTCATCATGGAAATAGGCCGAATGTTTGCGGCCCAGCGGTTCGAAATACCCTTCTTCTGAACAAAGCTCGTCGATCCGGGCGAACCACTGGTCACGGTCCAGAACAGCTTGCGGTGCAGCGGTTTCGCCTGCGCCGTCATCATCGCGGTCCATGTCTGACAGATCGCCATCGGCGCGGTCGTTCATCGGCGGTCGCCTTTTCTGCTCAGATCGGTCGCGGGCGTGTCCCGGACTCGGGCCTTGATATCTTGCGCCCGGTTCTAGCGAAGGCAAACGGCAAGTTTATGGCATGACTGGCGCGGAACGGGGCATTTGGAAAGCCGTTCGGTGGCGGAATTGCCGGATTGCCGCGATCCTGCGGTCTAGGAGCCCGGCAGGGCATGGGTCCAGATGAGGCGGGCCTGTTCGGCTGTCAGGTGGCGGGTGGGTGGGGTCATCAGCAGCCTGCCGAACAGCGCGCGCCACGCCTCCTCTCGCATCAGTTCCAGAAAACGCGCGCATCGCCAGTCATGTGCAGCCCTGTGCAGGCGGCCAAGAACAGGATCGGCCATCAGTTCGGCGCGAAGGTCCCCGCTGGCGAGCGCATGGATTGACCGATCCTCGGTGTCGCACAGGTTGCGGTCGACCCAATACCCAAGATCGAACCCCGATGCATCGCGGTTGGCGCGGCCACGGTCGGCCTTGACCAGATAGCCCTCCATCGACCCGAGCGCATAGTGGTTCAGCTGGGCAAGGGTGTATTGCGGCTGTCCGAGGGGCGAGAAGATACGCTGCGGCCCGCCGGGAAGGGGGCGACCGGCGCTGTCGAACCAGAGCTGGCGGTCGGTCATCTGGCCTTTGGGGCGGTGGACGCCGGGTTGGCCAAAGCGGCCGTCGTTGCGGTAGAGCGTCTTGAACATCACGGCGCGCCAGGGCCAGTCAAGCGGGTCTGGCGCAGCGCGGGTGAAGGTCTGAGTCACCGGCTTATCGGTGAGGTGAACCTCGCCCGCATTGCCGAACATGCGCCATGTCAGGGTGATGGCGTCCGCCTCGGGCAGGGCGGCGATCAGCGCGGGGAGGGTACGGCTTCCCACATGGACGTTCACGAATTCATCGATGTCGAGAACAAGGATCCAGTCAGCAGTCCGCGTCAGAGGATGGTTGGCGGCAGTCTTGAGCGCGTGCCATTGCGGCCCCTTGTCATGCGGGCCGTCATTACGGACATGGGTCAGCCAACCCATCTGCGCCAGCCGATCCAGCATCAGGTCGGTGCCATCGGTGCAATCATTGGAAAAGGCCAGAATATCCGTGATGCCGCAGGCACGATGATGGGCCAGCCATTCCAGTAGGAAACTGCCCTCATTCCGTACGGTCAGGATCGCAAGCACACGCATGGGCCAAGCGATAGCATGGCGGGCGGGGGAATGGGAACGCCATCCTCTATCGCCCCCCTCCATTGGTCGCATGCGGGGCTTTGGCGGCTTGACCCTTTTCCGGGGCAGGCCCAAGCATGGATGGCCACAGCAGGGGAGGACCGCCCGGTGCACGATATGCCCAGAACCATCGACGCGGTGCAAACCCTTCTTGCGGGCGAAGGCTACGTCGCCTCACGCGCGCTGGCCACGGTGGTGTTCCTGTCGCTGAAATTGGGCCGGCCCCTGTTTTTGGAGGGTGAGGCGGGGGTCGGCAAGACAGAGATCGCCAAGGTCCTGGCCTCTGCCCTCGGGCGGCGGCTGATCCGGTTGCAATGCCATGAGGGGATGGATGCGGCGCAGGCCGTGTATGAATGGAACTTTGCTGCGCAGATGATCGCCATCCGCACTGCCGAGGCGGGCGGTGGCGCGGATCGGGATGCGTTGAAGGCAGAGCTGTTCACAGAGGAGTATCTGATCGAACGCCCTCTGCTGGCCGCGATGCGCCCGCAGGCGGGGGGGGCACCCATATTGCTGATCGACGAACTGGACCGCAGCGATGAGCCGTTCGAGGCGTTCTTGCTGGAGGCGCTTTCAGATTTTCAGGTGACGATCCCCGAACTGGGCACCATCAGGGCACCCGAACCGCCGATCGTGATCCTGACATCGAACCGCACGCGCGAGGTGCATGATGCGCTGAAGCGGCGCTGTCTTTATCACTGGGTCGATTATCCGGGCTTCGAGCGCGAGCTGGAAATCCTGCAGGCCCGCGCGCCCGAAGCGCAGGACAGGCTGAGCCGAGAGGTGGTGGCCTTTGTCCAACGCCTGCGGTCTGAGGATCTGTTCAAGAAGCCCGGCGTGGCGGAAACCATCGACTGGGCGAAATGTCTGCTGGCGCTGGACGTGATCCAGCTGTCGCCCGAAGTCATCGCCGATACGTTGGGGGCGATCCTGAAGTATCAGGACGACATCCAGAAGATTCAGGGATCCGAGGCGAAGAAGCTGTTGGATGAGGTGCGGCAGGGGCTGGTTTTTGCATGATCCTGCCGTTTCATCTTGGCCCAAATACCCATGGTGCCAAACCAACCGCTTGCGCCGACGCTGAACAGGCGCGCGCAAGTGGGGGCGGGCCGCAGGCTGCCCCCGATGGCCACTGGGGCAAGCCGTGACGATGCCCGATCTGGCGCTGCCCGATGAGGGGAAACTGTCCCACAACATTGCCCATTTCGCCCGGGCCCTGCGCCGGGCAGGGCTGCCCATTGGGCCGGGACGAGTGATCGACGCGATCCGCGCGGTCGAGGCGGCGGGGTTCACCGAGCGGGTGGATTTCTACTGGACGCTGCACGCCTGTTTCGTCAGCCGCCCGGAACAACGGGCGGTCTATGATCAGGTGTTTCGTCTGTATTGGCGCGACCCGCAATTTCTGGAACAGATGATGACGCTCTTGCTGCCTGCCGTGCGGGGGGTGCAGGAGGACCGCCTCGCCGATGCCGCGGAAAAGCGCGCGGCAGAGGCGCTGTTGGACGGCAAGGGCATCGACATGCCCGCGCGCAATCCTGACGCGCCGGAAGGCGAAGATCGGGTGGATATCGATGCCTCGGCCACCATGTCGCATGAGGAACGGCTCAAGACGCTGGATTTCGAACAGATGAGCCTGGCTGAGGTGGCCGAGGCCAAGAAGATGCTGGCCCGGCTTGCCTTGCCGGTGCGTCCGCTTCTGACGCGGCGGATGGTGGGCGATCTGGCCGGACGGCAGATCGACGGACGGCGCACCCTGCGCGCGGCGTTGCGGCAGGGGGGCGAGGTGACGCGGTTGTCGATGAAATCGCCGGGGGTTCGCTGGCCCAATCTTGTTGTGTTGTGCGATATTTCAGGGTCGATGAGCCAGTATTCCCGGCTGGTGCTTCATTTCGTCCATGCTGTTGCCAATCGCAAAGGGCAGGGCTGGGCCAAGGTGCATGCCTTCACCTTTGGCACCCGGCTGACCAACATCACCCGGCATCTGAAGAATCGCGATGTCGATGCTGCGCTGAAGGCAGCGGGGGCCGAGGCGCAGGATTGGTCGGGCGGTACCCGGATCGGCACCTGCCTGCGAGGTTTCAACCGCGACTGGTCACGCCGGGTGCTGGGGCAAGGGGCGGTGGTTCTGTTGATTAGCGACGGGCTGGACCGCGATGACAGTGGCGCGCTGGCTGCGGAAATGGAGCGGTTGCACCTGTCCTGCCGCCGCCTGATCTGGCTGAACCCCTTGCTGCGGTGGGAGGGTTTCGCCCCGAAGGCCACCGGCATCCGCGCGATGCTGCCGCATGTGGACAGCTTCCGCGCGGGACATTCCATTGCTTCGCTCGAGGCTTTGGGGCGGGCGATTTCCGAGGCGCGGGATTCTGGGGAGAAGGCCCGCCTTCTGGCCATGATCGGCGCGGATTAGGCGGCTGACTGCCGATTGATAGGTTATTCGGCACCCATGATATCGCATATCAGTGCCAAAGACGGTCATTTGGCCCAAGCTGCGCCCATATACAGGGTGCATCAATTGGAAGGATGTTCGGATGAGAAGGCTTTTGATCTCGACCACGGCCCTGTCGGTGGCGCTGATGCAGATCGGCCCGCTGCCGCTGATGGCCCAGACCATGACCGAGGACGGCAGCATTGTCGCGGAAGATGGCACGATCCTGTGTCAGGCTGGGGGCGAAGTGCCCTGTGATCTGAATGCGGTGATGGAACAACTTGCCGCCGACGCTGCCGCAGCCGCAGAGGCCGAAGCAGCGGCGGCCGCGGAAGCGGAGGCCGCGGCAGCAGCAGAAGCGGCAGCGGCGGCAGAAGCCGAAGCTGCGGCGCAGGCCGAGGCAGAAGCGGCAGCCGCAGCCGCGATAGCAGCACAACAGGAAGCCGAGGCAGCCGCCGCCGCAGAAGCGGAAGCCGCAGCGCAGGCGGAGGCAGAGGCGGCAGCAGCGGCAGAAGCCGCAGCCGCAGCGCAGGCAGAGGCAGAGGCCGCAGCAGCGGCAGAGGCAGAAGCCGCCGCGCAGGCCGAAGCGGAAGCCGCGGCGGCAGCGGCGGCCCAAGCCGAGGCTGACGCTGCAGCGGCAGCTGAAGCCGAGGCAGCGGCCAAAGCCGAAGCCGATGCGGCCGCAGCTGCGGCGGCTGAGGAGGCAGTGACCGAAGAAGCACCCGTTGAAGGTGTGGTAGCCGACGAGGCCGTGACCGAAGACGCGCCCGTTGAAGGTGTCGTGGCCGACGAGGCCGTGCCGGATGAAGCGCCTGTCGAAGATGTAGTGACAGATGAGGCCGTGACCGAAGAGGCCCCGGTCGAAGACGTGGTGACGGATGAAGCCGCGACCGAGGAAGCGCCTGTTGAAGGTGTGGTGACGGATGAAGCCCTGACCGAAGAAGCCCCGGTTGAGGGTGTTGCAACCGAAGAGGCCGCGACCGAGGAACCGCTTGCAGAAGTGCCTGCCGAGGCCGTGGTCGAAGCGGTAACCGATCCTGCCATTCTGGTTGATCCTTCGGCCCCTGAGGCCCCCACTGATGAAGCCGTTGAAACCCTGAGCGAATTGTTGGCCACACCCGAAGGCGTGGACCCCGCAGCCTTGGGCGAAGCGGCGGCGCTGGCCCCGGTTGTGGTGACCGAAGGGCAGCCCGTGGTCATCACCGAAGCGCCTGATGCAACCGACGTGATCGTGCAGGAGATCACCGAGGAAAGCACCCGCAGCTCTGCCCAGGACTTTGCGGCCCCGGCTTCGGCCAATCTGGCAGCTGCGGCGGCGGCATCGAATGATGACGGCGGTCTGACCGATCTGCAGAAGTTCGGTCTTGTGGCGCTGGGCGCGCTGGCCGTGGGGGCGATCATCAACGCCAACCGCGATCAGGTTGTATCCAATACCGGTGACCGCGTTGTCGTGCAGCGCGGGAATGGCGACTATTACCTCTACCGCGATGACGACACCTTGCTGCGCCGTCCGGGATCGAACGTGCGGACCGAAAGCTTCCGCGATGGATCGACCCGCACGATCGTGGAGCGTGGCGACGGCACGCAGGTCGTGACCATTCGCGATGCGACCGGGCGTGTGCTGCGACGTGCCACCTATGACGAGTTGGGCCGTGAGATCGTGCTGATCGACGATCTCTATCCGGAAGAGCGGATCGACGTGGCGACCTTGCCCGCACCGCGGGGCCGGGTGATCAGCCTGTCAACATCGGAAGAGGATGCCCTTCTGCGGGCCCGCATGGCGGCACTGGATACCAAGGAAGTGGGTCGCAGCTTCAGTCTGCGCCAGATCCGCGATATCCCGCAGGTGCGGCAATTGGCGGCGACGGTGGATGTGAACACCATCACCTTCGACAGCGGCTCGGCCGCGATCAAGGCCGGGCAAGCGGAATCGCTGGCCTCGCTCGGGCGGTTCATGCAGTCGATGATCGATGAGAACCCGAACGAGATCTTCTTGATCGAAGGTCACACCGATGCGGTCGGACCGGCACAGTTGAACCTAACGCTGTCGGATCGCCGGGCGGAAAGCGTGGCGCTGGCGCTGACGGAATACTTTGATGTTCCGCCGGAAAACCTTGTCGTGCAGGGCTATGGCGAGTCGGACTTGCGGATCAAGACGCAAGAGGCCGAGCGGCAGAACCGCCGTGTGGCGGTGCGGGTGATCACGCCGCTGCTGCGCAGCGCGCAAATCCAGTAACCGGGTTGACCGGATTGTGAAGGGGGCCGTGGGTGTAAAGACCCGCGGCCCTTTTTCTTGTTGCGGGAAACTTTTTTTCTTGGCCTGCAGAACATGCGTGCAGCGGCCTATACAGAACGGCGATCTTGTCGTTATGACCTTCATGGAAACTGTCCCGCCCCTTTTTCCCTTTGGTCAGCCGATCCCCGGCGCGACTTCGGGCACGTCCCTTGCTTCGGGCCTTGCTTCGGGCCTTGCTTCGGGCCTTGGTCCTGCCGCTGGCTTGGTGCGCGGTTTCGCGCGTGGGACGCGGCTGCTTACTGCGGATGGCCCGACTCCGGTGGAAGATATCGAACCCGGCGAGGCCGTGCTGGACCCGAATGGGCGGCCGCATTTCGTGCTGTGGCAAGGCAGTTGGGACATGCGTCCGGAGCCGGGTTGGGCTGGCGATCCGCGCCATCCGGTTGTGATTTCGGCCAATGCCTTTGGCCCCGGCAAGCCGCGCCGAGACCTTTATGTGACCCAGCAGCACCGATTGATCATTCATGCGGGCAGACCGGGCGTGTTGGTGACGGCAGCGAGCCTTCCACCGCATCTGGCGCGGATTGATCTGTCGGCCCGGACGATCAGTTATCATGCGGTGGTGACCCGCAGCCCCTGTCTGGTGATGGCAGAGAACCTGCCTTGCGAGGGCGTTGCATCCGAAGAGCGTGCCTGGGCGGATATCGCCGCGGATCAGGGCATCTGGGCGCAGCCGCAAGCAGGGCAAGACCCGCGCGTGGCCCTGCGGCCCTGAAGCCTGCCATCGCCACCTTTTGCCAGTGGCGCAGTCGGCGCGGGCAGCGCATGATCGGCCCGGATGGAGGGGCCGATGACCGAACAGAGCGCGCGCAGCGAACATGACAGCATCCCGGAGATTGCCCTTGCCTGGCACCGCGACGGGCGCGGATCGGTGCTGGCCACGGTGATCGAGACATGGGGATCGGCCCCGCGACAGGCGGGCAGCCAGCTGGCGATTTCTGGTGCGGGCGAGATCATGGGGTCGGTTTCCGGCGGCTGCGTCGAAGGCGCCGTGGTGACAGAGGCGATGGAGGCGCTGGCGGATCGCAAATCGCGGGTGATGACCTTTGGTGTCAGCGATGAGACGGCATTTGCCGTCGGGCTTGCCTGCGGCGGCACGATCCGGGTGTTGGTGGAGCCTGTGGGAGACGGGGCGGAGGCCCTGCCGGAGGCGATGCTGACGGAACTGGTTGCCGCGCGGGCGGCGCGGCAGGCGCTGGCCGTGGCGGTGCAGACCGGGGACTGGACCCGTGCGCTGATCCGGCCCGGCGTCGAGGCGGCGGTCGATGCTCGCTTTCGCGCCGACAAGTCGGGGATGGAAGAGGACGGGCGGTTCATTGCCATTCACAACCCGCCCTTGCGCCTGATCGTGGTGGGGGCGGTGCATATCGCGCAGGCGCTTTTGCAGGTGGCGCGCATCTGCGGCTATGATTGCACGGTGATCGACCCGCGGTCTGCCTTTGGGTCGGCTGCACGTTTTCCGGGTGAACGGATTGTCGAGGATTGGCCGGATGAGGCGCTGGAGGCGCTTGCCCCCGATGCGCGCACGGCGATCGTCACGCTGACGCATGACAGCAAGCTGGACGACCCCGCGATCCGCGTCGCGCTGCGATCGGATGTGTTCTACCTTGGCTGTCTGGGATCGACGCGGACGCATGCCAAGCGGGTGGAGCGGCTGGTTGCGGCGGGATTCAGCGAGACGGAGATCGCGCGAATCCACGCGCCGGTGGGGCTGGATATCGGGGCGAAGAGCCCGGCGGAGATTGCGGTATCGGTGATGGCCCAGATCACAGCGCGGCTGCGAAAGGGATAGCATCATGTTCTTTGGCGAGGTGGCGCTGGGGGTGGCAGAGGGGGCGGTGCTGGCCCATTCCGAGGCGGTGCCGGGCGGGCGCCTGCGCAAGGGCATCGTGCTGGGCGCGGCCGAGATTGCCGCGTTGCGCGCGGCGGGGCTGGCCCGCGTGACCGTGGCGCGGATGGAGGCGGGCGATGTGGGCGAGGATGCGGCGGCCGCGCGGCTGGCAGCCGCGCTGGTGCCGGACCCGGTGGCGCAGGGGTTGCGGCCCAGCGCGGCCTTTACGGGCCGGGTGAACCTGCACGCGGTGGGGCCGGGGATCGTGGAACTGGATGCGACGGCGATCCACCGGATGAACCTGATCCATCCGGCAATCACGCTGGCCACGCTGACGCCGTTTCATCGGGTGACGGCGGGCACGCTGGTGGGGACCGTAAAGATCATCGCCTATGGGGTTGAGGAGGCGGCTTTGGTTGCGGCCTGCGCGGCGGCGCGGGCGGCGATCCGGGTGCGGCCCGTGGTGCTGCGCGATGCGGGGCTGGTGTTGACCGACGCGCCGGGGCTGGAGGCGAAGCTGGTGGCAAAAGGGCGGCGGGCGATCGACGGGCGGCTGCGCGCATTGGGGATGCGCTTGGCGGCCGTCGAAACGGTGCCGCATGAGGAAGGCGCCATCGCGCAGGCGCTGCGCGGGTTGCCGGGGGATGTCGCGCTGATCCTGACCGGGTCGGCGACATCAGACCTTATGGACACCGCCCCGCAGGCAGTGCGGGCGGCGGGCGGGGAAGTGTTTCGCTTCGGGATGCCGGTTGATCCCGGAAATCTGCTGTTCCACGGGAGGCAGGGCGGGCGGCCGGTGATCGGCCTGCCAGGCTGCGCGCGGTCCCCCGCGCTGAACGGGGCGGATTGGGTGCTGGAGCGCTATGCCTGCGGGCTGGCTGTCGGCGATGCCGACATCGCCGCTATGGGTGTGGGCGGGTTGCTGAAGGAAATTCCGCTGCGCCCGCAATTGCGCGAGCCGGACTGAGCGGCGCGGCAGGGCGATTTTTCTGCGAAAAATCGGGGCGTTGCACTGGCGGCGGGTTATGCTGGAGCTTTACGGCGTTTCAAACGAAAAGGGCGCGTCGGTGACGCGCCCCTGGTTCGGATAAGGCCAAAGATTTACTTGGGGCCGATCATCATCACCATCTGCCGGCCTTCGAGGCGGGGCATGGATTCGACCTTGCCATTGTCACCCACATCAGCGGCGACACGATTCAAAAGCTCAAGACCCAGATCCTGGTGTGCCATTTCGCGGCCACGGAAGCGAAGGGTGACCTTCACCTTGTCGCCCTCTTCAAGGAATTTCAGCACCGAGCGCATCTTGACCTCGTAATCATGGGTATCCGTTCCGGGGCGGAACTTGATTTCCTTGATCTCGATGATCTTCTGCTTTTTGCGGGCCTCGGCCTCGCGCTTTTGTTGTTCGTATTTGAACTTGCCGAAGTCCATGATCTTGCAGACCGGCGGTTCCGCGTTCGGGCTGATCTCGACCAGATCGAGGCCTGCCTCTTCGGCCATCTGCATGGCGCGGGCGGGTGTCACCACCCCGATGTTCTCGCCATCGGCGCCGATCAGGCGGATTTCGGGCGAACGGATGCGGTCGTTCACGCGGGGGCCCGTCTCGCGCTGCGGAGGGGCATTATGGGGTCTGCGGGCTATGGTGGTGGTCCTTCTGCGGTTTCGGTCTGCGCGCGCAATCTAATCGGCAGCGGGCGCTGTTTCAACGGGAATCGCTTGGCGCGCAATGCTAAAGCGGGGGGGCACGGGCGCGAAATGCGGCAGGATCGGACCAGAGTTGGGCGAGGATCAGGCCAAGGGGGGTTCAAATCCGGCGGTGGAGGGTCCATATGGGCGCTACAACCGGAGTAGGCTCCGGCAATGGGAGACAGACGATGAACAGAAATGTCCTGATCGGCCTTGTGGTCGTCATTCTGGCTGGGGCTGGCTATTACCAGTTCAGCTATGTTCCGGCACAGCGTGCGGCTGCAGAAGCCGCCGCCGCAGCGCAGGCTGCGGAAGAAGCCGCCGCTGCCGCCGCAGCAGAAGCAGAAGCCGCCGCCGCCGCTGAGGCGGAAGCCGCTGCTGCCGCCGCTGCCGAGGCAGAAGCCGCCGCCGCCGCTGCGGCACAGGCTGTGACTGAAGCCGCCGAAGGCGCTGCTGAAGCCGTAGGCGAAGCAGCAACTGGTGCGGCCGAGGCCGTAACCGAAGGTGCCGGTGCGGTTGCCGATGCCGTGACCGAAGGCGCGGGCGATGTGCAGGCGGAAGCCGCTGCCGCACTTGACCCGGCGAACTTTGATGCGGCGCGCATTTCGGCGCTGATCGATGCATCGCAGCTGGATGCCACGACCAAGACCACGCTGAAGTCGGCTGTGGAAGCGGCAGCAGCTAGCCCGGCGCTGGTGCAGCCGGCCATCGACCAGGTGAAGGCAGCGCTGGGTCTGTGATCCGCAGGAATGGGCGGGGCGGCATGCTGCCCTTGCCCGGACCTGTGCCCTGCGGGGCCGTGGTTGGGGTATTTGACCCAAGGTGAAATGACAAAGGCCGCGCGGGGTGACCGGCGCGGCCTTTTTGATTGCCACAGTCCGGGGATCAGATCCCGTCGCCGACGAAGGCCTTTTCGACCACGAATTGCTGCGGATCGGAGTTTGCGCCTTCGGTCAGGCCGAAATCTTCGAGGATCTTCTTCACGTCGATGTTGAAGGCAAGGCTGCCGCAGACCATCGCGCGGTCCTCATCCCGGTTCATGGGTGGAAGACCCAGATTAGCAAAGACCTTGCCGGAGGTGAGGTTGTCGGTGACGCGGCCCATGTGGTGGAACGGCTCACGCGTGGTGGTGGGGTAGTAGAGAAGCTTGTCACCCACCAATTCGCCGATCAGCGGATCATCCTTGAGGCTTTCCACCAGTTGGCGGCCGTATTCCAGTTCGGCCACCTCACGGCAGGTGTGCATCATGATGATCTGATCGTATTTCTCATAGGTTTCAGGCTCTCGCATCAGGGATGCGAAGGGGGCAAGGCCGGTACCGGTGGCCAGGAACCACAGCCGTTTGCCGGGCAGAAGCGCGTCATGGACCAGCGTTCCCACGGGTTTGGGGCGCAGGATGATCTCATCCCCCGGCTGAATATGCTGGAGTTTCGAGGTCAGGGGGCCGTCGGGCACCTTGATGGAGTAGAACTCCAACTCCTCGTCCCAAGCCGGGGAGGCGATGGAATAGGCGCGCAGGAGCGGTTTGCCGTTGTCGCCCATAAGGCCGATCATCACGAATTCGCCCGACCTGAAACGCAGCGAGCGCGGGCGGGTGACGCGGAAGGAAAACAGCCGGTCTGTCCAGTGGGTGACCTGCGTCACGGTCTGGGCATCGGGCAGGTGCGGCTTGGCCGGGGCGGTGTTGGGGGCGTCCATCGTGGCACTCTGTTCGGTCATGGGTCTGGTTCCTGCAATAGAGGAAGGCGCGCGGCGGGGGAAGGGCGCGGGCTGTCGCGGGCTGTGGGGGGCAGGATCAGGCGCGCAGGCGGGCCTGATAGTGATGCGCCTGCCAATCGGACCGGAAGGTCCATTGCGCAGCGGGCTGGCGGGCGGCCAGGTCGTCGCTGATCTCGACCTCGTCGAACCCAACGCGGCGGGCCATGGCGTATTGATCCGCGATCACATGGCCCTGTGCGCGCAGGCGGCCCGTATAGCCCATCATCCGCAGGCGGCGCGCGATGGTGAAGGCGCGGCCATCGTTGAAGGCGGGGAAGGCCACGCGGATCAGGCCCAGTTCGGCCAGATGGGGGCGCAGCGCCTCGGGGTCGTCGGTGTTGGACAGGTCCACGGCGCCCTTATGGGCGGCCAGGTCGGCCAGGGTTGCGAAGGGGGCGTTCCAGTCTTCTGCGGCGAAGCCGGTATCTGTGACGATCACGGTCATGCCGCGTTCTCCTTGGTGCTGTGATCGGCGGGGGCGCGAACGGGTTTGCCGTCGATAAAGTGGATGCCACATTCGGTTTTCGCGCTGCCGCGCCAGCGGCCCGAGCGGGGGTCTTCACCGGGTTTGACCGGGCTGGTGCAGGGCGCGCAGCCGATGGAGGGGTAACCCTTGGCCACCAGCGGATGCCGGGGCAGGCGGTTTTCGATCATGTATTCTTCAAGATCTTCGCGGCCCCAATGGGCCAACGGGTTGACCTTGATACGGGTGTCGCCTTCGGCTTCGAAGAAATCGACCTGCTGGCGGGTACTGCCCTGATAGCGCTTGCGGCCGGTAATCCAGCCGTCGAATTGCGACAAGGCGCGTTCCAGCGGTTCCACCTTGCGCACGCCGCAGCAGGCATCGGTGTTGAACTGGTGCAGGGTGCCGTCCGGGTCTTCGAAATTCACGCGGGCGGGGTTGGCGCGGATGGTGCGGATATCGCAAAGGTGCAGCTTTTCAGCCAGTTCGCGTTGGTAATCCAGCGTTTCCTGAAACAGCATGCGCGTGTCGATGAACAGGACCGGCGTTTCCGGCGCGATGACCGAGACGAGGTGCAAGAGCACCACAGATTCCGCCCCGAAGGATGACACCAACGCCACGCGGCCAAGGTCGTCATCCTTGAGCGCATGTTCCAGCACCGCGGTCGCGCCGTGGTGTTTGTAGCGCGCGTTCAGGGTGGCGACACGGTCAAGGACGCTGCCTTGGTGCAGGCCTTGCGTGAGGCTGGCGTCACGCGGCATCCTGCGCGCCTTCCTCATCATAGAGCGCGGCCTTGAAGGGCGCGATCCCCGTCCGACGGAACGTTTCAAGGAAGGTTTCCTCGGGCGATTGCCGCACGGACAGATAGGCGCGCACGATCCGTTCGATGGCGGGAACGATCTCGTCATAGGCAAAGCCGGGGCCGGTCTTTTCGCCAATGACGGCGGTTTCCGTGCCGTCGCCGCCCAGGGTGATCTGGTAGTTTTCCACCCCAGCGCGATCGAGGCCAAGGATGCCGATATGGCCCACATGGTGATGGCCGCAGGCGTTGATGCAGCCCGAAATCTTGATCTTCAGCGGGCCGATGTCGTGTTCCAGTTTCAGTTCGTCAAACCGCGTGGCGATCTGTTGTGCCACGGGGATGGAGCGGGCGGTGGCCAACGCGCAGTAATCCATGCCGGGGCAAGCGATGATGTCAGAGATCAGGCCGACATTGGCGGTGCCAAGCCCGGCCTGCACCAGCGCGGCATGCAGAGCGGGCAGGTCGGATTTGTGGACATGCGGCAGGATCACGTTCTGTTCGTGGCTGATGCGGATTTCCGAATGGCCATAGCGTTCGGCCAGATCCGCGATCAGGCGCATCTGATCGGCGGTGGCGTCGCCGGGGGTTTCGCCATGCGCTTTCAGGCTGATGGTGACGATGGCGTATTGGGCGTTGCGATGCGCGGCGAGGTTCGTATCAGCCCAGGCGCGGAAGACCGGGTCGGCGCTATGGAAGGCGTCATAGGCATCGGTCGGCGCGTTACGGAAGGCCGGGGGGGCGAAGGCCTCTTCAATCTCGGCCAGAAGTTTCTGGTCATTGCCGCCGAACAGCGGGCGCAATTCGGCAAACCGTTCTTCGATCATCCGGGTGATTTCCGCAGCACCCGTTTCATGCACGGTGATCTTGATGCGGGCTTTGTACTTGTTGTCGCGCCGGCCCAGCGTGTTGTAGACGCTGAGGACCGCCTCGACATAGGGCAGCAGGTCGGCCTTGGGCAGGAAATCCCGCACCGTATGGCCGATCATGGGCGTGCGGCCAAGGCCGCCGCCGACCATCACCTCGAACCCCGGTTCGCCCGCCGCGTTGCGGACCATCCGCAGGCCGATGTCATGCGCCTTGGTCACGGCGCGGTCATTGGGCGATCCGGTGATGGCGATCTTGAACTTGCGGGGCAGGAACTGAAATTCCGGGTGGTCGGTGGACCATTGGCGCAGCAGTTCTGCCACGGGGCGGGGATCTTCAATCTCATCCGCGGCGGCACCGGCGAAATGGTCGGCGGTGACGTTGCGCACGCAGTTGCCCGATGTCTGGATGGCATGCATGCCCACATCTGCCAGCGCTTGCAGCATCGCCGGCACGTCTTCCAGTTTCGGCCAGTTGTACTGGATGTTCTGGCGGGTGGTGAAGTGGCCATAGCCCTTGTCCCACGTCTGGGCTATATGGGCCAGTTGGCGCATCTGGTTCGGGTTGATCGTGCCATAGGGAATGGCCACGCGCAGCATATAGGCGTGGAGTTGCAGGTAGAGGCCATTCATCAGGCGCAGGGGGCGGAATTCTTCCTCGGTCAGCGACCCGTCAAGGCGGCGTTCCACCTGTTGCGTGAATTGTGCGACGCGTTCGCGGACGAAAGCCTGATCGAATTCGGAATAGCTGTACATTCTGGCTGCCTCAGTTCGCGTAGTCGGCTTGTTTGCCGTGGTTATAGTTCGACGGGCCACGGGTGCGGAATTCTTCACGGAAATGGGTTGGCTCCGGCCCGTTCGGTCCGGGCTTGGCATCGGCCAGATAGGCGCCCACGACAATCAGCTTTTGCGCTGCGGCGTGCAGCAGGCGCATCTGTGCATGCGCCTCATCCTCGATCAGTTCGGCCTCGTGGTGGAAGGGCGACCAACGGTCATCGGCGGTCAGATAGACCACATCGCCTTCGCGCAGGCGGTTGGCGGTGACGATCTTGGGGGTGAAGCGGCGGCTCATGCGGTGGCTTCCTTCAATTCTGACGTCTTCAGTTGGGGCAAGACCGCGCGGGCGCGGCGCGGTTCAAGGCCGTAGAGCAGCACGGCAGGACCGGCCATTTGGGCCACGGCGTCGGGCAGGGTGGCGAGAGTTGCCGCGATCACGCGCTGATTGCCGCGCGAGACGTTTTCCACGATGGCCACCGGGGTTTCCGGGGCTGCGCCATGCATCATCAGGCGGCCCTGGATGAAGCGGCTGGATTTCTTGCCCATGTAGATGGCGGCCACTTCGCCCGGGCGGGCCATGCCGCGCCAATCCTGTTCGGCGAACCCTTCCATGTCATGCCCGGTGACGATGCGCAGGGCACCGTTGCGGCCACGTTTCGTCAGGCTCTGGCCGATATTGGCTGCGGCCACGGCGGCGGAGGTGAGGCCGGGAAGGATGGCGAAGGACAGGCCTGCGGCCTCCAGCGCGTCCATCTCTTCGTCGAGGCGACCGAAGATGCCGCAATCGCCGCCCTTGAGGCGCACAATGCGCGCGCCGGTCATGGCCTGCGCCACAAGGGTGGCGTTGATCGTGGTCTGGGCGGTAGTGGGACCGAAACCTTCCTTGCCCACATCAATGCGGGTGACGTGGGGCGGGATCAGCGCCATCACCTCATCGCCCACCAGACGGTCATGGATCACCACATCCGCCTGTTGCAGGGCGCGGAAAGCGCCGAGTGTCAGATGCGCGGCGGCACCGGGGCCGGCACCCACAAAGGTAACGGCGACAGGGGCAGGGGCGAAATAGGGCAGGTCGGTCATGCTGGCGATCCCGGATTGGCTGATGGGAATATAGGATATTTTCCCGGTTTTGGGCCAGCCACTCTTGCAGATAAGAACGATTGTTCTGATACTGGGGATGGGCGGAACGTGTTTCCGCGAAACGGGGGAATTGGCGAATGGCGGTCCGGCTGGATGAGATGGATAGGAAAATCCTTGCGGAACTGCAGGCCGATGCTGAGCAATCGCTGGATGAGATCGCGCGCAAGGTGGGCAGTTCCAAGACCCCCGTCTGGAACCGCATCCGCCGGATGAAGGAGGCTGGCGTCATCACCCGGCAGACCGCCATTCTGGACCCCGAGGCGTTGGGGTTGGAGGCCTGTTTCTTTGTGCTGATCCGCACCAGTGAACATGAGGCGGATTGGCAGCGCAAGTTCCTGAAGGCCCTGCGCGAGCGGCCCGAAGTGCTGGAGGCGCACAGGCTGGCAGGCGACATCGACTATATCCTGAAGGTGCGTGTCAAGAATGCGCGGGCCTATGACACCTTCTATCAGGCGCTGATATCCGAGGTGCGGATTTACAACGTGACGGCGTTGCTGAGCATGGAAGAAATCAAGGCGACGACAATCTTGCCCGTCTAGGCTGGCGGGGTGCGCCCCGCCCTAGCGTGACAGATGCAGCGCCTTAAGCCCGTGGAAATGGTAGACATCCGCATAGACGGGCTGCGCCGCAAGGCGCAGGTCTGGCAGGCGCTGGAACAGGATCGGCAGGGCGATTTGCAGCTCCAGCCGGGCCAAGGGCGCGCCGACGCAGAAGTGCAGACCTGCGCCAAAGGTCGCGTTGGGTTTGGCAGGACGGTCGGGCAGGAACTGCGCCGGGCGGTCCCATTGGCCGGGGTCGCGGTTGGCGGCTGCCAGCAGCAAGGCGACCTGATCGCCGCGCTGGAAGCGGTGACCCATCACCTCTACCTCCTCATAGGCCCAGCGGGTGAACATGTGCAGCGCGGGATCGAAGCGCAGGATTTCCTCCACCGTCGCCTCGACCTTTTCCGGGGAAAGGGCGGTTGCCGGCGTTTTCGATTCCAGCAGCGTTTTCACACCATTGCCGATGGTGTGGACCGTCGCCTCATGCCCGGCATTGAGCAACAGGATGCAAGTGGTGATCAACTCGTCGGTGGACAGCCGATCCCCTTCGGCTTCGGCTGCGATCAGATGGGTGATAAGGTCATCGCGCGGATCGGCGCGGCGGGCGGCGATGTAGCCCCGCAGGAAGGCCACGAAGGCTTCGGTAGCGGCGATGGCGCGATCCTCGGTTTCGCGGGTGCGGTTCGCCATGTACATGCCGACCATCGCGTTGGACCAGCGCAGCAGGTCGTCTGACATTGCCTCTGGCACGCCCAGCAGGCGGGCAATGATGATGACGGGCAGTTTCTGCGCAAAGGTCGGCAGCAGGTCGAATTCGCCGGGGGGCAGGGCGTCGATCAGATCGTGCGAAAGCTGTTCGATTTCCGGCCCCAGCGCGGCGATGCGGCGCGAGGTGAAGGCACGCAGGACAAGGCTGCGCAGGCGGGTGTGGCGGGGCGGTTCCAGCTCCAGCATCGAATGCGCCTCGACCGCGTAGAAGGGGCGCAGGTGTTCGGGGATGGCGGGCGCACATTCGGGCGGCGCTTCGCGGCCAAAGCGGCGGTCACGCAGAATGGCGTTCACGGCCGAGGCGTTGGGTGTGCAGGTCAGGTTGTAATCCGCCCAGCGAAAGAACGGTCCGGAGGCGCGGGCGCGATCATAGAACGGATAGGGGTTCTGAACGAAGGCGGGATCGGTGGGGGATTGGTGAAGCTCTTGCATGATCTTGTTCTTGATGGGTTCAGCGCCGGGGCAGGGCGATCAGGCCTTGCGCAACCAGCACGCCGATTGCGACGAATGCCGCGCCGAGCGCCTGAATCCAGCTCCAGGTGCCGCCCAACGCCAGCATGAACACCATGACGTAAAAGGGCGTAAGGTTGATGTGCAGCGCCGACATTGCGATGCCGAGGCGGCCCACGGCGATGATCCACAGCAGTTGGCTGATGGCAAGGCCACCCACGCCATAGATGGCAAGCGCGGTGAATTCGGTCAGGCCGAAGGCGGAAAGGTTGGGGCCGGGCAGGCCGAACAGACCGCCGATCAGGGCGAAGGCCGTGCCTGCCAGTGCCGCGCCGCAGACGGTGAGGCTGGTGGAGCCGAGGGGGGTAAGGCCGGGCAGGGCGGTGACCGTCCAGCGTGAGGCGAGGGTGAAGGTGATGACCGAGCCGAGGCAGAGAAGCGCCCCGATCCCGAAGGACAGGCCGCCGTCGAAATTGCCTGCTGCGAGGATGCCGCCAAGGATAGACAGCAGGAGGCCAAGCGCGATCTGCAGCGTAAGTTTCCGCCCATCAAGGAAAATTTCCAGCGTTATCCCGATCAGCGGCATGGCGGACGATACGACCGCCGCCATCACCGCCGAGGTGCGGGTCTGGCCAAAGACCAGTTGCAGCGCGCCTAGGGCGAGGAGCGAACCCACCATGATTCCGCGCGGCCAGTTGGCGCGGCGCAGGGCATCTGTCCCTTCGACCAGCCACCAGATCGGCAAAAGGAACAGCGCTGCCATGACCATCCGCGCGGCGTTCAGGATGACCGGCGGCAAGGGGGCGGGATCGGCGCGGATGAGCACCTCTGCCGCGGGGAGGGCAGCGGCCCAGATCAGCATGGAGCCCATGCAGATCAGGTTCGCCGAAAGGGCAGAGCGGGTGGGGGATAGGGCTGTCATCACATGTCCTGCATCACGCCCAAACCATCCCCCGGTGCCGGGCCGAAGGCTGTTCCGGGGGCGACGTCAAAGGGCGCGATCAGGCGGCGGAGAGGGCCGCGACGATGGCGCCAAAGTCGGCCGCCTTGAGGCTGGCGCCGCCGACAAGCGCCCCGTCGACATGGGGGATGGCAAAGATTTCCGTGGCATTTGAAGGCTTTACAGAGCCGCCATAGAGCAGACGGACCCCCGCCGCCTCTGCTCCGATGCGGGCGGTCAGGCGGGTGCGGAGGAAGGCGTGGACTTCGGCGATTTCGGCGATGGTGGGGGTTCGGCCGGTGCCGATGGCCCAAACCGGTTCATAGGCGATCACGAGGGTGGCGGCGGTTGCGTCAGAGGGGACGGAGCCGTGAAGCTGGGTTCCCACGACATCAAGCGTGCGGCCTGCATCCCGTTCCGCCTCGGTTTCGCCGATGCAGACGATGGCGATGAGGCCGGCCTTGATGGCGGCCTGTGCCTTTGCCAGCACCTGCGCATCGGTTTCCGCATGATCCGTACGGCGTTCGGAATGGCCGAGGATCACGTGTGAAGCACCGGAATCCAATAGCATTTCTGACGAGACGTCACCCGTGTGCGCGCCGGTGGATTTCGCGTGGCAATCCTGCCCGCCGACCATGACGGAGGTGCCCTTGGCCACATCCGCCATGCGGGCGATGAGGGTTGCGGGGGGGCAGAGAAGGACGTCGCAGGCCGGGGCAGGATGGGCCTGGGCGAGGGCGGAAACCTCGGTCAGGCTGGCGGCGGTGCCGTTCATCTTCCAGTTTCCTGCGGCGAGTTTTCTCATGCTGTCCTCCCGGGGTTTTGCACCGCATAAGCGTTACGGGGAAAGGGGATGAAGGAAAAGGGGTGTGCAGCGCTTTGTGCAGATGGCGGTGCAGACGGCTGTGCATACAAGTTCGGGCAGAGACAGGCGGAAACCACGGCGCTTGGTGCGCTGATGCAAGGAGCGAGGTCCCGGGGCTGGCCCGGGAGGGGGTTGGTTTGGGGGATGTGGTCAGCCTATTGGAAACCCGGTCCCGGGTTTGATCCGGGCCCCCGGGTTTATGCTGTGGGGGCTGGTTCGACGCGAGGCCCCGAGTCGGAACCCGGGGCGGGTGGTCGTGACGGCGTCGCCTCAGGCGGCGGGTTGATCCTTGAATTTGATCGACTCGCCGCAACCGCAGGCTTCGGCCACGTTGGGGTTGTTGAAGCGGAAGCCCGATTCCAGCAGCGAGGTTTCATAGTCGATCTCGGTGCCGAAGAGGAACATCTGCGCCATGGGCGCGATCATCACCCGTGCGCCATCCTGTTCGATCAGCTCATCCATCGGATTGATGTCGGTGACATAATCCATGGTGTATTCCATGCCCGCGCAGCCACCCTTTTTCACGCCGATGCGCAGGCCGGTGCTGCCCTGCTTTGCCATCAGGCGGGAAATCTGCCGCACAGCGGCGGGGGTGAGGGTCACGGCCTGTTTGCCGGGGATGCCGAACATCGGGTGCTCCTGCGGGACTGCCAACCAAAGATAGGACAGGGATCCCGCTTTTCCAAGCGCGTTACATGAAACCCAGTTCGAGCCGGGCCTCATCGGACATCATGTCCATTCCCCAAGGGGGATCGAAAGTCATCTTCACGTTGACCGACTTGACCCCGGCCACGGGTTCCACCGCATCTGCCACCCAGCCGGGCATTTCGCCTGCCACGGGGCAACCCGGCGCGGTGAGGGTCATGGTGATGTCGACGTCGTTCTCGGTCGAAATGTCGACGGTGTAGACAAGGCCCAGATCGAAGATGTTCACCGGAATTTCCGGATCGAACACCGTACGGCAAGCCTCGACCACATGGTCGTAAAGCGGATGGTCGGTGCTGGAGGGCGCGATCAGCGGTGCGCCTTCGATCTTGTCCACGTTGGTCATGGCGGTTCCGAAAGGGGTTGTTGAGTGAATATATAGGGAATGTCGGGGCCGAGGTCCAGTGCAGGAAAACGGGGCCAAGAGACAGGGCCAAGAGACGGGTCCAAGAGACGGGGCCAAAAGACGGGACAGCAAAAAGGGCGCGGCCCTTGCGGGATGCGCCCCTGATCGTTGCAACCTTCGCGCGGATGGGATCAGAAGGGAATCTCGTCATCCATGTCGCTGCGCCCGCCTGCGGGGGCGCCACCGCCGCCGCCGCTGCGCGCGCCACCGCTGCCGCCGCCTTGATAGCCGCCGCCGCCGCCAGAGGCTCCGCCGCCCTGATAATCATCATAGCCGCCGTAATCGCCGCCGCCCGCAGCGCCGCCACCGCCACCACCGCCGCCATCACGGCCATCGAGGATGGTCAGTTCACCCCGATACTGGCGCAGCACAACCTCGGTCGTATACCGGTCCTGACCGCTTTGATCCTGCCATTTGCGGGTTTCAAGCTGGCCTTCGATGTAAACCTTCGAGCCCTTTTTCAGGTATTGCTCGGCCACCTTGGCAAGGTTTTCGTTGAAGATCGCCACGGAATGCCATTCGGTGCGTTCCTTGCGTTCGCCCGACTGTTTGTCGCGCCAGTTTTCCGAGGTGGCGATGCGCAGGTTCACGACCTTGCCGCCGTTCTGGAAACTGCGAACCTCGGGGTCGCGCCCGAGATTGCCGACGATGATCACCTTGTTGACGGAACCGGCCATGCTTTCCCTCCGAATCTGATCCTGTGCGGAGGCTATCCTCCGGCTGGTTAACAAAAGGCTATAGCCCGCCGAACAGGAGGCCGCAATCATCGGCTGGGCATCGGCTGGGCATCGGCTGGGCATCGGCTGGTTGGGCCGGGGTTGGCGTTGTCTCCAACTTTGGGTGGAGAGCGGACATCCGCTCTGTGTCTTTGGTCAGAGGGCGGTGGGCCACGGCCCATCCCTGACCTGGGGTGGATTCCGGATCGGGGGGAATGGGGGCAGGTATTGGGCATCCGGCGGCAGAGATGTCCGTCGGCGTACAAACCTGGAGCAGAAATGATGATCCGTAAACTTGCCGTTGTGGCCCTCGTGCTTGGCACGCTTGCCGCCCCCGCCATCACCATGGCCGAAACCGAAGGCGCGGTGGATGCCGCCGTGCAGGAGAAGCTGACGGCGCAGCTGGTGGCCGAAGGCTATGAGGTGCGCCAGTTCAAGTCTGAGGACGGGCTGATCGAGGTCTATGTCGTCAAGGACGGCAAAATGGAAGAGCTGTGGTTCGATGCGAGCCTGAAGCAGATCGAGCATGAAGAAGGCGAAGAGGGCTGATCCCCTTCAGGCGCGGCCCCATGGCCGCGCTGATTGTGACACGGGCAGGCGCGGCCGGGGCAAACCCGGGCCGCGCCTGCCCCAGACAGCAAGGATGGAAAAGGAGCAGGGATCATGTCGGTGAAGGTGCGTGTCTGGGATCCGCTGGTGCGGGTGTTTCACTGGGCCTTGGTGGCGGCTTTTGCGGCCAATGCCTTCTTTACCGCGCCGGGCAAGGTGGCCCATCAATGGGTGGGCTATGTCGTGGCCGGCCTGATCGCGCTGCGCGTGGTCTGGGGGTTCATCGGCACGCGGCATGCGCGGTTCTCTGATTTCCTGCCGGGGCCGGATGCGGTGCTGGGGCAGGTGGGCGACATGGCCACCGGGCGACGCCGGGTGCATGAGGGCCATTCGCCGCTGGGCGCGCTGATGATCTTTAACCTGCTGTTGACGATGGCCGGGCTGGCGGCTTCGGGCTATGCGATGACGACGCTGATGTTCTTTGGCGTGGGCTGGGTTGAGGAATTGCACGAAGTTCTGGTCATCTGGGCCGAGATATCCATCGTGGTGCATGTGCTGGCGGTGGTTGTGGAAAGCCGCAGGCTTGGGGTGAACCTTCCGAAATCCATGGTGACGGGTTACAAGACACTTCCCTGATGGATGCCCGGGTGACGTGAAGGTGAGCCAGCCGATGATCGATGACGTTGTTTCGACCCGTGACGTGGCCCGCCCGAAGGCGCGTGATGCGCGGCTCCTGATTCTGCTGATCGGGTTCCAGATCCTGTGTTCGGCCTTTTTCGTGGTGGATATCATCGAGGATTTCGCCGCAGGCGGGGTGGCGCTGACGCATATGCTGCCGGAACTGGGGGCGACGCTGGGTCTGTTTGTCGGGCTGGCCTTCGAAGTGCGGGCGCTGATGAACCTGATGCGGCGGCAGGCGGTGATGGAGAAATCGCTGGGCGTGGCGGCGGGGGCGCTGGGGGCGCTGATGGAGGATTACTTTCGCCAATGGGGCCTGACGCCATCAGAGGCGGATGTCGCGGCCTTTACCATCAAGGGCTATTCCATTGCCGAGATTGCCACCTTGCGGGGTTCGGCGGAGGGGACGGTGAAGACCCATCTGAACGCCATCTATCGCAAGGCCGGCGTGCAGGGGCGCGGGCAATTGGTGAGCGTGCTGATCGAGGATCTGCTGAACGCGCCGCTGGTGCCGGAAACGGGCCGCGCGGTTGGGGTTTGAGCTGTTATCAAGGCACTGGCCAAGAGGGGCGGTGATCTTGTAATGTCCGCCGGGTTCACAGTGCGGGATGGATCTATGCGGACCCTGGCCTTTGGTTCCTTGATAGCGGTCTGGGTAATGTTGCCGGTGGACGGCGTGCGCGCGGAAGGGCTGACATTGTCGGGATCAGGCGTGTCGCGCATGGCGATCTTCGAGAAGCAGAAGGACCTGCTGGAGGGGCGGCTGGCCAAGCAGTATTCTGGATCGGAACGGCTGCGCCCCAAGACCGAGCGCGACGAGGATGACGCGCTGCTGCCGGCGTTCCGTGGCAGCTACAAGGGCGAGTTTCTTGAAGTTGCGAAGGCGGCGGCGCGTAAGCACAACATTCCGGAGGACCTGTTCCTGCGGCTGGTGCAGCAAGAAAGCGGCTGGAACGTCGGCGCGGTCAGCCCGAAAGGCGCGACGGGACTGGCGCAACTGATGCCCGATACGGCGCGGTTCCTGAGCGTGGATATCAATGATCCCGTCGAGAATCTGGAAGGCGGGGCGCGCTATCTGCGGATGATGTATGAGCGTTTCGGGAGCTGGCGGCTGGCGCTGGCGGCCTATAATGCCGGGCCGATGGCGGTGGAAGAGCATGATGGCATCCCGCCCTATGCCGAGACCGAGAATTATGTGAAAGCGATCCTCGGGTAGCGGGCGCGCAAGAGTTTTCGAAAATTACTGCAAAATTCGGCGAAGAATTCTTTCCGGGGCTGCCTTGGATCAGGGGCGATTTCTGACGCAGAAATCGCTGCGGAATTTGACGCAAATTCCGGTTGCCCCGGAACGGGGGCCTTGGGTTGCGGGCGATTTCCGGTGCAGACGTCGCGGTGGAACCTGACGCAAGTGTCAGTTGCCCCCGGAGGGGGCCGTTTTCTGCGTCAGAAAACGACGCGGAAATTGCGTCAATTTCCGCTTACTCGGCGGCGATCTTGATGACCGGTTCCATCGTGGCGAAAACCTCATCCGGCAGGTGGCATTTGATCTGATGCCCGCCATCCAGCATACGCACCGGCGGCACCTCACGGTCGCACAATCCATCCGCCACCTGCGATTTCCAGCGGCAGCGCGTCTGGAAGGGGCAGCCCGGGGGCGGGTTGACGGCGGAGGGGATATCGCCTTCCAGCACGATGCGCTTTTTCTGCACGCGGGTATCGGCGATGGGAACGGCGGACAGGAGCGCCTCGGTATAGGGGTGATAGGGGGGCTGAAACACCTGATCGGTGCTGCCCATTTCCACCACATGGCCAAGATACATGACCATCACCCGGTCCGACAGATAGCGCACGATGGACAGGTCATGGCTGATGAACAGAAGCGTCGTCTTGTTCTTGCGCTGGATGTCCATCAGCAGATCGGTGACGGCAGCCTGCACCGACACGTCGAGCGCGGAGACGGGTTCATCGGCCACCACCACCTTGGCCCCGCCCGCGAAGGCGCGGGCGATGCCGACACGCTGCTTCTGCCCGCCGGACAGCTGGCGCGGCATCCGGTCGGCGAAGGCGCGGGGGAGTTTGACCAGATCAAGCAGTTCCAGCATGCGGGCGTGGCGTTCGGCGTCAGAATCGCCGAATTTGAAAATCTCGAGCGCGCGGATGATCTGGCGGCCCACGGTCGATGACGGGTTCAGCGTGTCGAACGGGTTCTGGAACACCATCTGCAGTTTCGAGATGGTGCCGGTGTCGCGCATCTGGATCGGCGTGTTCTGAACGTTTTCATCAAACAGCATGATGCTGCCCGAGGTGGCGGTTTCCAGACCCATCAGCACCTTGGCGAAAGTGGATTTGCCACAGCCGGATTCGCCCACGATGGCGAGGGTTTCGCCTTCATGCGCTTCGAAGCTGAGGGTTTCATTGGCCTTGACGACCTTGCCCGCGCCGCCGCCAAAGGCGGAGCCGGAGACGGAATAGTATTTCTTCAGATCATCGAGTTTCAGGACCACGCGGCCGATCGGCGTTTTTTCCACCATCTTGACGGCGGCGAGGGGGGCGTTCCAGTCGATCTCGGCAAAGCGGAGGCAGCGGGTTTCGTGCCGGTTGTCGCCGGCGACGGTGGCCATAGGCACATCCTGCGCGTTGCAGCGGCCATCGGCGAAGTAATCGCAGCGCGGGCCGAAGTTGCACCCGTTCGGGCGTTCATGCGGCAGGGGAAAGTTGCCTGGGATCGCCACGAGGGGGCGGGTGTTCTTGTCGGCCCCCGGCAGCGGGATGGAGCGAAAGAGCGCCTGCGTATAGGGGTGGCGCATCTTGTCGAATACTTCCTCGACATTGCCGGTTTCGACCGCCTCGCCGGAATACATCACGCAGAGCCTGTCGCAGACATCGAGCACGAGCCCGAGGTTGTGGCTGATGAACAGCATGGAGGTGCCGTATTTCGTGCCCAACTCCTTGACCAGATCGACGATGCCGGCCTCGACTGTAACGTCCAGCGCGGTGGTGGGTTCATCAAGGATAAGGAGCGCGGGCTTGGACATCAGCGCCATCGCGATGACGATGCGCTGCTGCTGGCCGCCGGAAAGCTGATGCGGATAGGCGTTGATGATGCGGTCAGGGTCGGGGAGGCGGACATCGGCCACGATCTGGCGCGCGAGCTTCCACGCATCGTCCTTGGCCATGCCCTGATGGATCATCGGCACTTCGGCCAGTTGCGCGCCGATCTTCATCGCCGGGTTCAGCGAGGCCATAGGTTCCTGATAGATCATGGCGATTTCCGAGCCGCGGATCTTGCGCAGTTCCTCATCTTCCATGGTGGTCAGATCGCGGCCCTTGAAGCGGATGGAGCCACCCGTGATGCGGCCGTTCTTGCCCAGGTAGCGCATGACGGCCAGCGCCACGGTGGATTTGCCGCAGCCGGATTCGCCCACCAGACCCATCGCCTCGCCGGCCATGACGGTGCAGGAGAAATCCATCACGGCGGGAATTTCGCGCAGGCGCGTGAAGAAGGATATCGAGAGGTTCTCGATTTCCAGGATGGGTTTGGACGGGTCCCAGGTGGTGTCGGACATGGTCGCCTCGCGCGGGTGGAGGGTGCGGGACCGGGGGTTTCACACCCCCGGACCCCCGTGGGATATTTGGGAACAGATGAACGGCAGAGGATGCATCATGTTCAGTCCTTCATGCTTTCTTCGCGCAGGCCGTCGGCAAGCAGGTTGAGGCCGAGGACGAGCGACATGAGGGCGAAGGCGGGCACGACTGCCGGGTGGGGGGCGATGGCCAGCAGGCGGCGGCCGTAGTTGATGGTGCTGCCCCAGTCGGGGGATTCGGGCGTGACGCCGAGGCCGAAGAAGCCGAGGGTTCCCAGAAGGATGGTGGTGTAGCCGATGCGCAGGCAGAAATCGACGATCAGGGGGCCGCGGGCGTTGGGCAGAATCTCCCACAGCATGATGTACCACGGGCCTTCGCCGCGGGTCTGGCCAGCGGCGACGTAGTCGCGGGTCTTGATGTCCATTACCATGCCGCGGACGATGCGGAACACGCCGGGCGAGTTCACGAAGACGACCGAGACGAAGACGTTGAGCATGTTCGGGTCCATCGACCAGACGCCGGTGGGATCGGCGTTGAAGGCGAGGCCGGAATAGGCCCAGAGGCCGATGACGAGCACGAGGCCCACATAGAAGTTGCGTTTCGAGGGCGCTGTGAAGAAGCGCGCGTTCAGAAGGAGGGTGAGGAAGATCACCGGGAAGATGAACAGGATCGCTGCCAGCGCGGTGGGGATGCCGGTGACGCGGATCTCGGGCGTGACCAGCAGGTAGAACAGCAGGATCACTGGGAAGGCTAGGACGAGGTTGGAGATGAAGCTGATCGTGGTGTCGAGCTTGCCGCCCAGATAGCCCGCAGGCAGGCCCAGCGTGATGCCCACCATGAAGGCGATGACCGTGGCTGCGGGGGCGATCTTGAGCACCTCGCGCGCGCCCATGACCATGCGGCTGAACACGTCGCGGGCGAGGTGGTCGCCGCCCAGAAGGTAGTAGGGATAGGCCCCTTCCACGGCGTCTTTCACGGGCGCGCCGGGGATGATGTTCTTCATCCCCGACAACTGCCCCAGCGGATCGTGGGTGATGATCCAGTCGGCGAAGATGGCCATGAAGACCCAGAACATCACTAGGGCGAAGCCTGTCATCCCGACGGGGCTGTCGAAGATGCGGCCATAGAGGCCGAGGTGGCGCTTGTAGCGCATCGAGAGCGCGAAGGTGACGATCAGCGCCACCCAGACGGGCAGCAGTTGCGCCGCGATGCGCAGGAAGATGGAACCCCAGGAAAGTGCGTCGTCCATTCTTGCTTCCCTTACGCGAGGCGGATGCGGGGATTGAGGAAGACGTAGCCGATATCCGAGATCAGCTGCGTCACGAGGACGACGAAGACGGCGACGACCGAGCAGGCGAGCAGGGTGTCGATGTCGTTGTTGCCGGCGGCCTGCACGAGGGTCCAGCCGAAGCCCTTGTAGTTGAAGAGCGTCTCGACGATCACCACCCCGTTCAGCAGCCACGGGAATTGCAGCATGATGACCGTGAAAGGGGCGATCAGGGCGTTGCGCAGCGCGTGGCGCATGACGACCTCGCGGAAGCCCACGCCCTTGAGCAGTGCGGTGCGGATGTATTGCTGGGTCATCACCTCGGTCATCGAGGCGCGGGTCATGCGCGCAATGTAGCCAATGCCGTAAAGCGCGATGGTCATCACGGGCAGGAAGAAGTTCCAGAAGGTGATGTTTTCCATGGCGGAGGTGGCGGTGCCGGGGAACAGCGTCTTGCCCGAAATCCAGCCCGCTTCGGCGAGCATGGGCGAGACGCCTGCGGTGGCGGAGGCGAGCAATGCGATCAGGATCACGCCAGAGACATATTCGGGGGTGGCGGTAGTGGTGATGGCGACGGTGGAGAGGATCCGGTCGGTCCGGCTGCCTTCACGCATGCCTGACAATACGCCAAGCAACAGCGAGGCCGGGACCATGACGATCATCACCCAGAGCATAAGCCAGCCGGTGGCGCCGAGCGAGCGGGCCAGAACTTCGCTGACGGGTTGCTTGAAGACGGTGGAAAAGCCCCAATTGCCTTGCAGGATGCCGCAGCGGGTGGGGGCGGTGGCTGCGTCCTGACCCTTTTCGATGCAGCGACCGCGAATCGTGCCATCCTCATCCGTCAAGGTCCAGCCGGGCATCACGCCCAGCCATTCGCCATACCGCACGAAGACCGACCCGCCATAGCCGTTGCTTTCAAGCCAGCTTGCCACGGCGTCGTCGGCCATGCGGACCGATGCCTCGGACTTGGCGAGCTTTTCGAGATTCGGCGGCAGGTTCGTCATGTAGAAGACGATGAAGGTGAGCGCGATGGCCGTCAGGATCATGACGCCGATACGCCGCAGCACGAAGAGGAGCATGGCTCATCCTTTCCCGGTCATGGGATCGCAGGCAGGAAGCGATGGGAGGGCCGGTCCGGTAACCCGGCGCAGGCTTGCGGATGGGCGCGCGGGGTATGCCCCGCGCGCCTGTCTTGCACGGACCCGATCAGGCCGCAGCGATCGACCACTTGTAGTGGTGGTGTTCAAAGGTGGCGTGCATGTCGGCACCTTTCACCTTCGGATCGAAGTGGCGGTAGATCGAGCGCCAGTAGGGCTGCACCATGACGCCCTGTTCCTGCATGATCTCTTCGAGACGCTTCATCACCTCGGACCGGGCCTTGGCGTCTGCAATCGACAGCGCCTTGGCGAGTTCGGAGTCGAATTCCGCGTTGGAGAAGGCCGACTCGTTCCAGGCTTCGCCCGAACGATAGGCCAGCGCGAGGATCTGCACGCCGAGCGGACGCATGTTCCATTCGGTCGCCGAGAACGGGTATTTCAGCCAGTCATTCCAGAAGGTCGAGCCCGGCAGAACGGTGCGCTTGATGTTGATGCCCGCGTCGCGGATCTGGGCGGCGATGGCGTCGCAGGTTGCGGCCTGCCAGCTGTCATCGAGCGAGATCAGTTCAAACTCGAAATCGGCCTTCCCGGCTGCGTCGATTGCTGCCTTGCCGGCAGCCGGATCGGCGGTCAGCGGGGGCAGGGCGTAGTATTCGGGATGGATCGGGCAGACATGGTGGTTTTCCGCCACGGTGCCGAGGTTCGAGTAGCCCAGTTCCAGCACGACGTTGTTGTCGACGCATTTGATCAGGCCGGTGCGGACGTTGACGTCCTTGTATTCCTCGGCCAGCTGGTTGAAGCGCACGGCGATCGTCGATGCGGTGACGGCTTCGGATTTGGTCCAGCCCAGCGAGTCGAACTGTTCGATGAATTCACCGGTGGACTGATAGGTGACATCGATTTCACCGGCGGCGGCGGCGTTCACTTCGGCGGACGGGTCGGTGCCGAGGTCGGTGTATTCCACCCGGTCCAGATACGGGCCGCCATAGACGGCGGTGCCCCACCAGGTGTGATCGGCGTTCTTTACCAGATGTGCCTTCACGCCCACCTCGACCGTTTCGGGCAGGAAGGGGCCGGTGCCGGGCGTGCCGGTCGGATCGCCGTTCTCATAGGATTTGTGCACCACGGCGGCGGGATAGTCGGCCAGACCTGCGATCAGGGTGACATCCGGCGCGCTGAGGGTAAGCTTTACCGTCAGCGGATCGACAACCGTGACTGCGCCTGCGCGCAGGGTCTTGGCTTCGGCATCGACGAGATTGGTGATGCGGCCCGGCATCGAGTTGCCTTCGACGCTGGCATCGCCCCAGCGGGTGAAGTTGTGCGCAACGTCATCGGCGGTGAGATCGTCGCCATTGTTCCACTTCACGCCGGGGCGAACCTTGAGCGTGTATTCAGTAGCGTCGGCATTGGCTTCCCACGATTCCAGCAGCATGCCGCGGATCGAGCCGTCATTGTTGTATTCGACGAGGTATTCCAGCCAGCCGCGGGTGACGTTGGAGATTTGCGACCAGTCGGCGGTGCGCGGGTCTTTCAGCGCCTTGATTTCCATCGACATGCGCAGCGTGCCGCCCATCGCGGGGGTGTCCTGCGCCATGGCGGGCGCGTCCATGCCGATCAATGCATAGGCAGCGGCGGCGGATACGCCGAGAGCGGTGGTGCGGGCGAGGAATTCGCGGCGGGACAGCTGCCCCTGACGCAGTTCGTTGGCATAGAGCGTGGCCGCCGGATGCAGTGCGGCGATATCGAGCGTGTCTTTCATGTCGGTCTCCCTAGATTGGCAGTTGGTTTATTGTTTTTATATCGGTTTCGCGCCCCGGCTGTTCAGGATTTTCCCATGCAAGCATCGACATGGGAAAGTGCATCACAGCCAAAGGTGCGCAGTTCGCAGCCACCATAGCGCATCTTTTTCTGTGTTACGTCAACGCTTGGATTCGCCTAATGGCAGTCGGTTCGCGACAGATTTGCGACGATTCCGGGCGATGGCCCCTTCGGTTGACGCAGAACGGCGGTCACGGGACAGCGTTCACTGCGACCGGCGGAACTCGGTCGGGGACTTGCCGGTGAGGTGCTGGAAGGCGCGCGTGAAGTAGGCCGCCGAGGTGAAGCCGAGGCTTGCGCCGATCTGGCCCACCGGCATGCGGGTTTCGGCCAGCAGGCGGCGGGCCTCGAAGATGCGGCGGTCCTGCAGGATGGTGATGGCCGACCGGCCGCAAGCCTGACGGCAGCAGCGCGACAGATGGGTGGGTGTGACGCCAAGGGCGGCGGCGAAATCGCCGACCCCGGCGCCCGAACGGAAATCGCGTTCGATGAGCGCTGTGTAGCGGGCGACGAGGCGGCGGGCGGCATCGGGCTTGCCCTGTTCCGGCGCGGCCTTGGCAACCTGCCGTTCCAGCCACACGCCGAGGAGGCCGAGGTAATGGCGCGTGGCGCGTTCATGGGCGGGGCTGTCGGAATTCATCTCGCGCAGGATCATGTCGAAGATGACATTCGCCTCTTGCGCGGCGTGCACTTCGCGAATGCGGAGCATCTGCGGGGTCTGGGGCAGGGGGATGGCGCAATCCCTGCCGAAGAAGATGGCATTGCCAAAGACCTGCGGGCCGACTTCGAAGCCGTGCATTACACCGGCAGGGATGAAGACGGCGTTGTTTGCGGTATAGCCACGGGTGACGCCGGCCACGGTGATGCGACCCTGACCCTTTGTGAACCACAGCAGCATCGGTTCGGAGATGGCGCGCATCGCCTCGACCCGCCACCGGCCACCGGCGGCGAGTCGCGGAATCGCGACAAGGCGGGGTTCCCCGCCAGCCACACCCGAAACGGCCGCTGCATGGTTTTGGTCTTGCATCAAAGGCACTTTCGCCACGTTATTAACGAATCATACGTCTTTCATCGCAACGAACCCAAGCAAAAAAATGGCCAATGGGGGCAGTTATCCACAAGGCATTCGCTGCCTGTTGATAACCAAGGGGTGTCGCAGTTCTGTGGCGGTCCGTTTTGTTGGGTGCGATCAGGGCAGGAGGACGCTGCGCCAATCGCCCATGCGTGAGCGGAACCACGTGCGCTGACGCTTGGCATATTGGCGCGAGGCGATCTTGGCTGCCGCGATGGCATCGGGCAGGGGCATCTCGCCGCGCAGATGGGCGATCAGTTCCGGCGCACCGATGGCGCGGGACGCGGGGCGGGTGGGCTGCCAATGGGGGAGTTCTGCGCGGGCCTCATCCAGCGCGCCGGCGGCGATCATCTGGTCGAAGCGGTGGTCAATGCGGGCATTGAGCCAGTCGACATCGGGCCGCAGGACGAGCGCCTGCGCCCCCGACAGGGGCAGAAGTGGCGCGCCGGTCTGATCTTGCCAGGCGGCAAGGCCGCGCCCGGTTGCGCGCTGCACCTCCCATGCGCGCTGGATGCGGGCGGGATTGCGCTGGTCGATCCGGGCGGCGGTGGCAGGGTCGAGATCGGCCAGCAGGGCGGCAGGTCCGTGCTGCGACAGGCGCTTGTCAGCCTCGGCCCGGATGGCGGGGGGCGTGGGGGGGATGTCGGCCAGGCCTTCGGTGAGGGCGCTGAAATAAAGGCCCGTTCCACCCACGATGACGACCGGGCGGGACAGGAACGGCGCCACCTCGCGCAGCCAATGGCCGACGGAATAGGGCGCATCGCGCCCGACATGGCCGTAAAGGGCATTGGGCAGGGCGGATTCGTCCTGCGCGGAGGGGCGGGCGGTCAGCACGCGCCAGCAATCATAGACCTGCAGCGCATCGGCATTCACGATCACCCGCCCGTCGCGGGCGGCCAGTTCCATCGCCAGCGCCGATTTGCCGCTGGCGGTGGGGCCTGCGATCAGAACGGGGGCGTCGCGCGAGAGGGCCGCCAGATCAAAGCCCAAGGTCATGGTTCCTTTCAACATGTGCTGGTCCGGACCGGTTGCAGGGGCCGGGGGAGGGTGTGCGGCAAGGGCGGGGCCCCTGCGCGTGGTGCCGACATTCGCGATTCCGGCCTGCCGTTCCCGGTTGAACCCGCCGCCGTTTTCATACATTTTGCCGCGCAGTCCAACCGATATACTGAAGAACGGGGTTTTCCATGTCCAAACCGGATCTTGATGCTGCGGTGAAATACAGCCGCGTGATGCTCAAGATCTCGGGTGAGGCGCTGATGGGGGATCAGGGGTTCGGGCTGCATCCGCCCACTGTCCAGCGCATCGCGCGCGAGGTGAAGTCGGTGCATGATATGGGTGTCGAGATCTGTATGGTGATCGGCGGCGGCAACATCTTTCGCGGACTGGCCGGATCGGCGCAGGGGATGGAGCGGACGACAGCAGATTATATGGGGATGCTGGCCACGGTGATGAACGCGCTGGCGATGCAATCGGCGCTGGAGCAGATCGGGGTATTCACCCGCGTGATCAGCGCGATCCCGATGGATCAGGTTTGCGAACCCTATATCCGCCGCCGCGCGGTGCGGCATCTGGAAAAGAAGCGCGTGGTGATCTTTGCCGCCGGGACGGGCAACCCCTATTTCACCACAGATACGGCTGCCACGCTGCGTGCCAATGAGATGGCCTGTCAGGTGATCTTCAAGGGTACCAAGGTGGATGGGGTTTACGACAAGGACCCCAAGAAACATGCCGATGCCAAGCGCTATGTGACGGTGAGCTATGATGAATGTCTGGCCAAGCATCTGGGGGTGATGGATGCATCTGCCATCGCGCTGGCGCGCGACAACAACCTGCCCATCATCGTGTTTTCGCTGGATGAGCCGGGCGGTTTCCGCGGGATTTTGCGCGGAGAAGGAACGTATACGAGGGTTCAGGGCTGACGCGCCAAGCGGCAGCGCAGCGCGGGGATCTGCCCTGCTGCGTTGTCAATGACGCTGTTCCGTTGCGGTGCGGCTCTGGTATAGAGCAACGAAACGGCCCCGAAACCCGGAGAGGGTTTGGGCTGGAGAATGAAGGAAGACCAAATGTCGGCTGATGACCTCGACATCGATCTGGACGCCATTCAGCGCCGCATGGACGGCGCAATGAATGCGCTGAAGCAGGAATTCGCCTCGTTGCGCACGGGCCGTGCCTCGGCGCAGATTCTGGACCCCATTCAGGTGGATGCCTATGGCCAGATGACGCCCATCAACCAGCTTGGCACGGTGAACGTGCCCGAGCCGCGGATGGTTGTGATCAACGTCTGGGACAAGGGCATGATCAGCAAGGTGGAAAAGGCGATCCGCGAAAGCGGCATCGGGATCAACCCGGTCACCGACGGGCCGCTGATCCGGCTGCCGATCCCGGAGTTGAACGAACAGCGCCGCAAGGAGCTGGCCAAGGTGGCGGCGCAATATGCCGAAAGCGCCAAGGTGGCGATCCGCAACGTGCGCCGCGACGGGATGGACCAGATCAAGAAGGCCAAGACGGCTGGCATGTCGGAAGATGACCAGAAGATGTGGTCGGACGAGGTGCAGGAGTTGACGGACAAGGCGATTGCCGCCGTCGACAGGCAGCTGGAACAGAAGCAGGCGGAAATCATGCAGGTCTGACATGGCCAGGCCGGGGGCCTTGGCCCCTGTCTGGCTGTGTGGGGGGGAGCAGGGCTTGGGAACAGGCAAGACAACCGATCCGAAGCGCCCGCCCCGCAATGCGGAGCATGTGGCCATCATCATGGATGGCAATGGGCGCTGGGCAACATCGCGCGGCTGGCCGCGGCTGGTGGGCCACCGGCGTGGCGCCGAGCGCGTGCGCGAGATCGTGCGCGCCTGCCCCGATCTGGGCATCCGCTGGCTGACTGTCTATGCCTTTTCGACCGAGAATTGGAAGCGGTCCACCGAAGAGGTGCTGGGGCTGATGGCGATCTTTGCCCGTTACATCGAGCGGGAGGCGGACCGGCTGTCGATCGAGGGCGTGCGGTTGCGGTTCATCGGCGACCGGACGCGGCTTGACCCCAAGCTGCAGAAGATGATGGCCGGGATCGAGGCGCGGACCATGGGCGGGACGCGACTGAACCTGACGGTGGCGATCAATTACGGCGGGCGGGATGAGATTGCCCGCGCCGTGCGGTCCATCGCCCGCGATGTGGCCGAAGGGCGGCTGTCGCCAGAGGCGGTGACCGAGGCGGTTGTTGCCGCCCGTCTGGATACCGGCGATCTGCCCGACCCGGATCTGGTGATCCGCACCAGCGGCGAGACGCGGACATCGAATTTCCTGCCCTGGCAGGCGGCCTATGCGGAATACGAGTTCTCGCCCACGCTGTGGCCGGATTTCGGCGCGCAGGAACTTGCGGCGATTGTGGGCCAGTTCGGCAATCGTGAGCGTCGCTTTGGTGGTGTGGCAGGCGCATGACGGGCAGGACAGAGGAGAGCGCCGCGGAGGCCGCAGCGCAGGCCGCAGCGAATGGCGCGGGGGGGCCGGCAGAGCCGGCGGCCAATGTGCTGGGGCGGTGGAATGACCTGCGGCCAAGGGTGGTGTCGGCCATCGTGATGATCTCTGTCGGTGCGGCGGAGATCTGGCTGGGCGGGCCATCCTTTGCGGTGCTGGTGGTGTTGCTGACGGCCGGGATGATCTGGGAACTGGCGACGATCACCGCGCCGGTGCAGAAGAACCGCCCCCTTCTTATGGCGGGGATCGCGGCGGCAGCGCTGGGCGGGGCCTTGCTGCTCCGGTCGGATCTGGCAGCGTCCCTGCTGATGATGCCGGCCTTGGCTTTGGCACTGACGCCGCGGCGGGACCGGCAGATTGCGGCGCTGTACGCAGCGGCGATCATGGTGGCCGGGTACGGGCTGGTGCAGTTGCGCGAGGAGGTCGGCACGACCGGTATCCTGTGGCTGGTCATCATTGTGGTGGTATCGGATGTGGCGGGGTATTTCGTCGGGCGGATCATGGGGGGGCCGAAATTCTGGCCCAAGGTCAGCCCGAAGAAAACCTGGTCGGGAACGGTGGCGGGCTGGATCGGGGCCGCCCTGGTGGGGTTGTGCTTTGTGCTGGCCGGGCGCGGGGATTGGGGGTTGCTGATCCTGTCGCCCATCGTGGCGCTGGCCGGGCAATTGGGCGACATTCTGGAAAGCTGGGTCAAGCGCCGGGTCGGAGTGAAGGACAGTTCCAACCTGATTCCGGGCCATGGCGGGCTTTTGGACCGGTTCGATGCGCTGACCGGAGCGACGGTTCTGGTGATGCTGCTGGGCCTGTTCCTAAAAGACCTTCCGATCGGCTGAGGGGTCATGCGGTCCATTTCCATATTCGGGGCCACAGGCTCTATCGGGGAAAGCACATTTGACCTGATCCGCCGGGCGGGCGGGGCCGAGGCCTATCGCACCGTGGCGCTGACCGGGGCGCGCAATGTGGCGCGGCTGGCCGAGATGGCGCGGGAGTTGCGCGCCGAGGTGGCAGTGACGGCCCATGAGGCGGAACTGCCCGCCCTGCGCGAAGCGCTGGCCGGATCAGGGGTGCAGGCGGCGGCAGGGGCGGCGGCGATTGCCGAGGCCGCAGACCGCCCGGCCGATTGGGTGATGAGCGGGATCGTGGGCGCGGCGGGGCTGGTGCCGGGGATGCGCGCGCTGCGCCATGGGGCCTGTCTGGCGCTGGCCAACAAGGAAAGTCTGGTGACGGCGGGGCAGTTGCTGCTGGCCACGGCGGCGGCGCATGGCGCGACAATCCTGCCGGTGGACAGCGAACATTCGGCGGTGTTTCAGGCGCTGACCGGGGAAGATGGCGGCGCGGTGGAGCGGGTGATCATCACCGCATCAGGCGGGCCGTTCCGCGACTGGCCGCTGGAGCGGTTGGCGGCGGCCACTGTGGCCGAGGCAAAGGCGCATCCGAACTGGTCGATGGGCAACCGGATCAGCATTGATAGCGCGTCGATGTTCAACAAGGCGCTGGAACTCATTGAGACGCGGGAGTTTTTCGGGTTCGATCCGGGCGTGATCGAGGTGCTGGTGCATCCGCAAAGCATTGTGCATGCGTTGGTGGGATTCCGCGACGGCGGGATCATGGCCCATCTGGGGCCTGCCGACATGCGCCATGCGATCGGCTTTGCGCTGCATTGGCCCGACCGCGGGCATATCCCGGTGGAACGGCTGGATCTGGCGCGGCTGGGCAGCCTGACATTCGAAGCCCCCGATGACCGCCGTTTTCCGGCGCTGCGGCTGGCACGCGAAGTGATGGCGCTGCGGGGGCTGTCGGGGGCTGCGTTCAACGCGGCGAAGGAAATCGCGCTGGATCATTTCATGGCGGGCGAGATCGGATTTCTGGACATGGCGGCGGTGGTCGAGGATACGCTGGATGTCCTGTCAGCCGAGACGGCGCTGACAAAGCCCGCGGCGAGCCTTGAAGAGGTGCTGGCCATGGACCATTTGGCAAGAATACGGGCAACCGAGCAGGCCCGAAAACGGATAGAGAGCAGGTAGCGCGTGGAATTCATCAACCTGATCCCAAGCTTTGGCGGCTTGGCCTATACGATTGCGGCCTTTGTGCTGGCGCTGCTGATCATCGTCTTCGTGCATGAATATGGTCACTACATCGTGGGCCGTTGGTCGGGCATCCATGCGGAGGTGTTTTCGCTGGGCTTTGGGCCGGTCATCTGGTCGCGGGCGGACAAACGGGGGACGCGCTGGCAGATCGCGGCGCTGCCCTTGGGCGGCTATGTGAAATTCATGGGCGATTCCAACGCGGCCTCAGCCGGGCATGTCGATGATCTGGGTGGGATGACGCCGGAACAGGTGCGCGCCACCATGCATGGTGCGCCGCTTTGGGCGCGTACGGCGACCGTGGCGGCAGGGCCGATCTTCAATTTCATCCTGTCCATCGTCGTTTTTGCCGGCGTTTTTCTGTTCAGCGGCGTGGCGACCGATACGCCGACGGTGGGAACGGTCAAGACTATGCCGGGGATCACGGCAGGGCTGCAACCGGGGGACCGGATCGTATCGCTGGGCGGGCAGGATACACCGGATTTCCCGGCCTTCCTTGATGCGGCGGCAGCTTTGCCGCCCGTGGCCACCGCACAATATCTGGTAGACCGTGGCGGCGACACGGTGGAGGTGACGGATTCACATCCGCTGCCGCCGCTGGTGGAGACCGTGCAGCCGGATTCGGCTGCCTCGGAGGCCGGGGTGCAGAGCGGTGACATCGTGACGGCGGTGAACGGCCAGCCGGTGACGACCTTTTCGCAATTGCGCGAACTGGTCGGGGGATCGGATGGCACGCCGTTGCGGTTGAGCCTTTTGCGGGAGGGGCAACCCGTCGAGCTGGAATTGCAGCCGCGCCGGGTGGATCTGCCGCTTGCAGAGGGCGGATTTGAAACCCGCTGGCTGATCGGGTTGACCGGCGCGCTGTATTTTGAGCCGGAAAAGCGCGTGCCGGGGATTGTGGAAAGCATCGGGCTGGGTGCCGGCCAGAGCTGGGACATTGCGACGACGTCGCTGTCGGGGCTGTGGCATATGGTGACGGGGGCGATATCGTCGTGCAATCTGCGCGGGCCGATCGGGATTGCCGAGACATCGGGCGCGGCGGCAAGTGCGGGGATCACCAGTTTCATCTGGTTCATTGCGATGCTGTCGACGGCGGTGGGGATGATGAACCTGTTCCCGGTGCCGGTTCTGGATGGCGGGCATCTGGTGTTCTACGCCTATGAGGCGGTGACCGGAAAACCGCCCACGGCCAAGGCGCTGCGGGTGTTGATGACGGTGGGTCTGGCGGCGATCCTGACGCTGATGGTCTTCGCACTAACCAACGACATTTTCTGTCCGTAACATAAAGAGGGCAGCGCGCCAGCAAGGCGCGTGCCAGTTTTGCCCCGTCGCGAAAGTGCCGGGTGTGGGCCAAAGTCGCGCCATATTTGCCGCCTAGTCCTGACCCTGCGAATTGGGGTCGGAGGACAGATGATGCAAACATTCACGAAGGGCTATCGCGGCCTGTCATTGATCATGGTGGTGAATTCCGATCGCATCTTCACGGTGGGGACGATGCTGGCGGGTTTGCTGGCTGGTGCCTTCCTTGGGTCGTCACTTCTGGGTCACTGAAAGTCGTTTAAAAGGCCTCAGCCTTTTGACAAGTCCTGCGCTTCCGAGTAGTCAGAGCACAAGACTTTGTTAACGGCGGGGCCAGGCAATGCGGAACACGACAACGGCGTTCGAGACGCAGGCGAAGCCGGAGATGCGTGCGGGCGCGGGGGTGATGCGCCCTGCCTTGATCGCCTTTTTCCTTTCCAGCGCAGCCATTTCCGGGCCGTTCCTGACAGCCGCGCAAGCGCAGAGCTACAGCTTTTCCACCGTGCAGGTCGAAGGGAATCAGGCGATCGAGGCCGCGACGATCATCTCTTTGGCTGGAATCGGGCGCGGCGAGACGGTCTCTGCCGCCGGTCTGAATGATGCCTATCAGGGAATCGTCAATTCCGGTTTGTTCCAATCCGTCGATCTGGTGCCGCAGGGCGGCACGCTGCTGATCCGGGTTGTCGAGAATCCGATGATCAACATCGTGAATTTCGAGGGCAACGCGCGCCTGAAGGATGAGGAACT
>CALRMS020000013.1:0-89737 GCA_943369275.1 Rhodobacter maris | reverse complement strand
CGCCCTTCCGCGAGGTGGAATTCGACATCATGTATGGCGAGGGCATCTCCAAACTGGGTGAGTTGATCGACATTGGCGTGAAGGCCGGTGTCGTGGAGAAATCGGGCGCCTGGTATTCCTATGGCGATGAGCGGATCGGGCAGGGGCGTGAGAATGCCAAGCAGTTCCTGCGCCAGAACCCGGCGATGGCCAGCGACATCGAGGACAAGATTCGCGCGGCGAACGGGTTGGATTTCACCGCCGCAAGCGGACCTAGCGAGGCCGATGTTCTGGACATGTGATCCCTACGCATGACGCCATTATCGAAAGGCCGGACCCCGCGGGATCCGGCCTTTTTTCATGGCGCGCGGTGGTGGCGGTGGACAGGGGCGGCAGGGGGGGCTAATTGGAGGGCCGACATGGCTTTTCCGCCTTTCTGAAAGGGTCTTTGCAGCATGGCGTCGCTGAACGATATCCGGTCCACCTTCCTTGATTTCTTCCAGCGCAACGGGCATCGCGTTGTCGAAAGCTCACCGCTTGTGCCGCGCAATGACCCCACGCTGATGTTCGCCAATTCCGGGATGGTGCAGTTCAAGAACTGCTTCACCGGGGTGGAGACACGGGATTACAAGCGTGCGACGACGGCGCAGAAATGCGTGCGGGCGGGTGGCAAGCACAATGATCTGGACAATGTGGGCTATACCGCACGGCATCACACCTTCTTTGAGATGCTTGGGAATTTCAGCTTTGGTGATTACTTCAAGGCCGAGGCCATCGCCTTTTCCTGGGAATTGCTGACCAAGGATTTCGGGATTGACCCGAAGAAGCTGTGTGTCACCGTCTATCACACCGATGATGAAGCGGCGGGCATCTGGAAGAAGGTGGCCGGGCTGGAGGATAGCCGGATCATCCGGATTCCGACGGATGACAATTTCTGGCGCATGGGGCCGACCGGGCCCTGTGGCCCTTGCACCGAGATCTTCTATGACCATGGCGACCATATCTGGGGCGGCCCGCCGGGCAGCGCGGATGAGGATGGCGACCGGTTCATCGAGATCTGGAACAACGTCTTCATGCAGAATGAACAGTTCGCCGACGGCACGATGCGTCCGCTGGACATGCAATCGATCGACACGGGCATGGGGCTGGAGCGGATTGGCGCGTTGCTGCAGGGCAAGCATGACAATTACGACACCGATCTGATGCGGTCGTTGATCGAGGCGAGCGCCAATGCCACGAGCAGCGATCCTGATGGTCCGGGCAAGACCAGCCACCGCGTGATTGCCGATCACCTGCGGTCGACCAGTTTTCTGATTGCGGATGGTGTCATGCCGTCCAACGAAGGGCGCGGCTATGTGCTGCGCCGGATCATGCGGCGCGCGATGCGGCATGCGCATATGCTGGGCGCGCAGGACCCGGTGATGCACCGTCTGGTGCCCGCGCTTGTGCGCGGCATGGGGGCGGCCTATCCCGAATTGCAGCGTGCCCAAAGCCTGATCGAGGAAACGCTGCGCCTTGAGGAAACCCGGTTCAAGACGACCCTGGATCGCGGGCTCCGGTTGCTCGATGATGAGCTGGCGCGTTTGCCTGAGGGCGGCGATCTGCCGGGCGCTGCGGCGTTCAAACTGTATGACACCTATGGCTTTCCGCTGGACCTGACACAGGATGCGCTGCGTGAAAAGGGCCGCGCGGTGGATGTGGTGGGGTTTGATGCCGCGATGCAGGAGCAGAAGACGAAGGCGCGCGCCGCCTGGTCGGGCGCTGGTGGCACGGCGGATGCGAAGATCTGGTTCGAACTGGCCGAGGCGCATGGCGCGACCGAGTTTCTTGGCTATGACACCGAGACCGCCGAGGGTGAGGTTCTGGCGCTTGTGCGTGACGGGGCGGCGATTGGCTCGGCAGCCACGGGCGAGACGGTGCAGATCATCGTGAACCAGACGCCGTTCTATGGTGAATCCGGCGGGCAGGTGGGGGATGCCGGATATATCCGCACGGATACGGGCCTTGCCGAGGTGACGGATACCCGCAAGTCGCAGGGCATCTTCATCCATGTGGCGAAGGTTCTGGAAGGGTCTGTCCTGAAGGGGCAGCCTGCGAAACTGGAAGTTGCCCATGCCCGCCGTGCGCAAATCCGCGCAAATCATTCGGCGACCCATCTGCTGCATGAGGCGCTGCGCCACGCGCTTGGCGACCATGTGGCACAACGGGGCAGTCTGAACGCGCCGGATCGGCTGCGGTTCGATTTCAGCCATTCGACAGGTATGTCCCCTGCTGAGTTTGCACAGGTCGAGGCCGAGGTGAACGCCTATATCCGCCAGAACGCGCCCGTCGAGACGCGGATCATGACGCCGGATGATGCGCGGGCCATCGGTGCGCAGGCCTTGTTTGGCGAGAAATACGGGGATGAGGTGCGCGTCGTGTCCATGGGCGTGCAGGAGGGTTCGGGCAAAGGAGCGGATGGGCGGACCTATTCGCTGGAGCTTTGCGGTGGCACGCATGTGCGGCGCACGGGCGATATCGGCGCCTTCGTGGCGCTTGGTGAAAGCGCGTCCTCCGCAGGGGTGCGGCGGTTCGAGGCGCTTACAGGACAGGCCGCGCTGGACCACCTGCGCGCGCAGGATGCCCGTCTGGCCGAAGTGGCGCTTGTGCTGAAGGCCTCACCTTCCGAGGCGGTGGAGCGGGTCAAGGCGCTGGCCGATGAGCGGCGCGCATTGCTGAACGAAGTCGCGCAGTTGCGGCGAGAGGTTGCGATGGGCGGCAATGCGGGCGGCCCGGAGGCGCGTGAGATCGGTGGGGTGAAGTTCCTGGCGCAGGTGCTGTCGGGCGTGTCTGGCAAGGATTTGCCCGCGCTGATCGACGAGATGAAGGCGCGGATCGGGTCGGGCGCGGTGCTGCTGATCGCCGATACCGGGGCAAAGCCCGCTGTGGCGGCGGGGGTCACGGCTGATCTGACCGGCACGCTTTCGGCGGTGACGCTGGTCAAGGCGGCGGCCGAGGCGATGGGTGGCAAGGGCGGCGGTGGCCGGCCGGACATGGCGCAGGCGGGCGGTGCGGATATTGCGCAGGCCGAGGCGGCGATCAAGGCGGCGGAAGCCGTGCTGGAGGGTTAAGGAGATGCCGACCGCACTTTGGATTGCGCATGTGCAGGTGACCGACGCCGAAGCCTATGGCCGTTATGCAAAAGAGGCAGGCCCCGCGATTGCCGCGCATGGCGGTGTTTTTCTGGCCCGCGGCGGGCGCTATGTGCAGTTGGAAGGAAATGACCGCCCGCGCAATGTGGTCGCTCGCTTTCCGAGCCTGGAAAAAGCGGTGGAATGTTACCATTCCGCCGCCTATCAGGCCGCGCTTGCCCATGCCAAAGGGGCAAGCATCCGCGACCTGATGGTGGTCGAAGAGGTGGAGTGACATCGTCCGGTCGTCATCAGGCACGGTTTTTTCGTAGATGAAGGCGGCTCAAGAAGCGTTTGTGACGCATTTGCATTGAAGGTTAGTTGACGGCACCCTTGGTGTCGTTAACACTTATTTTAGTGTTGCCCCATTTTGGGTTGTGCCGAGTTGCGTGTTTCCCGAGTGCAAAAGGATTTTCTTGCCAAGGGGGTTTTGTGCCATGGCGGCGGCTTTCCCGGACTGGAACGACTTGCGTGACATACTGCTGATTACCAATGCGGGCAGCCTTTCGGGTGCGGCGCGGATTGCGCAGATCAGCCAATCAACCATGTCGCGCAGACTTGCCGCGATCGAGGCGAACGGCCAGCCAGTGTTTCTGCGCGATGAGATGGGTCGGTTGAGCCCGAATGCACGAGGGCAGGAGTTGGTCGCGGCGGCGCGCGAGATGGCGGCTGTCTATGACCGCGTCAAGGCGCGGCTGATGGATGCCGGGCCGCCGCTGCGCGTGGCCTGTTGCGAGATGATGTCGAAGTTGTTTCTTGCGCCCGCCTTGCCGGTCTGGTCGGCGCGGGCAGACAGCCCGGCGGAACTGCAGGTGCATGAGGACGTCTATTCACTGGACCTTGATTCATTTGATGTGATGGTCGCGCCGATGGCGGCCGCACCCGAACGCAGCACCGGGCAGTTGCTGGGCCTGTTCCAGATGGGTCTGTTTGCGTCGCCGCAATATGTGGCGGCGAACCGGATCCGGGGCGGTCTGGAGACACTGGAAGGCCAGGGCGTGATCCGGGCGTCAAAGGTGCTGGCAGATGCGGAAAGCTATCGCTGGCTGGCGCGGCAAGGGGGCAATGTGACGATGCTTTCGCCCAATATCCCGACTATGGCCGAGGCCTGTGCGGCGGGACTAGGGGTGGCGCTGCTGCCGCTGGACCTTGCGGGGAATGACTCGCGGCTGTTGCCACTGGACGGCCTGAAGCCGCCGCCCTGCGAAATCTGGGCTGTGGCGGATGCCAAGGCGGCAAATGATCCGCGCGTGGCAGGATTTCTGAAGTGGGCGCGCGGACATTTCCGCGCGACCCGAGGTGAGGAACGTGTCGCTGGCTAAGAAGCCAGCGCCTTAGGACGCCCGCGATTGGCGCTTGCGCTCATGCGGATCGAGGATCCGCTTGCGCAGACGGATGATCTTGGGCGTCACCTCGACCAGTTCATCATCATCGATATAGGCGATGGCCTCTTCCAGGCTGAACCGGATATGCGGCGTCAGGCGGACAGCCTCATCCGTGCCGGACGCGCGTACGTTGGTGAGCTTTTTACCCTTGAGCGGGTTCACCTCAAGGTCATTGTCGCGCGAGTGTTCGCCGATCAGCATGCCTTCATAGACGTTTTCCTGGGGGCCGATGAACATGCGACCGCGTTCTTCCAGGTTCCACAGCGCATAGGCCACGGAAACGCCGTTTTCCATGCTGATCAGCACACCCTGACGGCGGCCCTGGATCGGGCCCTTATGCGCGACCCAGCCGTGGAAGATGCGGTTCAACACGCCGGTACCGCGCGTGTCGGTCAGGAACTGGCCATGATAGCCGATCAGACCGCGCGAGGGTACATGCGCGATGATGCGGGTCTTGCCCACACCTGCGGGTTTCATTTCGACCAGCTCGCCCTTGCGTTCGCCGGTCAGCTTGTCGATCACGGCGCCGGAATATTCATCATCAACATCGACGATGACCTCTTCGACCGGTTCCATGCGGACGCCGTCTTCATCCTTGAAGATGACGCGCGGGCGGGAGATCGACAGTTCGAACCCTTCGCGGCGCATGTTTTCGATCAGCACGCCCATCTGAAGTTCGCCTCGGCCCGAAACCTCGAACGCTTCGCCGCCGGGGGTATCGGCGACCTTGATGGCGACGTTGACCTCAGATTCCTTCATCAGGCGGTCGCGGATGACGCGCGACTGGACCTTGGAGCCGTCGCGCCCGGCAAGCGGGCTGTCGTTGATGCCGAAGGTGACAGTGATGGTCGGCGGATCGATGGGTTGGGCAGGAAGGGCGGTGTCGATCTCCAGCGCGCAGAGCGTATCGGCCACGGTGGCCTTGGACATGCCGGCGATGGTGACGATGTCGCCTGCCAGCGCTTCTTCGATCGGTTGCTGGCCGAGGCCGCGGAAGGCGAGAACCTTGGTCACGCGGAACTGTTCGATCTTGTCGCCGGTGCGCGACAGGGCCTTGATGGATTCACCCACGCGCAGGCGGCCGGATTCGACGCGGCCTGTCAGGATGCGGCCGATGAAGGGATCGGCCGACAGGGTGGTGGCCAGCATGCGGAAGGGTTCATCCTGCGCGGCCAGCTGCTTTGGTGCCGGAACGTGGCGGACGATCATATCAAACAGCGCGTTCAGATCCTTGCGCGGGCCGTCAAGCGATTCATCGGCCCAGCCAGCGCGACCGGAGGCATAAAGATACGGGAAATCAAGCTGGGCATCAGTAGCGCCGAGGTTCGAGAAGAGATCGAACACCTCATTCAGGGCGCGGTCGGGTTCGGCATCGGGCTTGTCGACCTTGTTCAGCACCACGATGGGGCGCAGGCCAAGTGCCAGCGCCTTGGCCAGCACGAACTTGGTTTGCGGCATCGGGCCTTCGGCGGCATCGACCAGCAGGCAGACGCCATCGACCATGGACAGGATCCGCTCCACCTCGCCGCCGAAATCGGCGTGGCCGGGCGTGTCAACGATGTTGATGCGCGTGGCGTCATGTTCGACCGAGGTGCATTTGGCAAGGATGGTGATGCCACGTTCACGTTCGATGTCGTTGGAATCCATTGCTCTTTCAGAAACGGCCTCATTGGCGCGGAAGGCGCCTGACTGTTTCAGCAATTCATCAACGAGGGTGGTTTTGCCATGGTCGACATGCGCGATGATGGCGATGTTGCGAAGCTCCATCGGGGAGGTCTCTTTCAAATCTTTCTGCGGTTGCGAGGGCCATACAGGGTTTGCACCCGATTGGCGAGTCCCCCGTTTCAGGTGGCGATATAACGATCGCGCCTGTGGTTTATGGCGATGACGAGGTTGACCACCGCAGCTCCCAGAAAGGACCAGGCGACGGTCTGCCAGGGCAGGAAGGTGGCAGCGATGGCGAAGAGGGCGGCATCAAAGATCAGTTGGGTGTGGCCCGCGCGAAAACCGGTGCGGTCCTGCAGGTAAAGCGCAAGGATACCGATGCCGCCAAGGCTGGCCCCGTGGCGGAAGATCGCGAGCAGCGCGGCACCCGAGACGAAACCGAACAGGACCGCCCCGAAGGCGGGATCAAGGGTGGAGAAATCCACCCAGCCCGGCATCAGAACCGAGAGGGCCGAAAGCAGGGCCACGGCGAGGAAGGTCTTGATTGTGAACGACAATCCCATGCGGCGGTAGCCAAACCAATAGAAGGGGATGTTGATGGCAAAGAAGATCAGCCCGAAGGGCAGGCCCGTGGCATAGGAGATCAGCACGGCAAGGCCCGCCGTCTGGCCGGTGATCATACCGAGATGGGTTAGCACAACGATGCCGAAAGCGGCCATGGTGGCCCCGAAGGCGAGGCCTTGGGCATCTTCGATCAGGCTGTGGGCTTTGGGATCGGTCATGGCGCGCGGCAGTACCTTGGTACGGCGCGATGCGCCAGAGGGTCAGGCCGCGATATAGCGGTCGCGGCGGTGATTTATGGCGAGAAACAGCGAGAAGGTTGCCGCGCCGAGGAAGGACCAGAAGAGGGTTTCCGGCGCGAGGATCAGGGCGGCTGCGGCGAAAATCACAACGTCTACAGCCAGTTGGATGTAGCCCGCCTGAATGCCCCAGCGATCTTGGATCATCAGGGCGACGATGGAGAAGCCGCCGAAGCTTCCGCCGTGGCGGACCACGGCAAGCGCGGCGATGCCGAAGAGGATGCCGAACAGGATGGCGGCGAAGGCGGGTTCGATATCGCCCAGCGTCATCCAGCGGGGCAGGACCTCGGTCAGGATTGACAGGGCGGCGGTGGTGATGAGGGTCTTCAGCGCGAAACGCCCCCCCATGCGCCACCAGCCGAGCAGCAGAAAGGGCAGGTTGATGGCGAAATAAACCAGCGAAAACGGGAGGTTGTAGGAATAAGCGATCAGCACGGCGAGGCCGGTCGTCTGGCCCGTGGCGAAACCCATATGGGTAAGGATGTGGATGCCGAGGGCGGCCATGACGATGCCGAAGGCGATGCCTTGGGCATCTTCAAGGAGGGTGTGGTGTTTCGGGTCGGTCATGGGGGGCTCGCGCTGGATTGAAAGGGTCATAACGCATGACCCAATTAAGGTCAAGGATATTGACCCTTTTGGTGGTGTGTCACGGCGCCATCAACGGGCGCGCAGGGAGGGGCGGGGCCGATGAAAACGGGGCCGGATCTCGCGATCCGGCCCCGTTTTTCTGTGCAGCGCGCGGTGCAGGCGGCGGTGCAGACAGCCGTATGCACGCAGCGAACGGTATTCAGGCCCCTGTGCAACGGCCCGAGGAAGGCCCCGGATCCAGTCCGGGGCGGGATCGCCCCGTGGTCAGCCGCCGAGCGCCTTGTTGAGGTATTCGTCAACCTTTTCCAGATAGCCGATGGTGGTGAGCCATTTCTGATCCGGGCCCACAAGGAGGGCGAGGTCCTTGGTCATCCAGCCATCTTCGACAGTTTGCACCGTGACCCGTTCCAGCGTGGTGGCAAAGCGCATGAGCGCGTCATTGTCATCGAGCTTTGCGCGATGCTTCAGCGCGCCGGTCCATGCGACGATGGAGGCGATGGAGTTGGTCGAGGTCTGTTTGCCTTGCTGATGTTCGCGGTAGTGGCGGGTGACGGTGCCGTGGGCGGCCTCGGCCTCCACGACCTTACCATCGGGTGTCATCAGGACGGACGTCATCAGACCAAGCGAGCCGAAGCCCTGCGCCACGGTATCGGACTGGACATCGCCATCATAGTTCTTGCAGGCCCAGATATAGCCGCCCGACCATTTCATGGCAGAGGCCACCATATCGTCGATCAGGCGGTGTTCGTAATGGATACCAAGCGCCTTGAACCGGTCTTCGAATTCGGCGGCGTAAACCTCGGCGAAGATATCCTTGAAGCGGCCATCATAGGCCTTGAGGATGGTGTTCTTGGTGGACAGATAGACCGGCCATCCTTTCATCAGCCCGTAGTTGAAAGAGGAGCGGGCGAAGTCGTAGATCGAGGCGTCAAGGTTATACATCGCCATGGTAACGCCAGCGCCGGGGGCATCAAACACATCACGTTCAATCACGGTGCCGTCGTCGCCCACGAATTTGATGGTGACCTTGCCCTTGCCGGGAAAGCGGAAATCGGTGGCGCGGTATTGATCGCCAAAGGCGTGGCGGCCCACGACGATGGGTTTTGTCCAGCCGGGCACAAGGCGGGGGACGTTTCGGCAGATGATCGGTTCGCGGAAGATCACGCCACCAAGGATGTTGCGGATGGTGCCGTTGGGCGATTTCCACATCTGTTTCAGGCCGAATTCTTCGACCCGTGCCTCATCGGGGGTGATGGTGGCGCATTTGACGCCGACGCCGTGTTTCAGGATGGCGTGGGCGGCATCCACCGTGACTTGGTCATTGGTGCGGTCGCGTTCTTCGATCCCCAGATCGTAGTAGTGCAGGTCGACATCGAGATAAGGCAGGATCAGTTTCTTCTTGATGAAGTCCCAGATGATCCGGGTCATTTCATCGCCGTCGAGTTCGACGACGGGGTTCGCCACCTTGATCTTGGTCATGCCCTTTGCCCTTTCGGAAATGGAAGTGATGCGGCGGTCCATAGTGTAAAACGGGTCGAATGGAAAGCATTGTATGCAACGGCATACCGTTATTCGTCACAGTTGACCCAACTCGCCTTTGAGTTGATCCTTGGCGCGGCGGTGTATGGGGTGCGCGATGAAGAACATAGCGGTGTTTTGTGACGGAACGTGGAACCATCTGGACATGGCAGAGCCCACCAATGTGGCGATCCTGTCGCGCAATGTGCTGCCGGTGACGGCCGAAGGGATGGTGCAGACTGCGATCTACCTGCCCGGGGTCGGGACGCGGAAGAAGGCCGCCGGGCCGATTGAACGGGCAGTGGACCGGGTGACGGGCGGAGCCTTCGGCTGGGGTCTGGATGGGCGGCTGGAGGCCGCCTATCGCGAGATTGCGGCCATTTACGAACCCGGCGACCAGCTGTTTCTGTTCGGCTTTTCGCGCGGCGCGTACATGGCGCGGTCGCTGGCGGGGCTCTTGCGCAATTGCGGGCTGCCGGAGGCGGGGACGATAGGGCGGACCCATGAGGCGATGACGATCTATCGCAACCGCGATCCTGGATCGCATCCGGATGCGCCGGCAAGCCTGCGGTTCCGGGCTGCGTTTTCGCCGCGCTATGCCACCAGCGAGACGGACCGGATGGTGCGCCCAAAGTTGGCGGGGATTGGGCCGGTGGAGATGCTGGCGGTGGATTATCTGGGGGTGTGGGACACGGTGGGGGCGCTTGGGGTGCCAAATCACTTTGCCGGGTTGGCTGCGATCACCAACGGGAAGTACAAGTTCCACGATCTGCGTCTGTCGAGCATGGTGAAATCGGCCCGGCACGCGGTGGCGATTGATGAGCGGCGGCGGACCTTTCCGCCGACATTGTGGGAGAACCTGACCGAATTGAACATCGGGGAGGGGGATCTGCCCTATCGGCAGGAATGGTTTCCCGGAACGCATGGCGGGGTAGGGGGCGGCGGGCCGATCCGGGGCCTGTCGAACGCGGCGTTGCTCTGGATTTTGGGTGGGGCCGAGGAGGCGGGGCTGGAGATTTCCGGCGCGATGAAGGATGTGGCGCAGCGGGCGGTGGCGGTGGATGCACCGTTGGACAACCATCCGCCGAAAACCGGGCCGTTGGCCGGGCTGTTCAAGGGCAAGGGGGTGGACCGGTCGCCGCCGCCTTCGATCAGGGCGGTGTCATGGATGGCGCGGGAACGGTGGCGGCGGCATGGCTATCGCCCGGTGCCGCTGCGCCCTTTCGGGCCGAAGATGGAGCCGCCGGTGATGCCGGGGGAATGGGGGGATTAGGCGAAGAAACGCAGGGCGCGGGCGCGGACCCAATCCCAAAGGCGCGGTGCGCCGCGGGCGATCTTGGCGCCGACGCGGGTATCAAGTTGATCCAGCGTCACATTATAGGTGATCCAGGTGCCGCCGCCCGATTGCAGGTTGGCCATCACAGGCTGCACGCGATCAAGGCTTTTGGCGAAGATGGCGTCAGGGGTCTGGGCGGATTCGAATTCCTCCCACAGGGTGCGGAAGCTGGCTGCGAGGTCGGGCGGCAGGAGGCCGAAGATACGGTCGGCGGCGCGGGACTCGGCCAGTTGCGTTTCCGTCGAGGCATGCGCGGTACCATTGGCGGAATGGATCGGGACATCGCCTACGTCGATCTCCACCAGATCATGCAGCAGCAGCATGCGGATCACCCGGTCGATGGACACGCCCGGCGGAGCGTGGTCGGCGAGGGTCAGGGCATAAAGGGCAAGGTGCCAGCTGTGTTCGCCCGAGTTTTCGGGCCGCGAGCCATCGCAGAGCGTGGTGGCGCGCAGCACGGATTTCAGGCGGTCCGCCTCATTCAGAAAGGCGAATTGCTGGTCGAGGCGATCATCCGGTGACATGCGTGCCGTGGTCAATGCCCACTGTCAGCGCTGCGTGGGGCCGCGGGGGCAGCGGCACCCTCGCGTTTTGCCTTGAGGGTCTGTTCAAGGAACTTGCGGCCCTTGCGTTCGGCGAGGATCACGCGGACGGCGGTCATGAATGCCTCTTGCGTGGTGGGCGAGGCGTCGAGGAGGACGCGCGCAACGCGATCATGCAGTTTGTCATCGCCCGTTTCATCCATCGCCTCGACGACATCCTTGGCGAGTTGTTCGGTGAGATCCTGCAGGATGGGCATCAGCGTGACCCTTCGGTCAGGCGGCGGCGGACGTAATGTGCGACGGTGTCGATCATGGGTTTCATATGCGCCTCTTCATCCTTGAAGAAGTGATCTGCGCCCTCAACCTCGGTATGGGTGATGGTGATGCCCTTTTGTTCATGCAGCTTGGAGACCAGCTGGCGCGTGTCCTTGGGCGGGGCGACACGGTCGGCGGTGCCGTTGATGATGAGGCCTGAGGACGGGCAGGGGGCGAGGAAGGAGAAATCATACAGATTGGCGGGGGGCGCGACCGAGATGAAGCCGGTGATTTCCGGGCGGCGCATCAGAAGCTGCATCCCGATCCAGGCCCCGAAAGAGAAGCCCGCGACCCAGCAATGCTTGGCGTTCTGGTTCATGGATTGCAGATAATCGAGCGCAGAGGCGGCATCGGACAATTCGCCGATCCCCATGTCATATTCGCCCTGCGACCTGCCCACGCCCCGGAAATTGAAGCGCAGGACGGTGAAGCCCAGATTGTAGAACGCATAATGCAGGTTGTAGACAACCTTGTTGTTCATCGTGCCGCCATATTGCGGATGCGGATGAAGCACGATGGCAATGGGTGCGTCACGGTCCTTTTGCGGATGGTAGCGGCCTTCCAGCCGGCCTTCGGGACCGGCGAAAATCACTTCGGGCATTTTATAGCGCCTGTCTTTGACTGGAGCGAATTGTTGACGACTTCGCTCGGACAATTTAGAACCATTCCAAAGGCGCGTCGGGCGCGCCGTATGGGCGGGTCGGTTTCAGGTAATGGGCCGCACTCGCGCCGTCAATGTTTTTGCAAGGGATTGGTCATGAAACTGTCGACCAAAGGGCGATACGCCATGGTGGCGCTGGCTGATCTGGCGCTGGCGAAAGGCGATGATCTGGTGTCGTTGGCAGAAGTGGCCAAGCGGCAGGACATCAGCCTGCCCTATCTGGAGCAGTTGTTCGTGAAGTTGCGCCGGGCCGGGCTGGTGGAGGCGGTGCGGGGGCCGGGGGGCGGCTATCGGCTGGCGCGCAGCCCGGATGCGATCCGGGTGTCGGATGTGCTGGAGGCGGTAGAGGAGACGGTGGACGCGCTGCATACCGGGGCGGGGGCTTCGGGCGGCGTGTCGGGAACGCGGGCGCAGAGCCTGACCAACAGGCTGTGGGAAGGGCTGAGCGCGCATGTTTATGTGTTTCTGCACCAGACGCGCCTGTCGGACGTGATCCGCAACCAGATGACGCCCTGCCCGGCGGTGCCGGCGCTGTTTCGCGTGGTGGATGAGGATGCGTGAGGCGATTTTTCTGCGAAAAATCGGGGCATCGGATCCTGCCGCGATGCGCGACGAGGAACCCGTGCATGGGTGTTTTCGCCAAGGTGAAACATGAAGCCGCGGGTCTATCTGGACTGGAATGCCACGACGCCGCTGAGGGCTGAGGCGCGAGCGGCGATGATCGCGGCGATGGATGTGGTGGGAAACCCTTCGTCAGTGCATGCCGAGGGGCGGGCGGCGCGCGCGATCGTGGAGCGGGCGCGGGCCCAGGTGGCGGCGGCGGTTGGTGCCAAGCCGGCGGAGGTGGTGTTCACCAGCGGGGCCACCGAGGCGGCGGCGGTTTTGAGCCGGCTTCCGGTGGGGACTGTGGAGGTAGACCCGACGGCGCATGATTGCCTGTGGTCGCAACGGCGGGCGGGGCAGGGGTCGCGGGCGCTGGCATGGGGCTACGCCAATTACGAGACCGGGGTGATTGCAGAGGCCCCCGGACGGGAGGCGGGTGAGCCGCTGATGCTCGATATCGTGCAGGCGGTGGGGAAGGTGCCGTTTTCCTTTGCCTGGAGCGGGGCGGAGATGGCGATCGTGTCGGCCCACAAGTTTGGCGGCCCCAAGGGGGTTGGCGCGCTGATCGTGAAGGATGGGTTGGAGACGCTGCCGGTGCTGACCGGGGGCGGGCAGGAGATGGGGCGGCGGGCCGGGACCGAGAACATCATCGGCATTGCCGGGATGGGCGCTGCGGCCGAGGCGGCGCAGCGTGATCTGGAGGCCGGGGTCTGGGACGAGGTCGAGGAACTTAGAAATATTCTAGAAGTCGGATTGTCCTCTGTGGCAAACAATACTATTTCAGTCGGGAAAGGGTTGCCCCGACTGCCCAACACGCTTTGCCTGATTGCGCCCGGCTGGAAGGGTGAGACGCAGGTTATGGCGATGGATCTGGCGGGGTTTGCCGTTTCGGCCGGGTCGGCCTGTTCCAGTGGCAAGGTGCGCGCAAGCCGCGTGCTGACCGCGATGGGATATGACGAGGCGGCGGCGGCGCAGGCGATCCGTGTATCGCTGGGGCCGGGGGTGAGTAAGGACGAGGTACTGCGCTTCACTGATCTGTGGTGCGCGCAGTATCGCAAGGCCCTGAACCGGGCTGCTTGAGATTGGAATTGAGCGGGGGCCTGCCCCTGCGCCGTGGAGAAGAACCGATGACCGAAGCCGCGCTGAAGGATGCCGAGACCCGTGCCGACGTTCGGGACGGTGTGGATCGCGAGACGATCGAAACCGTGCAGGCCATGGCCGGGAAGTACAAATACGGCTGGGAAACCGAGATCGAGATGGATTTCGCGCCCAAGGGCCTGTCGGAAGATATCGTTCGGCTGATCTCGGAAAAGAACGGCGAGCCGGAATGGCTGCTGGAGTGGCGGCTGGCGGCCTATCGGCGCTGGCTGCAGATGGAAGAGCCGACCTGGGCGATGGTGAACTATCCTGCCATCGACTATCAGGACCAGTATTACTACGCCAAGCCCAAGAGCATGGCGGAGAAGCCCAAGAGCCTTGATGATGTGGACCCCAAGCTGCTGGCGACCTATGCCAAGCTGGGTATTCCGCTGAAGGAGCAGGCTTTGCTGGCCGGCGTGGAAGCGCCCGAGGGCGAGCGGCGGGTGGCGGTGGATGCGGTGTTCGATTCCGTATCGCTGGGCACCACGTTTAAGGCGGAACTGGCCAAGGCGGGCGTGATCTTCTGTTCGATCAGCGAGGCGGTGCGCGAGCATCCCGAGTTGGTGAAGAAGTATCTGGGATCGGTCGTGCCGCAATCGGACAATTTCTTTGCCACGCTGAATTCTGCCGTGTTTTCCGATGGTTCCTTTGTCTATATTCCCGAGGGCGTGCGCTGCCCGATGGAGTTGTCGACCTATTTCCGGATCAATGCCGAGAATACGGGGCAGTTCGAGCGGACGCTGATCGTGGCCGACAAGGGCAGCTTTGTAAGCTATCTGGAAGGCTGCACGGCGCCGAAGCGGGATACCCATCAGCTGCATGCGGCGGTGGTGGAGATCGTCATTCTGGATGATGCCGAGGTGAAGTATTCCACGGTGCAGAATTGGTATCCGGGCGACGAGAACGGCAAGGGCGGGATCTATAACTTTGTGACCAAGCGCGCGGATTGCCGGGGGCATCGGTCCAAGGTGATGTGGACGCAGGTGGAAACGGGTTCGGCCATCACGTGGAAATACCCGTCCTGCATCCTGCGCGGGGATGATTCACAGGGTGAGTTCTACTCTATCGCCATCGCCAACAATGCCCAGCAGGCGGATACCGGGACGAAAATGATCCATCTGGGCAAGAACACCAAGAGCCGGATCGTATCCAAGGGGATCAGCGCGGGGCGGGCGCAGAACACCTATCGCGGGTTGGTGACGATGCACCCGAAGGCCACGAATTCGCGCAACTATACGCAATGCGACAGCCTGCTGATCGGCGACAAATGCGGGGCGCATACGGTGCCCTATATCGAGGTGAAGAACAATTCATCCCGCGTGGAGCATGAGGCGACCACGTCCAAGGTGGATGAGGATCAGCTGTTCTATTGCCGGTCGCGCGGGATGGATGAGGAAGAGGCGGTGGCGCTGGTCGTGAACGGCTTCTGCCGCGACGTGCTGCAGGCGCTGCCGATGGAATTTGCCATGGAGGCGCAGAGCCTTGTGGCGATTTCGCTGGAAGGGTCGGTGGGGTAAGCCATGGTCTGGGGGAACAAGCCGATGATCGTGACAACGACGGGCTCTGTCGAGGGCTATCAGATTGCCGAATACCTGGGGATCGTGACCGGTGAGGCGATCATGGGCGCGAATATCGTTCGCGATCTGTTTGCCGGGATCACCGATATCATCGGGGGTCGGTCGGGTGCCTATGAGGCGAAGCTGGCCGATGCGCGCGAGACGGCGTTGAGCGAGATGCAGGAACTTGCGCGATCGCGCGGGGCGAATGCTGTGGTGGGCGTTGATCTGGATTACGAGGTGATCGGCCAGATGCTTATGGTGTCGGCGAGCGGCACTGCCGTGCGGTTGGGATAAGGCCCGCGCGGGAATGAAGCTGGAAATTGCCTTGAATTTTACGCAGTCACGTCACGGTTGCGCGGCAGGCTTGCAGGCAGTGTTGTCTGTAAGTGGTGCCCGCTATGTCACGTTCGCCGAGCTTCGATCCGAAGCAGGAATTCGCCTCCCGTCTGGCCCGCATCGAGGCGGGCGGGATCAATACCAACCGCACCTTGTTCGTGGGCATGGAGGATGCGCTGCATCTGCCGCCGGGGACATTCGTGCGCAAGCGCCGGAAGCGGGGCAAGGCGCTGCCCTTGTTTCTGACGGTGGTCGTGGGATCGGTCGGCGCGATCCTGACCGTGATGGCGCAGGGCAATCTCTACTGACGGGCCGCGCGCCCGATACCCTACATGGACCGCTGCGGCGGCGTGACGGAAACCGGGGGCGCCGCGCGGCGGCAGCCCCCCTTTGGCATTGAAGGACCAGGGGCAAAACATGCTTCAGATCAAGAACCTGCACGTGAAACTTGAGGAAGAGGACAAGCAGATCCTCAAGGGTGTGGACCTGACGGTGAAAGCCGGTGAGGTGCATGCGATCATGGGGCCGAACGGATCGGGGAAATCGACCCTGTCCTATGTGCTGGCGGGCCGTGAGGGCTATGAGGTGACGGAAGGCAGCGCGACGCTTGAGGGCGAGGAACTGCTGGACATGGAACCCGAGGAGCGGGCGGCGGCAGGGCTGTTTCTGGCGTTCCAGTACCCGGTGGAAATTCCGGGCGTGGGTAACATGACGTTCCTGCGCACGGCGGTGAACGCACAGCGCAAGGCGCGCGGTGAAGAAGAGATGAGCGCGGGCGATTTCCTGAAGGTCGTGCGGGCCAAGGCCAAGACACTCAAGATCGACGCCGAGATGCTGAAGCGGCCGGTGAATGTAGGCTTTTCGGGCGGTGAGAAGAAGCGCAACGAGATCCTGCAGATGGCGATGCTGGAACCCAAGATGTGCATCCTGGATGAGACGGATTCCGGGCTGGACGTGGATGCGATGAAACTGGTTTCGGAAGGCGTGAATGCGCTGCGCGATGCTGGGCGGGCTTTTCTGGTGATCACGCATTACCAGCGCCTGCTGGACCATATCCGCCCGGATGTGGTGCATATCATGGCGGCGGGCCGGATCATCAAGACGGGCGGGCCGGAACTGGCGCTGGAGGTTGAACAGAACGGCTATGCCGATCTGCTGGCGGAGGCGCAGTGATGGCATTGGTTCAGGCCAAGCAGGATCTGTTGTCCGCGCGGATTGCGGGGCTGTCCTTTGCGCGCGAAGGCTGGCTGGGTGCGGCGCGGGCCGAGGCCTTGGCGCGGCTGAGCGCGATGGGGATGCCCGCCAAGCGCGATGAATACTGGCGCTATACCGACCCGACCAGCCTGACGGCGGTGGAGGCCCCCAAGGCGGCAGTGTTCGACGACAGCGATGAGGCGCCGGTCTTTGATGCGATCGACCGGATCAAGGTGGTTTTCGTTGACGGCGTGTTTGATGCGGCGGCGTCGGATGATCTGCGGCTTGCCGGGGTGGAAATCGAGCGTCTGGCGCTTGCCGGAGGATCGGACATCCATTGGGCGCGTGACACCTACGGCGTGCTGGAAGCGCGGGGGCAGAAACCCGTGGAGCGGCCGCTGGCGGCGCTGAATTCCGCCTTTGCGACGGATGGGCTGTTGATCCGGGTGACGGGCAAGGCTGCCAAACCGATTTCTCTGATTTACACCCACAAATCAGATATTTCCGATGCCATCCTGCATCATTGCATCAAGTTGGAAGAAGGCGCGGAGCTGACGGTTCTGGAGAACGGTCCGGCAGCGGCGCGGTTTTCCAAGGTGATGGAGGTTGAGGTGGGCGCGGGTGCGCGGTTCCACCATATCCGGTCGCAGGGCCGCGATCACCAGCGCCGGGCCGTGACGCATGTCTTTGCCCGGCTTGGGGCAGGGGCCTTGTTCAAGTCTTTCACCCTGACTGCGAATGGCGTGATGACGCGCAATGAGGCGGTGCTGGAACTGGTGGGGGATGACGCGCAGGCGCATATCGCTGGGGCGGCCGTGGGCGATGGCGATTTCCACCATGACGACACCGTGTTCATGACCCATCAGGGCCAGCGCTGCGAAAGCCGTCAGGTGTTCAAGAAGGTGCTGAAGAACGGCGCTGTGGGCGTGTTTCAGGGCAAGATCCTGGTCAAGCAGGGCGCGCAGAAGACCGATGGCTATCAGATCAGTCAGGCGCTGCTTCTGGACGGGGACAGCCAATTTCTGGCCAAGCCGGAGCTGGAAATCTATGCCGATGACGTGAAATGTTCGCACGGGTCCACATCAGGCGCGATTGACGAGGTGGCGCTGTTTTACCTGCGCTCGCGCGGGGTTCCGATGCGGGCGGCGCAATCGCTTTTGGTGCTGGCCTTCCTTGCCGAGGCTATCGGCGAGATTGCGGATGAGGCGATTGCCGAGGATATCCGGTTGCGGTTGGAAGGCTGGCTTGCCCGGCACGAGAAATAGATGCCGGTCGTTCCTGACATTCTGGCGTCATGGCGCCGCCCTCGGGCGGTGATCGCGCGGAAGCTGGCAGATGGGCCGCGCGAGGATCGGGCGATTGCAACGGTGATGGGGGCTTGCGCGCTTATCTTCGTGTCGCAATGGCCGGGATTGGCGCGCGAGGCGCATCTGACGCAGATCGCGGCAGAGGCGGCAGGAACGCCTCTGGATCAGGTGCCAAGCCTGCAGGCGCTGATGGGATCGCGGCTGTTTGCGCTGATCTTCATCGCGCCGCTGGTGTTCTATGTACTGGCGGCGATCAGCCATCTGGTGGCGCGGTTGTTCGGCGGCAAAGGCACGGGCTATGGCGCGCGGATCGCGCTGTTCTGGGCGCTTTTGTGCACCACGCCGGTGATGCTGCTGCACGGGTTGGTGGCCGGGTTCATCGGTGAGGGCACGCCTGCGACAGTGGTAGGGCTTGGGGTCTTTGGCAGTTTCCTTTATCTCTGGATCAACATGCTGATCGAGGCAGAAAAGCCATGGAAATGACGCTGGCGAATGTGGCCGGGCTGGTGCGGTTGACCTTTGCGAAGCCCCGTCAGGCCGCGCAGATTGTGATGAGTATGCCGTTGGCGTTGCAGGACCGCTGGGCTGCGGTTGTGTTGATGGCGGTGCTGTCAGCCTTTTTGATGCAGGCGATGGCGGCGCTGCTGCCGCCGGCAGTGGGCCCGAATGGCGAGGTGTTGCAACCGGTTGGCCCGTTTTTCTGGGCGGGGATGGTGGCCATCGGGATGGTGCTGACGGCGAGCCTCGCCTTTGCCGTTGGGCGTTGGCGCGGGGGCAAGGGGGAGTTGGCCGACGCGGTGGTCCTGATCGCATGGCTGCAGTTCATCCAGCTTTTGATGGTGGCGCTGCAATTGGTGCTGGTTGTCACATTGCCTGCGCTGGCGCCGGTGGTCGAGATCGGGGCGGTGCTGCTGTTCCTTTGGCTGCTGGTCAACTTTGTGGCCGAGATGCACGGGTTCCGTTCGCTGGGGCTCGTGCTGTTGGGGGTTGTCGTGACCTTCGTGGCGGCGGTCTTCGCGATGAGCGTGCTGCTGATGGCGCTGGGGGTTGGATTTTGACGATGTATGACGTTGAACAGATCCGGGGCGACTTTCCCATCCTGTCGCGGCAGGTGAACGGAAAGCCGCTGGTCTATCTGGACAATGGCGCCAGCGCGCAGAAGCCAAAGGTGGTGATCGACGCGATCACGCAGGCCTATTCCATGGAATATGCAAATGTTCACCGGGGCTTGCACTATCTTTCGAACCTTGCGACCGAAAAGTACGAGGCCGTACGCGGCATCATCGCACGGTTCCTGAATGCCGGGGATGCGGATGAAATCGTGTTCAATTCCGGCACGACGGAAGGGATCAACCTGATCTCATACGGCTGGGCCGCGCCGCGCTTGCAGGCGGGGGATGAGATCGTACTGTCCATCCTGGAGCATCACGCCAATATCGTGCCGTGGCATTTCCTGCGGGAACGGCAGGGGGTAGTGCTGAAATGGGTGGAGTGTGACGCGAACGGCGATCTGGACCCGCAGGCGGTGATTGATGCCATCGGTCCGCGGACGAAGCTGGTGGCTGTGACGCATATGTCCAACGTGCTGGGCACGGTGGTGGATGTGGCGGTGATCTGCCGGGGCGCGCGCGAAAAGGGCGTGCCGGTGCTGGTGGATGGATCGCAGGCGGCGGTACATATGCCGGTGGATGTGCAGGCGATTGGCTGTGATTTCTACGCGGTGACGGGGCATAAGCTTTACGGGCCCAGTGGTTCCGGGGCGATCTATATCCGGCGCGAACGGATGGAGGAGATGCGGCCGTTCCTGGGCGGTGGCGACATGATCCGCGATGTGGGCCGTGACACGGTGACGTGGAACGACCCGCCGATGAAATTTGAGGCGGGCACGCCATCGATCGTCGCGCAGATCGGTCTGGGCGTGGCGCTGGAGTACATGATGGGTCTGGGGATGGAGAACATCGCCGCCCATGAGCGGGACCTGCGCGATTATGCGCGGGCGAAGCTTGCGGGGATCAACTGGTTGAATGTGCAGGGAAATTCGGCCACCAAGGGGGCGATATTCTCGTTCACCATGGCGGGTGCTGCGCATGCACATGACATATCGACCATCCTCGACAAACGCGGCGTGGCGGTACGGGCCGGCACGCATTGTGCGATGCCGTTGATGGAACATATGGGCGTGGGCGCAACCTGCCGCGCGTCGTTCGGGCTGTACAACACCAAGGCCGAGGTGGATGCGCTGGTTTCGGCGCTGGAGTTGGCGAACGAACTTTTCAACGCCTGATCGGGGCAGGGGGTGCATAGGCAGTTGCATCCCCCCCGGCTTTTCGGTAATCGGACTGCACAGCGCACCCATAGCTCAGCTGGATAGAGTGTTGCCCTCCGAAGGCAAAGGTCGCACGTTCGAATCGTGCTGGGTGCGCCAACTTTTCCCTATATCGTCATGCTTGTGCCCTGAATCCTTGTGATTTTTGCGCCTGTTCTGGTGATGCTGGTGCTGCGATGGTTCAGAAAGATCCACAAAAGGGCAGCGGTCAGACGCCCGAAGGGCCGAAGCTTCCGCCCGATATCCGGCAAGATCGCAGGTTGAACCGCTTTGTCGGCCTTTCGCTGATTGCGGCGGCGGTGTTTCCGGCGATCCCGATTTATACCACGATCAAGCATACCGGGCTTAGCCGGTTGGGCGATTGGCCAGATGTTTTTTACGCGATGGCGCTGCTGTCTGTGGTCTTTGTGGCGCTTGGCGTGCGGCTGATCTTCGTGTCGCGGCCTTTGAGTGACGGTGTGACCTTTCACAGTGGCGGCTTCACGATCCGGGTCCGCAGGTCGTTCGATATGCGCGATGAACGGTTTGATTGGTCAGACGTCGCGGAGGTCGGGCTGGAGTCGTTTGGCAATCACAGAAGCTATTTCATCCGGCGGACCGGCAAACCGAAGCAGGCTTATGCCGCGATCCATCTGGCGTTGAAGCGCAGGGATTTTTTCGCGCGGCTGCATGCCTCGGCGGAAGATGCGGGCTATCGGCTGGAGAAGAAGGGGATCAACCTTTTTTCTGTACGAAAAGCAGGTCTGGACCGTGCGTCGGGCGGATGCACCGCTCACTGGTGATTAGATGAGGGGGCGGCGGCTTCGCCCCATATGAATAACCGATAACCAATATTATGTAATACGCGGGATATGGTGTCCCGCTGCTGGCCTTGGGCCATGGATTGCGTTAGAAGCCGGGAAAGCCAACCCTGCCACGGTTTCCGGAGACATTCGATGACATTCTCGCGTGCGATCAAGATTGCCCCGTCGATCCTGTCGGCGGACTTTGCGAACTTTGGCGCCGAGTGCCGGGCGATTGAGGCGCAAGGTGCGGATTGGGTGCACGTGGATGTGATGGATGGGCATTTTGTACCGAACCTGACCTTTGGGCCTGCGATGTGTGCGGCGATCCGTCCGCATATCAAGGGCGTGATGGATGTGCATTTGATGATCGCGCCGGTCGATCCGTTCATCGAGGGCTATGCCAATGCGGGCGCGGATGTGATTTCTGCGCATCTGGAATCCGGGCCGCACATTCACCGGACGCTGCAAGCCATTCGCAACACTGGGAAAAAAGCCGGTCTGGCCATCAATCCCGGTACCGGGATCGAGGCTGTGGCGCATTTGCTGGATCTGGTGGATCTGATCTGCGTGATGACGGTCAATCCCGGCTTTGGTGGGCAGAAATTCATTCATTCCCAGATAGATAAGGTGCGTTCCTTGCGTGCCATGATCGGGGATCGGCCGATCCATATCGAGATTGACGGGGGGGTGACGGTGGAGACGGCACCGTTGGTGGCTGCTGCCGGGGCGGATGTGCTTGTGGCCGGATCGGCGGTGTTCAAGGGCGGGTCGGTTGACCACCCTGCCCCGTATGGCGCCAATATCGCGGCGATCCGCAAGGCGGCGGAAGCGGCGATCTGAGCGTGCAGCGCATGGTGCAGACGGCGGTGCAGACGGGCGTATGCACGCAGCGGACGTAGCGGTGAGCGGGCTTTAATCGGATTTCAAGCAGGCTGTCAGGGTGAAGCCCGGCCTAGACGACCGCCAGTTCCGCGAATGGGCGGCCTTCGATCATCCGTTCGACCGAGAGATCGGAGAGGTCGATGGTCTGCCAGCCGCCTGTCAGGATATGTTCGGCCAGGCCACGGCCCACGGCGGGTGATTGCTGCAACCCGTGGCCGGAAAAACCGTTGATGAGGTAGAGGTTCGGCAAGGCCGGATGTGGCCCGAGGATCGCGTTCTGATCGAGCGTGTTATAGGCGTAATGGCCGACCCAGTGACGGATGACCTTGACCGCGTCAAAGCACGGCGCGCGGTGCCAGAGTGCGGGCCAGATGACATCTTCCCACAGGTTCAGGTCGGGTTCGAAGTCATCCGCATCGCAGGGGCCGTCATCGGCGGGCACGGTGGCGGTGATCCATTGCTGATGTTCGGGCCTGATCCAGTATTCGGTATCGATCAGCAGCGGTGCGCCGGGAAGGCGGGCATTGGGGGCGTCGATCACAAAGACCGTGCGCTTGCGGGGTTCCACGGCGAGGGGGAGGCCTGCCATGGCCATCACCAGTGCCGCGCGGGGGCCTGCGGCGTTGACAGCCGCCCCGCAGGCGACCTGCCCCCCCTGCCCCAGCGTGACGCCCGTCACGCGACCAGCACTGGTGGTGAGGCCGGTGACGATGTCGGTGACAAAGTGCGCGCCGAGGGCTTTGGCGGCGGTGCGGAAGCCTGCGAGCAGACCCATATTGTCGAAGAAGCCTTCATCACGCGGGCCGAAGCTGGCACCAGCAAGATCGGAGGTGTTGAGCCAGGGCAGGCGCGCGGCGGTCTGATCCGGGGTCCAGATCTCGGTCGCGGCGCCATGGGCGTGCTGCATCGCGGCGACCTCGGTCAGGGTGGCGAGCGCTGTGTCGCTGCGGGCGAGGAAGAGATAGCCATTTTCGCGCAGGCCCAGCGTGGGGATGCCCACATCGAGGCCGAGGCTTTCCTGAAAATTGCGGATGAAGCCGATGCCGAATCGCGAGATTTCCACGTTCACCGGGGTGGTGAATTGCTGACGGATTCCGGCGGCAGACAGCGCGGTGGAGGCGCGCGCGAAGCTGGGATCGCGTTCGACGACAAGGACATCAAGCGAAGGCTGCATGCGTTTCAGCCAGAAGGCCACGGATGCGCCCATAACCGCACCACCGATCACCAGGATATCTGCTTTCATCGCGCGCCCTTCCCGTGCTTGTCGGCTGTTTCACTCGACAGCCCATGGAGGCGTGGTTAGACAGTTAAGGTGTCTAGGACAAGCCGCGCCGGAGTGGGGTCTGGTGGGGCGAAACGGGGATGGTGGCGGTGAGTGAGGTTCTTCCGCTTTTGGCGCGGATTGCCGAGGCTGTGGCTGTGCGCCCGGTCTGGGAGGCCGGGACCGGTTATTTTGCCGGGCTTGGTTTTGGCCGGGTGAATTATGGATTCACGCGCTTTGCATCCGAACGGTCGATCGGCAATCCGGAGGATGCCGTCTTTCTGACCACCGGGGATGATGATTATGCGCGGCGCTATTTTTCGGGTGGGTTGTTCGCGCGGACGCCGGCCTTTCGCTGGGCGCAAGAAAATACCGGGGCCTGTACGTGGAAATGGGTGAAGGAAGCCTTTGATCGCGGTGCGCTGAGCGAGGCGGAGGCGGCGGCCGTGCGGCAGAATGCGGCTATGGGGGTGGTGGCCGGGATCACGGTGAGTTTTCCCGAAACATCCAGCCGGGCCAAGGGGGCGCTGGGGATGATCGCCGATCCGGGGCTGGACCATGACGCAGTAGAAGGCATCTGGGCCGAACGGCGGCAGGAAATTCTGGCTGTAGCCAACATGATGCATCTGAAGATCGTCAACATGCCGGGAGGGAACCGCCGTCGCCCGCTGACGCAGCGGCAGCGTGAGGCGCTGGAATGGGTGGCGGACGGCAAGACGACGCAGGATGTGGCGCTGCTGATGCAGATATCGCCTGCGATGGTGGAAAAGCATCTGCGCTTGGCGCGTGAGGCGCTAGATGTGGACACAACAGCGCAGGCGGTGGCCAAGGCCGCGCTGTTGAACATGATTTTTCAAAAGGTTGGCGGGGACGACCCGGCCCCTGCCCCGGCGGCCCTGGCGGCAACAGCCGCAAGGTAGGGAATCCCTGACTATCTTTACGCCGCGTTAACATGTCTTTTGACGCTACGTTCTGATGAGTGCTGGCTTCGGCCCGGAACGGTTGGCGGGGTGAACGGACGTATTTCACCGCATCCTGTTGGCGTCCGCCCTTCCTCATCCCCGGGGAGGTGGCTTTTTGTCGGAAAGGCGGAATTTCCCGTCGCCTGACCGACGCTTTGCTTGTGCGCGATGCCTCATCCCCAAGGCAGGACGCATGGAGATACGGTGCAGTCGCAAGGCTGCACCGTTTTTCTTTGTGCGTCATGCTGTGATGCGGCGGTTTACGCTGCCCCCTGCGCGGCCCCATTGCAAAAGGCCCGCCCCTTGCGGGACGGGCCATTCGATGCGGTGAGAGAGAAGATCAGCCGTTCAGGGCCTTGGCCACTTCGGCGGCGAAATCTTCCTTTTCCTTTTCGATGCCTTCGCCCACAGCCATGCGGACAAAGCCCAGAATTTCCACGCCCGCATCCTTGGCCGCCTGGGCCACGGTGATATCGGGGTTGATCACGAACTTCTGGTTCAGCAGCGTCGATTCCTCGAAGAACTTTTTCATCCGGCCCGGGATGATATTGTTCTGGATCACCGCTTCGGGCTTCGGCTTGGCCGAGGCTGCGTTTTCTTCCAGCGCCTTGGCGGTTTGCACGGCCAGTTCGCGGGCGATGGTGTCGGCATCCATGTCGGCCTCGGACAGCGAAACCGGCGAGGTGGCGGCGATGTGCATCGCAACCTGCTTGCCGATGCCGGTATCGGTGCCCTTGATCGCCACCAGAACGCCGATGCGGCCGAGGCCATCAGCGGCGGAGGTGTGGATGTAGGAGGCGACGGCGTCACCTTCGACCGATGCCATGCGGCGCAGGTTCATGTTTTCGCCGATGGTGGCGATGGTTTCCTGCAGTACCAGTTCAACCGGCTTGCCGCCCATATCTGCCGTCTTGAGCGCGTCGAGATCGGACACGTTCAGCGCGGCATGGGTGATGCCCCGGACGAGGTTCTGGAAATCGGCGTTCTTGCCGACGAAATCGGTTTCCGAGTTCACCTCGACCGCCACGCCCTTGCCGCCCGAGACGGCAACGCCAACGAGGCCTTCCGCAGCGACGCGGTCGGCCTTTTTCGCGGCCTTGGCGAGGCCCTTGGTGCGCAGCCAATCCACGGCGGCCTGCATGTCACCGTTGGTTTCGGTGAGGGCCTTCTTAACATCCATCATCCCTGCGCCGGTGGCTTCGCGCAGTTCCTTCACCATTGCTGCGGTGATTGTCATGTCAGACTCCTGAAATTCATGTGTGACCCGGGAGGTATCCCCCCCGGGTAAACGCCCTGTGACAGGCGGTATGACAGGCCGGGATCAGGCTTCGGCGACGGCTTCTTCTTCGGGGGCTGTTTCCAGCGCGCCCACGTCGATGCCGGCGGCGCCGAGCTGTGCCGACATGCCATCAAGTGCGGCACGGGCGATAAGGTCGCAATAGAGCGCGATGGCACGTGCGGCGTCATCGTTGCCGGGGATCACGTAATCCACGCCCTTGGGCGAGCAGTTGGTGTCGACCACGGCCACGACCGGGATGCCGAGCTTCTGCGCCTCGAGGATGGCGAGGTCTTCCTTGCCCACATCGATGATGAAGATCAGGTCCGGGGTGCCGCCCATTTCGCGGATGCCGCCCAGCGAGGCTTGCAGTTTGTTCTGCTCACGCTCGATGTTCAGGCGTTCCTTCTTGGTCAGGCCTTCGGCGCCGTGAGCCATCATTTCGTCGATCTGCTTGAGGCGGTTGATCGACTGCGAGACGGTTTTCCAGTTGGTGAGCGTGCCGCCCAGCCAACGGTGGTTCATGTAGAACTGGGCGCATTTTTCGGCGGCTTCGGCGATCGGCTTCTGGGCCTGACGCTTGGTGCCGACGAAGAGGATGCGGCCGTTCTTGGCGACGGTGTCGCGCACGACTTTGAGCGCCTGTTCCAGCATGGGAACGGTCTGCGTCAGGTCGAGGATATGGATGCCGTTGCGGTCGCCGTAGATGTACTGACCCATCTTCGGGTTCCAGCGTGCGGTCTGGTGGCCGTAGTGAACGCCAGCTTCAAGCAGCTGACGCATGGAAAACTCTGGGAGAGCCATGGTCGTGTTCCTTTCCGGTTTATTCCTTGGCATCGCTGTCTCAGGGGTTTCCCCCCAACCGGCGGACTTTGCGGGATTTCTCCCCGAAAAGCCCAAGCGGTGCCTGTGAAGTGGCGTGCGTTTAGCTGCAAGGGGCGGGAATTGCAACCCCCCCTGCCCCATCTGAGCCCCATCTGGGAAAAAGCGGTCAGCTTTCCGGGCGTTCGGCCCAGCCGGCAAAGGTGCGTTCCAGCGCCACGACGGCGTAGTAAAGCACGATGCCCAGGAAGGCGAGCGCGATCAGGACGGCGAACATGAGGGGGTAGTCGCCATTCTGTTCGCCTGACTTGAACAAGGCGCCCAGACCACGCCCGTGGGGCGAGACGATTTCCACCAGGTTGGTGCCGATGAAGGCCAGAGTGACCGACACTTTCAGCGCGCCGAAGAATTCCGGCAAAGTCTTTGGCAGCGCGATCTTGCGGAAGATGGTCAATCGGCTGGCGCCGAGGCTGCGGAGAATGTCGCGGTATTCGGGTTCCAGCGTCGAAAGACCGATGCCCACGGAAACGGCAATCGGAAAGAAGCTGATGAGGAAGGCCATCAGGACGGTGTTGAAATCATGCTGGCCGATGAAGATCAGCGCGATCACGGGCACGAGCGTGGCCTTTGGCACGGCGTTGAAGCCCACCAGCAGCGGATAGAGGGCATCGCGCGCCAGTTTGGAAAAACCCATCGCCATGCCGAGAAGCGTTCCGAACAGCACGGCAAGGCCGAGGCCCGCAACGGTGCGCCAAAGCGTTTGCCAGCCCATCTCTAGGAACAGGGGCGCAAAGCGGATGAAGGCGGGCGGCAGGTCGGAGGGCGAGGCCATCTTGTAGTTGGGCCAGCCATTGACCCAGACTAGGAATTCCCAGAAGGCCAGAAAGGCAATGATTGCGCCAAGCGGCACGGCGATGCGCTTTGCCATATCCATCAATGCACCGCCCCGTCGCGCCCCTGCGCGATGCGGATCTGGTCACGCAGAAGATGCAGCATTTCCGTGGCTTGTGGGGTGTAGAGAATGTCGATGCGGCGGTCGGCGGGAAGGTCGACATCCAGCACATATTGCGTGGTGGCGGGCCGCCCTGACAGGACGATCACCTGATCGCCGAGAAACACGCTTTCGCGCAGGTCATGGGTGATGAGCACGCAGGTGAAGGGTTCGGCGGCGCGCAGGTCGCGCATGGTTTGCCAAAGATCCTCACGTGTGAAATTGTCAAGCGCGCCAAAGGGTTCGTCCATGATGAGCACATCAGGCTTGTGCACGATGGCGCGGCAGAGGCTGGCGCGTTGGCGCATGCCGCCCGACAACTGGCTGGGGCGTTTGGCTTCAAAGCCATTCAGACCGACCATTTCCAGAAGGTGCATGGCGCGGGCGACGCGGTCCTTTTGCGGCATACGGGGGGCCACGATTTCCAGCGGCAGGATGACGTTATCCAGAATGTTGCGCCATTCCAGCAGGACGGGGTTCTGGAACGCCATGCCCACCGTCTTGCGTGGGCTAACCACACGTTCGCCGTGCAGCCACACTTCGCCGCTGTCGGGCTTCATCAGACCGGCCACAAGGCGCGTCAGGGTGGATTTGCCGCAGCCCGACGGCCCGACAACCGCGCAGAAGGCACCCGCCGGGACGGAGACGTTCAGATTGTCCAGCACCGGCAGAGGGCCGGCCTTTGTCTGGTAGGCGTGAGTCACGCCTTTGATTTCGATCAGCTTTTCCATGTGGCCCTGCAGGTTGGACGGCCCCCGCAACAGCGAGGGCCGCGCGCGATCATTTCAGGGACAGGCTGCCATCGGTGGGAAGAAAGCTGCTGTCGAAATACAGCGCCGCATCGGGGGCATTCACGAAGGTGTAGACGGATTTGGTCTGTTCGATCGCCCTTGCCATGCGGTCGGCATCAATGCCGCCCATGCCGTTTTCCAGCACCCAAGGCGTTGCCACGTTATCGGTGATGGCCATTTGCAGACGCTCTGCCTCTAGCGCCGCATCGGCGGCGGGGTTGCGCGCGACAAGCGCTTCGATCGCCATGGCCGGATCGGCGATGCTGTCCTTCCAGCCCTTGCCGATGGCGCGCAGGAAGCCGGTGACGAGAGCGGGGTTGGCGGCGGCGAATTCGGTGTTCACGATAACCGCGTTGCCATAGAGGTCTACCCCGTGATCGGCCATCAGGATGACCGAAATGTCATCTGCCGGGACGCCCAACCGTTTCAGGTTCAGGGTCGAGGAAAAGGAAAAGCCGGTGACGGCGGCAACCTTGCCTTCGGCAAGCATGGGTTCGCGGGTGGGAAAGCCCACGGGTTCAACCGTGATCGACGCCATGTCGAGGCTATTGGCAGCGGCAAAGATGGGGAACTGGGCCCAAGCACCGTCTGGCGGCGGGGCGCCCAACACCTTGCCTGCCAGATCGGCGGGGGCGGTGACGCCGAGGGATTTGCGCCCGACGACGGCGAAAGGCGGTTTGTCATAGATCATCATCACGGCGGTGACCGGCGCGCCGGGATTTTGATCGAGGAATTTCATCAGGCTGTTGATATCGGCAAAGCCCACGGGAAAGGCGCCGGTTGCGACCTTTGGAATGGCATCCAGCGATCCCGCGCCTTCGGAGATTTCCACCGTCAGACCTTCGGCAGCGAAATGGCCCTTGTCCACGGCCACGAAATAGGGCGCGGCTGGACCTTCGAACTTCCAGTCCAGCGCGAAGGGCATTTCGGTCTGGGCCGGGGCCATGCCTGCCGTCACGATCAGCGCCGCCGCGGCACCCGTTGTTTTCATCCAGTTTTGCAACATCGTTACCCCCATAGGATCAATCACTAAACCTTCGTCGCAAACCGGGTGCTCTTGCCACCAGTGCAATTGCCCGCCCGCCCCGAATGATGCAGGCATGCGCCCGCTTGATGTGCATTTTTCGGGGTTTCGCACAAAAACCAAGCCGTTCGTGGGGAGGCGGCCGCGCCGAAACCGAACGCGGCGCGGAGGATTTGGCTTGCATGCGTGAGGCCGCTTTGTCAGGAACCGCTGCATGCATACACCTGACATTCTTTGCATCGGATCGGTTCTTTGGGACATCATCGGGCGGTCTGCCATCGTGATGCGGCAAGGGTCGGATGTGCCGGGGCGGATCACGCGGTTGCCCGGGGGCGTGGCGATGAACATCGCCATGACGCTGGCGCGGCTGGGGTTGCGGCCTGCGGTGCTGACGGCCATCGGGCGCGATGCTGCGGGGAATGAGCTGATCCACGATTGCGCGCGTCTGGGGGTGGAGACGAGGTTTGCCTATCGGTCGGATGACCTACCCACGGATCAGTATATGGCGATCGAGGGCGCGAACGGGCTGATCGCGGCGATTGCGGATGCCCATTCGCTGGAGGCGGCGGGGGACAAGATCCTGCGGCCGCTGGCGGATGGCAGTCTTGGGTCGGCGGGCGCGCCTTGGGCGGGGATGATCGCACTGGACGGGAACCTGACGGTGCATCTGTTGGCCGATATCGCGGCATCGCCCCTGTTTGCGGCGGCGGATTTGCGGGTGGCCCCGGCCAGCCCCGGCAAGGCGGAGCGGTTGCAGCCCCTGATGGGCCATCCGCGCGCGACGCTGTATGTGAACCTTGAGGAAGCCGGGTTGATTGCGCATGACACTTTTGACAGTGCGGCGGCGGCGGCGGAGGGGCTGTTGGCGCGGGGCGCGGCGCGGGTGCTTGTCACCGATGGCGGCAGGTCTTGTGCCGAGGGCGCGCGGGGGTTGGGTGTGATTGTGGATGCGCCCCCCAAGGTAATGGTCACGCGGGTGACGGGCGCGGGGGATACCTTCATGGCCGCGCATATCGTGGCCGAACGGCGCGGTGCGACCCGAGCCGAGGCGCTGGCCGCCGCGATCCGGGCAGCGGCGACTTATGTGAGCGGGGAGATGCCGGAATGAGCCGATTTTCACGGATGACGTGGATGAACCCGCCGGTGGAGCAGAGCGAGAGCCCGGCCGGTCTGGAAGTGGTGACCGGCGAGAACACCGATTTCTGGCGCGAGACGTTCTATGGTTTTGTGCGCCACAATGGCCATTTTCTGTGGGAAGCTGCGCAGGGCGATTTCACCGCCGAAGTGACGATTTCCGGGAATTACCGCGCGCTTTATGATCAGGCCGGGTTGATGATGCTGCTGTCGGATCAGCACTGGATCAAATGCGGGGTCGAGGTGAATGACGGCCAGCCGGTGTTTTCCACCGTGATTACCAACCTTCATTCGGATTGGGCGACGATGCCCCTGCCCTTTGATGCCAGCAAGTTGCGCCTTCGGCTGACGCGGCACGCCGAGGCGGTGCGGGTGGATGTGGCCAATCCGGCGGGGGGATGGATTCTGGCGCGGCTGGGATATCTGCCGGCGGGGTTGCCCGCAAAGGTGGGGATCATGGCCTGTTCGCCGGAGCGGGCGCGGTTCCGGGTGACGTTTTCGGATTATCGCTGCGGGCCTGCGATCCCGCGCGCTTTGCATGAAGGGCAATGAGATGGATGTGTTGACCTTTTCGCCAGAAGTGGCGGCGGCACTGCGGGATGGCGCGCCGGTGGTGGCGCTGGAATCAACGATCATCACCCACGGCATGCCGTTTCCGCAGAATGTGGAGGCAGCGCGGGCGGTGGAGGCCGAGATTCGCGCCCATGGCGCGGTGCCCGCGACAATTGCCGTGATGGGCGGGCGTATCCATGTGGGGCTGACCGAGGCAGAACTGGACGCGCTGGGACAGGCCAAGGGCGTGGCCAAGCTGAGCCGGGCGGACCTTGCCGCCTGTCTGGCCACGGGCGGCGTGGGGGCGACGACGGTGGCGGCCACGATGATCTGCGCGCGGCTGGCGGGGATTGCGGTCTTTGCCACCGGGGGGATTGGTGGCGTGCATCGCGGAGCGGAGACGAGTTTCGACATTTCCGCCGATCTGCCGGAACTGGCGCAGACGGCGGTGACAGTGGTGGCGGCGGGGGCGAAGGCGATCCTGGACCTGCCCAAGACGCTGGAATATCTGGAAACGGCGGGGGTGCCGGTGATTGCTTACGGTCAGGATGCCTTTCCGGCGTTCTGGTCGCGCGATAGCGGGCTGAAGGCGCCCTTGCGGATGGACAGCGCGGCCGAGATTGCGGCGGCGGCGCGGATGCGGGCGGCGCTGGGGTTGCCGGGGGGGCAGTTGGTGGCGAACCCGATCCCGGCGGAAGCCGAGATTACGCGCGATGTGATCGGCCCGGTGATCGAGGCGGCGTTGGCCGAGGCACAGGCGCAGGGGATCGCGGCCAAGGCGGTGACGCCCTTCCTGTTGCAGCGCATCTTTGAATTGACCGAGGGGCGGTCGCTGGCGGCCAACATTGCCCTTGTTCTGAACAATGCGCGGCTTGGGGCGGCGATTGCCGGGGCGCTGGCACGCGGGGCGTGACGGGAAGGTTGTAGGAATGAGTGCGCGTTCCTAGATTGGCGGGAACAAGGGAACGGGGACAATGACAGAGAACCATCCGCCAAAGCGCAGCCTGCTGGGCGCGCTTAGGGCAAGCTTTCTGACCGGGTTGGTCGTCGTGTTGCCCACGGGGCTGACGCTGTGGCTGATCTGGTCGGTTGTGGGGTGGCTGGATGGCTGGATCCTGCCGCTGATCCCGGCGGCCTATCAGCCTGAGGAAATCGTCCATCGCATCTTTGGGCCGGAGGTGGCCTTTCCGCTGCGCGGTGTGGGCGTGGCGGTGTTTCTGGTCTTTACGGTGTTCGTCGGCTGGATGGCACGGGGGTTTCTGGGCCGCACGCTGATGGGACAGGCCGAGCAGCTTGTGGAACGCGTGCCGGTGGTGCGGTCGATCTATGGCGGGTTGAAGCAGATCACCGAGACGGTTTTCGCGCAGAAGGAAAAGACCTTTGACCGGACCTGTCTGGTGGAGTTTCCGCGTGCCGGGGCCTGGGCGGTGGGGTTGGTGGCATCCAGCCCCAAGGGCGAGATTGCGACCAAGCTGCCCGGGGCGGAGGACATGATCGCGGTCTTTGTCGCGCTGACGCCGCTGACATCGGGGGTGCTGATCTATGTGCCCCGACGCGAGGTGATCTTTCTGGACATGAAACCCGATGAGGCGGCGAAGTTGGTGGTGTCGGGCGGGCTGGTCTATCCTGCACAGAAAGAGCCGCTGATCGGCAAGTGAGCTAGGCCAGCAGCGTGGTCAGATCGAGGCTGGCACGCTGGCCCAGATCGGCCCCATGTCGCGACAGGAAGGCATCGGTGGCGGCGCGACCAGCCTCATGCAGGCGCGCGATCACGCCGGGATTGGGCGAAAGCTTGGTGCCTGCCGACAATTCCGTCATCAGCGCATCATCGGCGATGAGGTGCAGCAGCACATCCTTCATCTGGCCACGCTCCATGCGCCCTTCGGCGATCAGCCGCTTCACGAACTTGATCGCGCGCAACTCGCCCAGCAGCGCGGCGTGAAAGCTGATCTCGTTTATGCGGTTCTGGATATCGAGCGGGGACATCGGCACCTCATCCCGGAGCCAGGGGTTGATCGAGACGATGACGATGTCATCGGGCAGATCGGGGGCGTAAAGCGGATAGAGCGGCGGGTTGCCGGAATAGCCGCCATCCCAGTAGGTTTCCCCCTCGATCGTGACGGCCTGAAAGACGGTGGGCAGGCAGGCCGAAGCAAGAAGCGCCTCGGGCGTCAGGTCAGCCCCTTCGAAGACGCGGATGCGGCCCGTGCGGACATTGGTGGCCCCCACGAAGAGGCGCGGGCCGGCGCTGTCGCAGACCCGGCTGAAATCGAGGCGGCGCACCACCGGTTCCAGCGGGTTCTCCCAAAAGGGACCCCAGCCATAGGGAGACCAGACTTGTGCGGCGAGCCCCTGGGGCGAGACGGGAAAGGCTGTCTCGACAGCGTCGGTCAGCGCGCGCGATGCGGTCCAGAAGGGTTGCATCCAGCGGGCCATGCGGAAATCGCCCACATTGGCGACCTGCGCCCAGAGCGCGGCGAGGCTGTCCTTTGCCCCCTGCCGCCCGCCTGCGATGATCCCGGCCTTGAAGGCCGCCGCGTTCAGTGCGCCGGCGGAGGTGCCGGACAGGGCGGCGACTTCGATCCGCTCTTCTTCCAGCAGACGGTCGAGCACGCCCCAGGTGAAGGCGCCATGTGCGCCGCCGCCTTGCAGGGCGAGGTTGAGGCGGATCGTCACAGCGCCGTCCATCCCCCATCCACGCTGATGGTGGTTCCCGTGACCTGATCGGCATAGGGCGAGCAGAGATAAAGCACGGTGCCGCCGATCTGGGCGGTGGTGGCGAATTGGCGTGAGGGTTGGCGTTGCAGCATCACCTCACGGATCACGGTGTCGCGGTCCATGTTGTGGACCTTCATCTGATCGGGGATCTGCGCCTCGACCAGCGGGGTGAGGACATAGCCGGGGCAGATGGCGTTGCAGGTGATCCCCTGCCCCGCTGTTTCCAGCGCGACAGTCTTGGTCAGCCCGACCACCGCATGTTTGGAGGCGACATAGGCGCTTTTGTAGGGGCTGGCAGTCAGGCCATGAGCCGAAGCGATGTCGATGATGCGGCCCCAGCCTTTGGCCCGCATGCCCGGCAGGGCTGCCGCTATGGTGTGGAAGGCAGAGGAGAGATTGACCGCGATGATCTGGTTCCACTTTTCGATGGGGAACTCTTCGACAGGGGCGACGAACTGGATGCCTGCATTGTTCACGAGGATGTCGCAGCCGCCGGCTTTTTCGATCAGCCCGCGGCATTCTTCCGCCTTGGACATGTCGGCGGCGATGTAGCGGGCGGTGACGCCGTGATCGGCGGCAATGCGCGCGGCGAGGGCGTGATCCTCATCCCGGTCGGTGAAGCTGTTGATCACGACGTTGATCCCGGCGCGGGCCAATTCCTCGGCCACGCCGAGGCCGATGCCGGAGTTCGATCCTGTGATGATCGCGGTCTTGCCGTTCAGGTCCATCATGGCCCCCTTTTGCTGCACGTGCAAAGTTACACATGCTGCGGGGGCGAATGCCAGCCCGCAATGCGGCGCATCGCGGGGGTGTGATGCATAAAAAAAACGCCGGCACGAAGCCGGCGTCTAGTTATTGAGGCAGGTTTCATACAGGCAAGAAACCTATCGAGCAGTGCATATCTTATACGCGGCCTATTGCCGGTATCCAAGCTAAAAGTTTGAAATGGAAGGCAGGCGGCCTTAGGGTCGTGGTTAAGAAAAATGACCCGTGGAGGAGAGTTACGTGATGCGTTCAAGATTTATTGGTGGTCTGCGGGGGGTGGCAACGGCGGTTGCCCTCATGGCTGTGCCGGGTCTGGCGTGGGCCCAGTCGCATGGCATAGCTATGTATGGGGAGCCTGCCCTCCCCCCGGATTTTGTGTCCTTGCCCTATGCAAACCCGGATGCCCCCAAGGGGGGACGAATCGTTTTCGGGGAAAGCGGGGGGTTCGATTCGCTCAACCCGTTCATCGTGAATGGCATCGCCCCGGCGGGCCTGACGGCGCATACGGTAGAGACATTGCTGGGGCGGTCTTTTGACGAACCCTTCACGCTGTACGGACTTTTGGCCGAATCGGTTAATACGGATGAGGCACGGACCTTCGTGGAATTTACCCTGCGTGAGGGGGCGCGATTCTCGGATGGCAGCCCGGTGACGGTGGAAGACGTGATCTGGTCCTTTGAGACGCTGGGGACCAAGGGGCAGCCGCGCTATGCTGCAGCATGGAAAAAAATCGGCGCGGTGGAGCAGACGGGCGAGCGCAGCGTGAAGTTCACCTTCAATACCGAGGACCGGGAATTGCCTCTGATCCTTGGCCTGCGACCGATTCTGAAAAAGGCGCAGTGGGACGGAAAGGATTTCACATTGTCGTCGCTGGAGGCCCCCATCGGATCGGGGCCTTATGTGGTGGCAGAGTTCGATCCCGGGCGGTTCATCAGCTATCGGAAGAACCCGGACTGGTGGGGGGCGGATCTGCCCTTCAACCGGGGCCAGCACAATCTGGATGAAATCCGCTATGACTATTTCGGCGATGGCGGGGTGGTGTTCGAGGCCTTCAAGGCGGGCGAGATCACCAGCTGGCGAGAGACGAACCCTGTGAAGTGGGAACAGCAATACGATTTCCCAGCCGTCACTGCGGGTGATGTGGTGAAATCGGTCATCCCGCACAGTCGGCCTTCGGGGATCGAGGGGGTTGTGTTCAACACACGCCGGCCTCTGTTTGCCGATTGGCGCGTGCGCGAGGCGCTGATCACGGCGTTCAATTTCGAGTTGGTGAACAAGACGTTGAATGGCGGCGCGCAGCCGCGGATCCAATCCTATTTCTCCAACTCGCCGCTTGGCATGGTGCCCGGCGCGCCTGCCGAGGGGCGGGTTGCGGAATTGCTGGAGCCGTTCAAGGCAGAGCTGCTGCCCGGCGCGCTGGAGGGCTATGCCCTGCCAGTGGGCGATGGGAGCGAGGCCAACCGGGGCGCGATCCGGGCGGCGACGGCGCTGCTGGAAGAGGCCGGATGGACGGTGCAGGACGGAGTGCTGAAGAATGCGGCGGGTGAGCCGTTTGCGTTTGAAATCCTGATCACGAATGGCGCCGATGACATCATCAATGCGGCGACGATCTATGTGGAAGCGTTGAAGCGGCTGGGGATCGAGGCGCGTGTCACCACGGTGGATTCCGCGCAGTACAAGGAGCGGACCACGAATTACGATTTCGACATGACGCATTACATCCGGTCCTTGTCGCTGTCGCCGGGCAATGAGCAGACGCTGTATTGGGGATCGGCAGGGGTGACGGAACCGGGGACGCGCAACTGGATGGGAATGAATTCCCCCGCTGCCGAGGCGATGATCGCCACCATGGTGGCCGCAGAGGATGAGGCGGACTTTGTGGCGGCGGTGCAGGCGCTGGACCGGGTGCTGACGACGGGGCGCTATGTGATTCCGATCTGGTATTCGGATGTGTCACGGCTGGCGCATCGCAAGGAGTTGAAATATCCCGAACGCCTGCCGCTTTATGGCGATTGGCCGGGCTTTCAGCCCGAGGTCTGGTGGTATCAGGAATGAGGACGGGAATGATGAAGGCATATCTGGGTCTGGTGGTGGTGCTGATGGCTTTGGCGGGTTGTGCCACGATCGCGGGTGTGGGCGAGGACATCTCGGCCGGGGCGCGGACGGTGCAGAACACGTTCTGATCTGGACGCGTTCCGGCGGCGAATTCCAGCCGCGAATTCTGGCGCAGAATTCGCGGCGGAATTTGACGCAAATTCCGGGTTGCCCCGGGTTGGGGGCCGCAGGTTGCGGCCCCGAATTCTGTGTCAGAATTCGCCACGTTTTCTGCGTCAGAAAACGCATCTGGGGTCAGGCCAGGGAGGTGACCCAGAGGATCGTGGCATCCTCATCCGACAGGCTGATCACGTTATGGCCCATCGAGGCATCGTAATAGGCGCTGTCACCCCGGCGCAGATCGACGGGTTCGTAGAATTCGGTATAGAGCCGGACGACGCCGGTGAGAACGTAGAGGAATTCCTCGCCATCATGGCGGACCCAGCCATCGAATTCATCGAAATCGCGGGCGCGGATGCGGGCGCGGTAGGGCAGCATCTGTTTGCGTGTCAGCGGCCCGGCAAGGAGTTCGTGTTCATAGGTGGCGGTGGCATGGCCCAGGCCTTCATTCGCCTTGGTCACCGCCATGCGGCCTGACACCTGAGCCTTTGACGGCGGGGTGAAAAGTTGCGGCACGGTGATGGCCAGGCCTTCGGCAAGCTTCTTGAGCGCCTCATAGGTGGGCGACATCTGGCCGTTCTCGATTTTCGACAGCGTCGAGCGGGCAAGGCCTGCCTGCGTGGCGGCCTGTTCCAGAGTCCAGCCGCGCGCCTTGCGCAGGTCGCGGACGCGTTGGCCCAGATCAAGAGGCGCGACGGGCGGTTCCGTCCCGTTTTCGCGGGCGATGCGGATGAGGGTTTTCGGGTCTGATCCAGCCATGGCTTCGCCATTACGCGAGGCGGGGTCTGCTTGCAACGGCGCTGTGAGGGCCTAGAAAGGCGGGATGCTGTCCGAAATTGACCTTGGCCCCTGGCCGCCCTGCCCTGCCCCGTTCAATCTGGCGCGTCATGTGCTGGAGGCATCCTGCGCGCGGGTGCCGGAGCGGACCGCTTTGCAGATCGTCAGCCCTGAGGGGATTGAGATTTGGACCTATGCCCGGTTGATGGCGGCGGTGCGGGGCTGTGGGACGGGGCTGCTGGCGAGGGGCTTGGTTCCCGGTGACCGGGTGCTGATGCGGATGGGAAATGCAGTGGAGTTTCCCGTACTGTTTCTGGGGGCTATTGCGGCGGGGCTGGTGCCAGTGCCGACATCAGCCGCGCTGACCGGGCCCGAGATCACGCGGATGGCGGCGGTCGTGGGGCCTGCGCTGATCGTGGCTGGCGATGGGGTGGCACTGCCTGATCCCCTGCCCTGCACGGTGGTGGCAAGCGATGATCTGGCGGCATGGGAGAGGCTGCCCCCCTGTGCCTGGGACATGGGCAGCCCGGAGCGGCTGGCCTATGCGGTGTTCACCTCTGGCACGTCTGGCCGGGCGCAGGCGGTGGGGCATGCGCATCGGGCTATCTGGGCGCGGGGGATGATGCATCGCGGCTGGGAGGGTATTTCTGACGCCGACCGGGTGCTGCATGCGGGGGCGTTCAACTGGACCTATACGCTGGGCACCGGGTTGATGGACCCCTGGACGCTGGGCGCCGTCGCGCTGATCCCGGCGGCGGGTGTTGGGACGGGGCAGTTGGGGACGCTGCTCCGGCAATATGATGTGACGGTGTTTGCGGCCGCACCGGGCGTCTATCGCCAGATGCTGCGCGGCGGGCTGCCTGCGCTGCCCATGCTGCGGCATGGGTTGAGCGCGGGCGAGGCGATGCCGGACGCGCTGCGTGCAGAGTGGCACGCGGTGACGGGCTGTGCGCTGCATGAGGCGTTGGGGATGACGGAGGTGTCGACCTATCTGTCGGGCAACCCGGACCACCCTGCCCTGCCGCGTATGGCGGGATGGGTTCAGCCGGGGCGCCATGTTGCGGTGTTGAGCGCGGACGGGCTGCCTGTGGCCCGGGGTGAGGTGGGGGTGTTGGCGGTGGATCGGCGCGACCCCGGGGTGATGCTGGGCTATCTGGGGGATGCGGCGGCGACAGCGGCGCGGTTTCGCGGCGACTGGTTCGTGACAGGTGATCTGGCGGAGATGACCGCGGAGGGGGCGATCCGATTTGCGGGGCGCGCGGATGACCTGATGAATGCTGGTGGGTTTCGCGTGTCACCGCTGGAGGTGGAGGCGGTGATGGCGATCTGCCCGGGCGTCGAGGATGCGGCGGTGACGGAGGTGGAGGTCAAGCCGGGGGTGCGGGTTATAGGTTGTTTCTATGTGGGAAGCGCGGAGGTTGGGGCGTTGGAGGCCCATGCCGACGCGCAACTGGCGCGGTGGAAGCAGCCGCGTATCTTCCATCGGCTTGACGCCCTGCCGCGTTCGGCCAACAACAAGCTGAACCGTCGGGCGCTGGCCGCGCTGCTGCCCCGACCCACGCCTGAGGAGGGCGCGCCGTGATACGTCTGGACATCTTTTCCGATCCCGTCTGCCCCTGGTGCCTGATCGGGAAGGCCAATCTGGACCGGGCCATGGAAAGCCGCCCGAACCACCCGTTTCAGGTGCAGTGGCATCCCTTTCAGCTGAACCCCGAGATGCCAAAGGAAGGTGTGGGCCATGTGGATTATCTGGCGGCCAAGTTCGGCAGCCGGGAGAAGGCCATTCAGGCGATGTTGCAGGTGGCGGAGCATGCGAAAGCCGCTGGGGCCGAGATCGACATGGAAAAGGTGACGCGCCTGCCCAATACGCTGGATGCGCATCGGTTGATCCATTGGGCGGGGATCGAGGGACGGCAGACGGCAATGGTCGCGCGACTGTTCAAGGCGCATTGGCGGGAAGGCGCGGATATCGGTGAGGCCGCGACGCTGGTGCGGCTGGCGGGAGAGGTTGGGATGGATGCTGCTGCGGTGGCGCGGCTGTTGGCGACCGATGCGGATGCCGATGACATCCGGGCGCGGGATATGGACGCGCGTCAGAAGGGAGTAACGGCGGTGCCCACATTCCTGATTGCGCAGCAATATGTGGTGTCAGGCGCGCAGCCCGTGGAGATGTGGCAGCGGGTGATCGACGAATTGGCGGAGAAGATCGCGCAGGGGTAAGGGGGCGGAGCGGCTGAATTTTCGCAGGAAATTCGTGGGCGCTCCTTTTTGGGGACAACGATTTTTCTGCGAAAAATCAGTCCCCTTGGCCGGTTGGGGTGGCGCACAGACATCTGTGCGCTTTGGGCTGTTTCGTTGAGCGGGGCTGCGTGTTAGCACGCTGTCATGACACAGATCGCCCCCCCCGACGCCCCCGGTAATGCCCGGCCCGCTGCCATCATGGGGCCGCGTGAATTCATTGCGATGATCGCGATGCTCTTTGCCACCATCGCCTTTTCCATAGATGCGATGCTGCCCGCCCTGCCCGAGATTGCGGCGGAGCTGTCGCCCGCTGCGCCAAATGCGGCGCAGCTGATCCTGACATCCTTCGTGCTGGGCATGGGGATCGGGACGCTGTTTGCGGGGCCATTGTCGGATGCCTTTGGGCGGCGGCCTGTGATTCTGGCGGGGGCGGCGCTGTATTGTGCGTCGGCTTTGGTGGCGTATTTTTCGCCCACGCTGGAGGGCGTTCTGATCGCGCGGCTGTTGCAGGGGTTGGGGTCTGCAGGGCCAAGGGTGGTGTCGCTGGCGCTGGTGCGTGACCTGTACAAGGGGCGCGACATGGCGCGGGTGGTGAGTTTCGCGATGATGATCTTTACGCTGGTGCCGGCGATTGCGCCTTTCATCGGCGAGGGGATCATGTGGGCGACGGGGTGGCGGGGGATATTCCTGGCTTTTGTGGTGTTCTCGGCCGTGTCGATGATCTGGTTCTGGCTGCGCCAGCCTGAGACGTTGACGCCGCCGCAGAGGCGGCCCTTGCGGGTGGCGACGCTGCGGTCGGCCTTTGTCGAGGTGCTGTCGCATCGGGTGGTGGTGGTGTCCATCGCGGTGCAGACGCTGGCCTTTGCCTGCCTGTTTTCCACGTTGTCGGCGACGCAGCCGATATTCGATCAGGTTTATGGCGAGGGGGACCGCTTTGCGCTGTGGTTCGCGGTGATCGCGATCGTGTCGGGGACATCGAGCCTGATCAACGCGAAACTGGTCGGGCGGCTGGGGATGCGGCGGATGATCACCGTGACGCTGGCGGCGCAGGTGGTGTTTACCTGTGCGGTTCTTGTGACGAAATCCTTGGGCATGTGGCCCGGCGCGCTGGCCTTTCCGGTGCATCTGGTTTGGACGACGAGCGTGTTCTTTGTGACAGGGCTGACGGTGGGCAATTTGAATGCGCTGGGGTTGGAGCCGGTGGGGCATATTGCCGGGATGGCGGCCAGCGTGATGGGGGCGATTTCAACGGTCGCCTCGGTGGTGCTGGCGGTGCCTGTCGGGTTGATGTTCAACGGAACACCTTACCCGCTGATGATCGGGGTGGCGCTGTTTGCGGCGGTGGGTTGGGGGTTGATGCGGTTGATCCCACGATAGGGTGTGCGCCTGGCGCGAACCTTTGACCGGGGGCAGGTGCGCGCGGAGCGCACACCCTACGCTTTTGCCTTGGTCTTTTCGGGTTTGACGACCTTTTCGGCAAGATCACGGGCGATGGAGAAGGCGCCCTTGATGCGGTCGGCCTCAGTCTTCCAATCGCGCATGAGGACGATCTTGTTGCCCTGCACGCGGTTGGCGGGATCGGATTTGATGAAATCCACGAGCCCCGCCGGATTGGCGAATTTGTCGTTGTGGAATTGTACCGTGGCCCCCTTTGGCCCGGCATCCAGACGGCTGATCCCTGCGCGTTTGCACATCGACTTGATCCGCATGACAAGCATCAGCGTGTTCACCTCACGCGGGAGGGGACCGAAACGGTCGATCAGTTCGGCGGCGAAGCCTTCAAGCTCTACCTTCGTGGTGAGCGATGACAGGCGGCGATAGAGGCCGAGGCGGATGTCGAGATCGGGGATGTAATCTTCGGGGATCAGGACCGGAACTCCGAGGTTGATCTGGGGCGCCCATTGATCATCGAGCGGCGCGAGGCCGGACAGTTCGCCCGATTTCAGCTTGGCGATCGTGTCTTCCAGCATCTGCTGGTACAGTTCATAGCCCACTTCCTTGATATGGCCTGACTGTTCCTCGCCCAGCAGGTTGCCCGCGCCGCGCAGATCGAGGTCATGCGAGGCGAGGTTGAAGCCTGCGCCGAGGCTGTCGAGGCTGCCAAGAAGGCGAAGGCGTTTCATTGCCTGCGGTGTGAGGGGCGCGCGGGGTTTGGTGGTGAGGAAGCAATAGGCGCGGGTCTTGGCGCGGCCGACGCGGCCCCGGATCTGATAAAGCTGCGACAGGCCGAACATATCGGCGCGGTGGATGATCATCGTGTTGGCGGTGGGGATGTCGAGGCCAGATTCCACGATGGTGGTGGAAAGAAGCACGTCATATTTGCCGTCGTAAAACTCGTTCATCCGCTCATCGAGATCGCCTGCGGCAAGCTGACCATGGGCAATGATATAGGTGGCCTCGGGGACGTGGGTTTTGAGGAAATCCTCGATTTCCGGCAGGTCCGCGATGCGGGGGACGACGATGAAGGACTGCCCACCGCGATAGCGTTCGCGCAAGAGCGCCTCGCGCAGCGTGACGGGATCGAATTCGCTGACATAGGTGCGAATGGCGAGACGATCGACGGGCGGGGTGGCGATGATCGAGAGATCCCGCACCCCGGCGAGCGAGAGTTGCAGCGTGCGCGGGATGGGGGTGGCGGTGAGGGTGAGCACGTGGATTTCGGAGCGCATCTCTTTCAGCCGTTCCTTGTGGGATACGCCGAAATGCTGTTCTTCGTCGATCACCAGAAGGCCCAGTGTCTTGAACCGGATATCCTTGGCCAGCAGCGCATGAGTGCCCACACAGATATCCACGGTGCCATCGGCAAGGCCCTGACGGGTGGCCTTTGCATCCTTTACCGAAACAAACCGGGATAGGGGTTTGACGTTGATCGGAAAGCCCCGGAAGCGTTCGGCGAAGCTGCGGTAATGCTGGCGCGCGAGCAGCGTGGTGGGGCAGATCACGGCGACCTGCATGCCTGCGAGCGCGGCGACAAAGGCCGCGCGCATCGCGACCTCGGTCTTGCCAAAACCAACATCGCCCACGACGAGGCGGTCCATCGGGCGGCCAGATTCCAGATCGGCCACCACATCGGCGATGGCGGTAAGCTGATCGTCGGTTTCCTGCCAGGGGAAGCGGGCGGCGAAGGCCTCCCACAGGCTATGAGGGGCCTCAAGGATGGGGGCATGGCGCAGGGCGCGCTCAGCCGCGATCCGCATCAGGCGATCCGCGATTTCACGGATGCGTTCTTTGAGTTTCGCCTTCTTGGCCTGCCATGCCCCGCCACCCAAACGGTCGAGCAGGCCTTCCTCGTGACCGTAGCGGGAGAGGAGTTCGATGTTTTCGACCGGTAGATACAGCTTGGCGTTTTCGGCATATTCCAGCGCCACGCAGGCGTGGGGGGCACCGAGGGCGGTGATGGTTTCAATGCCGAGGTAACGCCCGACGCCATGTTCGACATGGACCACCAGATCACCGGGGGTGAGGGTGTCAACCTCGCGCAGGAAGTTTTCAGCCTTGCGCTTGCGTTTGGGTTTGCCGACCAGACGGTCGCCCAGCACATCCTGTTCCGAGATGACGGCAAGGCCGGGCGCGGTGAAGCCGGATTCGAGTGCCCAGACCATGAGGAACAGGCCACCCTTGCCGTCAGGCACATCGCGCAGGTCGCGGATGCGCTGTGCGCCCGTCACGCCCTGATCGGTGAGCAGACCTTCGAGCCGTTCGCGCGCGCCATCGGACCATGAGGCGATGATGACCTGACGATCCTTGATCAAGTCCTTTACATGGGCGGCCAAGGCCCCGAACAAGCTGATGTTTTCCTGCTGGCGTTCGGGCGCGAAATTGCGGCCCATGCGCCCGCCGGCATCGAGCACGCCGGGGCCGGGGCTTTGCGGGTTGGGCGAGAACTGGATAAGGCGATGGGGGGCGGTGGCCGCCTCCCATGCGGCATCGTCAAGATAGAGCAGGCCGGGGGCCACGGGTTTGTAGACGCTGTCGAGGCGGCCTTTGGCCGACATCGCCTCACGCCGGGCGTCGTATTGATCTTCGATCCCTTCCCAGCGCGACAGGCGCGAGGGGGTGATCTGGTCGTCCAGCATCACGGTGGCATCGGGCAGATAATCGAAGATCGTTTCCAGCCGCTCATGGAAGAAGGGCAGCCAATGTTCCATCCCCTGATGCTTGCGACCGGCGCTGACCGCCTCATAGAGCGGGTCGTCCGATCCCCCTGCCCCGAATTCCAGCCGGTAGGATTGGCGGAAGCGGGTGATCGCGGCCTCATCCATGATGATTTCGGACATGGGGGCAAAATCGACGCAGGAGAGCTTTTCGGTGGTGCGCTGGGTGTCGGGGTCGAAGCGGCGCGCGCCATCCAGCACGTCGCCAAAGAAATCGAGGCGGATGGGTGACCGGCTGCCCGGTGGCCAGATATCGACAATGCCGCCGCGCAGGGCGAAGTCGCCCGGTTCGGCCACGGTGGAGGCAGGGGAAAAGCCCATGCGGGTGAGAAAGCCCTTGAGCCGCGCCTCATCCACGCGGTCGCCCACGCGGGCCGAGAAGGATGCGCCGCGGATCACATCCTTGGCCGGAAGGCGCTGGGTGGCGGCGGTCACGGTGGTGAGAAGGATGAAGGAGCCTTTGATCCCCTCAGCCAGGGCGGCCAGCGTGGCCATCCGGCGGGCGGAAATGGCAGGGTTGGGAGAGACCCGGTCATAGGGCAGGCAATCCCATGACGGGAAATCCAGCACCAGCGCGCCGGGGGCCATGACGGCGAGCGCGGCCGCCATCGCCTCGGCCCGTTTGTCATCACGGGCGATGTGGATGATCGGGGCGCCCTTTTCCAACTCGCGGGAAAGGAGGCGGGCGTCGTACCCTTCGGGTGCGCCACCAAGGAGGATGCGTGAGCCGTTCTGCATGGCATCTGACTTAACCGCCGGGGCAGCGGCGTCAACGCCTATTGCGGAGCCTTTTGCCAAAGAGGACCGTGCGGCATCGGTCAGCCAAAGACGCCCAGAGTAAGGTTCTGATACATCCCGAACATGCCGGTGAAGAACAGGGCGAACATTCCCACGCTTTGCACCGTGATGCGATGGCGGCGCAGGCGGCGCAGCAGATCATCGCCGCGCAGATCAGCGCTTTCGATGGCCAGGCAAGTGCGCAGCGTCAGTGTGCCCACGCCAAGCATGGGGATCAGAAGGAACAGAACGGCCTGGGCGAATTCCACCCGGTAGAGGATCGCCAGCAGCAGCAGTCCTGTCACCAGAAAGCAGACGAACCAGATCACGAGCAGCCCGCCGCTGCGCATCAGGAGAAGGAAGCGCCGGGTGTAGATATGGGCCAGCGCCTCGACATCTGCCAGTGCCTGATCGCCATCGCGTTCGGCGCGGCGGATCAGATCATGCGGGACGCCGATGACGAAATGGCTCACGGTGGACCACATCACCGCCAGCGCCAGCCAGAACCAGAGGTTGGAGAAGGATCGCAAGTCGATCACTTCGAAAATCGTCTTGTACCAGTCCAACCCGCGCGTCCCTGTCTGAGAGCGCGCCCCTGCTGCGTCGTGATGGCTTGAGGCGCGGCTCTTTCTCTGGCAGGCAAGGGGCGTGGGCGCAAGCCCCCGATGGTTCTTCCCAACCCCGAGGCCCGCCTGATGAGACCGATTTCCGCCCCGACCCCGGCCACCCGCTTTCGCCGCCTGCGCCGGACGGCCGCGCTGCGGGCCTTGTCGCAGGAAACCCTGCTGGGGGTCGGTGATCTGATCTGGCCAGTCTTTGTGCGGGATGGCGCGGGGGTGCGGGAGCCGATCGCCTCGATGCCGGGGGTGGAGCGGCTGAGCGTGGATCTGATCGTGAAGGCGGCGGAAGAGGCGGCAGCACTGGGTATTCCAGCGATCTGTCTGTTTCCCTATACCGACCCGGCGCTGAAAACCGAAGCTTGTGAAGAGGCGTGGAACCCCGACAATCTGGCCAATCGCGCGATCCGGGCCATCAAGGCGGCGGTGCCAGAGATTGCGGTGATGACGGATGTTGCGCTGGACCCCTATAACGCCAATGGCCATGACGGGCTGGTGCGCGACGGTATCATCCTGAACGACGAAACGATCGAGGCGCTGTTGAAGATGGCGCTGGCGCAGGCGGAATCGGGGGCTGATATCCTCGGTCCCTCTGACATGATGGATGGGCGCATCGGCGCGATGCGGGGCGCGCTGGAGGCGGCGGGGCACAAGGATGTGGCGATCCTGTCCTATGCGGCAAAATACGCCAGCGCCTTCTACGGACCCTTCCGCGATGCCGTGGGGGCGTCGGGCGCGTTGAAGGGCGACAAGAAGACCTATCAGATGAACCCCGCCAACAGCGATGAGGCGCTGCGCCTGGTGGAGCGCGACCTGCGCGAAGGGGCGGATATGGTAATGGTGAAGCCGGGGATGCCCTATCTCGACATCTGCCGCCGGGTGAAGGATGCTTTCGGCGCTCCGACCTATGCGTATCAGGTGTCGGGCGAATATGCGATGATCCGGGGCGCGGCGGATCGTGGCTGGATCGACGGCGAAAAGGCGATGATGGAAAGTCTGATGGGGTTCAAGCGCGCGGGCTGTGACGGCATCCTCACCTATTTCGCGCCAGAAGCCGCCCGCAAGCTGCGCGCGGGGTGGAGCTGGGGTTGATGGGCTGGGCTAAGCCCCTTCCCTTTCTTCTCTGGTCAAATATCCTCGGGGGTGAATTGGCGCGGCACGCGACAAGAGGGGGCAGAAGGCCCCCTTTTTCTTTCCCGTCGCAAAGCATTGGCGGGGCCTTGCCGGGGTTGCAGGCGGGGCATGACAGGGCGGCGGAATCCCGCTATTGTGCTGCATGAGCGGGGGCAGAGACCCCCGACGAGGCAAGAGAGGGCGGGTTTCATGGAACGGATTTCAAGACGGGCGCTTTTGGGCGGGGCCGGGGCATCACTGGCCCTGACGGCCGCCTGTGGCAATGGTGTGGGCGGCAATGGCGCCCAGCAGATTGATGCGCGGGTTAGCGCGACACGGAGCTTTCTCTTTTCCCGCTATCCGGGGACGCAGGATCTGGCCGGGCGGGCGGCGGGCGTTCTGTATATGCCGTTGATCACCGAGGCCGGTTTCTTCTTCGGCGGGGCCTATGGGCGCGGCGCGTTGCAGATCCGCGATGTGACGGTGGATTACTATTCCTCGACCAAGGCGAGCTACGGGCTGCAGATCGGCGCGCAGCAATATGCCCATGCCCTGTTCTTCATGACGCCTGAGGCGCTGGCAGATTTCCGGTCATCGACCGGCTGGGCGGCAAGTGCCGATCTGAAATATGCGACACCCGAGCAAGGGGCCAGCATCGGCAAGGAAACGACAGAGATCGACCCGGTGATCGCGCTGGTCTTTGGCCAACAAGGCCTGATCGCCGGGGCGACGCTTGCCGGGGTGAAATACACGCGGATCATTCCGTGATGCGGGGGGTGCGGGGGGCGCTGTTGCGCCCCCTGCCCCGACCCGGGCATCAGCGCAGGCGGCGGATCAGGCTTGACGTGTCGTTCCGGCCGCCGCCCATGTTCTGAACGTCCTTGTAGAATTGATCCACCAGCGCGGTAACGGGCAAGGACGCGCCGAGCGCGTCGGCGGTTTGCAGGCAGATGCCCAGATCCTTGCGCATCCAGTCGACGGCAAAGCCGAAATCGAACTCGTCCTTCAGCATCGTCTTGTGGCGGTTGACCATCTGCCATGACCCTGCTGCGCCTTGGCTGATGACTTCGACCACCGCCTCTCCGTCCAACCCTGCCTTTTCGCCGAAGGCCAGCGCTTCGGACAGGCCCTGCATCAGGCCTGCGATGCAGATCTGGTTCATCATCTTGGCCAGTTGTCCGGCGCCGCTCTCGCCCAGACGGCGGCAGATGCGGGCATAAGCGGCGATGATGGGTTCGGCGCGGTCGTAATCTTCGATACTGCCGCCGCACATCACCGAAAGCACGCCGTTTTCGGCCCCGGCCTGCCCGCCCGAGACGGGGGCATCGACAAAGCCAATGCCTTGTGCGGCGGCGATGCTTGAGAGGTGGCGGGTGATCTGGGCCGAGACGGTGGTGTGATCGACAAAGACGGTGCCGGGAGCCATGGCGGCAAAGGCACCGTCGGGGCCGGTGCAGATATGAGCAAGGTCATCATCATTGCCGACGCAGGCCATCACGAATTCCGCGCCAGCCACGGCCTTGGCCGGTGTGTGGCCCAGTTTCCCGCCATGGGCGGCGACCCAGGCTTCGGCCTTGGCGTTGGTGCGGTTGTAGACCGTCACCTGATGCCCCTTGGCCGCGAGATGGCGCGCCATCGGCCCGCCCATCACACCAAGGCCCAGAAATGCCAGTCGCGCCATCGTTTCCCCCGTTGGATTGCCCTTCGATCTGCGATGGACTAGGAAGCCATACGGTAACCGTCGTCAAGAACAGGCCCCAGATGTTCCTTGTCTTTCGCTGGATGTTGCGCCTGTTCACAGGGATGATCGTCCTGTCGCTGCTGGCGGGGGTGATCCTGTACTATTTCCTGGCGCGCTCGCTGCCGGATTATGACGAGGACTTCGCGATTGCGGGGATTTCGGCCCCGGTCGAGATTGTGCGCAACAATGACAATGTCCCCCATATCTTTGGCGCGACGGATGCTGACGTGTTCTTTGCGCTGGGCTTTGCCCATGCGCAGGACAGGCTGTGGCAGATGACGATGCTGCGCCGCACGGTGCAGGGGCGGCTGTCAGAGGTGTTTGGCAGCCGCACGCTGCGGATTGATGAGCTGATGCGGCGCTATGATCTGTATGGTCTGGCGCAAAGCTCGGTCGCGGTGCAGGACGCGCCTGCACAGGCGGCGCTGGAGGCCTATGCGCGGGGCGTGAACGCCTGGATCGGGGAAGTGAACCGAGAGGCGCGTGGCCGTGGTGCGCCGGAATTGTTCTTGTTTTCCAACGAGATCGCAGCCTGGCAGCCGGCGGATTCCATTGCCATCCTGAAGCTGATGGCGCTGCAGCTGTCTGGGCAGTTGGAAAATGAGGTGCTGCGGGCGCGGGTGTCGCTGGTGCTGCCCGAGGCGCGGGTTATGGATATCCTGCCCGACGCCCCGGGAAGCGGCGTCACCGCCCTGCCCGAGTTTTCCAGTATCGTGCCGGGGGTAAGCCCAAGTCTTGAGCCGATCCGCCGGGCATCAAATGATGTGCTGTCGCCCTTTCCGACGCGGGAACTGGCCGGGGCGTCAAACGCCTGGGCGGCCATTCCGGCGCGGTCGGCGGCGGGTGGGGCGCTGTTGGCCAATGATCCGCATCTGGGGTTCACCGCGCCGACCGTCTGGTATCTGGCGCGGCTGGAATTGGCGGCGGGCGGTGTGATCGGCGGCACGATCCCGGGCATCCCTGCGGTTCTGGTGGGGCGGTCCGAGGCGCTGGGCTGGGGGCTGACCTCAAGCTATCTGGATGACCAGGACCTGTTCATCGAAGAAGTGAACCCTGACAACCCGGAACAGTATCGCACCCCCGACGGGTGGAAGGAGTTCGTCACCCGCCGGTCGATCATCACGGTCAAGGATGAAGTCCCGGTCACGATTACCCTGCGCTGGACGGACAATGGCCCGGTGCTGCCCGGAACGCATTTCGACATCGGGTCGGTCACACCGCCGGGACATGTGGCGGCGCTGTCATGGACGGCGCTGACGGGGGCGGACACGTCGATGACGGCGGTGATCCGGATGATGGGCGCCGGATCGGTGACCGAGGCGATGGAGACGGGACGTCTGGTGGTTGCCCCGGCGCAGAATGTGATGCTGGCCGATCAGCGCGGGATTGCGATGCAACTGATGGGCGCAATGCCCGCCCGCGACCCCGGCCATCAGAGCAAGGGGCGGATGCCTGTTCCCGGCTGGATAGCGGAAAATCGCTGGCAGGGCATGCTGCCCTATGAGGACAATCCGCGGGTGATGAACCCGACCTCGGGCCTGTTGGGCAATACCAACAACAAGACCGTGGACAGACCGTTTCCGCTGCATGTGTCCTATGACTGGGGCGATACGCAGCGAATCCAGCGCTGGCTGACGCTGATGGAAGCGCGCGAGGTGCATACGCGGGAGAGTTTCATCGAGGCGCAGCTGGACACGGTCAGCTTTACCGCGCGGTCGCTGTTGCCGCTGATCGGGGCGGATCTCTGGTTTACCGGCGAGGCGGCACCAGAGGGCACGCCCGAACGGCTGCGCCAGCGCGCGCTGGAGATCCTGGCGGCCTGGAACGGCGAGATGAGCGAGCATCTGCCAGAGCCGTTGATCTATCAGGCCTGGGTGCGGGCATTGCAGGACCGGTTGATCCGCGATGATCTGGGGCCGTTGGCGGATACTTTCGCGCATATCGAGCCGCTGCTGATCGAGCGGGTTTACCGCAACGTGGATGGGGCCAGCATCTGGTGTGACGTGGTGCAATCGGCGGTGGTGGAAAGCTGCGCCGATCTGGCGCGGATCGCGCTGGATGAGGCGCTGCTGACCTTGCAGGAAAGCTATGGCCCGAACCCGGAAAGCTGGCGTTGGGGCGATGCGCATCAGGCAACACATGACCATCCGGTGCTGGGGAACCTGCCCGTGCTGCGGTATTTCGTGAACATCCGCCAATCTACCAGCGGCGATGACCACACGCTGATGCGCGGCAAGACCAAGGGCGATGGGCCGGAGCCGTTCCTGAACGTGCATGGCGCCGGGTTCCGGGGGGTTTATGATTTTGCTGACCCGGATTCATCGGTCTTTATCACATCGACCGGGCAATCGGGCCATCCGCTGAGCCGGTTCTATGATGATCTGGGCGAGTTGTGGCGGCGGGGCGAATATGTGCCCATGTCGCTGGACCCCGAGCTTGCCCGTGCGGCGGCGGTGGGGGTGACGGTTTTGACGCCCGCCGCAGAATAGGCCCCCTGCCCCAATCTATCACGGCCTGACGCTTGACCTTTCGCCTTTGCGCAACATTATTGCGTTTGGGCGGGGATCAGGGAAAAAAGATGACCGAGGCATTCGACGCATGGGTGGGCCGGGTCGAAGAGGCCCGTGACGAGATCAGTGCAAGGCAGGCGCGGCAGATGGCGGCGACGTTGGGCGTTTCCGGCGATTTCGCCGAAGGCGCAGCGCTGCCACCGCTGTGGCACTGGATGGGATGGACGCCCGAGGCGGCGATGGCCGAGCTTGGCCCCGACGGGCATCCGGCGCGGGGTGGGTTTCTGCCGCCTGTGCCGCTGGAACGGCGGATGTGGGCGGGCGGGCGGCTGCGGTTTCATGCGCCCTTAAGGATTGGCGAACCGCTTTATCGGCGATCAGAGATCCTGAAGGTTTCGGAAAAGACCGGCACGACGGGGCGGATGGTCTTTGTCACCGTGCGCCATGATGTGCATGGCGCGGCCGGGCTGGCGGTAGAAGAAGAACAGGACATCGTGTTTATCGCCATGCCGGAGCGGTTCACACCGCCGCCGCCGATGCCCGCGCCGGAAGCGGCGTGGTCCGAAGCTGTGGTCATGGATGAGGTGCGGCTGTTTCGCTTCTCGGCCCTGACCTTCAACGCGCATCGCATCCATTTTGATCTGCCCTATGCCACGGGTGTGGAGAAGTATCCCGGTCTGGTGGTGCATGGTCCGATGCAGGCGATGCTGCTGATGGAGGCGGCGCGTGCAAGGCGCGGCGGGGCACTCCCTGCGGGATACAGGTTCCGGGGGGTGCGGCCGCTGTTTCATTTCGATGCGGTGACCCTGCAGGGCTTGGGCGATGCGGTCGCGACGGTGAATGGCGATGGGCTGGTCTGCATGCAGGCCGAACTGGCCTGGGGGGCTTAGGCGATGGCGGGTGTGCTGACGGGGATGCGGGTGGTGGAGGGATCGGCCTTTGTGGCGGTGCCCTTGGCGGGGATGACGCTGGCGCAGATGGGGGCGGATGTTATCCGCTTTGACCGGCCACAGGGCGGGCTGGACGCGCATCGCTGGCCCGTGACGCAGGATGGGGCGAGCCTGTTCTGGGCGGGAATGAACAAGGGCAAGCGGTCGCTGGCCGTGGATATGTCGCGGCCCGAGGGGCAGGAGATCGTGGCAGAACTGATCTGTGCGCCGGGGCCGGATGCGGGGATGTTCCTGACCAATCTACGCGCGCGGGGATGGATGGATTATCCCGCGCTGCAGGCGCGAAGGGCGGACCTGATCATGGTGTCGCTGACGGGCACGCGGCGCGGCGAGCCTGCGGTGGATTACACGGTGAACCCCAGCTTGGGGTTTCCGATGGCGACGGGCGCGGAGGGATCGACCGAGCCGGTGGCGCATATGCTGCCTGCGTGGGATTGCATCGCGGGGGGCATGGTGGTGAACGCCCTGCTGGCGGCTGAGCGGCACCGGTTGCGGACAGGAAAGGGGCAGTTGGCGGAACTGTCGCTGAAGGATGTGGCGGCGGCAATGATGGCAAACCTTGGGATTGTGGGCGAGGTTGTGGCCAATGGGGTGGACCGGGCCAAGGCGGGGAACGCGCTTTATGGGGCCTATGGGCAGGATTTTCTGCTCGCCTGCGGGACGCGGGTGATGGTGGTGGGGCTGACCGACCGGCAGTGGCGCGGGCTGATCAAGGTGACGGAGAGCGAGGCCGCGATGGCGGCGCTTGGGCAGCGGATGGGGATGGACCTGCGGAAAGAGGGCAACCGCTGGCTGGCACGCAAGGAAATCACGGCCTTGCTGGAGCCGTGGTTTGCGGCGCGGCGGTTGGGCGAAGTGGCGCCCCTCTTTGATGGCGCGGGGCTGACCTGGTCGGTCTTTCGCAGCTTTGCCGGGGCGGTGGCGCATGACCCGGACCTGTCGCCAGACAATCCGATGTTCGCGATGCTGGATCAGCCGGGGATCGGGCGGTTGCCTGTGCCGGGATCGCCGGTGAGTTTTTCGGATTTCGCGCGGATGGGGCCTGTGGCGGCGCCCGTACTGGGGGAGCATACCGAAGAGATACTGGGTGATCTGCTGGGCCTTGGGGCGGGGCAGATCGGCAAGCTTATGGATGCAGGCGTGGTGGCGCAGGGGACCCGGCCGGCGGTGCGCGCGGCCTGATCCCCTGCCCGTTTCTTAGGCCAGGGCGGCTGCGACCGTGGCGGTGAACGGCGTGGTGGGCCGTCCGATCAGGCGCGAGAGAGTGCGGCTGTCATCGAACAATGCGCCTTTGCCTGCCTGAACGTCGCTATCGGCCAACACATGGGCGAACCCTTCGGGCAGGCCGAAGGATTGCAGGATGCCGGCATAGGTGTCGGGCGGCAGGTCGTTATAGGGGATCGTTTTGCCCGTGAGGCGCGACAGCTCGGCGGCCATGTCGGCATAGGAATAGGCGGTATCGCCGGCCAGCTCGTAGATCGCGTTGTCATGGCCGGAGGTCGCGGCGGTGGCGGCAATCGCGTCGGCATAGTCGGCACGGGCGGCAGAGGAAAAGCGCCCTGCCCCGGCTGACCCGATCATCGCACCTGCGGCGATGGCACCGCCCAGACTGCCGGTGTGGTTTTCGGTGTACCAGCCATTGCGCAGGATCGTGTAGGTCAGGCCCGAAGCGCGGATCGCCGCCTCTGTCGCCTTGTGATCGGCGGCAAGGAGCATGGGCGAGGTATCGGCGCGCAGGAGCGAGGTATAGAGGATACGGGCTACGCCTGCGGCCTTGGCTGCCGCAATGACATTGCGGTGCTGGCCAGCGCGGTCGTCGAAATCGTTGGACGAGATCAGGACGAGGGTCGTCACGCCATTCAGGGCCGGGGCGAGGGATTGAGGAGCCTTGTAGTCGAAAGCGCGGGCTTCGACACCGAGATCGGTTGCCTTTGCGGGATCGCGGACAAGGGCGATGGGGGATTGGCCACGGGCCTTGAGGGCGGCGATAGCGAGGCGGCCAAGCTGGCCGGTGGCGCCGGTGATGGCGATGGTCATGGGACTCTCCGTTCATTGACTGTGGATAGGAGATGGCGCCTTTACTTACGAAAAGGAAGTACGTACATTTTGGTAAGTATAAACTTTCTGCGCACAGGCCTTTGTGCGGAGGCACGGGATGAAAGATGAAACAGTCATGAGTTTGGGTGCCACGGCGGGACACGCGCCCAATGTGCTGCACCCGGCCTGCCCTTCGCGGCAGGTGCTGGGGCATCTGACCAGCCGCTGGGGGGCGTTGATCCTTGTGGCGCTGGCGGGACGGACATTGCGGTTTTCTGCCCTGCGCCGTGCGCTGGGCAATGTGAGCGAGCGGATGCTGGCGCAGACGCTGCAGGGATTGGAGGCGGATGGCATGGTGCGCCGGGTGGCGCATGATGTGGTGCCGCCGCATGTGGATTATTCATTGACCGAGATCGGCGAGGAGGCGGCGGGTCTGGTGACCGGGTTGGCGCAATGGGTGGAACGGCGGTTGCCGGAGATTCTGGCGAAGCGTGGTGGGTGTTGAGGGCGGACCGGGGGCAAGCCCCGTCAGCCATCGGTCTTGAACCGATGGCGACCAATGGCTGACCCCCGGGACATTTTCCTCAGAGAAGATGAAGGAAGGGCGTTTGGGGCGCGCAAGACGTGTTATCCGCAGATGCGGCGCACAGGACGGTGCCGTCAGCCGAGATCGCGGTAGCGTTTTTCCTGACGGGCGGTCCAGCGGACAGTGACGGCGAAGCCGGTGTCGGTGGGGGTTTCCGACAGAACCACCCCTTCCGCATGGAGCCAGGCGCGACGGCGGCCATCGGTGAAGGGCACGGCGAAGGTGCGGTCGGTCTTTTCTTCGTCAAAGGCGGCGGAGACGGCGTCAAGCAGGCGATCAACGCCTTCGCCGGTGAGCGAGGAGACGGGAAAGACGCGGTCGCGCGTGGCGGCCTGTTGGGTGAGCGCCTCGCGCTGCGCGGCATCGACCAGATCGAGCTTGTTCCAGATTTCGAATTGCGGCGTGGCGGGGCCGACACCCAGCGATTGCAGGATATCGGCCACATCGGCAGCCTGTTCGTTGGTTTCGGGATGCGCGATGTCGCGGACATGAAGGATGAGGTCGGCCTCCAGCACCTCTTCCAGCGTGGCGCGGAAGGCGGCGACTAGCTGGGTGGGCAGGTCCGAGATGAAACCCACCGTATCGGACAGGATGACCTTGCGCCCCGATGGCAGGGTGACACCGCGCATGGTGGGATCGAGCGTGGCGAAGAGCATGTCTTTTGCCAGAACCTCGGCGCCCGTTGCGCGGTTGAAGAGCGTGCTTTTGCCCGCGTTGGTGTAGCCCACAAGGGCCACGATCGGGAACGGCACCTTGCGGCGGGCGGCGCGGTGGAGTTCACGGGTTTTCACCACCTTGTCCAACTGCCGTTTCAGGCGGATCACCTGATCGTCGATGGCGCGACGGTCGGCTTCGATCTGGGTTTCACCTGGACCACCGACAAAGCCGAAACCGCCGCGCTGGCGTTCGAGGTGGGTCCAAGCGCGGACAAGGCGGGTGCGTTGATAGCTGAGGGCCGCGAGTTCCACCTGCAGCACACCTTCGCGGGTGCGGGCACGGTCGGCGAAAATCTCAAGGATCAGGCCGGTGCGATCGAGCAGTTTGACGCCCCATTCCTTTTCCAGATTGCGCTGCTGGACGGGGGATACGGGGCCATCGACAAGCACGAGGGCAATGTCTTCGGCCTTGAAGCGGGCCTTGAGGTCATCAACCTTGCCCGAGCCGAACAGCATGCCCGGATGGAGGCGCGGCAGGCGGATCACCTCACCTCCGACCACGTCCAGCTCCGGCAGGGCATTGGCAAGGCTGATCGCCTCTGCCAGGCCATGTTCCGCAAGACGCCGCGATTTGGCAGAGCGGATATCGGGGTGCAAGACGAAGGCCCGCGTTGCGCGGGCCGCGGTAGAGCGGTCACGTTCGACCCGCTCGGTCAGGAGCGGGAGATCGTCATCCTCGTCTTCGGGGCGGTCTGAAATCAGTCTTCGCCTTCATAGAGGTTGATCGGAGCGCCGGGCATGATGGTGGAAATCGCGTGCTTGTAGACAAGCTGCGACTGGCCATCGCGGCGCAGAAGAACGCAAAAATTGTCAAACCAAGTGATGACACCCTGTAGCTTGACCCCGTTGATCAGAAAAATCGTCACCGGAACCTTGGCTTTTCGGACGTGATTGAGAAAGGCGTCCTGCAAATTCTGTTTATCGCCGGCCATTTTTGTCTTTGCCTTTGTTATTGGTCTTGTCGCGCAAGTTGGACACCCGTTCCCTCAGCCCGGGCTGCCGTCCAACGGAACAAAGTATGTAATGCCTTGCAGACAGTTTCCAGCCCAAAAACAGAGTTTTAGACGGCTGTTACAAGGCTGCCTCTCAGTTGCGCCAACTGTCGGGGGCAAGCAGAACGAGAATCGCCAGAAGCTCCAGCCTACCGATGACCATGGCAACGCCGAGAATGGACTTGGCAGCGGCTGGCAGGAGCGCAAGGGCGATCGGTTCGGTGGCGGCGACGCTGGTGAGCGGGCCGGTGGTGGTGAGCGCGCCGAGGGTGAGGATCAGGGCGGTTTCGAATTCGATCCCGACGAGGGCCAACGCTGCCACAAGGATCGCGATGGACAGCGCGAAGAGCATGAAGAAGATCCAGGCGAGATAGGCCCCTTCGCGCCGCAGGCGGCGGGCGGACTGACCCGAACCGCCAACTGAATTGGGGTGGATCAGGCGGTCAAGTTCGCGTTCGCCGTGACGGAACAGGGCATAGACGCGCAAGAGTTTCACCCCACCCGCCGTGGTGGCGATGCCGCCGCCAAAGATGGCAAGGCCCGCCAGCACAAGGCCGGGCGTTTCCAGCCCTGACCAGTTGCGCGCGGTGATCCAGTCGGCGGAGGTGAAGCCGGTGGTGGTGAGGAAGGAGAGTGTGGTGAAAAGCGCACCCCAAAGCGCATGCAGGCCAGAGATGACATCGCCTTCGACGAGGCCGACGCCTTCGGTCGCGGCGAGCCAGTGGCGCAAGAACAGGATCATCGGAATGACAGCCAGCAGAACCAAGGACATGCGCAACTCGGAATCATCGGTGATGCGGGTTCCGGGATCATAGGAAAATGAGCCAGGCCAGAGGCGGCGTGTCACGGCGAGAAAAAGGGCAGCGAAGATCGCCAGTTCGGCGAGGAAGGTGGGACCTTCGACAGGAAGGCCGCCGGTGGGGCTTATCCCCGAGGTGGAAATGGTCGACATGGCATGGATCAGGGCCGGAAGGTTCGGCTGGCCCGCCATCAGCAGCGCCACCCAGAGCGAGAGGGTGACCCCGGCATAAACAGGAAAGATCGCCGCCGCCTGCCGGGCCACGCGACGGGCCGGATCGGCGGTGGCGGTGATCTGTGAGAGACCTTCTGCGCCACGCCCGGGGACGCGGCCTGACATCACCTCGATCCCGCCCAGAGTCATGGGGGCGAGGATGGCCACGGCGGCGACAAGGATGAAGAATCCGCCCATCCAGCCCACCTGCGCGCGCCAGAGGTGGATGGAGGCAGGAAGGCGGTCTGGCGCATAGAGGGTGGCGCCCGTGGTGGTGAAGGAGGAGATCATTTCAAGCCAGGCATTGGACCAGCTTGTATCCGGCAGTGCCTGCACAAAGGGCAGCGCCATCATCACCGGCAGCACGGCATAGGCCGCGACAAGCGCGGTCAGGTTGGCGCGGGCCGGGTTGCGGGCGCGCTGGTTGACGGTGGCGATGCCGATCATGCCCGTCAGGATCAGCAGGATGACGCCGGAATAGAAGAAGGCGCGCGCGGTATCATGATCGCGCAGGATCACCGCATGGACGGCGGGCAGCCACATCGACATGGCCGTGATCGCCATGAGCAGAACCAGAAGCGGCAGTTCCGACAGGCGGCGCCACATGATCAGAAGAAGTCGATGGAGACTTGCAGCAGGCGTTCAACCTCGCGCACGTCTTTCGCCATGGTAAAGAGGGCAATCACGTCACCGGCTTCGATCCGGGTATCGCCTGTGGGTTTGACCACCTTTTCCCCTTTCATCAGGGCGCCCACAAGGACGCCTTCGGGGAATTCGATATCGCGGATCTGGCGCCCGGCGAGGGGCGAGGTGGAGAGGACCTGCGCCTCGATCATCTCGGCCTCGGAATCGCCAAGGGAATAGATTGCGCGCACCTTGCCGTGGCGGATGTGGCGCAGGATCGACGACACGGTAGTCGCGCGGGGGTTGATATAGGCGTCAATGTCCAGCGGCCCCATCAGGGGGGCGAGTGTAGGATCATTGACCAGCGCGATGGACATGGGGCAGCCCGCCTGTTTGGCGCGGACGGAGACGAGGAGATTGGTCTTGTCATCATCGGTGACGGCAAGCACCGCATCGGCGCGGTCGATGGAGGCCTCCAGCAGGATATCCATATCCATGCCGTCGCCGTTCAGAACGATGGTGCGTTCGAGGCTGTCGGCCGCGCGTTCGGCGATGGCGCGGTTCTTTTCGATGATCTTGCAGCGGACGCGGTCGGTCCGGCGTTCCAGTGCGCGGGCCACGCCAAGACCCACATTGCCGCCACCGATGATGACGATGCGTTCCTGTTTCTTGGTCTGTTTGCCAAAGATTTCCAGCGTGCGGTTGACGTCTTCGGAATGGCTGAAGACGTAGATCTGATCTTCGGGGAAAAGCTGGTCGCCCGGATCGGGGGCAAACAGCCGCCCTTCGCGGCGCACGCCTACGACGATGGCGCGCAGGGTGGAGAACAGGTCGCTGAGTTGCCGCAGGGGGGTGTTGACGACGGGGCAATCCTCATCGAGCTGGATGCCCAGCAACTGGGCCCGGCCCAGCATGAAGCTTTCGGTATCAAAGGTGGCAGGCGCGGCAAGGCGTTGCAGCGCGGCCTCGGCCACCTCACGTTCGGGCGAGATCACCACGTCGATAGGCAGGTGGTCGCGGCGGTAGAGATCGGAATAGATCGCGTCCAGATAGGATTGCGCGCGCAGGCGGGCGATTTTGCGCGGGACGGAAAAGATGGCATGGGCGACTTCGCAGGCGACCATGTTCACCTCATCGGAATGTGTGGCGGCGATGATCATGTCGGCATCGCGGGCCCCTGCCCGTTCCAGCACATCCGGGTAGGAGGCAAAGCCAACAACCCCCTGCACATCCAGCGTATCGGTGGCGCGGCGGACAAGATCGGCGTTCACGTCGACCAGCGTCACGTCATTCTTTTCGCCGGACAGCTGGCGGGCGATCTGCCAACCCACCTGCCCTGCCCCGCAGATGATCACCTTCATGCGTGCCTCCGGTTCATCATGGCCCTTGAGTGGCAGATGGGCGGGCGGTGGTCAATGGTTGCAGGCCGTGCTGCGGAGAGAGGGGAAGAGCTGTTTGTTGATCTCGGAGCGGGTGATAGCGTTTTGATGTGGGGCAGCCGCCCTGCATGGTCTTTATGACAGATGAGGGGACTTGCGATGCACCTGATTGGATTGGGCCTTGGCCTGACGATGGTTCTGGCAGGATGTGGAACGGAATTGAGGCCCGTTCCCATGGTCAGCGTATCCAGTAGCGATATCGTGATGCGCGGCAGCCTGACCCCGAGGATGGACTTCACCGGAAGCTTCACCCTGGCGACAGAGGGGTCGGCTGTCACATGCCGGGGCGAGACGTCCGCCGAGGGCAAGGGCAGCATGACCTGTTCCGATGGAAAGGAGTTCCCGATCGCCATTCCGAAACCACCCTATGGGCGTTTCAGCGGTGCGACGGTGCAAACCTATCCTGACCAGCGTGTTGCGGTTGGCTGGGGATCAGAGGCCGATCCGGCCAAGCTGCGTGCGATGCTCGCGCGGTAGGATCACACCTCTTCGCCCTCATCCTCATCCATATCCTCATCCAGCCGGGCCATGCGGCCGCCGCTTTTGGAGGTGGTGACGACGCCGAGGGATTTGAGTTTGCGGTGGAGCGCCGAGCGTTCCATCCCGACAAAGCTGGCGGTGCGGCTGATATTGCCGCCGAAGCGGTTGATCTGGGTGAGGAGGTATTCACGTTCGAACACCTCGCGCGCTTCGCGCAGGGGCAGCGTGGCCATGGCGCCGCCAAGGACAAGGCGACCGGTTTCGCCTTCGGGTGCGTCCTGACCGGGCAATTCGCGGGCATCGATGGGGCCGGAACCGTCGCCCAGGATCAGCACGCGTTCGATGATGTTTCGCAGCTGGCGTACATTGCCGGGCCAGGGCATGGTTTGCAGCATCGCCTCGGCCTCGGTCGACAGGGTGCGCAGCGGCAGGCCCTGGCTGCGGTGGAACATGTCGATGAAATGGCGGGTAAGCTCGGGGATATCCTCGCGCCGATCTTCCAGGCTGGGAACCGGGATCGGCACGACATTCAGGCGATCATAGAGTTCCTGCCGGAAGCGGCCGGAGGCGATTTCGTTGCGCAGGTCGCGGGTGGTTGACGAGATCACGCGCAGGTCGACACGGACCTTGTCGGTGCCCCCGGCACGGGTGAATTGCTGTTCCACCAAGACCCGCAGGATTTTCGACTGAGTCCCAATCGGCATGTCGGCCACCTCGTCGAAATAGACGACGCCGCCATGGGCCTGTTCCAGAAGGCCTTTCTCTACCCCGCGTTCGCTGGTTTCGCGGCCGAACAGCACCTCTTCCATCCGTTCGGGTTCGATCGTGGCCGAGGAGACGGACACAAAAGGGGCGGCGGCGCGGTTGGAATTGGAATGGATGAAGCGGGCGGCCATTTCCTTGCCCGATCCGGCGGGGCCGGTGAGCATGACGCGGCCATTGGATTTGGTGACCTTTTCCAGCTGCGACTTCAGCGCCTTGAAGGCCGGACTGTTACCCAGCATTTCCGATGAGGTCACATCCTTGCGGCGCAGTTCGGAGTTTTCGCGGCGCAGGCGCGAGGTTTCCATCGCGCGGGAGACAACGACCATCAACTGGTCGATGTTGAAGGGCTTTTCGATGAAGTCATAGGCCCCCTGCTTGATCGCGGCGACGGCGATTTCGATATTGCCGTGACCCGAGATGATGACGACCGGGACATCGGGATTGTCACGTTTCACGGTTTTCAGGATGTCGATGCCGTCCATCCGGCTGTCCTTCAACCAGATGTCGAGGATCATCAATGCCGGGGGTTCGGCGTTGATTTCCGCCATGCAATCATCGGAATTGCCAGCGAGGCGGACGAGGAAACCTTCGTCCTTCAGGATATCCCCGATCAATTCGCGGATGTCTTTTTCGTCGTCTACAATAAGAATGCTGCTCATATTCATACCCCCTGGGCGGCGAGTGCTGCGGGTTTGCGGCTGCGGCTGCGCGGGGCACGTGGCAGCCTGATCTCTGCCATTGCGCCCCGGTGGCTGTTGCCTTCGAAAACGGGTGCATCGAGAAGGGCGAGCGTGCCGCCGTGTTCCTCGATGATCTTCTTGACGATGGGCAGGCCAAGGCCGGTGCCCTTTTCGCGGGTGGTGACGTAGGGTTCAAACAGCCGCGCGCGGTCGGGCGGCAGGCCGGTGCCATTGTCCATGATGCGGATGATGGCCATGTCGGGCTCGGTGTTCAGGCTGACCCGTATCTCGGGCCGATGGCCCGGAGGTGCGCCTTTTTCCTGCAGGGTTTCAATGGCTTCGCCTGCATTCTTGATCAGGTTTGTCAGGGCCTGGCTGATCATGGTGGAATCGAGGTCAAGCATCAGGGGCGCATCCGGCAAATCGCGGACAAAGGTGACGCCGGGCTGGCCGTTTTCCTGCAACAGGATCGCATCGCGCAAAAGCGCGGTGAGATCATTTTCGCGGCGGTCGGGTTCGGGCATGCGGGCGAATTTAGAGAATTCGTCCACGATGCGGCGCAGGTCATTGGTCTGGCGGACGATGACATCGGTGTATTGGTCAAGGTCTTCGGGTTCGTTCACCTGCGGGCGGAACTTGCGTTTGATGCGTTCGGCCGAGAGCGCGATCGGGGTGAGAGGGTTCTTGATTTCATGCGCGATACGGCGGGCGACATCGCCCCAAGCGGCCATGCGCTGTGCACTGACGAGATCGGTCACATCATCGAAGGCCACGACATAGCCTTCCAGACCGCCCGCGTCGTTGCTGCGTTCGGACATGCGCACGAGCAGGCTTTCCAGCTTGCCCCGGCGCGTCAGGCGGACCTCTTCCTGTGCTGCAGGCAGGCCGCTTTCCAGCAAACGTTCAAACAGCGGGCCGAATTCCGGCACGGCGACGGCAAGTTCGACATCCGCCGACAGACCCACGCCCATATCCAGCAGCCGTTCCGCAGCGCGGTTGGCAAAGTCGATCCGGCCGTCGGAATCCAGCCCGATCACGCCTGCTGTGACGTTGGACAGCACGGAGTCGAACAGGCGGCGGCGGCGTTCGGTCTGGCTGTGACTTTCCACCAGCGCGTCGCGCTGGCCCTTCAACTGGCGGGTCATGCGGTTGAAGGAGCGGCCAAGGGAGGCGATTTCGTCATCTCCCTCTTCCTCGCGGACCTGCACGTCAAGATTGCCCTGCCCCACGCTTTCGGCGGCTTCGGCCAAGCGGCCAACGGGCCGCGAGAGGCGTTCGGCGAACCATAGGCCGATCCAGACCGCGGCGAGGATGAGGATGAGGGCGAAGCCAAGGTACAGGAGGCCAAACTCGAACAGAAGCCGCCCGCGTTCGGATTCAAGCTGGTGGTAGAGCGCCACAGTTTCGCGCGTGCCATCCAGAAGCGACAGGATGGAGCCATCGACAGTGCGGGAAATGTAGAGATAGCGGTCGGCGAAGGCATCGAGATGGACAAGGGCGCGGAATTCGTTGTTGGCCCAGTCCTGAATCAGCACGGTTTCGCCCGCGCGTGCGCGCTGCACTTCCTCGGGTGTGGGCTGTTCGAAATCGAACAGATAGCTGCGTTCGCCGCGCGTCATCAACTCACCCGCGCCGTTGATGAGATAGGCCTCTTTCAGCCCGCGCTGGATGGTGGCCTGCGCCTGCGTGAGGACAGGGCGCATCTGATTGTCTTCCAGGAAGAACATCGACTGTTTGAACAGGTTCAGGTCGCGGGCCAATGCCTCGGCATCCTCGATCAGATCCTGACGATGTTCCTGTTCATAGGCTTCGGCAGCGGAGAGGGATGAGCCTACCACGGAGCGGACACGTTCGGAGAACCAGCCTTCGAGGCCGAAATTCACGGTGACCACGGCAAAGACGGCGACGAGAATGGTGGGAACAAGCGCCACGCCTGCAAAGACGAAAGTCAGCCGCAGGTGCAGGCGGGAGCCAGCGGATTTGCTGCGCCGGTCGGCCACCATGCGGACGACGCGCGCCATGACAAGTGTGGCCACGACGAGGATATAGACGAGGTCGGCCAGCAAGATCAGGCGCAGGGCGGGCGAATTGCCGCCCTGATTGAGGGGGCCGAGCGCGAGGAAGGTCGCAACCGCCAGCAGCGGGCCCAAGAACACCAGACCAAAGGTCATGGCGTTCTGGAACTGGCGCTGCCTGCGCAGGCGCGAAAGCCGCGCCCAAGTGTTGTTGCCAACGCTGCGATGCACGCCGACCGATCCCTTCATCGCGAGGGACCGATTCCCCCGCCGCCCATATGTTGTGGCCCAAATTGCCTTGCGGCATGGGGGACACGCTTGATGTTGCGGTTTTACATCAGCTTGCGGCGGCGAGTCACGCGGATATCGAGATCAGTGATCTTCTTGCGCAAAGTATTGCGATTGATGCCGAGGAGATCGGCGCATTTGGCCTGATTTCCTGCTGTGGCATCCAGCGCGATTTCGATCAGGGGTGTTTCCACCTCGCGCAATATCCGCTGATAGACACCTGCAGGGGGCAGTTGGCCGCCGTGCAGATCAAAGTAGCGCTTCAGGTGGCGCGCGACCGAGGCGGAGAGTTTCTCGCCTTCGCCGCCACCTTTCAGCGGTTCCATGGTGGGCTGGCTGCCCAGCACTGTTTCCACCTCGGCCTTGGTGATTTCGGCCTCGGAACTGGTGACCATCAGGCGGCGCAGGGTGTTTTCCAGTTGCCGCACATTGCCCGGCCAGGAATAGGCGCGGACGAGTTCGCGGGCATCGCCCGACAGGCGGCGCAGGGCGCTGGAATCACGCTCGCCGCGTGCGAGGAAATGTTCGGCCAGAAGCGGGATGTCGTCCACCCGTTCACGCAAGGCAGGAACGTGCAGGGTGACGCCGGAGAGGCGATAGAACAGGTCTTGGCGGAACTGGCCACCCTCCATCCGGGCGGAAAGATCGGTTTGCGAGGTGGCCATGATGCGGGGCGCATTGTCGCCCGCAAGATCGAGCATCCGCACGATACGGGCCTGCATGTCATCGTCGTAATCAGCGACCTCGTCGAACACGAGGCTGCCACCGCGGGCGCGGGCCATCAGGGCCGAGGGGCCATCCATCCCGGCCAGATCGGCGGCCTGTGCCACGACAAACGGCTGTGATCGGCGATCCGAGAAATCATGGATCGCTTTGGCGATCAGGCTTTTTCCGGTGCCCGACTCGCCCGTGATCAGCACAGCAAGATCGGTATTCATCACGCGGGCCACGAGGCGATAGAGCGCCTGCATGGCCGTGGTGCGACCGACCAGCGGCAGATCATCCCCCGCATCACGCGGGGCAACAACGCGGGCCGGGGCGCGGCGCTTCTGTTCCAGCGCGCGGGCGGACCGCTTCATCAGATCGGGCAGATCAAAGGGTTTGGGCAGGTAGTCGAAGGCCTCGGCCTCGGCCGCCTGAATGGCGGTCATGATGGTGTTCTGGGCGGAAATCACGATGACCGGCAGGCCGGGGCGCATCTTGGAGATGCGAGGCAGGGCATCCAGACCGTTGCCATCGGGCATGATGACATCGGAGATCACCAAATCGCCCTTCCCCTCTTCGACCCAGCGCATCAGCGTCATCAGGCTGGAGGTTGCGTGAACCTTGCACCCTGCCCGCGTCAGCGCCTGTGTCAGGACGGTGCGGATCGTGCGGTCGTCGTCGGCAACGAGGACGGTGCCATCCATCAGGCTTTCTCCTTCTTGTCCTTCGGAACCATGGGGAGAGAAACCCGAAAGACGGTGCGTCCTGGCACCGAATCCACGGAAATCCATCCTTCATGGTCGGAAATGATCTTGGATACGAGGGCGAGCCCAAGCCCGGTGCCGTTTTCGCGGCCCGAGACGAAGGGTTCAAAGATATCGGCGGCGATTTCCGGCGGGATGCCGGGGCCGTCGTCGATGATTTCGATCTGCAGCGGCAGCGCCGCCGGGCGGCCATCCTTGCCGCGCAGGCGCAAAGACAGGTCATAGAAGGTGTGCAGACGGATTGTCGTTCCTTCGCCCGAACGCTGGCAGGCTTCGGCTGCGTTCTTGATGAGGTTGAGGAAGACCTGAAGCAACTGGTCGGGATCGGCAAAGGTAGGCGGCAGCGAGGGATCGTAATCCTCGGTGATCTGCATATGGGCGGCAAAGCCCACCATCGCCGATTTGCGGGCGCGATCCAGCGCGTCGTGGATATTGACCGGGCGGCGTTCGGGCGGGCGGAGATTGCCGAATTGTTCCACCTGTTCCAGCAGTTTGACGATGCGGCGGGTTTCCTCGACGATCAGATCGGCAAGTTCGCGGTCTTCGGGCGGCAGGTTCATCCCGATGAGCTGCGCTGCGCCGGAAATGCCTGCGAGCGGGTTCTTGATTTCATGCGCCAGCATCTCGGCCATGCCGATGGCGGATTTGGCGGCCGATTTCACCTGCATGGCGCGACCAAGCCTGTCGGCGATATCGCGGGGCGAGATGATCAGGAGGATCACCTCGGGGTTGTCGTGCATGGGCGCGACCTGGATGTTGCATTGCACGGGCGGGCGTTCGCCGGTGGTGACATCGACATCGTTGATGAACAGCGGCGACTGGTTCAGACGCGCACGGACCAGCGCCTCATCCATCGGGGCGTCTATGGCGAGGCGGTCAAAGGCGGGTTGGCCCATCAGGCTGCGGGAGGAGGCGTTCAGGAATATCTCGCCCGCCGGATTGACCTCGGCGATGCGGTTGTCGGGGCCGATGAGCAGCGCAGGCAGCGGCAGCGAGGCCCAGACAACGCCCGGAACCGGGTATGGTGTGCGGTAGGGGGTCATGCGGCGACCTGCCCTGTATCGGAGAACACGGACCGGATGAGGCGCAGGACGGTGGTGGCATCATCGGCCGTCAGGATGGCGTTGCGGGCCCCTGCCCCGGCCCCGGCCGTATCGAGATACCAGCCAAGGTGCTTGCGCGCGCAGCGCAGGCCGAGGGACGGGCCATAGAAGGACAGCATGTCTTCGTAATGCGCGGCGACCATGTCGGCCAAGTCTGCCCCCTGCGGGATCACGGGCGCGGGGGTGCCGTAAAGTGCGTGAGCGATCTGGGCCAGCCGCCAAGGCGCGCCCTGCGCGCCACGCCCGACCATAACGCCATCGGCGCCGGACAGGCGCAGGGCTTGCGCGGCGGTGGCGGCATCGATGATGTCGCCATTGGCGATGACGGGGATGGAGACAGCCTGTTTCACCCGCGCGATGGCCGCCCAATCGGCGGACCCTTTGTAGAACTGGCAGCGGGTGCGGCCATGGATGGTGATCATCTGCACCCCGGCCCCTTCGGCGCGGCGGGCAAGATCGGGGGCGTTGAGCAGCGCATCATCCCAGCCGAGGCGGGTTTTGAGAGTGACAGGCACAGAAACAGCCTGCACGACGGATTCGATCAGTTCCAGCGCGAGGTCGAGATCGCGCAGCAGAGCAGAGCCGCAAAGGCCGGTGGTAACCCGCTTGGAGGGGCAGCCCATGTTGATGTCGATGATGCGGGCGCCGTTTGCTTCCATCAACCGGGCGGCTTCGGCCATCCAATAGGGATCGCGACCGGCAAGCTGCACGGATGTGGCCTGATCACCCAGCCCAAGCTCGGCCCGGGCGCGGGCTTCGGGTTGGGCTTGCACGACCTCTTGGCTTGCGACCATTTCGGACACGACAAGCCCCGCTCCGAAGCGCGCCACGAGGCGGCGGAAAGGCAGATCGGTGATCCCCGCAAGGGGCGCGAGGAGAACGGGAGGGTGGATCGTCCGTGGTCCGAGGCAGAGGGCCAATTGCCTGTTCCTTGTGCAGATAAGATCGTGTTTGGGGCTGCGCAGATGCAAAGCCAAGCGCGCATGATGGCAACATGTCTGAAAAACTGGCGTTGCACAATTTTTAGGCACGTTTGCCCATCGCTGCGCCAGATTGTCAGGCGCGGCGGTGTGGCCTAGGAAGGGAAAAAGGGCAAGGGAGTCGGGCCGGACATGACCACCGCCGCCGTTATCGTCGCCGCAGGACGCGGCAGCCGCGCGGGCGGCGACATACCAAAGCAATGGCAGATGCTGGCCGGGCAGCCGGTTCTTGCCCACACGCTTGCGGCTTTCCGGCCGCATGTGGACCAGTTGGTGCTGGTCATTCATCCCGATGATCGCGACAGAGCAGCGACCTTGGCGGGGGATGCGCTGGTTGTTGATGGGGGGGCGACGCGGGATGCGTCTGTCCGCGCCGCGCTGGAGGCGCTGGAGGGAACGGGCGTTGCGCGGGTGCTGATCCATGACGGGGCGCGGCCCTTGGTGGATGCGGGCGTGATCGGGCGGGTGTTGGCCGCGCTGGAGGAATATCCCGGCGCGGCCCCGGCCCTGCCGGTGACGGATGCCTTGTGGCGTGGTCGAGGGGGACTCGTCGCAGGAACGCAGGACCGGGCCGATCTGTGGCGGGCACAGACACCACAGGGCTTTCGCCTTGATGCGATCCTCGCCGCGCATCGGGCCCATCCGGGCCAAGCGGCGGATGATGTCGAGGTGGCACGCGCGGCGGGGCTTGACGTGGCCATCGTCGAGGGCAATGAGGCCAATCTGAAACTGACCTTTCCCGGCGATTTTGCGCGGGCCGAGGCGATACTGAAGGGACGCAGCATGGATGTGCGGCTGGGCAATGGCTATGACGTGCATGCGTTCACGGCGGGCGACCATGTCTGGCTGTGCGGGGTGAAGGTGGCGCATGACAAGGCGCTCTTGGGCCATTCCGATGCCGATGTGGGGATGCATGCGCTGACCGATGCGATCTATGGCGCGCTGGTCGAGGGGGATATCGGCCGCCACTTCCCGCCCAGCGATCCGCAATGGAAGGGGGCGGCGAGCCATATCTTTTTGCGCCATGCGGCGGAATTGATGCGCGCGCGCGGCTATGCGTTGGGAAATTGCGATGTAACCTTGGTCTGTGAGCGGCCCAAGATCGGGCCGCATGCGGCGGCGATGCAGGCAGCACTTGCCGACATCATGGGGGTTGAGGTGGGACGCGTGAGCGTGAAGGCCACCACATCGGAGCGGCTGGGTTTCACCGGACGCGAGGAAGGTATTGCTGCGCTGGCGACGGCCTGTCTGGTGCGGGCATGAGCCGCGTGGTGGCAACCGTTTTCGGTGTTGGGCTGCTGCGCCCTGCGCCGGGGACCTGGGGATCGGCCGTCGCGGTTGGGGTTGGGGTGGTGATTGACCGTTTCCTTGGCTTTCCGGGGCTGGCGGTGGCGACGCTTGTGGTGACGGCGCTGGGCTTCTGGGCCTGCGCGGCGGTGTGCGGGCCGGGGGATGACCCATCGGAAGTGGTGATCGACGAGGTGGCGGGGCAATGGATCGCGTTGCTGTTTCCTTCATTCGCCTTCTGGATGCGGGATTTTGATGGCTGGATGCCGTATCCCGGCTGGGTGGCGGCGTTCCTGCTGTTTCGGCTGTTCGATATCTGGAAACCGGGACCGGTGGGCTGGGCCGATCGGCGTGGCGATGCGGCTGGGGTGATGTGGGATGACATCATCGCCGGTGTGTTTGCAGGACTTGGCGTAGTGATTGCAGCGGGTGTGGCGCATGGGCTGTTGATGGGGTGAAGCGATGGCGCGCAAGGCAGTGAAGACGGCGGTGGCAGAACAGGTATCGGTGCCTGCGCTGTTGCAGGCGGCGCGCTATTGGGGGGTGAAGATCGCCACGGCCGAAAGCTGCACCGGCGGGTTGATTGCCGGGGCGCTGACAGATGTGGCCGGATCGTCGGATGTGTTCGAACGGGGTTTCGTGACCTATTCCAACGCGGCGAAGCGCGAAATGCTGGGCGTGCGGGCGGACACGCTGGAGGCTTTTGGCGCGGTGTCCGAACAGGTGGCGCGCGAAATGGCCGAAGGCGCGCTGCGCAATTCGGCGGCGGAATTGGCGGTGTCTGTGACCGGGATTGCCGGACCGGGCGGATCAGAGTTCAAGCCGGAGGGGCGGGTCTGTTTCGGGCTGGCGATGGTCGGGCGAGCGACGGTGGTGGAAACGGTCGAGTTTGGCGCGCTGGGCCGGGCCGGAGTGCGGCGGACGACTGTGGAGCATGCGCTGGGATTGATGATGCGCGCGCTGGTCTGAGGGCGAAATGGGTATTTTGCCAGGATTGAGATCGGGCTGCTTCAGGGGTGAAGCGCGAAGAAACGCAGCACCTCGGTTGTGGCGTTGATGTCCCGCGTGCCACCCTGACGCGCGGCGCGGCGGCTACCGGGCCAAGCGTGGCCGCCGCCTTCAATCGTCTGGATACGGACCTGCACCCTGCCCTGCCCATCGGCATAGTTCCGTTCGATCACGCGCATGCCATCTGCCGCCGGGTCGATGACGTGTTCGGTGCGGGCCAACATGGGGAACGGGGCGAGGAAGGCGGCCTCGACTGATGCGACGGAGGCGAAATCGGTGCGGGTCAGGCTGCTGTCGCCCTGCCCACCGGCATAGGGGACCATGGCATCCGCCGTGCCGTGGATATGCAGCAATGGAACCGGAGCTTTCACGTGGAAGCGGGCCGTGTCCATGGTGCCAGAAACGCCTGAGACGGCGCGAACGCGCGCAGGGTGAAGGGCGGCGTAGGTTTCCGCCATAAGCGCCCCGTTGGACATGCCGGTGAGATAGAGGCGGCGGTCATTCAGCCCGAACCGGCGGATGGCGTCTGCGATGACGGCATCAAGAAAGGCAATGTCGTCCACCCCGCTGCGCTGTGCAGCCCCACAGCAATAGCCGCCGTTCCAAGTGGCCGCGCGACCTGTGCCTTCGGGATAGATCACCGCATAGCCTTGGCCGTTGGCGGGGCGCGACAAGCCGGAGGAGCGGGCGAACTGATCGGCACTGCCTCCGCCACCATGCAGCGCAAGGAGGATGGGCGCGCCCTGCGGGGTGGCGGGAAGGTCGATGCGGTAGCTGCGGTCACCGAGGCGGACGGTCTCGGCCGCGGCTGGTGCGGCGGCAAGGGCAAGGAGCAGGACAAGAAAGCGGAGCATCGGCATCCCCAGATCAGGCGTGATGCGGCGTGATACGCGCTTGCTCAGCGGTTCCGTCGCGGATCGGCGCGGATCAGACCTTGGGGCCGTGCAATTCCGCCGCACGCCGTTCAAAGGCGCGCACGACGCGCTGCATGGCATCGTTGAACACGACGCCGATGATGCCTTGCAGGATCGCATTGCGAAATTCGAAATCGACGAAGAAATCCACCTCGGACCCGCCTTCGACATCGCGGAAGGACCAGGTGGATTTCATGTGCTTGAAGGGGCCGTCAATATACTCGGTATCGATCTTCTTCACCTCGGGCCACAAGGTGACGCGGCTGCCGAAGCGTTCGCGAAACACCTTGAAGCTGATCACCAGATCCGCCTCCATCACCTCGCCCCCCGGGATCGGACGGCGCGAGCGGATGCGGGCTGCGGAGTTCCACGGCAGGAACTTTGGGTATGATCCGACATCGGCCACCAGATCATACATCTGCTGGGCGGTGTAAGGCAGGCGCTTGATTTCATGATGGGTGGGCATACGGGCGCCTGACTTCGCGTGACTTGGCACCGTGTAATGGTTAGACCGGGGCGGGAAATCAAGGGGTGTGGGATGACTGAGCGGCCATATGTCATAGACCAGATGATCAGCGCCAAGGCGATTGCCGCACGGGTGGAGGCGCTGGCGGCCGAGATCACGGCGCATTATGCTGGCACCGACAAGCTGGTGGTGGTGGGCCTGCTGCGTGGGTCCTTCGTGTTCATCGCCGATCTGGTACGCGAGATCGACCTGCCGGTGGAGGTGGATTTCCTTGAGGCGTCGAGTTACGGCGATGCCATGCATTCCAGCCGGGAAGTGCGCATCCTCAAGGACTTGCGCGGTGAGATTGCGGGGCGCGATGTGCTGGTGGTGGAGGATATCGTCGATACCGGCTTTACCCTGCATCATGTGAAGAACCTGCTGCTAAGCCGGGGGCCGAAGCGGCTTGAGGTTTGTGCGCTGCTCGACAAGCCGTCACGGCGCGAGGTGGAGATCAAGGCCACCTGGACCGGCTTTGATATCCCGGATGAATTTGTGGTGGGCTACGGGATTGATTTTGCACAGCGCAATCGCAACCTTCCCTATATCGGCAAGGTGCGATTTACGGGGTGAGCGGATGAATCCGATGTGGCTGGTGCGGATGGCACGATGGGCGCGCAATCCGCCATCGCCCGAGCGGGTGAAGCTGGTCTTTGCTGTCATCGCGCTGTGTTTGCTGATCTTTGGCTATGAGTGGTTCTTTGGCTGGCCCGAATGGCTGGTGCCGCAGAAGATCCGGCCCTGAGAGAATATGGCGTAATTGCCTCTTCGCGACTTCGTCACTGGCGGGTGGAGGGGCGGGTGCGCTAGGTTTGGCCCATTCAATCGCCAGATGAGGCCAGTTTCATGCGCATCTTTTCCGCCCTTGCCGTTCTTGCCCTTGGGGGTGCCAGCTTTGGCTGGTGGCTAACGGGGCCGTCGCCCCTTCCCTCGGCCACGTTTGACGGGATCACAGGCGATCCTGTGCGGGGGGAGTTGGTGTTCACTGCCGCCGGCTGTGCGTCCTGCCACATGGCACCGGGCGCGGAGGGTGAGGCGGAATTGGTGCTGGCGGGGGGGCAGAGCTTTCCATCGGATTTCGGGACATTCAAGGCCCCCAACATCTCGCCCTCGGATCAGGGGATCGGGGGGTGGACGGTGGCAGAACTGGGCAATGCGCTGATGCGGGGCGTGTCGCCCGAGGGGGCGCATTACTACCCTGCCCTGCCCTACACGTCCTATGCCAAGATGCAGCCGCAGGATGTGGCCGATATTCACGCCTATATGCAGGGGCTGCCACCATCAGACGTGGCGAGCCAGCCGCATGACCTTGGCTTTCCGTTCAACATCAGGCGCAGCATCGGTGTGTGGAAGCTGTTGTTCCTGAACGAGGATTGGGTGCTGAATGGCGATCTGACGCCAGAACAAGCCCGCGGGCGCGAAATCGTGGAGGCGCTTGCGCATTGCGCCGAATGCCACACGCCGCGCAATGCGTTGGGCGGGATGGACACGGCGCGCTGGATGGCCGGAGCGCCCAATCCTTCGGGCGAGGGGAATATCCCCAACATCACGCCGGGCAAGCTGACATGGTCGGAAGGCGAGATCGTGAGCTATCTGACCAGCGGCTTTACCCCCGAATACGACAGTGTGGGAGGGCATATGGTGCATGTGGTGGAAAACATGGCCAAGCTGCCCCAAAGCGACCGGCAGGCCGTTGCGGCCTATCTGAAGGCAATCCCAGCGGTGCAGTAACAGTATTTCGGGGCGCGGTGCCCGCTCATCTGCTTGTGATTGCAGGGAATCCCCATCCATGGTAGCTGTTAAAAAAAACAGAGCAGCATGGTGTATCCAATGAACAGGCAAATGGGCGGCGCGCTGGCGCTGCTTCTACTCGCGTCGCCGCTTCCGGCCCTGTCGCAGGGGATGGAAGCGCTGAGTTTTTCCGGCGATCTCGAGTTTGAACATACGCGGCGCAATGGCGCGTCGGGCACGATGGCGGGCGGTGAGTTGTTCCTGCGCTATGAGGGGCCGATCGGGTTTGAACTGGGCGCGGATATCGACCAGAATCTGGATAACGGGGACGACAATACGGTTCCCTATCTGGCGGTGACCTTCGGGTTCGGCCCCGGCGAGGTTGCGCTGGGTGCGCCGCAGCCGGTGGCGGATCAGTTGATCGACATCCCCGATTTCGCAAGCATCCGCGAGTTGCAGCTGGGCATCGACCAGCGCACGACATCGGTGGTGACGGGTTTCGCGAAATCGCTGGGCGAGCAGGTTTACGGCGCCCGTCTGACGGCAGAGACAGGGTCGCTGCGCTATGGCGCGTCCATCCACGGGGTGACGCATCAGAGCGGGGCCTTCTGGCAGGTTGCCGGGGAGTATGAGGCGCGGTCAGGCACCCAGATCGAAGGTGTGATCGAGGGCGAGGATGGCAATCTGGGCGTGACCGTCGGGGCCAATCATCAGGCGGGCCAATTCGACATGGGGGTCTACCTGACCAGCCAGCGGATCATCGGCGACAGTGAGTCGGCGCTGGCCTATCTGGGCTATGCGGTCACCCCGTCGCTGACGGTGCGCGGGCATCTGCGGGCCGAGGATGGCACCGTGAACGGCAATACGCTGGGGGTTGAGGCGGAGTATGGCTTTTCCAACGGGGCCTACGCACAGTTTGGTGCCGCGGATGGAAACAGCACCAGCATGACATTGGACGCCTCGGTCGGCTTCAAGTTCTGATCGAAGGGCGACGGACAAGGCATTGAAAGGGCTGCGTTAACAGCCCTTTCTCATTCAACTTCAGGCGCGACCTAGTTTCGCGTTACGTGCTGTGCGCAGGCGGTCGAAATCATCGCCCGCGTGATAGCTGGACCGGGTGAGTGGCGTGGCCGACACCATCAGGAAGCCCTTGCCATAGGCGGCGGTCTCATAGGCCTTGAATTCATCCGGAGTGACGAAGCTTGCGATGCGGTGATGCTTTGGGGTGGGTTGCAGATATTGGCCCACGGTCAGAAAATCGACATCCGCTGCGCGCATGTCATCCATGACCTGCAGCACGGCCTGCCGATCCTCGCCCAAGCCTACCATGATGCCGGATTTGGTGAACATGCCGGGATCGAGTTCCTTGACCTTTTGCAGCAGGCGCAGGGAGTGGAAGTAGCGCGCGCCGGGGCGCACCTCGGGATAGAGGCCGGGGACGGTTTCAAGGTTGTGGTTGAAGACGTCAGGCCGCGCCTCGACCACGGCTTCCAGGGCCGAGGGTGGGCATTTCAGGAAATCGGGTGTCAGGATTTCAATCGTCGTGCCGGGCGCGCGGTGGCGGATGGCGCGGATGGTCTGGGCAAAATGATCGGCCCCGCCATCGGCCAGATCATCGCGGTCAACGCTGGTGATGACGACATGTTTCAGGCCAAGCTGTTCAACCGCGTGGGCGACGCGACCGGGCTCAAAGGCATCTAGCGCCTGCGGCTTGCCGGTTGCGACGTTGCAGAAGGTGCAGCCGCGGGTGCATATCTCGCCCATGATCATCATGGTGGCATGGCCCTGCGACCAGCATTCGCCCACATTGGGGCATCCTGCTTCTTCACATACGGTAACAAGCTTCTTTTCGCGCAGGATATCGCGAGTTTTCTTGTAGCCGTCTGATGTCGGGGCTTTCACCCGAATCCAGGATGGTTTCTTGGGCTGGTCATTGTCGGGGCGATGCGCCTTTTCGGGGTGGCGCTGGTCGGGCAGTTTAAGGTCGCGCAACGGGTGATCCTCCCTCGGGGCGTGATGCAGACATAAGCCCTTGTGCCCCAGGAGGCAACGCTGCCTGGTGACGCGGGGGCTTGCACGCGGTGCAAGGGTCGCGGGTTTGCGCTATGTCATGGGGGCCGGGTTGGCAGTATCGCAAACTGGCCGTGACCGACGCGGGGAATCACCGGATGACGATTGCGGAACTGAGCCTTGCCCTGATGGTGCTGTTATTGACGCCGGGGCCGACAAACACGCTGATGCTAATGGCGGGGGTGGAGCGGGGCTGGACCCGGTCGCTCTGGCTGATTGGCGTGGAAGTGGTGGCCTATCTGACGGTGATTGTGCCGCTGGCACTGCTGGCGCAGGGCTTGTCGGCGCAAATGGGTGTTCTGCGCCCGGTTGTGGCCGGGCTTGCCGGACTGTGGGTGTTGTATCTCGCCTTCAAGATGTGGCGCACCGAACCCGTGGCAGGGCAAGGGGCAACGGTTACGGCAAAGCGGCTGGCGCTGACGACGCTGCTCAATCCGAAGGGTTTGATCATGGGGCTGGTGTTGCTGCCTGCGGCCGGGGCGAACGTGGCCGCCTTTGCCGTGCTGGTGCTGGCGATCATTGTTGTGGCGGTTTTTTGGGCGGGGCTTGGCGCCCGGATGCCGGGGGCCGGGGCCGGGGCCGCCATCCCGGCGCTGTGGCGGCGGGTGGCGGCGGTCTGGCTGGCCGGGCTTTCCGTGATGATCGTGGCCGGAGGAATCGGGGCCTAGCAGGCGACAAAGGTCAGCCGATCATTGGCCGCCCTGCCCGTTCCTCATAATGGCGCTGGAGCCGTTGCAGCGCGATCCGCAGCACGATCTTGCCCGACCGGGCCGCCCAGCCCATGCGGCGTTCGGTGATTTCGATCCCCTCAAGGAAACAGCACACCCGTAGCGCCACATCCCCCAGACCGGGACCCAGATCCCGCAGCGCCTCGGCCACGCGGTCGCGCGCGCCCGAGGGCCCCTCACCCGGACCAGAGGATGCAAAGCCGCCCCGGTCTGATCCTGTGAGGAACCGATCCCAGTTCTGGGCAACACGGGGGCCCATCTGCGCCAGTTCGAAATCTTCGCGCAAGCGTTCGGCAACACGAACAAGCCCGGCTTCGAGATAGGGTTTGCCATCCCGGTCCAGCTTGCGCCCCAGTGCACTGACCGGACTTTCGGCAGCGTTATAGCGGATGCGGCGGCGGCCTTCGGGGGTTTCGGTATCGCGTTCGGCCATGTCGCGGTGCTGGGCGGCATAGATGAACTGCGCCTCGCGCACACCGCCGGCACGCATGTCTTCCTCCGCCAGCAGGCGGCGCAGTGCGGCACGGCCCACGGCGGTGATGCGATAGGCAGAGACGCGGCCCGGCGCTGCACAGGCGATCCAGTCCTTGAGCGCAAAGGCCTGCGCCACGGCGCGGTCCAGCGTGCAGAGCCGCGACTGACCACCACCGGGCTGCCCGCGCAACACGACGGCGCGGTCCAGATCGGCCGATACGGCAAGGACGGCCTCGGGTTCGGCCAGACGCCGCAGCACACGGCGTGCCTCGGCGGCCAGGGTGGCCGCATCCTGTGGCATTGTTTCGGGACGGGAATGGGCGGTCATGGCATCCTCTTGGGTTGCAGACGTCCCGTCCTGCGTCAGTTGCGCGATGCGGCGCAGGGAATCCAGCGCGGCATCGACCAGCGGATCGTCCCGCCGGGTTTCGCAATGACGCACCTGCCGGAGCACCGTCGATGCCGCGATGCCGTTACGCCGTGCAAGTTCGCGCAAGGGCAGGCCGCTGGCGGTATGATCGAGGTAGTGGCGCACCGGATCAGGCAGCCAATGCGGCAGGTGTTTGCAGGGAGTGGGGATCGTCCTGTTGTGCATGTCAGTCCTGTGGAACGCCCCATGGAAGTTTACGATCCGTTAGCACAACCCAAGCTTGTTTTGGTTAGCGGATCGTTAACAAAGCGGCGCGAAACCTAGGATTGTCCACCAACTGTCAACAAAACTGTACACCTCCGCGCGCTGTTTCCTGCCACCACGCAACGCCTCTTGGCTGGGCCTAGGGTGGCGCGGTGCTGTTGTGGAGATTGCCATGTACCCGATTCCCGCCCTCTTCCCCTGCGACCCCGCCAGCTTGCTGCCGACGGGCAGCGGGGCCGATCCCGGCGCAGCCTTGCGTCGCCCGCGCCTGCTGATGTCAGCCGCGCGGCACGGGTTGGGGGACTATCGGCGTGCGCGGGATCTGCTGCGCCTGCTGGGCCATTGTCCAAGCGCTGCTCTTGCGGTGGAGGATCTGACCCGGATGGAAGCCGATGCCGAAGCAGCCCGGCGCGCGGGCAGCCCTGCCTGGTCATGCACGCACCATGTGGAGGTTCTGATCGCGTTGCTGGCCGAACGTGCGCTTTCGGCGGGGTAAGGCAGGCCCGCGCCGATGGCGCGGGCCTGTAACTTCAGATGAAGGCGTCGGGAATCGACGCCTTTTTCTTGGCAACATATTCATCCAGAGCTTCGCGGATGCCTTCGTCCAGCGCGGGCTGCTGATAATCGTTCAGCTGTTTCTTCACCCGCTCGCTGGCCAGTTGCATGGTGTCGCGTGCGCCTTCTTCGGCCCAGGTCTCGAACGGCTTGTAATCAAGCAGGTCCGACCGCCAGAAAGCCGATTTGAAATTGGCCTGCGTGTGTTCGCAACCAAGGAAGTGGCCACCGGGACCAACTTCACGCAGAGCGTCCAGTGCCTGGCCATTCGTATCCATCATGATGCCCTGCGCGAGGTGGTGCAGCGTGCCCAGCTGATCCGCATCCATCACGTATTTCTCGTAGGATGACACCAGCCCGCCTTCCAGCCAACCGCAGGCATGCAGCATGAAATTGACGCCCGCCAGCAATGCCATGTTCAGGCTGTTGGCGGTTTCATAGGCGGCTTGGGCGTCGGGCAGCTTTGATCCGCAGAACGATCCGCCAGACCGGTAGGGAAGGCCCAGACGACGGGCAAGCTGGCCCGCGCCGTAGGTGATATGCGCGGCTTCGGGCGTGCCAAAAGTAGGCGCGCCGGAGTTCATGTCGATCGAGGTGACGAAAGCCCCAAAGATCACCGGCGCGCCGGGACGGATCAACTGGCTGTAGGCCACACCGGCCAGCACCTCGGCCAGCACCTGCGTCAACGTGCCCGCCACGGTGACCGGCGCCATGGCGCCGCCCACGATGAAGGGCGATATGATCGCCGCCTGATTTGCGCGTGCATAGACTTCCAGCGCGCCCATCATGATGCCGTCAAAGGTGAGCGGGCTATTGATGTTGATGAGCGAGGTCATCACCGTGTTCTGGTCAACAAAATCCGACCCAAACAGAAGCTTCGACATCTCCACCGAATCCTCGGCCCGGCTCGGTTCGGTCACCGATCCCATATAGGGCTTGTCTGACAGCACCATATGGGCGTGCAGCATATCGAGGTGGCGCTTGTTCACGGCCACATCGGTGGGTTCGCAGACCGTACCTCCGGAATGGTGCAGCCATTTGGACATATAGCCCAGTTTCACGAAATTCTGGAAATCGTTGATCGTGGCATAGCGGCGGCCGCCTTCCATATCCCGCACGAAGGGCGGGCCATAGACTGGGGCCAGCACCAGATTGCGACCACCGACTTCCACATTCCGCTCGGGGTTGCGGGCGTGCTGGGTGAATTCGCGCGGCGCGGTGGAGCACAGCTTGCGCGCAAGGCCGCGCGGGATGCGGACGCGTTCGCCTTGCACGTCGGCCCCGGCATTTTTCCAGCGTACCAGCGCCTCGGGGTTTTCGACGAAATTGACGCCGATCTCTTCCAGAACGGTCTCGGCGTTCCATTCGATGATCTGAAGCGCTTCTTCGTTGAGGATCTCGAAATTCGGGATGTTGCGCTGGATGAACTTTGCACTTTCCAGGCTGACCGCCGTGCGTTCCGCGCGCCGCGCCGAACCGCCGCCGCCCCGCGCCCTGCGCCCTGCCCCGGCCACTGCAAGATCTGCGTCGCTCATCGCTTTCTCCATCGCTGTCACCGCCCGCGACGGGCGTGTATTTTGCCCGCTTATGCGCCCAAACCGCCCTTGCCCCGCCCCCGAATACGGCGCTTGGCGCGCAAAAACGACATCCCTGCGGAACAGGAGCGACGTGATGCCGCTTCATCTTGGGAAAAATACCCTGGGGGTCCGGGGGCAAGGCCCCCGGGGCGCGCCACAAGCGCCCTCTTGCGAAAATCGGGCGCAACGGCTACGCGGGCGCATGACCCAGATCGCCCCCCAATCCGCCCCCGCCACTGCGCATGACCGCCTGTTGATCATCGACTTTGGCAGTCAGGTGACGCAGTTGATCGCCCGCCGCCTGCGCGAATTGAACGTCTATTGCGAGATCCATCCCTTCAACAAGGTGGATACAGCCTTTCTCAAGGCCTTCGCCCCAAAGGCGGTGATCTTTTCGGGCGGCCCGGCCTCAGTCTTCGCCGAGGGCGCGCCGATGCCGCCTGCGGGTGTGTTCGACATGGGGGTGCCGATCCTTGGCATCTGCTATGGCCAGCAGGTGATGATGCATTGTCTGGGCGGCAAGGTGGAACGCGGGCATGGCACAGCCGAATTCGGCCGCGCCTATGTGACGCCGACGGCCGTGACGCATCCCATCCTGTCAGGCTGGTTCGACACCGATGATGGTGCAGGCGGGCGGGAACAGGTCTGGATGTCGCATGGCGACCATGTGTCGGAAATCGCGCAGGGGTTTCAGGTGCTCGGCACCTCGCCCAACGCGCCTTTTGCGATCACCGCCAACCCGGAGCGGCATTTCTACGCGGTGCAGTTCCACCCGGAAGTGCATCACACGCCCAAGGGGGCGAAGCTTTACGAAAACTTCGTCCGCCTTGCCGGGTTCAAGGGTGACTGGACCATGGGCGCCTATCGCGAGGAAGCGATCCGCAAGATCCGCGAGCAGGTGGGCGATCAAAAGGTGATCTGCGGCCTGTCGGGGGGGGTGGATTCCTCTGTCGCCGCCGTGCTGATCCATGAGGCGATCGGCGATCAGTTGACCTGCGTTTTCGTCGACCACGGGCTGCTGCGGTTGGGAGAGGCGGAACAGGTCGTTTCCATGTTCCGCGACACCTATAACATCCCGCTGATCCATGCTGATGAGTCCGATCTGTTCCTCGGCGCGCTGGAAGGCGTGTCCGACCCCGAGGTGAAGCGCAAGACCATCGGGCGGCTGTTCATTGACGTGTTCCAGAAACATGCCACCGCGGTGGGCGGGGCGACCTTCCTTGCGCAGGGCACGCTTTACCCTGATGTGATCGAAAGCGTGTCCTTCAGCGGCGGACCTTCAGTCACGATCAAATCGCACCACAATGTCGGCGGCCTGCCCGAAAAAATGGGAATGAAGCTGGTCGAACCGCTGCGCGAGCTGTTCAAGGACGAGGTGCGCGCGCTGGGCCGCGAACTGGGCCTGCCGACAAGCTTCATCGGCCGCCACCCATTCCCCGGCCCCGGTCTGGCCATCCGCTGTCCCGGCGAAATCACGCGCGAAAAGCTGGATATCCTGCGGCAGGCGGATGCAGTCTATATCGACCAGATCCGCAAGCATGACCTTTATGATGAGATTTGGCAGGCCTTTGCTGCCATCCTGCCGATGCGCACGGTCGGCGTGATGGGCGACGGGCGGACTTATGATTACGCGCTGGCGCTGCGGGCAGTGACGAGCGTCGACGGGATGACGGCGGATTACTATCCGTTCACCCATGAATTCCTTGGCGAAACCGCCACGCGGATCATCAATGAGGTGAAGGGCGTGAACCGCGTGTTCTACGATTGCACCTCCAAGCCGCCGGGGACGATTGAACTGGAATGATCAGGCTGTCAGGGCGTCTTGTCTGCATGAGCGAGGGAGAACGGGCCACCGTTCTTCTCCACCGGCCCGGACATGTGGCGGCGACGCTGGAAGAACCGGGCTGCATTTCCTTCACCATCGACGATACGGATGATCCGATGGTGTTTGATGTGCACGAAAGCTTTCGTGACCGCGCGGCCTTTGACGCGCATCAGGCGCGCACGCGTGACAGCGACTGGTTTGCCGCGACAAAGGGCATCCTGCGCGACTTCCGGGTGGAAGAGCTGAGGGATTGACGCGGGGGCCCGCCCTTGTGCCAATGGCACAGGGAGGACGGGATCATGCAGGCCACACGACTTTTCGATATCGGTGACATCCGCACGGCAGAGGTTGCCATTCCCTCCCCAGCCCCCGGCGAGGTGCTGATCCGGGTAGAGGCTTGCGGGATTTGCGGCACAGACCGTCATTTGCTGCATGGCACCTTTCCTTCAAAACCGCCGCTGACGCTGGGGCATGAGTTTTCCGGTATCGTGGTTGCTGTGGGTGCCGGCGTGACGCTGACTGAGGGCACGCGGGTGACCTGCGATCCCAACACATGGTGCGGGCGGTGCGAGAATTGCCTGCGTGGGCGGGTGAACCTGTGTCTGAACAATGTGGCCACGGGCCTTGGGCGCGATGGCGGCTTTGCCGAATTCTGCGCCTTTCCGGCCCACAAGGCGCATGTCCTGCCCAATGATCTGGACCCGCTGCACGGGGCGTTCTGCGAGCCGCTGGCCTGCACGATCCACGGCATCGACATCGGCGCGCCAAAGGCCGGGGAGCGGGTGATGATCCTTGGCGGCGGTGTAATCGGGATGCTGGCGCTGCAGTTATGCGTGCAGGCCGGGGCCGAAGTGATGCTTGTCACACGGCAAGCATCGAAACAGGCGCTGGGTCGGTCGCTGGGTGCGCATGAAACGGCCGAGACAGAGGCGGCGGCGCGGTCGATCTGGGCCAAGGGGGCCGATCTGGTGGTGGAATGCGCGGGCGTCGCCGAGACGGTGGAAATGGCCCCGCGCCTGACGCGCGATGGTGGGCGGGTGGTGATCCTGGGGGTGCTGGGCGCGGGCGAAACCGTGCGGATCGAACCTTTTGATCTGCTGTTTCGCGAAGTGCAGTTGCTATCATCCTTCATCAATCCCTTCACGCAGGAACGGGCGGCAGCGATGATCGCGGCGGGGCGCATCAAGGTGGACCCGCTGATTTCGCGCACCCTGCCTTTGGCCGAGGCGGCAGAGTCCATTGTCAATCCCGCGCGGGCGGGCGAGATTCGGGCAATCGTCCTGCCACGGGGTTAGATCCGCTCTCTGGACAATCGCCTGCGGGCAAAGGACTGTGCCCAATGACCACTGTGCATCGCCCCCTAGCCGCCGCCATCTGGATGACCGGATCGGTCTTTTCCTTCACAGCGATGGCCATTGCAGGGCGGGCGATTTCGGGGGTGCATGACACGTTCGAGATCATGCTGTGGCGTTCGGTTCTGGGCTTTGCTCTGGTGCTGATGGTGGGGGGCGCGCTGCGCCGCCTGCGCGAGGTGCGGCGCGACCGGATGGGGCAGCATCTGGTGCGAAACCTGTTTCACTTCACCGGTCAGAACCTTTGGTTCTGGTCGCTGACGATGATCCCGCTGGCACAGGTCTTTGCGCTGGAATTCACGTCGCCCATCTGGGTGATCCTGCTGTCGCCGCTTGTGCTGGGTGAAAAGCTCACGCGGGATCGTCTGTTCGCGGCGGGCATGGGGTTCATTGGTATCCTGCTTGTTGCCCGCCCGGATTTCACCGCGTTGAACCCCGGCGTTCTGGCGGCAGCGGCGAGTGCGGTCTGCTTTGCCGCGACAAACCTGATGACCAAGAAACTAACGCGCGGCGAAAGCATCGTGTCGATCCTGTTCTGGCTGACGCTGATGCAGGGGGTGTTCGGCCTTGTGATGGCCGGGTATGACGGGGTGATCCAGTTGCCGACGGCGGCCACCCTGCCCTGGCTCGCGGTGATCGGGTTCTGCGGATTGTTGGCGCATCTGTGCATCACCACCGCGCTGTCGCTCGCCCCGGCGAGTTACGTGATCCCCATCGACTTTGCCCGCCTGCCGGTGATCGCACTGGTGGGGGTGATGCTTTATTCAGAGCCGCTTGATCTGCTGGTCATTTTGGGGGCCGCGGTCATTTTTGCGGGGAATTGGGCCAATATCCGGGCCGAAACGCGCAAGCCTGCAACAGTCGGGTCGGTCACAAATCCGTGACGTTGCGTCATGAATTGACCGCAATTCTGCCGGGACATAGCGTTAAAAAAGATGCGCCCGTGGGGACGTGCGCGGGAGGAGTAACGGGAATGGCAGTGATGAAGAAAATACTCGGAGCGACCACCGCGCTTGTGGTGGGAACGCTGTCGGCACAGGCAGGAGGGATCGAACGGACAAGCTTCAATCCGGCGTTCCTGTTCGAAAACGGCAACTACTTTGAGGTGGCCTTTGGTTCGGTTTCGCCAAGCGTCTCTGGGATCGGCCCGAACGTAACCCTGCTGGGTCTGGTAGGGTCAGGCGACATGGCGTCCAGCTACACTACGATCTCCGGGTCGGTGAAGTATCAGGTCACCGACGAATTCGCGATCGGCATCGTAGTCGATCAACCGGTCGGGGTCGACGTGGCCTATCCGGGCGGAACGACGTATTTCTTCAACACGTCCAGTGCAGTGGTCGATTCGCTGCAGCTCAGCGTGCTGGGCCACTATCGCTTTTCACCGAATTTCAGCGCCTATGGCGGCGTGCGCGCCGTGCGTACGGACGGCATGGTTGACAATGTGAACCTGGGCGCTGGCCCGGTTTATGACATGTCGACATCGACCGAAACAGATTACGGCTATGTTGTCGGCGTGGCCTATGAACGGCCTGACATCGTATTGCGCGTTGCGCTGTCCTATATCTCGGAAGTCACACACACCTTCGCGGCGACCGACAATTTGGCGCCTGGACCGGCCGGCTTTTCGACCACCATCCCGCAAGGCGTGAACCTTGATTTCCAGACCGGGGTCGCGGCAGATACGCTTGTCTTCGGGTCGATCCGTTGGCGGGATTGGTCGGAATTCACGATCGCGCCGCGTGGCGGGGCGGTTCCGCTCAGCACGAACAACAAGGATACCATCTCCTACACTCTGGGCGTTGGGCGCAAACTCAGCGACAGCTTCTCGGCCCTTGCATCCGTGGGATATGAACCCGCCGTTGGCGGGCCTGCTGGCAACCTTGGCCCGACCGATGGTTACACAAGCCTGACCCTTGCCGGTATCTACACGGCCCCCACGGGCATGAAGGTGACGGTGGGTGCAAGCTATGGCTGGCTTGGTGATGCGACGACCTCCACCATTAGCGGCCGGTTTGCTGACAACAACGTTGTTGGTATTGGCGTCAGGGTTGGCTACTCGTTCTGATCCGGTAAAACCGGTAGGCGCAGGCCCCGCACTCAGCGGGGCCTTTGTCATTTTATGCGTGAATTCCGAACCCTTGGGCGCTATCAGGCAATGGAGTGGTTGGGGAGCAAGACATGATCTATGCAAGCGGCGCTGAGTTCCGCGCGGCGCGGGACAAGCGGGTTCTGCTGTTCGGCATGTCGGGCCTGGGCAAGACGCATCTGGCCAATATGCTGCGCGATGCGCCCGAACATCAGGGCGGCGGGTGGTTCCACTACTCGGTCGATTATCGGATCGGCACGCGCTACATGGGCGAATACATCGCGGACAATTTCAAGCGCGAGGCGATGAAGGTGCCGCTTCTGCGGGAATTGCTGATGACAGACAGCGTGTTCATCGCATCCAACATCACCTTCAACAACCTTGCGCCCCTGTCCACCTATCTGGGCAAACCCGGTGATCCAAGCCGCGGCGGTGTCGCCTTTGCGGAATACTGCAAGCGGCAGGATCAGCACCGCGAGGCCGAGATTGCCGCGCTGCTGGACACGCCACGCTTCATTGAACGGGCGCGTGAGATTTACGGATACGCCAATTTCGTCTGTGACAGTGGCGGGTCCATCTGCGAGGTGGTGGATGCGACCAATCCCGCAGATCCGGTGATGCGGGCGCTGGCGGACAATCTTCTGCTGGTCTGGATCAAAGGGTCCGAGGCGCATCGCGATGAGCTGATCCGCCGATTTGATCGTGCGCCAAAGCCGATCTATTACCAGCCGGATTTCCTGGCTTCGCTTTGGGACGAGTATCTGGCGCAAGAGGGCAAGCCCGAGGATCAGGTCGATCCTGATACCTTCTTGCGCTTTGGCTATGCGCGCATCCTGAACCATCGCCAGCCACGCTATGCCGCCATGGCGGAATGGGGCGTGACGGTCACCGCCGAAGAGGTGGCGCAGGTCCGCGATCCGGGCGATTTCCATGATCTGATTTCCCGGGCGCTTGATCGCCGCGCGGAGGCCGCATAGATACGCCGCTTGTTTGAACCCACGAGTTTTCCAGATGCCCATCACCCTGCCCGAAACCCTGCCCGCCTATGACGTCCTTCTCAATGAAGGCGTTATGGTCATGTCGCCTGAACGGGCGGCACGGCAGGATATCCGCCCCTTGCGGATCGGGCTGCTGAACCTGATGCCGAAGAAAATCCAGACGGAGAACCAGTTCGCCCGTCTGATCGGGGCGACACCGCTGCAGATCGATCTGCAACTGATCCGCATGACCGAACATCAGACGCGCAATACCGCGGCCGAACACATGGAAACCTTCTACCGCCCGTTTCAGGAGGTGAAGGAGGAGAAATTCGACGGCCTGATCATCACTGGCGCCCCCATCGAACACCTGCCGTTCGAGGAGGTCACCTATTGGGATGAATTGTGCGAGGTCTTTGACTGGACGCAGACCCATGTGCAAAGCACCTTTGGCGTGTGCTGGGGTGGCATGGCGATGATTAACCACTTCCGCGGCGTGCAGAAACACATGCTGCCGAAAAAGGCGTTCGGCTGCTTTCGCCACCGCAACCTTGCGCCCACCTCGCCGTTTTTGCGCGGGTTTTCCGATGATTTCGTGATCCCGGTCAGCCGCTGGACGGAAATGCGCCAGAGTGAGATCGACAGCAAGCCGGGCCTGCGCACCCTGCTTGGGTCCGAAGAAGTGGGCCCCTGCCTGGTTGAAGATGCGGGCCACCGCGCGCTCTATATCTTTAACCATTTCGAGTATGACAGTGAGACGTTGAAGCAGGAATATGATCGCGACATCGCCAATGGCACCGCGATCAATGTGCCGCTGAATTACTACCCCGATGACGATCCCGCGATGCCTCCGCTCAATCGCTGGAGAAGCCACGCGCACCTGCTATATGGCAACTGGATTAACGAAATTTACCAGTCCACGCCCTATGAGATCGCCGAAATTGGCTCTTAGTCTGATCCTTGCAGCCACCGCCGTCGGCGGTTGCGCCGTATTGACCGAGCGACGGGCGACCGAACGCGAACAGGCGGCCGAGACGGCCTTTCCCCCGACCGGCCAATTGTTGCAGGTGGAAGGGAAAACCGTCCACGCCCATGTGCAGGGCAGCGGGCCGGATCTGGTGCTGATCCACGGGGCAAGTGGCAACACGCGGGATTTCACCTTTGCGCTGGTGGACAGGCTTGCGCAGGATTACCGCGTGATCGCCTTTGACAGGCCGGGTTTGGGCTGGACCGATGATCTGGGCATACCGGGCATCAGCCCGCTGGAACAGGCGCGGCTGTTGCAGGCGGCGGCAGATCAGTTGGGCGTTCAGCGACCCATCGTGTTGGGCCATTCCTATGGCGGTTCGGTGGCCATGGCCTGGGGGTTGACTGATACGCCCGATGTCGCTGCACTGGTGATCGTGTCGGGCGCGACGATGCCTTGGCCGGGTGGGCTTGGCCCCTTTTATGCCGTCACCGGAACGCGCCTTGGCGGCGTGACGCTTGTGCCTGCCATCACCGCCTTTGTTTCATCCGAACGGGCCGAGGCCGTGGTTGACGGGGTCTTTGCCCCTGCCCCGCCGCCGAAGGGCTATGCCGAATATGTGGGCGTGGGGCTGAGCATGCGGCGCCACAGCCTGCGCGCCAACGGGCGGCAAGTCTGGGGATTGAAGCCCTATGTCACGCGGATGGCCGAGGAGTATCCGAAGCTGAACCTTCCGGTAGAGATCGTGCATGGGACGGCCGATACCACCGTTCCGGCGGATATCCATGCCATTCCCCTGTCGAAGCTGTTGCCGGATGCGCGACTGACGCTGCTTCCTGATGTCGCGCATATGCCGCATCACAGCAACCCCGAGGCGGTGATTGACGCCATCCACCGCGCTGCCACCCGCGCCGGATTGCGCTGAGCCCGCCTATCGCCATACTGGCGGCACCGTTTTTGCGAGGATGCGATGACAGACCTGCCCTTTGATGGCGCGATCACCCAGTTCTTCCTGAAGAAAGCCCCCAAGGATATCCGCAAGGCCATAAAGGCCGCGGGAGAGGACGACATCCTGACCCCCGGCTATCCCTATGCCGAAGAAATGAAGCGCAAAGACTATGAGGCCGTCATGGACGGGCTGCAGCGGCAGTTGGTGCGCATGCAGGCCGATATCAAGGCGACCGGCAAGCGCGTGGTGGTGATATTCGAGGGCCGGGATGCGGCAGGCAAGGGCGGCTGCATCGGGGTGATGCGCGAAAACCTGAACCCGCGTGTGTGCAATGTGGTTGCGCTGGCCAAGCCATCCGACCGAGAGGCAGCCAGCTGGTATTTCCAGCGCTATGTCGACTGGTTGCCCGCGGCGGGTGAGATGGTGATGTTTGACCGCAGCTGGTACAATAGGGCCATGGTCGAGCATGTCTTTGGCTTTTGTACCCCTGCGCAGCGCGAGACGTTCTTCCGGCAACTGCCGGAGTTCGAACACATGCTGGTGGATGAGGGGATTGTTCTGGTCAAGCTGTGGCTTGAGGTGGGGCGGGCCGAACAGTTGCGCCGCTTTCTGGCGCGCGAACAGGATCCGCTGAAACAGTGGAAGCTGTCGTCCATCGATATCGACGGGCTGGGCAAATGGGATGAATACTGCGCCGCGATTGACGAAACGATGGAGCGCAGCTGCTTTGATTTTGCGCCGTGGACGGTGATCCTGTCCGATGACAAGCGCCGGGCCCGGATTGCCACGATTCAGACCTTGTTGCGCGAGATCGACTATGCCGGGAAGGACCCGGCGCTTGTGGGCACGCCGGACCCTGCCATTTGCGGCGGTCCTGCCTTGCGCCCAAAGGATTGACATGAAGCATGGCTATCACCACGGCAATCTGCGTCAGGCGCTGGTTGAAGGGGCGCTTGCGCTGATTGCCGAGCGGGGGCCGACGGGGTTTACCCTGTCAGAGGCGGCAAAGCGCGCCGATGTGACACCCGCTGCCGTCTATCGCCATTTTGCCGGACGGGATGACCTGATCGCCGAAGTGGCGCGGCAGGGCTATGACATCTTCGCCGCGCTGATGGAGTTTGCCTATAACGACGGACAGCCCACCGCGCTGGCCGCGTTCGAGGCGACGGGACGGGCCTATCTGGCCTTTGCGCGCAAGTATCCCGGGCATTACATGGCGATGTTCGAAAGCGGGCTGTCGTTCAACGCCCATCCCGACCTTGCGCTGGTCGCGGGCAAGGCGCGGGCCGTGTTGGAGAAAGCCGCCGAGAAATTGTCCGAGCAGATGCCACCGGACCGCCGCCCGCCCGCGACGATGTTTTCCGCCCATGTCTGGGCCATGAGCCATGGCGTGGTGGAGCTTTACATGCGCGGCGCGCCGGGCGCGAAATCGCCCTTCACGCCCGAAGACCTGCTGGAAGCCGGGATCGGCGTCTATCTGCGCGGGCTTGGGCTGCTGCCGCCAGACGCCTGAGAGTCACGATTTTCTGCGCAAATCGTGCAGGTTGAACTTTCTGCGAAGGTTTCATCCACCGAAATCCCAAAGGAACCGATCCTTCGCAGAAGGATCGTACCAGGATTTTTCTCAGAATAACCTTGTCGCTAGCGGAACATCACCAGCGCGCCGGGGGACCATCCGACGCGGGCACGGGCGCCGCGGTCCAATACGGGGCGGCCAAAGACGTTGCGCATCGAAATGCGGACGTTCACATCCGATCCATCAATCCGCACGTCGTAATAGGTCATGTCACCGAAATAGACGACCTCTTCGATCGTCGCCATGCTTTCACGATCCGACGCCGCGCTGCCTTCGTAAAGGATCGTCAGGGTTTCCGGACGGAAACCCACTGCCGCCCCATCCGCCGCGGCGCCCCCGCTCATGACCTGACTGGCGTCCAATTGGATGCGGCCGAACCCTGCAGATTCGACCTCGACCACCGAGCCAGTCTCGGACAGAACCTTGGCGGGCAGAAAGTTCATCGTCCCGATGAAATCGGCCACCTTGCGGCTGTTCGGGCGACGATAGAGCGTTTCGGGATCGGCAAGCTGGGCGATCTCGCCCTCGAACATCACGGCGATCCGATCCGACATGACCAGCGCCTCTTCTTGGTCATGGGTGACAAGAATGAAGGTAATGCCCACCTGCCGCTGCAGACGGATCAATTCCACCTGCATCTGTTCGCGCATCTTCTTGTCCAGCGCTGACAAGGGTTCATCGAGCAGCAGCACCTTAGGTTTCAGGATCAGCGCGCGGGCCAGTGCAACCCTCTGCCGCTGGCCGCCGGACAGGGCATGCGCGGCGCGTTTGCCATAGCCTTTCAGCCCCACCATTTCGAGCGCCTCAAGAACGGCCGTTGCCTTCTCCTCCTTGGATCGGGTGTCGCGGCGCAGGCCGAAACCAACGTTCTCTTCGACACTCAGGTGCGGGAAGATGGCGTAAGATTGAAACACCATGTTTGTGGGCCGCTTGTTGGCGGGCACATCGGCCATGTCGCGCCCATCGATCAGCACAGCGCCCGACGAGATATCCTCGAACCCGGCAATCGTCCGCAAGAGCGTGGTCTTGCCACAGCCCGAGGGACCGAGCAGCGAGAAGAATTCACCCGGGCGGATGGTGGCGGTGATCCCGCGCAGGGCGTGGTAATCGCCATAGTATTTGTGGACGTCCCGGAACTCGATCATGGCATCTTTGGTGGTCACAGGAAGCCTCCGGACTCCTTGCCGCCGGCCTTGGCGATGCCACGGCGACGGAAATATTCAGCAGTTGCAAGCAGGGTAATGGACAGCAGGACGAGGATCGTTCCCAGCGCCATGATGGCGGGCACCTTGGCCGGGAACCGGAACTGGCCGTAGATGTAGACCGACAGCACCGTTTCGTTGCCACCCAGGAAGTAGGCGATGATGAATTCGTCCAGGCTGATGGTGAAGCAGATCAGCAGGGATGAGATGATGCCCGGCATGACCAGCGGCAGGATGATCAGCCAGAAGGTGGAGAGCGGCGTTTCGCCAAGGTCATAGGCGGCCTCTTCCAGAGAATTGTCGAGCGACTGGAAGGATGAGGACAGGATCGCCACCGCAAAAGGCGTGCAGATCAGCACATGGCCCAGAATTATGGTGAAGATCGACAGATCGATCCCAATCGCCAGCAGCACCACCAGCATGGACATGGCAACGATCATTTCTGGCAGCACGAGCGGCAGCATGATAAGGCCCATGATCCCGGCCTTGGCAGGGAACACGAACCGGGTCGAGGCCCGCGCCGCGAACAGGCCAAGCGTGGTAGAGATCACTGCGACCGAGATAGAGATGATTGCTGAATTCTTTACCGCGTT
>CALRMS020000012.1:0-90186 GCA_943369275.1 Rhodobacter maris | reverse complement strand
CCAACAGATTGGCGAAGGTCAGGTCCAGCGCGGGGCGGTTGATGATAAGGCCCATCGCACCCTCGGGTGAATGGGCGCAGATCAGGATGACGCTTTTTTCAAAGCGCGGATCGCCCATGCCCGGCATGGCGACCAGCAGCTTTCCGTCCAGATCCAGTTCCGCCATCGGCCCCTCCCCTGCACTTCTGACGCACAAGATGGGCCTGTTGCACCCCTGCCTCAAGGACTTTCCTGTCACATGGTTTCTCTGGAACGTGATTTCCCATTACAGCCGTGCTGCCTATTTTGAGACCATGCGCCAGATAACCCTTCTCACCTTCGCCCTTCTCTCCCCCGCCCTGCCCGCCGCCGCCTTTTCACAGGAAGACGTGCTGGCGGGTGATCTGCGCACCGGCTGGCAGGCAGAAAGCGGGGCGCATATGACAGCGCTGCACCTGACAATGGCCCCGGGATGGAAAACCTATTGGCGCAGCCCCGGTGATGCCGGGATTCCCCCCAGCTTTGACTGGTCGGGCAGCGAAAACCTGCGCGCGGTACATTTCCACTGGCCGCGCCCGCATGTCTTTATCCTGAACGGGATGACGACGGTGGGCTACAAGAACGATCTTGTCCTGCCGATGGAGGTGATCCCCGTCGATCCGTCCCTGCCCGTGCGCCTGAAGGCGACGGTCGATCTGGGGGTGTGCGACGATATCTGCATTCCGGCCAACCTGTGGCTGGACAGCGTGATCGCTGGCCCCGGTGCGCCGGATGCGGTGATTGAAGGGGCACTTGCGGATCGCCCGCTGTCGGCGCAGCAGGCAGGGCTGTCCGGCATCGGCTGCGCGGTCGATCCAATCAGCGACGGGCTGCGCATTACCGCAACCATGGGTCTGCCCGAAGGCGGTGGCCTGGAAACCGTGGTGTTCGAAAGCGGTCATTCCGATGTCTGGGTATCCGAGGCCAGCGCCAGCCGCAGCGGCGGCACCCTGACCGCAAGCGCCGAGATGGTGCCACCGCAGGGCACGCCCTTCGCGCTGGATCGCTCTGGCGTTACGGTCACCGTGATCTCGGAAACCCGTGCCGTGGAGATTCGGGGCTGCCCTTCCCCGTGACGCTTGGGCCCTGATCTCCACTTTACGCCGCGCGCCGCCTTGCGGCCAGCCAGACCCCGCCCGTGACAAGGGCCGCACCACCTGCAACGACCAGCATCGCGGTCAGCCCCACCGGAAGGCCACCCAGCCCCGGCAGCACCGCCAGCAGCCAAGCCGGCAACGCGCCGCCTGCCAGCACCGGCCCCATCACCGCCACCAGAACCACCGCCACGGCCAGCGCCGCGCCACCCACCACGCGCTGCATCTGCCCACGCCGCCGCACCGCGCGCCGCAGCGCGCGCAAGCGTCGCCCGCCATCGTTCAGCACCACCGTGATCGCGGGCACCACCAGCAGCACCAGAAACATCCCGAACCCAAGGCCAAAGACCAGCGTCACCACCGTGGGCTTCAGGAACTCTGCCTGACTGGACCGCTCGAACAGCAGCGGCGCCAGACCCAGCACTGTGGTCAATGTCGTCAGCAGTACGGGGCGTAAACGATCTGCCACCGCATCCACCACCGCCGGGATCAGCCCGCGCCTGCGGGAATACTCGTCGATGGTCGACACCAGAACGATGGAATCATTCACGATGATCCCCGACATGCCGATGATCCCGACGATGGAAAACATCGACAGCGGCACATCCCACAGCCAATGGCCAAAGATCGCGCCCACCAGACCAAAGGGAATGACCGACATCACCACCATCGGCCGTGACCAGCTGGCGAATATCCACGCAAGGCACAGATAGATACCGAGCAGCGCAAGCACCACCGCCACCGCCGCGCCGCCCAGAAACTCCTGCTCTTGTTCGGCCTGCCCGGAATAGCGCGCCATCACCCCGAAATCCTGTTCCACCTGCGGGACGAATTCCGCCCGCAGCGCCGCCTGAATTTCGCTGGCGCGGGCAGGGTCATCCTCGGCCAGATCACCTGACACGGTCACCATCCGCAGCCCATTCTCACGCACCACCGACGAAAAGCCCGAGGCGCGCTCCACCGTCACGATATCGGCCAGCGGCACATAAACTGATGCGCCATCCGCACCCGTGGCGCGCATCTGCATCCGGTCCAGAAAATCCGCCGTCAACTCGTAGGGTGGCAGTTCCACCCGGATCGCGGCGGAGCGCGGCCCGTCGGGATAGGTCGCGGCCTCAACACCGCCCAGCATGTCGCGCAGATCGCCCGCCAGCCCGTCGATGGAAAAGCCCAGCGCCTGCCCCGTGGGGGTCAGGGTCAGGACCAGTTCCTCCTTGTCATAGGCCAGCGTATCCTCCAGCCCCGACACTTCGGGAAACACCGCCAGCCGCGCCTTCAAAGCTTCGGCCGCAGCCTTCAGAACGCCCGCATCCGCGCCGTAGAAATCCACCGAAATGGCCGAACCGCCGGGGCCGAACCGCCCACCGCGAAAGCTCAGCTCCTCCAGCAACGGATGGCGGCGCACCTCGGCCTCGATGGCGGCTATCACCGCGTTGCTGGAATAGGGGCGCAGGTCAGGATTGACGATCTCGATCGCCACACCGCCCAGCAGATCGGCATCCTTGGTGGCCGCGCCCGACAGGCCGCGTCCCGAACCGCCGCCCACTTCGGCCATCACGAATTCCACCGGGTTCAGGCCATGCTCGGCCTCGAACGCAGCGCCCACCGCCTCCACCGCGCGCTGCAATTCGGCCATCATCGCCAGCGTGTCGTCGCGGGTGGCCCCCGGGAGCATGGCGAAATTCCCGGTCAGCGATCCCTGCTCGGGCGCGTTGAAGAACCTGAACTGCACATCGCCGCGCACAAACAGCGCCGCTTGTGTGGCCAGCGCCAGCACCGCTGCGGCCAGCACCGGATAGCGCGCCGCGATCACCACGCGCATCAGCGGCTTCATCACCGCCTCCTTGAAGCGGTCCAGCTGCCGGTTCATGAACCGGCTGGGCGCGTCATACCATTTCTCCTTCACCGAATCCGCCAGCGCACCGGCCATGTGATTGGGCAGGATCAGAAAACATTCGATCAGCGATGCAAGCAGCACCGCCATCACGGTAAAAGGGATATCTTGGATCAGGTCGCCAAACCGCCCGCCGATCGCCACCAGCGCCAGAAAGGCGATGACGGTGGTGATGGTCGATGCCAGCACCGGCCCCGCCATCCGCATCGCTGCCCGTTCCGCCGCTACCACCGGCGTCTCGCCCATATGGCGCACCCGGAAATCGGCATGTTCGCCCACGACGATGGAATCATCCACGATCACGCCCAGCACCAGTATCAGCGCGAAAAGCGAGATCATGTTCAGTGTGATCCCCCCCAGCCACATCACGCCAATCGCGGCCAGCACGGCCACCGGAATACCCGCCGCCACCCACAGCGCGATGCGCCCGTTCAGAAACAGGAACAGCATCAGCACCACCAGCACCAACCCGCTCAGCGCATTGTCCAGCATCAGCGTCAGCCGGTCGGTGATCTGTTCGGCCCGCGTGCGGACAAGGTCCAGCGTCACGCCTTCGGGCAAAGCCGGGCGCATCGCCGTGGCCACGTCGGCCACCCGCGCCTGCAGGTCGATGGCATCCCCCTCAGGCCCGCGTTCCACGCGGATCGCCATGGCAGGGTTCGGCCCGACAAAGGCCGCGCGGCCCCGGTCCGCGCCCTCAACCCGGATCGTCGCCACATCGCGGATGCGCAGCACCGTGCCATCCGGCCCCGCGCGCAGGGCGATATCGCCGATCTCATCGGCCGCGCGGCGCTCCTCGCCTGTGCGCACGCGCGCGGCCCCCGTCGCCACCTCGCCCGCCGGGCGCGTCACCACGGCGGATGCGATGGCCCCAGCGATATCCTCCATCGTCACGTCATGGCGCATCAGGGCAACCGGCGTGACTTCTACCACCGTCTGCGGCGCGGCAAGGCCGCTGATCGTGGCCCGCGTCACCCCGGCGGCGAACAGCCGCCCGGTGAATTCATCGGCCAGACGTGCCAGTTGGTCCACGCCCACAGGCCCGGTGATGACCACATCCGTCACCTGATCGCGCCAGGCGCTACGGCTCACCTCGGGGTCTTCGGCATCTTCGGGCAGGGTCGACACGCCCTCAACCGCCGCCGCAACATCCTGCGCGGCGCGGTCCAGATCGACGCCCGGCTCGAACTCAATCTCGATGGACGCCCGCCCCTCGAACGACCGCGCATAGGTGGCCGCCACCCCCTCCACCGATTTCAGCGCGGGTTCCAGAACCTGCACAATGCCGCGGTCCACATCCTCGGCCCCTGCGCCGGGCCAGGACACATCGACATCCACCTCGGACAGCACGACATCGGGGAAATACTGCGCGCGGATGTTCAGCGCGGCCACCAGCCCGCCCACCAGCATCAGCACCATCACCAGATTGGCCAGCGTCCGGTGCCGGACAAAATAGGACAGGATACCCCGCGCCTGATTACGCTCTGACCGCATCAGCCGCCCGCCCGCGCATCAATCCGCGCCACAACATCAGCGGGCACGCGGTCCTGCCGCAATTGTTCGATCACCCGCGCTTTGGCATCCTGCGGCATCCGTGCATTGCCCTCCACCGCCGCGATCAGGGCCGCACGGCGATCTTCGGTCAGTTCCAGCATCAAGGGCGCGGCCTCGGCCGCCTCCTCGACACCGGGCCGCACCGGGCGCACCTTGATCCCCGCCCCGATCAGGGGGGAGCGTTCTGCCACCACATCGCGCCCCACAAGCGCGCCGGGTGCCACGATCACCCGGTCGCCCTGCCGGCGCAGCACTTCGACCGCCACGTCCTCCAACCGCTCCTCGGCGGTCAGCGCCAGCACGCGCCCCGCCGCATCCACCGCCGTTGCGGGCAGCTCTGCCACGCCTTCCAGCGCGGGTTCGGCCACCGTCACCGTCACGAAATCGCCGGGCCGCAAACCCGGTGCAGCATCCAAAGTGGCATAGACCACCCGCCCGCCGCCCGCCTCGGCCCCCGAGGCACCTGCGCGCACCAACCGACCCTCGGCCGCAAGCGCCGCGCCCGCCACATCCAGCCGCGCCGTCACCGGGGCCTCGATCAGCGCCCCCGCCCCGTCGACCAGCCGCGCATATTGCGCGGTGGACAGGCGGAACGTCACCTCCAGCGCCGACGGGTCGATGATCTGGCCCAGCACCTCATTCGCGCTGACCTGACCGCCTTCCACCACCGGGGCCACGGCGTTCAGCCGCCCGTCGAATTGCGCCCGGATCACGGTCTCATCCAGTGCACGCTCGGCCTCGGCCAGCGTGATGCCTGCGCGGTCTACGGCAATCGCCGTCTGATCCACCGCCGCCTCGGCCTGTGCAAGTGCCGACCGGCTCGACAACAGCGCCTGCTCCGCCTGCGCCTGCGCCAGTTCCGCGGTTTCCACCGCCGCCGCCGATCCCGCACCGCGCGCGGCAATGTCGCGCTGGCGCTGCACCGCCTGCGCGCGCAGTGCCAGCTGCGCCTGCGACTGCGTCAGATCATCCCGCGCCAATGCAAGCGCCCGCCCCGCATCGCGCTCTGCCGCCTCGGCCTCGGCCAGCGCCGCCGCCGCCAGACCCTGCGCCGCCTTGGCCTCGGCCGGGTCCAGCCGCAGCAGAACCTCGCCCGCCGTCACGAACCCACCATCGGCAAAGCCGGGGGCCAGTTCGACCACCCGCCCCCCCTGCGGCGCGCGCAGTTCCAGCGTGCGGACCGACCGCACCTCGCCATAGGCGGTCAGCACCGGCACGATCCGCCCCGCCTCTACCCGCACCACATTGGCCGACACCACCCGCTCCTGTGCCGGCATGGCGGGGCCGCCATCCGCCATCCGTTCCCGCAGCGCGCCCAGCATGATGCCCGCCGCCAGCGCCAGCAGGGCCAGCGTCAGCGCCAGCAGGAACAATCCGCTCATCGCGCGTCCGAAAAACCGCATGAAATTCCCTTTGCAACCCACCCGACAAGGCTAGCCCGCCCGTCGCCAAAGACCAATGAAGCCTGCGTGAAAAAGGCCAACGCCCTGTTTAACGCGCCGCACGCCTGCCTCCGTCGCTACTTGCGGCGGCGGTGTTCTTCCAGCCGCGGAAATATTTCCACGAAATTGCAGGGCCGGTGGCGGTAATCCAACTGCCACTTCAGGATCTCGTCCCAGGCATCCCGGCACCCGCCGGGGCTGCCCGGCAGGGCAAACAGATACGTCCCCCCCGCCACACCGCCACAAGCGCGCGACTGCACCGCGCTGGTGCCGATCTTTTGCATCGACACGATGGTGAACACCGTGCCGAACGCCTCGATCTCCTTTTCATAGACATCGCGATGCGCCTCGACCGTCACATCACGCCCCGTCAGCCCGGTGCCGCCCGTCGTCAGGATCACATCCACCCCGGGATCGGCGATCCATTCCCGCAACTTTGCGGCAATCTCGGCCCGGTCGTCCTGCACGATTCCCCGCGCTGCAAGCAGATGCCCGGCTGCTGTCAGCCGCTCCACCAGCGTATCGCCTGACCGGTCATCGGCACTGGTGCGCGTGTCAGACACCGTCAGCACGGCAATCCGCACGGGGATGAAATCTTTCGTCTCGTCAATCCGGCTCATCTCGCCCTCAACTTCGCCTGTATCTGCAGCAGGTCCGCCCATGCCTCGCGCTTGGCCACAGGATTGCGCAGCAGATAGGCCGGGTGCGCCATCGGCATCACCGGCAGGCCCAGCGCGGTGGTCCATGTCCCCCGCAACCGCAAGATGCCCTTTGCCCCCAGCACCGCCGAACAGGGTACATTGCCCATCAGCACCACAATCTGCGGCGCGGCCAATTCGATATGCCGCTCCACAAAGGGGCGCATCATCGCAATTTCCTCGGGCGATGGGTCACGGTTGCCCGGTGGCCGCCACGGAATGACATTGGTGATGTAAAGCGACCGCTCCGGATCGGGGTTGTCGCGCGACAACCCGATGGCCGCGAACATCCGGTCCAGCAACTGCCCCGCCGCGCCGACAAAGGGCCGCCCCTCCAGATCCTCCTCGCGCCCCGGCGCCTCGCCCAGCACCAGAACCCGCGCCCCCGCCCGCCCATCGGCAAAGACAAGGTTCCGCGCGCCCCGCTTCAATTCACAATGGTCATAGCCCGCCATCGCCTCGCGCAGCGCGTCCAGTGACCCGGCCCCCGCTGCCCGCGCCTGTGCCTCGGCCACGGCCGCGTCGCTGGCCTGCGCCGCACGCTCGGCCTCGGATATCTGCGGCACATAGGGCTCGGCCGCCTTGGGCGGCCCCCCCCTCGCCGGGACTGCCGCCCCTTGCCCCTGTGCGGGGGGCAGCCACGGCGCACGATCCGGCAGGTCATAGGCGTTAAAGGGCGTGTCCCCGATCACCTCGGTCACGCCCATTTCAAGCTGCCATTGCAGCGCCGCCAGTGCGGCCTGCCAACCTTCCGGCGTCGTGGTGTCGAAGGCGATTCCCATGCGCTGAAACCTAGGCCGCCCTCCCCCCCCACGCCACCCACAAATTTGCTGGAAGAAATCTGCAAATTCGGCCCAACGAATTTGGCCTCCGATGCCGCAGCCCCGGCCCGATGCTTGCCCCGAACCCCCGCCCTTCCTATAAGCCTGACCAGCACCCCCTGCAGGAGCCGCCCAAGATGACATTCCGCGCCCGCCACCTTCTGGGGATCGAACCGCTGGCCCCGCTGGAAATCACCACCGTCCTTGATCTTGCCGACCGCTATGTCGACCTCAACCGCCGCACGGTGAAACAGTCCGACGTGCTGGCAGGCATGACCCAGATCAACATGTTCTTTGAGAACTCCACCCGCACGCAGGCCAGTTTCGAACTGGCGGGCAAGCGGTTGGGGGCCGATGTGATGAACATGGCCGTGGGCCAGTCCAGCGTGAAAAAGGGCGAAACGCTGATCGACACCGCGCTGACGCTGAACGCGATGCACCCCGATCTGCTGGTGGTGCGCCACCCGTCATCCGGCGCGGTCAACCTGCTGGCGTCCAAGGTGAACTGCGCTGTGCTGAACGCGGGCGACGGGCGGCACGAACACCCCACGCAGGCGCTGCTGGATGCGCTGACCATCCGCCGCGCCAAGGGCCGGATTCAACGCCTGACCATCGCCATCTGCGGCGACATAGCCCACAGCCGCGTCGCACGGTCCAACCTCATCCTCTTGGGCAAGATGGAAAACCGCATCCGGCTGATCGGCCCGCCCACCCTGATGCCCGCGGGCATCGGCGCCTTTGGGGTAGAGGTGTTCGACGACATGAAAAAAGGCCTCGAAGGGGCCGATGTGGTGATGATGCTCCGCCTTCAGAAAGAGCGGATGGATGGCGGTTTCATCGCGTCCGAGCGCGAATATTACCACCGCTTCGGGCTGGATGCGGAAAAGCTGTCACATGCCAAACCCGACGCCATCGTGATGCATCCGGGGCCCATGAACCGCGGAGTGGAGATCGACGGCGACCTCGCCGATGATATCAACCGCTCCGTCATTCAGGATCAGGTCGAAATGGGTGTCGCCGTCCGCATGGCCTGCATGGACCTTCTGGCCCGCAACCTGCGCGCCGAACGCGGGCGCAAGATCGTGGGGGCGATGGTGTGACCCCCGATCCCAACCGCAAACCCACCAAGGAAGAGATGCGCGCAGGCGGCCGCGTGGCCGCCCTTGTGCTGATCTTCCTCGCGCTTTTCACCATCGCCTTCGTCGTGATGTCATGACTACCGACTTCCGCCCCGACCTTGCCACCTATTGGCGCGCCCATGCCATCATGGCGCTGGCCGGCGGCATCGCGGCGGGGCTTGTGCTTGTCGCGCTTGGCAACCCCGCGCCCTGGGTCGGCCCGCTTGGCGCTGCGCTGGCCATCGGCTTTCGCGCGGCTTACGTGAAATCCGAAGCGATGGCCGAGGTCTGGACCCTCACCCCCACCCACCTCACCGGCCCCGGCGGCCGCGCCATCCCCCGCGCGCAGATCACCCAGACCCGCACCCTTCTGGGCGCGGTCCAAGTCATCACCGCCACAGGCGACAAGCATCTGATCCGCTACCTCCCCGATCCCGCCGCCGCCGCGCGCGCGATCCATCCCGGACCCAACACATGACCTCCCTCCACCTCATCAACGCCCGCATCATCGACCCCGAAGCGGGCACCGTCACGCAAGGCACCGTCACCCTTGCCAAGGGCGTGATCGCCGCCATCAACGGTCCCCGCCCCAAAGGCGCGACCGAGATCGACTGTTCAGGCCACCACCTCGCCCCCGGCATCGTGGATATCGGGGTCAAGATCGGCGAACCCGGCGAACGCCACCGCGAATCCTTCCGCTCCGCCGGCCTTGCCGCCGCCGCGGGGGGCGTGACCACCATGATCGCCCGTCCGGACACCACCCCCGCCATCGACACGCCCGAAACGCTGGAATTCGTTACCCGCCGCGCGCTCGATGCCTCCCCCGTTCGCATCCGCCACATGGCCGCCCTCACCAAAGGCCGCGAAGGGCGCGAGATGACGGAAATCGGTTTCCTCCTCGATGCAGGCGCCATCGCCTTCACCGATGCTTTCGCCGTCACCGCCAATGCCAAGGCCCTGTCGCGCGCCTTCACCTATGCCCGTTCGCTCGGCGCGCTGGTGATCGGCCACCCGCAGGAACCGGGCCTGTCGTACGGGGCCGCCGCCACCTCGGGCAAGTTCGCCTCGCTGCGCGGCCTGCCCGCCGTGTCGCCCATCGCCGAACGCATGGGGCTGGACCGTGACCTCGCGCTGGTGGAAATGACCGGCGTGCGCTACCACGCCGACCAGATCACCACCGCCCACAGCCTGCCCGCCCTCACCCGGGCCAAGGCGGCCGGGCTGGATGTCACCGCAGGCACATCGATCCACCATCTGACGCTGAACGAAATCGACCTCGGCGATTACCGCACCTTCTTCAAGTTCACGCCCCCGCTGCGATCCGAGGAAGACCGCCTCGCCATGGTTCAGGCCGTGGCAGATGGCACGATCGACTGCATCTCGTCGATGCACACCCCGGCAGATGAGGAATCCAAGCGCCTCCCGTTCGAGGAAGCCGCCCCCGGCGCGGTGGCGCTGGAAACCATCCTCCCTGCCGCGATGCGCCTCTATCACGCGGGCCATCTGGACCTGCCCACCCTGTTCCGCGCCATGGCGCTGAACCCGGCAAGACGCCTCGGCCTGCCGCAGGGCCGCATGGAACCCGGCGCGCCCGGCGATCTGGTGCTGTTCGATCCCGATGCCCCCTTCCTGATGGATCGCTTCAAACTGCGGTCGAAATCCAAGAACACCCCGTTTGACGGCCAGCGGATGGAAGGTAAGGTGCTTGCAACCTTCGTGAACGGAACACAGGTCTACCGCGCATGATCTTCCTGCCCGACATCACCTCTGCCCCCCTTGCGCTGGCGCTGACGGCGGGCCTTGCCTATCTGCTGGGCTCTATCCCCTTTGGCGTGGTCGTCACGCGGCTGATGGGGCTGGGCGACGTACGCCAGATCGGATCGGGCAATATCGGGGCCACCAATGTGCTGCGCACAGGCAACAAACCCGCCGCCGCGGCCACCCTGATCCTCGACGCCGCCAAGGGTGGGATCGCCGTGCTGATCGCCCGCGCGATGGTGGGCGAGGATGCCGCGCAGCTTGCGGCGCTGGCCTCCTTCCTTGGCCATCTCTTTCCGGTCTGGCTGGGGTTCAAGGGCGGCAAGGGCGTGGCCACCTTCCTTGGCATCCTGCTGGCGCTGGCCTGGCCAGTCGGGCTCATGGCTTGCGCCACCTGGGCCATCGCCGCCGCGATCAGCCGCATCTCTTCGGTCTCCGCGCTCGCGGCCTCTGCCCTCACCCCCGGCTTCCTCGCTTTTGCGGGCCATTCCGATGCGGTGATCCTGACTGTCATCCTCGCCGTGCTCGTCTGGATCCGCCACGCCGCCAATATCCGCCGCCTGAGCGACGGGACCGAACCGAAGATCGGCAAGAAGAAAGCGGCCTAGAAACCCGCTTTCCTGACCCTGACCCGTTCATCTTGGCCCAAATACCCAGCACGGGGGTGAATGGCCGCGCGGCACGCGCGGACAGAGGGGCCGGCACGCCCCTTCATCCGGAGGATGCGCGCAGGTGGCCTGCGACACAAAAGGCTTGCGGCGGGACGCCGCTCCGCAAGATCACGCCCGCTCCACCCGAAATGCAGGTTGATCGAAAGCCCAACCTGAGCAACGCTCAGCGCCCGCCATCCGCCAAAGCGATGCGCAGGCCAAAAAACTGAAACGAGGGAACCGGAATGAACATGATCGAGGCCGTGAAGGCCGTCTTTTCCAAATATGCCACGTTCGAGGGCCGCGCGCGACGGTCGGAATATTGGTGGTTCGTGCTGTTCAACCTGATCGTCAGCATCATCCTGACCGTCGTCCTTGGAGGCGGCGGGGGTATGGGCGAAGGCGGGATGATGGGCGGTGGTCTTTTGGCCAATATCTGGTCGCTCGCCATGCTCCTGCCTTCGCTCGCAGTGGGCGCACGCCGACTGCATGACATCGACCGTACCGGCTGGTGGCAGCTGATCTGGTTCATCCCGGTGATCGGGTGGATCGTGCTGATCGTTTTCTTCGCCAGCCGCGGCACGGCAGGAACAAACCGTTTTGGCGCAGACCCGGTGACGAACTGAGCGCAGACAAACCCCGCGCCCCGGGCCTGACCCGGGGCGTCTTCCCCCTTGGGCGAGGCGCGCGGCAATGCGTGCCCGGTCAGACCCCGGTCAGACCCCGGTACAGGGTCGCCCGCCGATCAGAGCTGCGCCGTCCGGATGGCCTCACAGCCTATTACACGGCGCGCGTTTGCACATCTGTCTGCACAGGCGTTTGCACCGCCAGCGGAACAGCCGTTCCGGCCTAAAGACTCGCAGCCTGATAAATTCGGCTCAGGTCCCCGCCCCAGTCGCCATGATACAGCGACAGCCAGCGATCCGCCTGCGTCTGTCCGCTTTCCAGCGTCGCCACCAGCGGCTCCAGATAGCGTTCCTCGCCCAGTCCCCGCCCGGCCAGCCCGGCATGGGACAGCGCCACCGCTGCCCGCGCCAGATCGGCGATCTTCGCCGCGCCGACCCGGCCCGCGATCCCGTCAACCGATGCCGCCACCCGCAGCGCTTCGCGCGTCTCGGCATCGAACCCCTTCACCAGATCCCATGCCGCATCCAGCGCGGTCTGGTCATACATCAGCCCCACCCAGAAGGCGGGCAGCGCCACGATATGCGCGACATCGCCGCAATCGGCACCGCGCATCTCGATATAGCGCTTCACCCGCGCCTCGGGGAACACGGTGGTCATGTGATCGGCCCAGTCTGACAGCGTAGGCTTCTCGCCCGGCAGCGCGGGCAGTTCGCCCTTCAGGAAATCCCGGAAGGATTGGCCCAAGGCATTGATATACTTGCCGTTCCGATAGACAAAATACATCGGCACATCCAGCACCCAATCGACATAGCGCTGGAACCCGAACCCATCCTCGAACGCAAATGGCAGCATCCCCGTGCGCGATGCATCCAGATCCCGCCAGATGCGCGACCGCCATGAGCGGTGCCCGTTGGGCTTGCCCTCAAAGAACGGCGATGATGCGAACAGCGCGGTGGCCACAGGCTGAAGTGCCAGCGCTACGCGCATCTTTTTCACCATGTCCGCCTCGGACGCGTAGTCGAGGTTCACCTGCACCGTTGATGTGCGATACATCATCTGCGTGCCATGGGTGCCCACCTTGCCCATGTAATCCGTCATCAGCCGATAGCGCCCCTTGGGCATCACCGGCATATCCTCGTGCCGCCATTCGGGTGCAGCCCCGATCCCCATGAAGCGGATGCCCAGCGGATCGGCCAAGCTGCGCACTTCATCAAGATGGTTTCTCAACTCGGCATCGGTATCGGTCACGCTGGCAAAAGCCGCCCCCGAAAGCTCAAACTGCCCGCCCGGTTCAAGGCTGATATTCGCCCCGTTCCGTGTCAGACCGATAACATTCTCGCCCTCGCGCACCGGCTCCCAGCCGAACCGCGCCTCCAGCCCCGCGAACAGCGCGTTAATGGATCGTTCACCATCATAGGGCAACGGCTTGTGCGAGTCGGTCAGCCAGCCGAACTTTTCATGCTCGGTCCCGATGCGCCAATCGGCTTTGGGTTTGTTGCCCGATTCCATGAATTCAGCAAGTTGGTCGAAGCTCTCGATCGGCCCGCCACCGGACTGGGGAATGGACATAGGCAAGGGCTCCGCTGCGTGTCTGTCATCAAGGCTCCAACTCGTGCTTGGACTGGCAGGCCAAGTCAAGGGGCCGAACACCTGAACGCTGCCGTAAAGCTGTGGGAAACCACAAGGCCCTTAGGCCCGCGCCATGCCCTGCCCTGCGCGCCGCCAGATCACCACCATCTGCTCGCCCGTCACAAGCCCGCGCCCGTTGCCATCCCCTTGCGGCCCCAGCGCGGCCAGCAGCGCCGCCATGTCCATGCCCGGCAGGGTGGCGAAAACGTCGAACAACCCATCCGCCCCCGCCGCATCGACGGGGATCAGCAGAACCTGCCCATCCCACTGCCGCAGCCGCCACAGCCGCCGCCCGCGCAGCGTGATCAGGCGCAGCTCCTCCAGCTCCGGCACGCTGACAAAACCGCCAAGCTGCGGCCCCATATAGGAAATCTGCCCCTCATCCACCGTCACCACGCCGGGTGCATCGCCGCCCTGCGCAAAGCGCAGCCGCCGCCAGCCCTGCACCGCCAGCCCCGCGCCCAGCGCGGCAATGCCCAGCCCGATGGGCACCAGCACCCAGCCACCCGGCGACGCGATCCACAGCCCCAGCGCCACCACCGCGCCCGCCCCGATCACCTCGCGCCAGCGCCACAGCGCGGCGCGCAGTTCAGGCCGGATCACCGCCAATCCCCCAGCACCGATTGCCACAGCGCCAACGCCGCCACCGCCGCCGTATCCGCCCGCAGGATGCGCGGCCCAAGGCTGACCGCCACCACCTGCGGCATCGCCCGCAGCTTTGCGGCCTCCCCGTCGGAAAACCCGCCCTCCGGCCCGATCAGAATGGCCCAAGGCCCTGGCTCCAGCCCCTCCAGCGCGACACGCGCCCCCACCATCCCCTCATCGCACCACAGGATGCGCCGATCCGCAGGCCAGCCCGCCAGCAGCCGGTCCAGCGCCACCAGATCGGCCACCTCTGGCACGAATGTCCCACCGCATTGCTCGGCCGCCTCCACCGCATGCGCCTGCAAGCGATCCTGCCGGATGCGCTCAGAATTGGTGTGCCGCGTCTGCACCGGGACGATCCGCCGCACGCCCATCTCGGCGGCCTTTTCCACGATGAAATCTGTCCGCGCCTTCTTGATGGGCGCAAACAGCAGCCACAGGTCGGGCGGTATCTGCAAGCCCTTGGTCTGGCTGTCACAAACCAGCACCCCGCCGCGTTTTCCGGCCTCCACCACCTCGGCCCGCCATTCGCCATCGCGGCCATTGAACAGCGCGACTACGGCCCCCTTGCCCAGCCGCATCACCGCAAACAGGTAATGCGCCTGATCCGCGCTCAGGGCCACGGCTTGCCCCTGCCCGAGGGGCTGATCTACAAAGAGACGAACCTTCGCTTCCATGGCACGCACCCTATGACCCAACCGCCCCGAATGCCAGAGGCACCCCTTCCGGGCGGAACCGTGGCCGATGCCCCGCGCGGCAACTGGGTGGACACGCTCGCCCCCGCCGCCAGCCGCCCCTATCTGCGCCTGTCGCGGGCGGATCGGCCCATCGGCACGTGGCTATTGTGGTTGCCCTGTCTTTGGGCCATCGCGCTGGCTGCGGCCAGCACGGGCGGCTTTACCTGGGATGACCTGTGGCTTGCCGCCTCATCCGGCATCGGGGCCTTTCTGATGCGCGGCGCGGGCTGCATCTGGAATGACATCACTGATCGCCACATCGACGGCGCCGTTGCGCGCACAAGGTCACGCCCGATCCCGTCCGGTCAGGTCAGCGTGAAACAGGCACTGGTCTGGATGGCCGCGCAGGCGCTGATCGCCGCCGCGATCCTGTTCAGCTATCATCCGCTGGCCATCGCGCTTGGCATAGGCTCTCTCGCCCTCGTGGCCATCTACCCCTTTGCGAAACGATTCACATGGTGGCCGCAGGCCTTTCTTGGCCTTGCCTTCAACTGGGGGGCGCTGCTTTTGTGGGCTGCGCATACGGGCAGCCTCGGCCTTGCCCCCGTCCTGCTTTATGCCGCAGGCTTTGTCTGGACGCTGTTCTACGACACGATCTACGCCCATCAGGACCGCGAGGATGACGCCCTGATCGGTGTCCGCTCCACCGCGCGGCTTTTTGCTGAAAACACCCCGCGCTGGCTGGCCGGGTTCCTGATCGCCACCGTTACCCTGATGGCGGCCGCCGTGATCGCCGCCTTGCTGCCACTCGCCAGCCCCTGGCCCCTGCTGGCCGCGCTGGCGGGCGTCTGGGCGATGGGGCTGCACATGTTCCGCCAATTGCGCCGCCTGAACATCGACGATCCGGCAGGATGCCTGATCCTGTTCCGGTCCAACCGCGATACGGGCCTGATCCCTGCGCTGTTTCTTGCCGTCGCCGCGCTGGTTTGATTGAACCTTTGCCCCCCGCGACGTAAGCACGTCCGGCACGCATGGACTCCGTGATGGGGATTCCCTCCGCGCGCCGACTGCCCCAAGGAAAGCTGCCCGATGCGCCTGCCAAAGCTGCGCCTGCCCGATCTGCGCAAGACCGATTTCAGCCTCGCCGCCCTGCGCCGCCTGCGCCTGCCCCAAGGGGCAATTGCACTGGCCGCCTTTGCCGTGGCAGGGCTGTTTGCGCTGACCATCGCCTATACCGCCTCAGCCGTCATCGAACGCCGCTCGGTCAAGGCGATCAACTGGGCCATGGCGAATGAGGGCATCACCTGGGTGCAGGCCAGCGCCGACGGCATGCTGGTCACCCTGCAAGGCACCGCCCCGAATGAGGCCGCGCGCTTCCGCGCCGTCAATGTCGCCGGATCGGTGATCGACAGTGGCCGCGTGCGGGATGAGCTTGAAGTCACCCCCGCCAACCAGATCGAAGCACCCCGCTTTTCCATCGAAATGCTGCGCAATGATGACGGAATTCAGCTTATCGGTTTGCTGCCCGAAGGCGAAGCTGAAGCCACCCTCGCCGCCGCCGCAACAGAACTGGCGCGCGGCATCCCGGTGGCCGACATGCTGGAAACTGCCGCCTATGACGCGCCCGAAAACTGGCAGCCCGCCTTTGATTTCGGTCTGGCAGCGCTGAAACTCCTGCCCCGGTCCAAGATTTCCGTTGCCACCGATGGGGTCAAAGTCACCGCCATCGCCACCAGCGAAGCGGAAAAGCGCTCGCTGGAAAGCGAACTCGCCCGTCTGCGGCCCGAAGGTATGGCGCTTGCCATCAACATCTCCGCCCCCCGGCCCGTGATCACGCCCTTTACCCTGCGCTTCGTCAAGGATGCCGACGGCGCGCGCTTTGATGCCTGCTCCGCCGATACCGAGGCCGCAAGCGCCCGCATCCTCGCAGCCGCAGTCACGGCCGGGGTCGAGGGCAAGGCCACCTGCACCGTGGGCCTCGGCGTGCCCAGCCCCCGCTGGGCAGACGCCGCCGAAGCCGCCATCCGCGCCGTTACCGCCATCGGGCAGGGCACGGTGACCTTTTCCGATGCCGACATCTCGCTTGTTGCGGCCGAAGGTACCGATCAGACAAGCTTTGACCGCGCCGTGGGGGAACTGAAGGCCGCCCTGCCGCAAGTCTTTTCGCTGGATGCCACGCTGCCCAAACCGGCCACGGCTGCCGCCGCAGGCCCCGCCGAATTCACCGCCACCCTGTCGCCCGAGGGCAAGGTCGATCTGCGCGGCCGCCTGACCGATGATCTGCAACGCGCCGCCGTCGACAGTGTCGCGCAGGCGGAATTCGGGGCGGGCAATGTCTATAACGCGACGCGGCTTGATGCCGAACTTCCCGATGGCTGGCCAGTCCGCGTTCTGGCCGGGATGGAAGCACTGGCCGAGCTTGACGAAGGCGCGCTTCTGGTGCGCGAAGACACGGTCGAGGTGTCGGGCATCACCGGATCGTTGAACGCGCGGGACCGGATCAGCCAGATCCTTTCCGGCAAGCTGGGACAGGGCAAGACCTTCAAGGTCTCTGTCACCTATGACGAAGAGCGCGATCCCCTTGCCGCCCTACCCACACCGCAGGAATGCCTTGCCACGATCGGCGCATTGCTGGCCCAGCAGAAGATCACTTTCCCCCCCGGATCCGCCGAGATCGACGCCGCGACCGGGCAGTTGATGTCCCGCCTCGCCGATGCGCTGAACGATTGCGCCGCGATGCCCTTGGAAATCGCAGGTCACACCGATTCCCAAGGGTCCGAGGACGGCAACCGCGCCCTGTCGCAGGCGCGGGCCGAAGCCGTGCTTCTGGCGCTGCAAGGCCGCCGGGTCGAAGTGTCGGAAATGCGCGCCGTGGGCTATGGCGAAAGCCGCCCGATCGCGGACAATGAAACCGAAGCGGGCCGCGATGCCAACCGCCGGATCGAGTTCACCCTGATCGGTGCCGCCCCTGCGCCCGCCCTGACTGCGGCAGGCGAACCCGCCACCGCCGCCAGCGGCGCCACCATTGCCGCCCTTGCCCCGCCCGCCGATGGCGCGGCCTGCGTGGCCAACATCACGGCGCTGCTGGCCAAGGACAAGATCACCTTCGATCCCGGCTCGGACGATATCTCCGACAGTTCCACCCCCCTCGTCGACGCGCTTTCGGCCTTGCTGAAGCAATGCCCCGGCGTCCCGGTCGAAGTGGCAGGCCATACCGATTCCCAAGGCACCGAACGCAACAACCTGACCCTGTCGGAAGACCGGGCCAAGGCCGTGCTGGTTGAGCTCAAGGAACGCGGCGTGGATGTCGCCACGCTCAAGGCTGTGGGATATGGCGAAGCAAAACCCATCGCCGACAATGGCACCGAGGACGGGCGCGAATCCAACCGCCGGATCGAGTTTACCCTGATCGGCACCCCCGCTGTCGCACCCACCCCTGCGCCTGCGGCAACGGCGGCCACCGACGCGCCCGTCCCCGCCACTGGCACGCCCGATTTCTCCAACGACACCAGCCCCTCCATCGCACCGCAGGAAAAGACCTTGCGTCCAACCGCCCGTCCCGCGAATAACGGCTGAGGACAGCGAACAGACTAGGGCCCCATGAACCGCCAGGAATTCATCACCGCGACCGCCATCATCCTTTTGCTGGCTTTCGCCCTCGGCTGGTTCACCTACTGGCTTTTGCATCGCTTCACCCGCGTCGCCGGCGGCGACGTGGCCGAGATGGACAACCTCGCCCAATCCCTGCATGAGGCGGAAGAAGCGCGCGATCAGGCCCTGTTCTATCTTGAGGAACGCGAAGCCGAACTGTTGAACCAGATCGCCCAGACCGAGGCCGAATTGCGCGCCGCGATGGAAGGCCTGCGCGACGCCCGGCACGAGGCCGAGGAGATGCGCGCCTATATCGAACGGATGCACGCTGCAAACTGACGCGGCCCGCCCGTCAATACAGCTTGTCCCAGCGCAGCCCGTCCAGACAGGCCCCGATCAAGGGCGATGCCGGGTCCGCCAGCGCATCGATAACATCAAAATGGTGTTTGCCCGGATCGACTGTCCAGCCGCAATCCCACGCCTCTGACAGGGTCCGCGCCTGCCACAGAAAGGCCGGCCTCTCCTGCCCGCCCACCCAGATTTGCGCGCCCACGCCCGGTTGCAGGTCCAACCGTGCCGGGCTTTCGGTCGCGCACTCCGCTGCATCAAGGTGCAGCGTGTCATTCATCGATGTGCCCATCAGCGGCGCGAGCTCTGACAGGGGCGAAATCGGCACCACCCGCGCCAACCCCGGCACCGCCATTCCCGCGCAGCCCATCCGCGCCGCCAGATGCCCGCCCGCCGAATGGCCCGTCGCCACCAGCGGTCCCTCCACCAGCCCCGCAACCACGGCACAGGCTCGCGCAATTTCACCCGTCATGTCGGCAATGCGCGCCTCGGGTGCCAGCGTGTAGGACGGCATTGCACAAGCCCAGCCCCGCGCCACCGCGCCCGCCGCCAGATGCGACCACGTCTCGCGCCCGAAGGCCATCCAGTATCCGCCATGGACGAAGACCAGCGCTCCGCGTGGCGCGCCCTCCGGCAGGAACAGGTCAAGCCGCTGCCGCGCGCCGCTGCCATAGGCCAGCCCCAGCCGCGCCCTCGCCCCCAGCGAATCGCGAAACGCCGCTGCCTCTGCCTCCCACCGGGGCGGATAGGTCTCGGCCCCTGCGATGAAGGCTCCGTTGGCATAGGCCAGGTCACGCGCCGCCCGCTCTGTTTCCGCCATCCCTGCTTCCGTTTCCGCCGATTTGATCAAAATTTGCACCCCTGGGGGCATTATTTCACCGCCGGAACTGGACAAGCCCCCCCTCGCGGATGCATCCATCCTTAACCCGTTTTTCCGGAGGCCCCTATGCTCGATTCCGTCACCAATCTCGCGTCGCTTCTGAAAGATCCGACGCTGCTGGTCACCAAGGCCTATGTCGCAGGCCAATGGATCGACGCCGATGATGGTACCACCTTCCCCGTCACCAATCCCGCGCGTGGCGATGTGATCTGTCACCTTCCCAACCTTGGCCGGGCCGAGACTGCCCGCGCCATCGACGCCGCGCAAAAGGCGATGAAGGATTGGGCCACCCGCACCGGCAAGGAACGCGCCGCCGTCATGCGGAAATGGTTTGATCTGATGATGGCCAACCAGGATGACCTTGGCAAAATCCTGACCGCCGAAATGGGCAAGCCGCTGGCCGAGGCCAAGGGCGAGGTCGCCTATGGCGCCTCCTTCATCGAATGGTTCGGCGAAGAGGCAAAGCGGGTTTACGGCGAAACCATCCCCGGCCATCAGCGCGACAAGCGCATCACCGTGATCAAGCAACCCATCGGTGTGGTGGGCTCCATCACACCGTGGAACTTCCCCAACGCCATGATTGCCCGCAAGGTCGGCCCCGCCCTTGCGGCAGGCTGTGGCTTCGTCGCCCGTCCGGCCGCCGAGACGCCCCTTTCGGCGCTGGCCATGGCCCTGCTGGGCGAACGCGCAGGCCTGCCTGCGGGCATCTTTTCGGTCATCACCTCTATCCGGTCGTCCGACATCGGCAAGGAATTCTGCGAGAACCACGCCGTGCGGAAACTCACTTTCACCGGATCGACGGAGGTGGGCCGCATCCTGCTGCGGCAGGCCGCCGAACAGGTGATGAAATGTTCCATGGAACTGGGCGGCAATGCGCCCTTCATCGTGTTCGATGATGCCGATCTGGATGCCGCCGTCGCCGGTGCCATGATCTCCAAATTCCGCAACAACGGCCAGACCTGCGTCTGCGCCAACCGCATCTATGTGCAGGCGGGCGTCTATGACGCCTTCGCCAAGAAACTGGGTGAGGCGGTCGCCAAGACCAGGGTCGGCGATGGCCTGTCGGAAGACGTGACCTTTGGCCCGCTGATCAACGACAAGGCGGTGGTCAAGGTCGAGGAACACATCGCCGACGCCTTGTCAAAAGGCGCCAAGGTGGAAACCGGCGGCAAGCGGCACGAGCTTGGCGGGTCGTTCTTCCAGCCCACCATCCTGACCGGCGTCACCACCGACATGCTGGTGACGAATGAGGAAACCTTCGGCCCCCTCGCCCCGCTGTTCAAGTTCGACACCGAAGAAGAGGTGATCGAACTGGCCAACGCCACGATCTTTGGGCTCGCCTCCTATTTCTACGCCCGCGACATCGGCCGCATCACCCGCGTGCAAGAGTCACTGGAATACGGCATGGTCGGCGTCAACACCGGCCTGATTTCCACCGAAGTCGCCCCCTTCGGCGGGGTCAAGCAATCCGGCCTTGGCCGCGAGGGCAGCCATCACGGCATGGAAGACTATCTGGAAATGAAATACATCTGCCTCAGCGTCTGACAGTGCATCGCATGACCGCACGCCTCCCCCTGTTCCTCGCCCTCTGCCTTGCCTTGGCGGCATGCGGGGGTGGTGTGCCGCTGGTTCCCCTCATCTGAAGACAGACCACCGCAACGGCAACAGCGCCGCGATCCTGCCCCGGATCGCGGCGCTTGCATTTTCGGCAGGTGGGGCAGGCAGGCATGATCGCAGCTCCCATCCCCGTCTGGCGGGTGACATGCGCCCAGTGGCCCCTGACAGCCATGCCGCAACAGGCCAGAACCGCCCCTGCTATCGCATATCAAACCAACGATTTTGCCTAGCAGCCGCTCCTCGCCCATGTCGGAGGCAAGGCATTTCGCCGACCCACCGAAAGGAACGATCATGCTGCACAAGATCCGTACCGCCTCTACCGCCGCCATCGCGGCCATCGCCCTTGCCGCCACGGTCGCCGCGCCTGTTCAGGCCGGCCAGCGCGAACGTGACTTCCTCAAGGGTGTCGCCGCCACCGTCATCGTCGGCACCGTGATCAATAACCTGAACGCCCAGCGCGCCCAGGCCCAGCCGCGCTATTATCAGGAACCGCGCCAGCATCAGCAGCCGCAATACTACACCCCCGGCCCGCGCGAACCGGCCTACTTCGCCCAGCCGTCACGCCCAAGCCTGTCCAGCACTGCCGCCGCGCAGGCCTTCAAAAGCTATAGCCCGTCCGAGCGCCGCGCGATCCAGCGCCAGCTTGCCCGCGCCGGTTATTACAACGGTGGCATCGACGGCGTCTTCGGCCCCGGCACCTTCCGCGCTGTCGCGGCCTATGCTGCCGACCGTGGCCTGCAAGGCCGCATCGACACGGCCTCGGGCGCCTATACCGTCTATGACAGCCTGATCTACTGAAGGAAAAGGGCGCCCTTTATGGCGCCCCACGATTGTCGGCCCCTGCCACGCGGGCAGGGGCAGCTTCCGGATCAGGGGGCTTCACCGACCCTCAGGAACTTGGCCCCGCTCGCGCCCGTGCCACTGCGCCCGCCCGAAATCATCCGCGCCCCAGGCGCCGCCGCCCGCGCGGCGCGGTCAAGCTGGGCCATAAGGTCGGTCAGCACGCCTTCAACCGGAACGGCGATGGCAATGGGTTTGCCATTCATCTCCGCCTTGGCGGAAATGACCGACACCACCTCAAGCCCATAGTCGGTGTCGCGGAACACCGGGGCACCGGATGCGCCGAAATCCACCGGGCAATCCAGCACGGCGACGCGGCCCTCGGTGCCCAACACAGAGCAGGCATCCTGCATCGAGGCCGCCTCTGACCGGTCCCTCGCATAGGACACGATCTCGACCCGGTCGCCGCCCCGCGGAAAGGACCCGGTCGGGGCGGGCGTGATCGAAGGCAGCAGGATCGGCTGCGCAAGCTTGATCAGGCCCAGATCGTTGCCGGTCTGGTTCATCTGCGCCTCGCTGCCCTCGTCAAGACCGGGGAGGTAGTCGGGATGCGGCAGAATCATCGCGCCCTCGCGGTGGGCCTCGGCCCGGCCATCGCGCCATCCGGCCAGGAATGTCAGATCCGAAGGTCGATACGGCTCTCCCGTCGCCTTGTCGTAAAGGCAATGCGCCGCCGTCAACACCACATCCGGCGCAATCAGGGTGCCGGTGCAAAAGCCCTTGGACCCAAGGTCGATGCGCCCGACCGCCGCCCATCGCCCGGCGACCACGCCGGTCTCAAGCGGGCGCAGGTTGCCGTCACCGGCAAGTGCCGGTTGAGCCAGAAGGGCCAGCCAAATCAGAACGCCACGCAACCGCATCCTCCCTCCAACATCACTCATCCCGACTCTGGCTACAGACGTGACACGCGAAGCGGGCGAAATGGCGGCAGAGTTACGGAAGCGTCGGGGCCATGGCGCGGTTTCGGCCTATGCGGCCGACCGTGGCCTCACTTCCGGGATCGACAGCGCCTCGGGCGCCTATACCGTCTATGACAGCCTGATCTACTGATCAAAAAGGGGCGCCCCGGCCATCGCCGGGGCGCCCCCAATCCTTGGTCCGCGATCAGCGGATCAGTTCGTCATCTGCGCCTTGCCTTCCAGCACCGGCGCCGCCACCTGCCCCGTGCGGGCAATCTCGATCCGGCGGGGCTTCAGCGCCTCGGGCGTCTCGCGCACCAGATCGATATGCAGCATGCCATGCTCATGCACCGCGCCAGTCACGCGCACATGATCGGCCAGCGCAAAGCGCCGCTCGAATGCGCGGGTCGCAATGCCGCGATGCAGATAGGTCTTGCCCTCATCCTCGGGGGCCTTGCGGGCGGTCACCACCAGCGTGCCATCCTTCACCTCAACGCCAAGCTCCTCGGGCGTGAACCCGGCCACGGCGATCGAAATGCGATAGGCATCCTCGGCGGTCTTTTCGATGTTATAGGGCGGATATGTCGGCTGTGCGACATCGGTCGTCAGCACCCGGTCCATCAGGTCGGCGATCCGGTCAAAGCCGACGGTCGCACGATACAACGGCGCAAAATCAAGATTACGCATAGGGGTCATCCTCCAGTGAGCGATGCTATGTTATGCCCTCCTCATCGGACGGGCGGGAAATGCACCGGCCCTGTCGCAGGCACCGGTACCCTTCCGATTTGGGAACAACCCCGCGCGGTTTCAAGCCCCCCGTCGGTCCACTGGTCGAAGCCGCGTCAGGGCGCGACCTTGATGAACTTCGCCCCGCTGCCCCCACCAGACAACACCTTGGGCCCCGGTGCGGCACGCGGCGCACCTGCCGCCATTTCGGCCTGCAACACCGCCAAAGGCTCCATCAGCGGGACGGCCAGCGAAACCGCCTTGCCCTCCACCACCGCCTTGGCGGACACGACCGACACGATCCGCACCTCGCCGTCACGCATGGCAAAGACGGGCGCGCCCGATGCGCCGAACTCCACCGCACAGGTCAAGACCATTAGATCACTGCGCTGCGCCATGATCTCGCAGACCTCCTGCAAGGATGGCGCTTCCGACCGGTCCATCGCATAGGACACGATCCCCACCTCCTCGCCCATCATCGGCGACCAGTCGGTGGCAAAGGGCGTCACCTGCGGCAGGCGGATCGGCTGATCCAACCGAAGCAGCGCCAGATCCACCCCGACATTCCCCAGATCCTCGCCCACGCCAAAGGCATAGCCCGGATGGACAAGCGCCCGCGCCACGTTGCGATAAGCCTCGGCCCGCCCGTTGCGCCAACCGGCCAGAAACTGCAAATCCCCCTCGGCAATGCGCGCGCCGGTTTCCTTGTCGAACAGGCAATGCGCCGCAGTCAGCACCAGATCATCGGCGATCAGCGCCCCGGTGCAGAACCCCCGCCCGCCCAACTCGATCCGCCCCACCGCCTGCCAGCCCTTGCCATCCTGCACCGTCTGCAAGGCGCGCATGTTCGTCCCTTCGGCCCAGACGGGGGCAGCAATCAGCAACAGCGCAAGGGCAAAAAACCGCATCCCACACCTTCATTCCACGGGCACATCCCCGCTACCCCGCCATTCCGGCAGAAGTTTGGCAGCCAGCCCCCACGCCGTCCAGTCAAGGCAAGGTCCGGGAACACAGGCACGGCCCGACTGATGCAAATCGACCGCCCTGCCGTTTCATCTTGGCCCAAATACCCAATCGACGGCCCAAAAGGGCGCAACGCCCTGAAACTCATCCCCAAGGCCCAAGCCGCACAAACGATTTCTGACCCAGAAATCGTGCAAAATTCTGTGTCAGAATTTTCCTGCGCCCAACCTGCGCTGTCACGCCACCGGTCGCCGCTCATCGGTCAGGGCGCGCGGTGTCGGCCCACCCGTGGCCCAGTCCAGCAATTCCACTGTATGCACCACCGGCACCCCGGTCCCCGATCCGATCTGCATCATGCAGCCGATATTCCCGGCAGAAATCACATCCGGCGCCTTCGCCTCCAGCGTCCGCACCTTGCGCGCTTTCAGTTCCTTGGAAATCTCGGGTTGCAACAGATTATACGTCCCCGCCGACCCACAGCACAGGTGGCTGTCGGCGGGTTCCACCACCTCAAAGCCCACCCGCTTCAGCAGATCCTTCGGTGCGCTCTTCACCTGCTGCCCATGCTGGAGCGAACAGGCCGCGTGATAGGCCACGCGCACCCCCTTGGGCGCGCCCTCCGGCAGGCCAATCCGCACCAGCAGTTCCGACACGTCGCAGGCCAGCGCCGACACCTGCTTTGCCGCTTCGGCCTTGGCCCCGTTGCGGAACATGTGTCCGTAATCCTTTACCGTCGTACCGCATCCACTGGTGTTGATGACGATGGCATCCAGCCCGTCCCCCTCCACCTCTGCCATGAAGGCGCGGATATTGGCGGCGGCAAAGCCATGCGCCTCGTCCTCGCGCCCCATGTGATGCGTCAGCGCCCCGCAGCAGCCCATACCCTTGGGTACCACCACCTCGCAGCCCAACCGCTGCAACAGCCGGATCGTGGCATCATTGATATCGGTGTTCAGCGCCTTCTGCGCGCACCCCGTCATCAGCGCCACTCGCAGCTTCCGCGCGCCAACCGGGGCAAAGCTCTGCGGATCGTCATTGCGGGAAACGGGCGGCACCTGTTTCGGCACCATGTCCAGCATCGCCTGCACCCGCGCGTCCGGGATCAGGCGCGCAAAGGGTTTTCCGATCTTGGCCAACAACAACGCCACCCGGAACCGCATCGGATAGGGCAGCACCTTGGCCAGCACGAACCGCAGCGCCCGGTCGGTGAAGGGGCGCTTGTAGGTCGCCTCGATATGCGCGCGGGCATGGTCCACCAGATGCATGTAATGCACCCCCGACGGGCAGGTCGTCATGCAGGACAGGCAGGAAAGGCAGCGGTCGATGTGCTTCACCGTCCGCGCATCCGCCGCGCGGCCCGTCTCAAGCATGTCCTTGATCAGGTAGATCCGCCCGCGCGGGCTGTCCAACTCATCGCCCAGCACCTGATAGGTGGGGCAGGTCGCCGTGCAGAACCCGCAATGCACACAAGACCGCAAGATCTCGTTTGACCGCGCCAGCGCCGGGATCGCCAACTGCTCCGGGGTGAAATTCGTTTGCATCAGATCACCTCAGATCAGAAGGAAGAAAAGAAAGACCGCCGTCAGCGCCACCCCGCCCGCAAGCGCGGGCCACATCCAGCGCGGGCTGTCCGGCGCGATCACCCCGCGCAGCGCCTGCGCCAGTGCGGCCAAGGCAACAGGCGCGGCCCCCAGCAACACCAGAAAGCGCACCGCGCCTTCATCCGTGGCCGGATCGTTCACCACCCAGACCATCCCCAAGGCCGCCACAGCCAGCACCACGCCCAGCGCCGCCCTTACACGGGGCAGCAGGCACAGCGACACATACACCGCCACCGGATAGACGATCAGCAGGGCCCCCATCTCACACCGCCCCCATCAGAGCGCGGTTGAACAAACCTTTGGGATCGAACTTCGCCCGCAGCCCCGCCGACAGCGCGGCAAGGGCCGCAGGCTCTGGCGGAAAGGCCGGTGTCGCACCCACCCCGCGCACCCGCGTCGCATGGCCCGCAAACACCCCCAACCGCGCCCTTAAATCCACCCCCGGCGCGACCAGCAGCCAGACCAGACCACCGCCCCAGTCATACATCACCGCCTCCGCGCCCGCCCGCGCCACCAGGCCCGGCGCATCTGACGGTGTCACCGCAAGCCGCCAGACATCGCCCGCCATCGCGTGGAACGGCACCACATCCCGCACCGCCTGCCAGACCGCGCCATCCACCTCGGACACATCCCCGAACCGCGCCAACACCTGCGTCAACGCGCCCAACCGATAGCGGACCGATGTTTCAAACCCCTCCACCCGCAGGAACACCCCGCGCCCCGGCCAGAACGCCGCCCCGGTCACGTCGAAGGGCGATCCCAGCGCCGCCGCCATCGCCTCCACTGCCTGCGCATCCCCCTTCACGGCCACGCAGAGCGTCCCCGTCCCTTCCGGCGCAGGCAGCAGCTTGAACGCAACTTCCGTCAATACCCCGAGCGTGCCATGCGATCCGGCCACCAGTTTCACCAGATCATAGCCCGTCACATTCTTCATCACCCGCCCGCCATTGCGGATGATCGTCCCGGTGCCATCCACAAAACGCACCCCGATCATGCTGTCCCGACACGCCCCCGCCTGCACGCGCCGCGGCCCGCTGGCATTGGCGGCCACCACGCCGCCGATGGTGCTTTCGCCCGCACGCCCCAAAAGCCCGCGCATATCCGGCGGCTCAAAAGGCAGACGCTGCCCTTCCGCCGCCAGCACGGCCTCCACCTCTGCCAAGGGCGTCCCCGCCTGCACCACCAGCGTCAGCGCCCCGGGTTCATACAGCGTGATGCCTGCCAGCCCCCCGGTTTCCAGCACCTCGCCAGGCCCGGTAACCCCGATCCCCCGCGTCCCACCCCCGCGCAGCACAAAGGGCGCGTTGGCCACGCGCACCAGTTCCGCCAGTTCCGCCTCACTCCCCGGTCGCATCATCTCGCGCCTCCGACGCAACTCTTACGCCGCGCCCCTTCTCTTCTCTGTGTAAAATACCCTGCGGGGTTTTGCAGCCTCAGGCCGCGCGACGGCTGGCCGTCACATACAGCGGGAACACCTTGGCCGGATTCAGCAACCAGCCGGGATCGAACACATCCTTCACCCGCAACTGGGCCTCCATATCCTCGCGCGTGAACTGCACATCCATCAGGTCGCGCTTCTCGACGCCCACGCCATGCTCGCCCGTCAGGCAGCCCCCCACCTCCACACACAGGCGCAGGATATCTGCCCCCAGCGCCTCGGCCAGGTCCAGATCACCCGCCTTGTTGGCGTTGAAGATGATCAGGGGGTGCATGTTGCCATCGCCTGCATGGAACACATTCGCCACCCGCAATCCGTACTGATCCGACAGTTCCGCGATCCGCCGCAGCACATGAGACAACTCTGACACCGGGATCGTGCCATCCAGACAGATGTAATCCCCCATCTGCCCCATCGCCCCAAAGGCCGATTTCCGGCCCAGCCAGATGCGCTTGGCCTCGTCTTCGCTCGCCGCCTCACGATAGGCCACCGGATTGTGCCGCGCGGCGATTGCCTTGATCCGCGCCAGTTGCTCGTCGATCTCGGCGGGGCTCCCTTCCACCTCGACGATCAGCAGCGCCTCGCAATCGGGGTATCCGGCCTTGGCAAAGGCTTCGGTCGCCTCGATGCAGGGCCGGTCCATGAACTCGATTGCAACCGGCAGCAGACCGCCCTTGATGATGTCGGACACACAGGCCCCCGCCACTTCGTTCGATCCGAAACCCATCAGCACCGGGCGCGCACCTTCGGGCTTGGGCAGGATGCGCAGCCAAGCCTCCGTGACCACGCCCAACTGCCCCTCACTCCCGCAGATCACGCCCAACAGGTCCAGCCCGCCCGCATCCATGAAGGGCCCGCCCACCTGCACCACATCACCCGCCATCGTGACCATCGTCACGCCCAGCAGGTTGTTGGTGGTGACACCGTATTTGAGGCAATGCGCGCCGCCGGAATTCATCCCGATATTGCCCGCAATCGCACAGGCCAACTGGCTTGATGGGTCGGGGGCGTAGAAAAACCCCTCCGCCTCCACCGCGCCTGTCACCGAAAGGTTCGTCCGCCCCGATTGCACCCGGATAAAGCGGTTGGCGTAATCCGTCTCGATCACCGCATTCATCCGCGCCACGCCCAGCACCACCGCGTCCGGCGTCGGCAGCGACCCACCCGCCAGCGACGTGCCCGCGCCCCTCGGGATCACCTTCACGCCCTCGTCATGGCAGGCGCGCATCACGGCGGCCACTTCTTCAGTGGTGCGCGGCAACACCACCGCCATCGGCAAACAGCGATAGGCGGTCAGCGCATCGCATTCATAAGCGCGCGTCTCCGTCGGGTCGGTGATCAACGCATCCGCAGGCAACACGCCCGCCAGCCGCGCCACGATGCGCGCGCGTTTGGCAAGGATCACCGGATCGGGAACAGGCATGTCCATCGTAGCGGTCCTTTTGCTGGGCGTGTCGCTTAATTGGTAAAAAGATATAACCAATTTACCGAGCTGACAAGCACCAATCCCGCGCCTAACCATCATCCCATGACCATACCCTTCCATATCGGCAGCCTCACCCCACCCGACCTGATGGCCGTGGCGCTTTATGTTCTGCTCTGGGTCGCCAGCGGCTGGATCATCGAAAACCCGCCTGCACGGTGGCCTTCGGTCACGGTCATCATGAAGCAATACCGCCGCGACTGGATGGGCGAGTTTGTCACCCGCCAGCCGCGCATCTTTGACGCCACCTTGATCGACAGCCTGCGCCAGGGCACGGCCTTCTTCGCCTCGGCCTGCATGATCGCCATCGGTGGCGGCGTGGCGCTAATCGGCAACTCAGACAGGGTCGAAGGATTCGCCGCCGACCTGACCCTCGGTCAGGCCGCCCCGCAGATCGAGATGAAAATCATCCTCGTCATCGCCTTTCTCTCCAATGCACTGCTGAAATTCATCTGGGCGCATCGGCTGTTCGGCTATTGCTCCATCCTGATGGGGGCGGTGCCGAACAATATCGCCGACCCAAACGCCCTGATCCGGGCCGGGCAGGCGGCAGAGATCAACATCACCGGCGCGCGCAGCTTCAACCGAGGCCTGCGGTCGATCTATTTCGCCCTTGGTGCGCTGGGATGGCTGTTCGGCCCCTATGGGTTGCTGCTGGCGGGCCTTGCAAGCGCTGCAGTCCTAATGCGACGCGAATTCGCGTCGCATTCCCGCGATGTCATGCTGAAGCGGTAGTCCGTCGCGCCCCGCGCCGCCCCTCGATCAACCAGGCCGCAATCGCCAGCCCCGCCGCCAGCAGCAGCCAGACCCAACCGGGCAACAGCGGTGCAATCGTCAGGTCCTGCGTCACATAGGCCCCGCGTGGGGTGATCCCCACCCAGCCGCGCCCGACCGCAGGCCGCCCCTCGCGCACCGCGCGGATGTCCGGCACGCCATCCTCCAGCCGGGTGATGCCGCCATTTGTGGGCGTCACCACCGGCTCCAGCACCGCGCCCGAGGCGATGGTTTCCACAAACTCGCGCGGCGCCGATGGCCCCACCGCCACCACCCGCGTCAGATCGCCCTGTTCCAGCCGGTACAGCCCCATCATCGGCGCCTGCCAGATCAGTTCATACCGCCCCGGAGAAACCTCTGTCATCGGCAGCACCACCACCGCGCCATCCGGCCCCGTGATCGTCAGATCGCCGGGCGGTTCCTCGGCGATGGATCGCCGCAGCACCGTCAATTCCTGCCCCGTGGTCGTGGCGGTCAGCGCCTCTTCCTCCAACTCGGGTTCTTTCAGCATCCAATGCGCCAGCCGCCGAAGCAGCTCCAGCTGCGGCCCGCCGCCCTCATAACCGCGCCCCCACAACCAGGCGTGATCGGATGCCAGCACCGCCACGCGTCCCTCCTCCACCCGGTTCAGCACCAGAAGCGGCCGGTCATCCGCGCCCGACATCACGACCTGCCCCGCACGCGGGATCACGTCGATTTGGCGGAACCAACGGCCCCAGCCGCCTTCGGGCGCCAATTCCTCTAGCCCCTCTGTCACCGGATGCCGCCGCCCCAGATCGGTCAGCGCCGGGCGGAACCCGCCTTCGATCACCCGCGCCGTCGGTTCTACCGGCAGGACATCCGCCAAGGGCGACCGCCACAGCGAATCCACCGCCCCGAATTCCGGCCCCGCCGCCACCAGCACCGTGCCGCCGTTGCGAACATACTGGGCCACGTTTTCCAAGTATGACATCGGCAGGATGCCCCGCATCCGATAGCGGTCAAACACGATCAGATCGAATTCCTCGATCTTTTCCACGAACAATTCGCGCGTCGGAAAGGCGATCAGCGAAAGCTCCGTCACAGGAATCCCGTCCTGCTTTTCCGGCGGCCGCAAAATGGTGAAATGCACCAGATCAACGGACGCATCCGATTTCAAAAGGTTCCGCCACACCCGCTCCCCGGCATGCGGCTCGCCCGATACCAGCAGCACCCGCAGCCTGTCGCGCACCCCATTGATCTGCACCACGGCGGCGTTGTTGCGGTCGGTCAACTCCCCCTCCGCCGCAGGGGTGGAAAACTGCAACACGTTCATTCCGCCATGCGGCAGCGTCACCGGAAGATCCAGATCCTCGCCCACCGGCACGCGGAAGGTTTGCGGTGGGCTGTCATCGACAGCAATCGTCAGGTCCACATCCGTATCGCCCGGCGCGGCCCCCTGATCCTCGATCCGCAGGGTCAGCATCACCTCTTCGCCCAGGATTGCAAAGGCGGGCGCGTTCTTCACGATCAACCGGCGGTCCCAATCGGCCTCGCGCCCCGTCAGCAACACATGCAGCGGTGCAGGCAAGGTCGGCGCAAGCTCTACATCATGCACCTGCCCATCGGTGATGACCATCGCCCCCGCCACCCGCGCGCGGGGTTCCTCCGACAGCAGTTCCGCCAGCGCCGTCATGGCCAGAGATCCGCCATCCTCGGGCGCGTCGGCAAAGCGGCGCACCCGCAATTCGGTGTTCTCCAGCCGCGCCACCTCGGCCTCGACCCCGGCAATCGCGGCCTCTACCTGTGCCGCGCGGTCACCCAGCCCTTGGCTGGCGCTGTCATCCACCACCAGCAGGACGATATCCGTCAGCGCCGCCCGCTCTTCCTCTTGCAAGGACGGGTTGGCGATCGCCGCCAGCAGCACCAGCGCCGTCAGCCCCCGCAGCCACCAGCCCGATAGCCCGCGCCACACCGCCACGGCCAGCAGTACGGCGGCAAACCCCGCCAGCCCCCACAGCACCGGCCACGGCACCAGCGGATCGAGTGTCAGCGCAGCCGTCATTGCCCCAGCCTTTCCAGCAACGCAGGCACATGCACCTGATCCGACTTATAATTCCCCGTCAGCACATGCATGATCAGGTTCACGCCAAAGCGATTTGCCATCTCGCGCTGCCGCTCCCCGGCAAAGCCGCGCCCGACGGGGAACATGGGCACCCCCATCTCATCCACCGCCCAGGCCGAAGCCCAATCGTTTCCGCCAATCACCACGGGCGTCACACCGTCATTCAGATTGCGAAACGGCATCCCCTCCACCTGTTCCGCATCCGGCGGCGCGGCTTCCACCCACACGGATGCCCCGCCAAAACGCCCCGGAAAATCCTGCAACAGGTAAAAGGTCCGCGTCAGCACATGATCCACCGGCACGGGTTCCAGCGGCGGAATATTCAGCCCTGCCGCGATGCGCTGCAGATGCAGCGCCTCCGGCGTGTTGCCGCCCACCCGCGCCACATCGGAATCACGCGTGTCGAACAGGATCATCCCGCCCGTCCGCAGATAATCGTTCAGCTTGCGGTAGGCATTGGCCGAAGGCAGCGGCTGGCTGGCTGACACCGGCCAGTACAGGAACGGAAAGAACGCCAACTCATCGCGTTCGATATCCACCCCCACAGGGGCCTCGGGTTCAATCGACGTGCGCTCCCACAAACGCTCGCCCAATCCGCGCAACCCCGCCTCGGCCACCCGGTCCAGCGACGCATCCCCGGTCAGCACATGGCCCAGGACCACCGCCGTGGTCGCCTCCAGCGCCAGCGCCTCTTCTTCCGGGTCCAGAACCTCGGCCTCCTGCGCTTGCACCTCCGGTGCAGCCGCCAGCGCCAGCATCACCACGGCCAGCATCGCCACCCCGCGCCGCAGCCCCGACAGCTTGCCCGAAATCCAGAGCGCGGCAAGAATATCGATCATCAGCGCCGCCAGTGCCGCCGACAGGAACCAGCCCTTCAGAACCTGCTCCTGCGCCATCTCCAATCCTTCCACCACGGTCCCGGCAGGCCAGACCGCCGCCTCAAGCACCGTATCCGCCCCCACCGCGTTCAGCGCCACGCGCCGATCTGCCCCGGCATAGAGCCCGGGCGGCAGCGCAGGCCCCGGTCCCGCAACGATCGCATCGGCCAATGACACGCCTTCCACACCCGACATCTCGCCAGCGTCCGCCTGCACGCCGTAGGCATCCAGCACCACCTCGGGCACCCAGACCTGGCCTGCCAGATCCTCGGCCCCCGGCGTTGCAGGGCGGGTGGACACCGCCATCCGCTCCAGCATCTGCACGAACAGCCCCGACAGGGGCAGCGTCGACCATTCCGCGTTTGCGGTCACATGGAACAACACCACCTGCCCCTGCCCCACTTCCTTGCGTGTGACCAAAGGCGTGCCATCCTCCAGCGCGGCAATGCTGCGCGCGGCAAGGTCCGGATCAGGTTGCGCCAGAACCTGCGCTGTCACCGCCACCTCATCCGACACCGGCAATCCAAAGAACGGCGATCCTTCCACGAAAGGTGCCAGCGTCTTGGGTTCGCCCCAGCTCATTGCGCCGCCCACCGTCCGCCCGCCCTCGCGCAGGCGCACCGGCATCAGCGGGTCTTCCGACAGGCGCGACACATCCGATGCCGCCAGCAATGGCCCGGCAAACCGCAACAACAGCCCGCCGCCATCCAGCCAGCCCAGCACCGCATCCTGTTCATCCTGCGTCAGCGCAGGCACATCGGCCAACACGATCACATCCGGGTTCGCCAGCAGCACATCCATCAGCGACCCGTCGATCAGGTCTGCCACCGGCTCCAACGCCTGCCGCAGGTAATGCGTGGGCGACAGCAGTTGCAGCCCCTCGGCACTGTCCGACCGCCCGCCGATCAACGCCACCTTGCGCCGTTTCAGACTGTCATCCGTCAGGCTGACCGCGCCCGCCGACCGCTGCCCTGCGATTTCAAACCGCGTAATCCGGTTGCGCAATTCGGGCGGCAGCGCCAGCGCCACCTCGCCCCGCGCCTCGCCCAGACCAAAGCCCAGCGTCACCCGCGCCAATTCCCGCTCGATCCCCGCCGGATCAGGCCCGCGCGCGACCACCTCCACCTCCAAGGGATCAGCCGCAGGCAAGCGGCTCGCGGCCAGTTGCACCGCCCCATCCGCAAACCCCGCCGGATGCAGCGCCAGCACCGGGCGCGGGCTTTGGAACACCGTCACATCCCCCGCCGCGTCCAGCGCCGCGAACAGATCGTCCCGCCCCGGCCTGTCCAATCCGTCCGACAGCCAGAAGGTTTCAAATCCGTCATCGGGCAAAACCTCTACCCAGCCTTCCAGATCGCCCGGCAACCACGCCTGCGGCGTCAGCGCCGCCAAGCGCCCCGCCCAGGCATCCGCCGCCTGAAACACCACCTCGCCCGGCGCATCGGTCAGCCGCACCACGGCCACCGTGCGCCCATCACGCCCGGCTTCTTCGACCAGCGCACCCGCCCGTTCGATCCGCCGCCCCCAGTCGCGCGCATCGGCCCAGCCGCCATCCAGCACCACCAGAAGTGGCCCGTTTCCCGCCACCCGCTCGCGCGGGTTCAGGATCGGCCCGGCAAAGGCGATGATCGCCGCCGCAATCGCCACCATCCGCAAGAGCAGCAGCCACCACGGCGTGCGGTCCGTCTCGTTATCTTCGTCCTGCAATCCCAGCAGCAGCGCCACCCCCGGAAACCGCCGCCGGATAGGCGCCGGCGGCACCGCCCGCAGCACCAGCCACAGCAAGGGCAAGGCCACCAGCACCCACAAAAGGAGGGGTGTCACAAATCCGACAGGGCCGATCATGAACATCAGCGGCCCCCTTCCAGCGCACGGTACAGCCAAAGCAAAGCAGGCTGCGCCGCATCCCCGGTATGGTGGCATTGGTAATGCCACCCCACCGCACGGGCCAACATCGCCAGCCGATCCTTGCGTTCCGCCAGCCGCGCCAGATAACGCGTCCGCAGATCGCCCGCGCGCAATGTCTCATGCCGCATGGTCCCGCCCATGCTTTCGAATATCGTCCGTCCGTCGAAGGGAAATTCCTCTTCCGCAGGGTCCAGCACCTGCAACAGAACCCCCCGCGCGCCCCGGTCCGATGCGCGGCCCAGCGCCGCCTCCACCCCCGCCATATCGCCCATGAAATCCGATAGGAACACCGCCCGCCCGTGGCTGGCGATGCCCGAGGCATCGGGCGTGCCGTAATCCGCCTCGCCCCCGGTCTCCAGCGCCATCAGCAGGCGCAGCAACTGCCCCCGCCCCGGCCGTGGCGGCACCCCGCCGCCCGCCAGACCCACCCGTTCGCCCCCGCGCAGCAACAACACCGCCAGCGCCATCGCCAGCAGCCGCGCGCGGTCGCCCTTTTCAGCCCGCCCCTTCGCGCCGGAAAACGCCATCGACTTTGCCGGATCAACCCACAGCGTCACCGATTGCGCCGCCTGCCATTCCCGTTCGCGCACGAATGTCGCGTCCGACCGCGCCGACCGCCGCCAGTCGATCATCCGCGCCGAATCCCCGGCATGAGTGGGGCGGTACTGCCAGAACTCATCGCCCTGCCCTGCCCGCCTGCGGCCATGTTCGCCCAGCATGATGGTCGATGCCAGCAACTCCGCCTCCGCCAGCAAGGGCGGCAAGGATTGGCCCAGCGTTTCGGCCCGCTGCCGCAGGTCGCCAGTGGTAAGGGGCGCAGCCTCTGTCACGCCGCCGCCTCAAGCCCCAGCTTGCGGCTGGCGGTGCGGTCGATGATCCCCGACAGGCTTTCCCCCCGCGCCCGCGCCGCAAAGGACAGCGCCATCCGATGCGTCAGCACCGGCCGCGCCAACGCTGCCACATCCGCCACCGCAGGCGCCAGCCGCCCATCCAGCAGCGCCCGCGCCCGCACGGTCAGCATCAAGGCCTGCGCCGCCCGCGGCCCCGGACCCCAGCTCAGAGAGTCGGCCAATTCCCGCCCCTCGGGTTCCCCCGGGCGGCAGGACCGCACCAGATCAAGGATCGCCTCCACCACCTGATCGCCCACCGGCATCCGCCGCAGCACCTGCTGCGCGGCCAGCAATTCCTCACCGGTGAAAACCTGATGCACCTCAGCCTCCTCGGCCCCGGTGGTGGCGATCAGGATGTCGCGCTCTGTCTCGCGCGTTGGGTAATCCACATCCACCTGCACCAGAAACCGGTCCAACTGCGCCTCGGGCAGGGGATAGGTGCCTTCCTGTTCAATCGGGTTCTGCGTGGCCAGCACGTGGAACGGCCGCCCCAGCGGGCGATGCTGTCCGGCAATCGTCACCTCGCGTTCCTGCATCGCCTGCAAAAGCGCCGATTGCGTCCGGGGCGAAGCACGGTTGATCTCATCCGCCATCAGCAACTGGCAGAAGATCGGCCCCTCCAGAAAGCGGAACGCCCGGCTGCCATCCGCAGCCGTCTCCAGCACTTCGGACCCCAGAATATCGGCGGGCATCAGATCCGGCGTGAACTGGATGCGGTTGCCCTTCAACCCCATCACGGTGGACAGCGTATCCACCAGCCGCGTCTTGCCCAACCCCGGCAGGCCCACCAGCAGCGCATGCCCCCCGCAGAGCATGGAGGCCAGCACAAGATCGACCACCTTCTCCTGCCCGATGAAACAGCGGTTGATGGATGCCTTGGCCGCCGCCAACTGCTCTCCCAATCCCTCGATCCGCGCGACAAGTTCGCTTGCTTCAGCCATGACTTTGCTCCTCGCGCCGTTATACCGTCACATTAGACCGAACTATCCCGTCCGGCACAAATGGCAAAAACAATGCGTGGACAAATGATTGTGAAATTCTGCGTTTGGGCGCGATGGAATCTGTAAATTACTGAAATTATGAAGATTACACGCTGCGTGTGCGCGCGCTAAGGTTACCTGAAGAAAGCCCGGTTTTCCGTCTTGAACCATCGGGTGCGGGTGGGTGACGGCCCCACCCCCCTTGCCATCGCGCAGGCGTTTCAGCTTCCCAAGACGTCGATGACGCGTTCTCTGACCGTTCCGAAGCGCGCGGGGCTGACCGAAATCCGGAATGACCCGCGGGAAGGTCGGTCAAAGCTGGTCTTTACCATGGAGGCGGTCCAAGGGTTCCGGCAGGAGGCGATGAACGCCCTCGCGCCGGATGAACCGCGGTAACCTTTCCGCCGGAACAGGTGGCGCGGATGCTCCGTGATCTTGAGATCCTGCGCAAGTTCCCGGATGCCGATCGCGAACCCTCACCCCGATGCTTTGGCCAGACCTGCTGATCTGGCCCTTGCTGCCGATCTTTGGTTGACCTGATGGATCGGGCAGAAAGCAGGTGCTTATCCGACCAAAGCCGCGCTCAACGCGATGCAAGCGTGGGGACAAGCCCCGCTGCGGCCTGCGGTGATGTTCGCAACCGGTAAAGGAATGTCGTTCATCTGATCTGCGTTTCGAACAGCTCAGTCACCGCAAAGCGTGTCACGTCGATCAGCCCCTTGTCCGAGATCCTGAGTTCCGGGATCACCACAAGGGCCAGCAAGGAGTGCTGCATATAGGCATTGTTGAGCGTGCAGCCGCAGTCCGCCATTGCTGCGACCAGCGCCTGCGCCTTGTCCGCCACTTCGCGTGCAGGCCGGTCGGACATCAGCCCTGCAATCGGAAGCTCGACCAGCGCAATCTCTTCCCCGTCCCGCCAGATCGTCACACCGCCGCCGATCTCGGCCAGCCGGTTCGTGGCGCGCGCCATCTGCTCGCGGCAGGTGCCCACGACGATGATGTGGTGGCTGTCATGCGCGACGCTGGACGCCATAGCCATGCGGCCCCGGTAGCCGAAGCCCGAGACGAAGGCGTTGACGACCTGCCCCGTCGCGCGGTGGCGTTCCACAAGTGCGATCTGGGCCACATCTTCCTGGGCCTCTACCAACCCGGCTGTGACTGCCAGATCGGCGGAGAGGGCCTTGGTGGGGGCCTGATTTTCCACCACGCCGATGACGCGGGCCGTTACCCGCTCTGCGCCCGTCGGCGCGGCAATGGCGAAATCCTGCGCGGTCAGGCTGCGCGCGAGATGAACGGTTGCACGTGCGGACTCAGGCCATGCGTAATGCGGGCAAGTCACCGTCAGCTGTCCCCGCTCGGCCACTTTCACGCCGCGCGCAAAGACCATGTCGATGGGAAGACTGCGCAGATCCGAGGTCAAGATGACATCGGCCCGCCGCCCGGGGGCAATCGACCCCAGTTCCCGTTCCAGCCCGAAATGGGTTGCAGTGTTGATCGTGGCCATCTGGATCGCGATGAGTGGGTCGCAGCCACATGCGATGGCATGGCGCAGGACGCGGTTCATATGTCCCTCGTGCACCAGCGTCCCGGAATGGCAGTCATCGGTGCACAAAAGGAAGTTGCGCGGATCAAGGCCCTTTTCCGTGATCGCCGTGATCTGGCTTTCCACGTCATACCACGCCGACCCAAGCCGCAGCATCGACCGCATCCCCTGCCGCACGCGGTCGATGGCGTCCTGTTCCCGCGTGCCTTCGTGGTCATCTGACGGGCCGCCCGCGACATAGGCGTGGAAGGGAATACCCCGGTCGGGGCTGGCATAATGCCCGCCCACAGTCTTGCCCGCCCGCATCGTGGCGGCGATCTCTTCCAGCATCTGCTGGCTGCCGTTGATGACACCGGGATAGTTCATCATCTCGCCCAGCCCGATGATCCCGGGCCAGCGCATCGCCTCGGCCACATCGTCGGGCCCGATCTCGTAGCCTGTTGTCTCAAGCCCCGGGGCGGACGGCGCGCAAGACGGCATCTGAGTGAAGATGTTGACGGGCTGCATCAGCGCCTCGTCGTGCATCATCCGCACTCCTGGCAGGCCGAGCACATTGGCGATCTCGTGCGGGTCGTGAAACATCGTCGTCGTGCCGTGCGGGATCACGGCAGCGGCAAACTCCGCGGGCGTCAGCATCCCGGATTCGATGTGCATATGCCCGTCGCAGAGGCCCGGGATCAGGTATCTTCCGTCGGCCTCCACCACCTGCGTGTGTGGGCCAATGCAATGGCTGGCATCAGGACCAACATAAGCAAAACGCCCTTCCGCCACGGCCACCTGCCAGCCGGGCAACACTTCGCGGCTTTGCACGTTTACGAGCGTGCCGCCACGGATGACAAGATCAGCCGCCGCACGGCCCGAGGCCACGGCAACGAGACGGGGGGCGCAATCGGCCCAAGACAGAAGGGTTCTGCGTTCCATTCCGGCATTGCGCACCATGCCCGGTGCAGTTGCAAGACTTCTGTTCTTCTCCGATCTGGAAAAGTGTGATCGCGGTGGGAAGCGTTGAAAAACGACCACCAGATCGCCAAGCCCAAGGAAGACCGCTGCGCTACTTCGGAACTGGCGGCAGGCTGGCGAAATAGGCGGCGAGGTCGGACCGTTCCCCTTCCGTCAGCTTGCTCGCAAACCGATACATAGGGTTCAGCCCGGCCGTCTGGGCCGAGTAAGGGCTGTCCAGCTCCTTCAGCCGCCGCTCCAGATAGACCGCAGATTGGCCATCCAGCCGCGCAAAAAGCGGCAGCGCCTCGACCGCAGCAGCGCTGTGGCAGGTCGCGCAGGCGGGCAGGTCCCGATCCGGGTCGCCGTTCAACGCAAGTTGCTTGCCCCGCGCGATGGCCGCAGCGTCAAGCTCTTGCGGACGCGGCGAGGGAGGCATGCCACCGATATACGCGGCAAGGCTTTCGATTTCCGCGGTGGTCAGGTTGCGCGCCATCTCGACCATCTGGCCATTGTGTCGCTTGTTCAAATGAAAGCTGTGCAGAGTTTCGAAAAGATAGGGTGCCGTCTGCAAGGTCAGGTTCGGCGCATTCCCATCCTTGCTGCCGCTGAGGCCAACCTCGTGGCAGGTCGCGCAGACCTTGACCGTCATCTCCTGAATTTCAGCCGACACCGGGACGGCATCCTGTCTGACGCTCGCCACCTTGGTCGGCACTTGCGCGGCAAGCCAAGCGGCGACGGCATCGCGATCGTCCTGTGACATGCCATGCGCCTCGGCGTGCATCGGGTTATAGATGCCCGTTGCACCGCGCGACCCAGCGGCAAGCAGATCAAGCTGGCGGCGCAGGTAGGTCTCGGACTGGCCGAAAAGCGACGGGAAGAACAGCCCCTTGTCGGGTTCATCGGCACCGCGTTCGTGACAGCTGAGACAACTGGCGACACCCCGGTCGGGAATGCCGTTCGTCGCAATCTCGCGTCCCCGCGCAAGCGTTTCGGCCGAGGCCGCGGTGGGGCCACCTGCCGAACGCGGGACCTGGCTGAAGTAGTCGGCCAGCGCCACCATTTGTGCATCCGTCAGGGTCGCCGCCTGTGGCTGCATGAAGCCGCTGTGGCGGCGCGCTTCGGCATAGGACCGCAAGGCGGCGTGGAGATAGTCAGCCGTCTGGATCGTCAGGTTGGGCGCTTCTCCACCGGTTACGGTCCCGCGGCCGTCAAGACCGTGGCAACTGGCGCAGCGCACGAGGGGTTCAGTGCCGATGGCGACCCCGCCAAAACCTGCCGCAGGAACCGTCCATGCATATTCCGCCTCAGGCTCGGACCGGCGCGGCATCTTGCTTTCCACGGCCGCAAGATCCGGACCCAAGGGCATTTCGGTCATCGCTGCCGGGTCGATTGCCGTCAGCGCGGCAAAATCCGCAGGCGTCATGTCGGGCAATTGCTTCAGGAAAGCCACGATCGACCAGGTCTCATCCAGCCGCCCTTCTGCTGGCCAAGCCGGCATAGCGCTGAACCGCACCCCATTATCGACGATCCAGGCCAGTTCGGCATCAGAGAACTGACCAACGACAGCAGGCAGGTATTGCGGACTTGGCCGCATCGACAGCGCAATCGGGTTCTGCCCCAAACCAGGGGTGCCGTGACAGTTGGAGCAGACAGCGGCATAGGTCTTGGCCCCAAGCGCGACGCGCCCGGGCGTATCAAGGTCATCCGGAACGACAAGATCGCCGGCGTTATGCGCGACGCTCCGGGTGAAGGCGGTGTGAAGCAGCGTGGTGGTCAGCCCAGAATGCGGCGGACGGGCGCTGACGCCGACCATCCCCGACAGCAGAACCAGTCCGCCGACAATTCCAGCGACGAGACCCGCGCCCCCGAGGACGACGGCGATGGTCTTGATCCGGTTCATGCCAGTTCCCTTGCCTGATTTTCGGCCAACCCAAGGTCAGACCGAGTGCGACTTCCGATGATCTGGACCCCTCCGGACAGTCTTGGCCGTTCGGCTCTTGGCCGTGCTTCGGCCCCACAGACTGATCCGAAGACCCGCGATTTCGATCGCTGGTCCACGTGTGAACCAAAGATTGGGAACGAAAAGCTTACAAAAACCTGTCCGCAGCCTTAAACTTTTCTGAATCTTGCGCAGTTCGCGCCTGCCGATCGCTGAAATGCAGAAAGGCGGGCCAGTGGACCCGCCTTTCCAGTTGGTCTGTAACCCACATCACTCGGCAGGTTTGTAGGGAAAGGAGGAATGGTGCAGAAAGATCTCAAGGTGCCCGTCATCCGGCGCGCGCTTGAAGCCCATGGTGAAGTCGACCTTCACTTCCTTGCCGGTCTTGGCATCGGTAAAATAGTAGTCGCCCATCGCCACCGCGCTGTCCTTGTCGATCACGATGCCATTGTTGTCAAAGCGAACCTCGGTCCAGGGCTGGATTGCAAAGCCATGATCCTCGGGCTCTGAGCCACCAACGAAATAAGACAGCGCCTGGTCACTGGTCTCGCGGAACTCGTCGACGGCGGCCTTGGTCGGCTTGAACAGAACGGTTCCGTCATCATAGCCGTAAAGCGCGTCGATGTGCTCGATAGCGGCCAATTTGTAGTCGCCGCCTTTGGTAAAGACATCGCCGATATGAACGATCCCAGCCCCCCACGCGGCCTCGGCGGCAAGGACGTCCGCCTCGGTTATCGGATCGGTGGGATTGGCTGCCAGCACAGGCCCGGTCAAGGCAGAGCCTGCAATGACCACTGCGGTCATCACGGCCAGAAGTTTCGACGGCGCAGTTTTGCGAAGAGCATACATAATGTTGTCTTTCTCTGAACGGGCCTTGTGGCCACACTGAAAAAGATAGCCGTGCGCCCTGCCGCGCCGTTTTCGGCAAGTTTACTTTGCCGACAGGAAACCTGTCTCGATGCCGCGGTCCGGTTGCTGCACCAAGAAAGGCGCCGGTCGGCAATTCTTACGAAAATGTAAGGTTTCGGCACAGCACGCGACAGTCCACCCCGATTAGATCGGTGTTGATCAGTGGAACCCATAAGCGCGCGGTCCCGAAGGATCAGGCATGGCCCTTGCGGCCCTTGACCCGCCAGCGACTTGGCGTCTGCAGCCGGAGAGAGAACGTGCATTCCCACCATTCTGGCCCCACGCGACTCCTCCATGGCGCGCTTGCCATAACCGTCGGAGTTCAGTTGATCGCCGGCCTAGTCATGCAGGCCCCTTCCGCACGGCATGCAGGAAACGGATTTTTCACCCTCCACAAGGACAGCGACCTCTTGATCGGGGCGCTGGCGCTACTGTTCTGGGCCCTGATTGCGACCCGCCGCAGCGGTACAGAGGCGGGCCTCATGTTTCCATGGTTCAGCGTAAATCGGCGGGCCGCATTGTCCGAAAATGTGCGCAGGCACGGCATGGCACTGCGGCACGGGCGCCTTGCGCGCTATGAACCAGCAGCGCCCCTGGCGGCTGCGAGTCATGGCCTTGGGCTGGTGCTTGTCACGATCATGGCTGCAACCGGGATTTGCCATTGGATTGTTGCGATAGACGGGGCGTCGACCACGCCACTTGGCGAATGGCTGCTTTGGCTGCATGGCCAGACCGGCATTCTGGTCTGGCTTTTCCTGATCGGGCACGGGCTGATGGCGCTGCTGCACCATTACGCCGGCGAGCAGGACTTGCAGGGTATCTGGTCCATCGGTGCAGGGAATTCTGATGGCATCCGTCGGGACGACACGTAACCGACGCGCAGCTCTGCCCCCCCTCTTTCCTGCCAACCCTGCATCCTGATGAAAGGTGCCGATCCAGATGAATGCGCTGAAACCGATGCTGCTTGTTGGCCTGCTGCTTGCTGCATCTGGCGGTCTGTATAAATGGTGGGCTTATCAGGAAGCCTTCCCTTCAACCGATGACGCCACGTTGCAAGCCGATATCCTGACCATAGCCCCACAGGTTGCGGGCAAGATCGAAACCATGGCGGTCGTCGAGAATGGCTATGTGAAGGCCGGGGATATCCTCTTCACGCTTGACGCAGGCGCGCTGCAGGCAGCGGTAGACATAGCACGCGCACAACTTGACCTTGCCACCCAGTCCACCGCAGCCTCGACGGACCAGATCGCTGCGGCCAAAGCGAATGTGACATCGACCACAGCCGCACTGTCGCAAGCCGAGGCTGACCTTGCCCGTGACACCAAGCTGGCAGCATCAGGCGACGTCGCTGAAGCGGCACTGCAAAAGTCGCAGACCGCGGTGGATCAAGCGGCGGCGGCCAAGTCCGCAGCCGAAGCCGCGCTGGCCGCCGCACGGGATCAGGCCGGCGGCGGCAAGGCCCCGGCGATCAAGGCGGCACAGGCGGCTCTGGATCAGGCCGCGCTTGCCCTGTCGCACGCCACCGTCACGGCCCCGACCTCTGGCTGGATTGCGAACCTGCGCCTGCGCCCCGGCCAAGTCGTGTCGGTGGGTCAGCCGCTCTTTTCCATCGTCGAGGACGGCGATTGGTGGGTCGATGCCAATTTCAAGGAAACAGATCTGGCCCACATCACCCCCGGCCAAAGCGTGGCGATCGCCATCGACATGTACCCCGGCCAGTCGCTGAGCGGCAAAGTCGAAAGCCTCGGCGCAGGCTCGGGGGCGGTGTTCTCGCTTTTGCCCGCACAGAATGCGACCGGCAATTGGATCAAGGTCACCCAGCGCTTTCCGGTTCGGATATCGCTTGACCCGCTGCCGACAGGCTCGCCCATAAAGTTGCGCGTGGGTGCCAGCGTGACGGCCACTGTCGATGCCAAGGCCGCGCCATGAGCGGTGTTGCAACGGCGGTTTCCACAGACGCGACCCCCGCCACCGCCGCCCGCTGGACTGTCGTGCTGGCGGTGGTGCTGACGGCGGTGCTTGAAGTTCTGGACAGCACAATTGTCAACGTGGCCCTGCCGCACATGAAGGCCGCCTTCGGGATCACCTCGGACCAGACGGTCTGGATCCTGACCAGCTATATCGTGGCGTCTATCATCGTCATGCCTTTGACCGGCCTTTTCGCCCGCCGTTTCGGCCGCCGTCGTCTGATCACCACGGCCATCATGGGGTTTGCCGGGTTTTCCATGCTGTGCGGCTTAGCGCAGAGCATGGAATGGATCGTTGCCTGCCGTCTCGGGCAAGGCCTGTTCGGAGCCTTCCTGATCCCCCTGTCGCAGTCGATCCTGTTCGACAGCTTTCCGCGCGAAAAGCGCGGGCAGGCCATGGCGCTGTTCGGGCTGGGCGTGGTCGTGGCGCCTGTGCTGGGACCGACACTGGGCGCGATCCTGACCGAGTATTTCAGCTGGCGGGCGGTGTTCTACGTCAACCTGCCGATTGCCGCCTTTGCGCTGGTGATGATGGCCGGAGAGTTGAAGACCGAAACACCCAAGCCTGTCCATATCGACTGGACCGGGTTGGTCCTGATGATCCTCGCTATCGGCGGCCTGCAACTGGTGCTGGATCAGGGAGAGACTCGCGATTGGTTCGCCTCGCATTTCATCCAGATCGCGGCCCTGATCTCGGCCGTAGCGGCGGTGCTGTTCGTTGCGCGCGGCTGGGGTCTGCCCACCAACATCGTCGACTTCGCCCTCCTGCGTGACCGCAGCTTTGCGGCGGCCAATGCCACGATCATCGGGTTCGGCGTGGCTATGTACGGCACCATCGCGATTCTGCCCCTCTTCGTCCAAGGACTGCTTGGCTACCCCGTGCTGGACGCCGGCACCCTCTTTATGCCGCGCGGGCTCGCGGCCGGGGTATCGATGGTGGTGACGGGGTCCTACCTTCTGGGGCGGGTCGATCCTCGCCTGCTGGTAGCCATCGGGCTGATACTGACGGGCTTTGGCAACCTGTCCCTCGGCTGGCTGAATCTGAACGCGGGCTTCTGGGATCTGGCAATCCCCGGGATGATCTCAGGCGTCGGAATGGGGCTTTTCTTCGTACCGATGTCCACGCTTGCCTTCCAAAACATCGCCCCGGACCGCCAGGACGAGGCATCTGGCCTATACGGTGTCATGCGCTCTTTGGGCTCGTCGCTTGGGATCGCGCTGATCGGCTGGCAACTGGCCAGCCGGACACAGTTTCACTGGGCAAGCCTGACCTCCGGCATCACCCCTTTCAACCCGCAGGTGACCGAGTGGCTTGCCCCCCTCGGCCAAAGCGCCAGTTCCCCCGAGGGCGCAGAAACTCTGGCAGGCCTGGTAGCGTCACAGGCCTCAATGCTGGCCTTTCAGGATGCCTTCGTGCTGACCGGCTGGGCTGCCTTCCTGATGCTGCCGGTTCTGTTGATTCTGCAACGCCCTCGGAACGTGTCTGCCGCATCGGTGGCTCGGCATTAAGCCGACACGGGGGCAGCGAAGCCGGGCACGCTGCGCCCAAATGAAAATGGCCGGACCCTGATCGCAGGTTCCGGCCAGCTTCGTAACCCTAGGCGCGCAATTAGCCCGCCATGCCCTGCACGGGAATGGCGTCAATCCCGAAAACGCGGACGATCACACTGTCCTCGACGGACTTCAGCGCCACGTTGGCTTCGTGGAATTTGCCCTCTGAGATCAGCTTCTGGGCGTTGCGCAGTTCGGTCAGGGTCGCTTCGCCGGGCAGAAGCGCGGTCGAAACCATCACGTCAACCGCGGCTTCACGCAGCACGTCAATGGCCTTTTCAGGCGCGTTCGCCTCGAACATCCCCCTCGCCTTTCCAAGCGCCGCTTCTTTCTCAGGCGTCACGGTAAAGGTTTCGGCCAGGCTCATCTTGCTGTCAAAGGGCAGGTATTCGGCCTTGGCATCGGCGGCGTCCGTTCCCGGGATCACCACGGACTTCATCGTCGCCTGCGCCGCCTCAAGCGCGCCGATGCCGCGATCGACCGCGGCCTTGGCGCCTTCGGGGTTGTTGTTGAACAGATCAAGCCGGGCGGTCTGGGCGCTCATGATCGCGGTGCGGGCCTCTTCGGACAGACGCAGCATCTGGGTCTGCGTCGCGTATGCCGGCTTGGCGTCGGTGTTGGCATAGGACAGCGTGGCGACCGACGTGGAAGTCATGAGGGCAACCAGCAGAAACGTGCCGAGTTTGGATTTGAAGGTCATGACGGTATCTCCTTTCGATGATCCAGGATTGGATGAAAAGAGACTGCGCCCGACCGTTGCCTGCAGCTGCTCGCGACCAATACATCGAGGAAAGGAATCTCACGCCGCGTTTACCGGGCAGACCGCGTGCACCACATGAAAAAAAGGCTAGCCAGAAGGCCCGCCGTTCCCTTGCACCCTTCGTCGAAGGGACGCGATGTTACAGGCCAAGCACCTGTTCCGCGGCCGCCTTCATGTCCGCGTTCGAGCCGCCCTGATCGAAGATGCTGGTCAGCATGGTCACCTGCTCAAAGGTCAGTTTGTCGCTGCTGGGCAGGCTGATGCCGACCGACTCGAGATTGCCCTTCAGTTCTGCTTCAAGCTGCTTTGCCCCGGCATTGCCCATCGTGGCCATCACAGGATGCTCGATCTTCGACAGAATTGCAGCCGCATCCGCCGCATCCTTCGCGTCGGGCGTTTCGAAGACCGCCAGCAACTCTTGCACCTGCGCGAAGGTCAGCTTTTCGGCGCTCGGCATCTTCAGGCCTGCGCCCTCCAGATCGACCTTCAGTTCGGCCTCCATCTGCTTGGCACCTGCATTGGTCATCAGCATCGCTTGCGGCTTCAGCGCATCACGGATCACCGCTTCGGCCGCAGCCTGCTTGTCGGCGTTGGACTGGTCGCTGTCGATGATCTCGGACAGCATGCCCAACTGCGCCACGGACAGCTTGTCGAGATTGGCCTCGGGCACCTGGATCGACACCAGACCGTCCTTCACCAATTGAAGCATCTCGCCGTAGCCGGTCTTTGCGAAGGCCGCGGTGCCGAGCACAAGAGCCGTGGCCCCTGCAAGAACGAAGGACGAGACAGTGCTGATCTTTTTCATGATTCCATTCCCTTTCGAACGGTGCCGCAACAGGATCGTTGCATGACGCCTGTTTCACCCAAGGAAATTGCGGCGGCCTGACCAAAGCCTTACCGATGTTTCAGATTTCACTTTTTTCAGCCGATGCCGGAAAGGCGATCTCTACTCGCAGGCCGGGGGCCGCATCCGACAGGGTGATCTGCCCGCCCAGCCGTTCGGCAATCGCCTTGACCAGCGCCAGACCAAGACCGTTGCCGCCCTGCGTCCGGTTGGGATCAATGCTGTAGAACAGTTCGAAGACCTTGTCGTGTTCGGCTTCGGGAATGCCGGGGCCGGTATCGGTCACCCACAGGCGCACGATCTGGTTCTCGGCTGCCGCGCCCAGCGAAATCACGGTGTCCGGCGGGCAATGGGTGATGGCATTCTGCAAGAGGTTCGCCACCAGTTGCGACAGCATCGCCGCATCAGCTTTGACCGCCAATCCGGCTGCGACGGGGTTCAGGATCAGGGTTTGACCCTTGTCTTCGGCCAAGGCACCAAAGGTTTCGGCCAGGTCAGCCAACAGGGGCGCCAGAGCCACCCGCGCGGTGGTGGTGTCATCAGTGGCCTGTTCCATCCGCGAGATACGCAGGATCACGTCGAAGATGCTGCGCAGGCGCGAAAGCTCGGCCTCGATCTCATCGAGGCTCATGCGTGGGTCCTCGCCCCGGTCGATGACCAGCTGGGCCTTGTCGACCGCAAGGAACGCCCGCGACAAGGGGGTGCGCAGATCATGCGCGATGGCTGCGGCATTGGCCTTTGTGGTGCCCATCAGGATAGACAACCGCTCAAGATGCTCGTTCATGGCGCGGGCGACGCGGTCGATCTGGTCGTTGTCCTCTGAGACCCCCAGTCGTGCCGCCGCATCGCCCTGGGACACCCGGTCAAGCACATCCGCCATCCGGTCCAGCTTGCGCAGCGACGACAGGCTGGCCCCATAGCCAAGGATCAGGAACGCGGCACCGACCACAACGCCCATCAGGCAGAGCGCGAAGATAAGGCGATCCTCCTTGGCCTCAGCCGCCTCTAAGTTGCGACCTACGATCAGGGTGAAACCGTCCAATGTCGTACGGTTGACGTGGAAGGTCCCAGAGACACCGGCTATTCCCGACGGTTGCGGCTGCAGGACGGAAAGCCGGATCTGCGACCAGCCAACCACATCCGGTGCAAGGTCGACATTGCCGGCCAGCACCGCGCCCTCGGCATCGAACAGCCCCAGCGCCCGCAGTTTTGTCGGCAGCGGATGGCGCAGGGTGTTGATGGCGTCGATCAATTCGGACACCCCGCCGTGCTGATAGATCTGGGCCAAGACGATCTGATCCTCAACGATCTGATCTTCCAGCTCGGCAATCATCTCGCGCCGCAGGTAGAAGAACGCGGTCACACCCGCCAGGACCAGAACCGCGGCAAGCACCGCGGTTCCGCGCAAGGCGGTCTTGAAGGCAGCGCCCGAGGTGACGTTAGCGCGGTCCATGCATGGAATATCCCGTGCTGCGGACCGTATGGATCAATGCGGTGTCAAACGGCTTGTCGATCTTGGACCGCAGACGGCTTACATGGGTTTCAACCACCGTCGTGTTCGGCTCAAAGTTGAAGTTCCAGACCTGTTCCAGCAGCATCGTGCGGGTCACCACCCTGCCCTCGTTGCGCATCAGGATTTCAAGCAGCGCAAACTCCTTGGCCTGCAGCTCGATCAGATGCCCCTGCCGACGTGCCGTGCGGGCCAGAAGATCCAGCGTCAGGTCATGCACCTTGAGCGTGGGCGTCTCGCGCGATTCCCCCCGGCGGCGCGAAATCGCCATCACCCGGGCCAGCAATTCCGAAAAGTGGAACGGCTTGGCCAGATAGTCATCCGCCCCCGCCGCAAGCCCCTCAACCCGCTGGCTGACATCTGCCATCGCGGTCAGCATCAGGACAGGCATGTCCTTGCGCGCCGCGCGCAGCGTCCTCACCACCGCAATCCCGTCCATCCCCGGCATCATCCGGTCCAGAATGGCGACGTCACAGCTGTTGTAGAGACAATAGGTCAGGGCTTCGCGCCCGTCCGTGACATGATCGACCGAATGCCCGTGTTCGGAAAGCCCGGCAATGATGAAGTCGGCGACTTTCCGGTCGTCTTCGGCCAGCAGGATCTTCATGACAGGTCCAATCTCCGGAACTTAGGGTCTTCTTCGGCAACCGATGTCCCAGAACATCCGGAAAATCCAGCATCGGATGCTTCCTTACAAAGATGTAAACATCGCGAAAGCCGCAGCACCGGTTTCCTTGTGACCAACGCCTCAGATCAAGGGTCGCATACGACGGCCACACTTTGGGGACATATCATGACAAACCCACCCGCCTCCGGTCCGCCGCGACCCTTGGGCAAGCTGACCGCAATCGGCATGCTATTCGTGGTCCTCGGGCTCTTGGCGACAGCGCTTCCCGCTTGGGCCACAATCGCGGTCGAACAGTTGGTGGCCGGGCTGTTGCTTGTCTGGGGTGCAGCGGGCCTGGGCTTCGGGCTGTCGCTGCGTCCAAATCCCGAATGGCGGATGACGACTGCCCTGTTTGTCCTCGTGCTGGCCCTGGGTGCGATCTTCCTCGTCTTTCCGCAGGACGGGGTGCAGACGATGACCATGCTGCTGATCGCGGTCTACCTGCTGCAGGCTGCCGCCTCGATCAGCGCCGGACTTGGCCTGCGCGGCAAAGTCCGGGCTTGGGGCTTGCTGCTTCTGTCAGGGCTTGCGTCGCTCGGTCTCGGCATCCTGATACTGACCGGATGGCCGGGTACGGCGGCCTGGACGCTGGGGATGCTGACCGGGCTCAATTTCCTGACCAATGGCATCGCTCTGATCCTTCTTGGCCGCAGCATTGGCGAGGCCGGGCGGTCATGACCTCTGATCGGACCGTGCCGAAGGGCCATTGCCATATCTGCGGCGAACATCATGCGTTGTCGGCGATGTATCCTTGGGGTGCCGTGCGCCCTGGCCTCACCGAGTTGATTGCAGAAACAGCGCCGGGCTGGGCCGAGGGCAAGCTGATCTGCCGCAAAGACCTGTCGCGTTTCCGCAGGCTGTACGTCGAGCGCATGCTGGAGCAGGAGCGGGGCGAACTGTCCGAGATTGACCGCGAAGTCATCGCTAGCCTTGAGACCGGACAGATCCTGTCCCGTCAGCCCGAAGATGAGCCGCCATCCACCTTGGGCGAGCGCGCGGCCGATAAGGTGGCAAGCTTTGGTGGCAGCTGGACCTTCATCGGCATTTTTGCAGCCGTCCTGACCGGCTGGATCTCCCTGAACGTCAGCCGGGTTTTGAGCCACCCCTTCGACCCCTATCCGTTCATCCTTTTGAACCTCCTCTTGTCCTGCATTGCGGCCGTCCAAGCACCCGTCATCATGATGAGCCAGCGGCGCCAGGAAACCAAGGACCGGCAGCGCAGCCAGAACGACTATCAGGTCAACCTGAAAGCCGAACTGGAAATCCGCCAGTTGCACGAAAAGCTGGATCACCAGCTTGCACATCAATGGCAAAAGCTGCTGGCGCTGCAGCAGGTTCAGATTGATCTGTTGGAGGAGCGGCTGCGTGACCGATAGTCCTGTGCCCCATCCCGCACGCTCATCCCTTCTCTCACGCCTGTGGCATCTTGCCGAGAACCCCTGGCTTCGCGCGCTGGTTCCTGTCGGGTTGGCCGCAGCTGCGGTCCTGGCGCTGCACCTGATGTCGCGGCAGGTCAATCTTGCCGACGTCAAGGCCGATCTTGCGGCGGCTCCGCTGTCGGCACTGGCGCTGGCGGTGCTGGCAACGCTGGCCAGCTATGCGGCGCTCTCTATGTACGACGTCCTCGCCGTCCGCAAACTTGCGCCGGATCGCGTTCCCCTCCGGGTGGCAGCACTGGCGGGGGCAAGCGGCTATGCGATCTCGAACCTCCTTGGGGCCTCGTACTTGACGGGCACGGCGGTGCGTTACCGGGTCTATGGCACGGTCGGGATCGAGCTGGGTCTGGTGCTCGGCATCATCGCGACCTCATGGTCGGCCTTCTGGATGGCGGCGCTTTTGATCCTTGGGCTTTTGATGGTGCTGCACCCCACGGGCCTTGCCGCCGTGTTGCCGGTCAGCCCGACACTGGAGCTGGCCGTCGGGCTGGGCCTGCTGATCGCACTGGCAGGATTTCTGGTCTGGCTTTCGCGGCATCCGCGATCGGTGACGCTCGGCGGCCACAGCTATCCCTTGCCAGACCTGCGCCTGGCTCTGGGGCTGCTCGTGGTGGCAGTGCTTGATATCGGCGGGGCTGCCCTGACGCTCTATGCCCTCTTGCCCGCCGATGCCGCGCCGAACCTTGCAGTGTTCTTCACGGTCTATGTGGCCGCGATTACCCTCGGGATTCTCAGCCATACGCCAGGCGGGATCGGGGTTTTCGAAGCAGCCATCATCGCGGGGCTCGGGGCAGCCGGACGGTCCGATGTGCTGGCGGCGCTGCTTCTCTACCGGCTGGTCTATACCGTGCTGCCATTTGTGGTCGCAGCACTGGGAATGGCGGTGCTTTGGGCACTGGACAAGCGCGACAGGTTTGGCCGGGCGCGCGATCTCCTCGCCCCGATCGTGCCGATCCTTGCGGCCGGGATCGCGCTCGTGTCCGGCGTGATCCTGCTGCTGTCGGGCAATCTGCCCTCTGATCCCACCCGGGTCAGCCTGCTGCGCGGCGTGTTCCCGCTGGCCTTTGTCGAGGTCTCGCACCTTCTGGGCAGTGTCGCGGGCATCCTCTTGCTGATCGTGGCGCGCGGGTTGCACCGTAGGCTCGCGCGAGCCTGGACGGTCGCCATGCTGCTCCTTGGCGTCGGGCTGGCGGCTTCGCTGTCCAAGGGCCTCGACTGGAAGGAAGCGCTGTCGCTCGCCACGGCACTTGGCATCCTCGGGATGTTTCGCAGCGCCTTCTACCGTATGCGGCAGACGTCGGTTTTCCGGCTGAACGGGCCCTGGCTGGCGGGGCTCCTTGCACTGGTGCTGCCAATCTTCTGGCTGGGGTTCTTCGCCTATGGGCACGTCGCCTATCGCAACGACCTGTGGTGGAATTTTGCCTGGGACGGGGATGCATCGCGTTTTCTGCGTGCCACGCTGATCGTCGCGGTGGTGATGCTGGCCGTCGGGTTCAACGCGCTGGTCCTGCCGCGCGGTCCACGGCAACGGCCCGGCGCGATACCCGACGCCGTGCTGGACCTTGTGGCCCGAAGCCCAGACCCGGAAGCGCAGATCGCGCTCAGCGGTGACAAGTCCTTTCTTGTCGATCCTACGGGACGTGCGTTCCTCGCCTATGCCGATACTGGACGCACGCTGGTATCGAAGGGTGATCCGGTGGGCGACCCCGAAGCCGCGCGGCAGCTGATCTGGACCTTCCGTGAGATGGCCGATCAGGCCGGGCGACGCTGCGCCTTCTACAGCGTCGGATCGGCCTTCCTGCCAACCTACCTGGACCTTGGCCTGTCGATCCTGAAGATAGGCGAAGTGGCTCGGGTAGACCTGACACGCTTCACGCTGGAGGGCAGTGCCAAACGCGACTTCCGGCAGGCGGTCAACAAGTCCGGGCGCGAAGGCTATGCGTTCGAGCTCTTGCCGAAGGCGCAGGTCCCTGCGGCCTTCTCAAGCCTGAAATCCGTGTCGGACGCCTGGCTTGCCTCGCGCAGCGGGGCAGAGAAGGGCTTCTCGCTCGGCTCCTGCTCTGCGGACTATCTGGCGCATTTCGATCAGGCGGTGCTGCGTCATGTCGAAAGCGACCGGATCGTCGCCTTTGCCAATCTTATGCAGGGCGCGGACAGGTCCGAGCTGTCGCTGGACCTGATGCGGCATGATCCGCATGGGCCAAAATTCGCCATGGATGCGCTGTTCGGCCACATCATGCTGTGGGGCCGGGACCAGGGCTTTCACTGGTTCTCGCTGGGGGCGGCCCCGCTGTCAGGGCTTGAAAACCACCATCTTGCCTCGCTCTGGAACCGGTTTGGCGGTTTCGTGCGTGATCATGGCGAGCGCTTCTACCATTTCGAGGGTCTGCGCAGCTTCAAGGAAAAGTTCGACCCGGTCTGGACACCAGAATACCTCGCCTGCCCTCGAGGACTGGCAGTCCCCCAGGTGCTTTACGAAGTCAGCACATTGATTTCAAAGGGTGTGCGGGGTTTGGTCCGTTAGAGGCTGACCTGAGGGTTTCGCGACCCTTGGGATGATGGTCTTTCGATCCTCTCCCGTCTTGCGCGTGGCGCGCCAGCCTTCTTCTGGGCCGTAGATCCGGGTCAAGGGTGCGGAAACACCCGGCCGTCCATAAGCTTGCGCGCCGTGCGAAGTGAGCCTGCACCGCGAACCGTGTGGTCGGGGGCGATGTCGAGGATCACTTCGGTCGCTCCTGACGGATGCTCGATGATGAAGCGTCCGTCCGGGGGGATTGAAGCCAGCTGTGCCGCCGGGCTTTCGCGCAAGAGGCAGGCGGTGGCCGCGCTGATTGCGGCAAACACCCCGACCGAGGTGTGGACGCGCTTCGGGATGAAGCTTCGGGTGTTCAGGGCGCCGCCCCGAAGAGGCGCCGATACCAGCATCATCTTTGGAACCGAGGCATCCGTCACATCGCCAAGGCCCATCAAGGGACCACACTGCAGGCGAATACGCTCGATCCTGGATTTGAGGTCATCCATTGCCTCCAACGTCTCGACGCTTTCCTGACCGGTAAGGCCAAAATCCGTTGCGCGCATCACGACGATGGGCATGCCGTTTTCGATCAGCGTGCAGTCCACGCCGTCAATCACATCGCGTGCCTGCCCGGTCGGCAAAAGGCTGCCGCACATGGACCCTCCAATGTTCTGGAACAGCAATGGGATGCCCGCTGCGGTGCCGGGAACCCCGTCAATTGCGGCCGCGCCGGCATAGCGGACACGGCCGTCGGGGGTATGTATGTCGGCCCGGGCCACCTCACCGGTGTTGACCATGTGGATGCGAACGGGGGTGACATCGCCTGCCACGGCGACCAGCCCGCGTTCGATGGCCGCAGGGCCTACGGCGGCAAGGATATTGCCGCAGCCCTGCGCCGCGCTGACCAGCGGCCGATCGACGAAGATTTGCAAGAACAGGTAATCGACATCTGCATCGGGCCGGGTGGACGGCGACAGGATTGCCACCTTTGACGTCAGGGGATCCGCCCCCCCGATCCCGTCGATCTGGCGCGGGTCTGGGCTGCCCATCACGCGCAAGAGCAGCGCGTCGCGGGCGGCGGGGTCCGTGGGCAGGTCGGCAGCCAGAAAGAAAGCCCCCTTCGATGTGCCCCCCCGCATCCAGAGGCAGGGGATACCGTCAGACATATTTCAACCCTTTTGCCGCCAGCGCCGGACGCATGTTGTACAGGTCCAGCCCCAGCACCCCTGCGGCCAGTTTGGCGCGCTTGGCCTCTTCCGCAGCAAGCCTTAGTTTGGCGGCGGCCAGAACCGCCTCGGCCTCGGCCCGGCTGACGACGACCACCCCGTCATCATCGGCAACTATGACATCGCCCGCCTCGATCACCTGACCCGCGCAGACGATGGGGACGTTGACCGAACCAAGCGTTTCCTTGACCGTGCCTTGGGCGCTGATGGCCTTGGACCAGACCGGAAACCCCATTGCCGTCAGGTCGCGCACATCGCGCACGCCCGCGTCAATAATCAGGCCGCGGCAGCCGCGCGCCATGGCCGATGTGGCCAGAAGATCGCCGAAATAGCCGGTGTCGCAGGGGCTGGTGGGGGCAAGAACCAGAATATCACCGGGCTGCACCTGTTCGATGGCGACATGCAGCATCCAGTTGTCACCCGGTGGCGCGCTGATGGTGACCGCCGATCCCGCCACCTGCGCGCCCGCATAGATCGGGCGCAGATGGGATTGCAGGCACCCCTTGCGGCCCTGCGCCTCATGCACCGTGGCCACGCCCGCGCGGGCCAGCCCGTCAATCACCTCGGGTCGTGCGCGGGCGATGGTCTGGATGACGATGCTCATGCCACGCCGCCCTTGGCGACAGTGCGCGGCCTCACCTCAATCAAACAGCCTGCCGCAATCACACCCATTTCCCGGGCAGGGTTGTCAGCCTTGGCAAAGCGGAACGGCAAAACGGCCATGATCTAGTCCTTCCTGACGGGCGGCGTGCCGTGGGTGTGAAAGGTTTCGATGGTCTTCAGACCCCAGGCCTGACCCTTCTTGCGCTCGGTTTCCGTCCAGACGACGGGCTCCCAGTCCGGCGCAAGGATCAGCCTTGCGCCTGCATTGGCAAGTTCCACCCGATTGCCCGCCGGTTCCCACACATAAAGAAAGAACGTGCCCTGAATCGCGTGCTTGTGTGGGCCGGTTTCGATATGCACGCCGTTTTCCAGAAAGATGTCGGCGGCGCGCAGGATGTCCTCGCGCGAGTCGGTGGCGTAGGTCACATGGTGCAGGCGGGCATGGCCGCCGCTATGGTCTTCGGTGCAGGCCAGATCATAGGTCTTGTTGTTGACGGTGAACCAGCAGCCCCCGGTGCGGCCGTTGTCCAACTGGATCATCTCGGTCACGCGTGAACCCAGACAGGTTTCCATGAACTGCCGGAACTCGGCAACATCCGATGCCAGAAGGTTCAAATGGTCGATCCGTCGTGGGGCCGCCCCTTGCGCGGTATAGCGACTGGCCATGTTCTTCAGCGCCGGGCGGTCGGCGTCTGCGGGGCGGTACCTCACCGTTTCCCAATAGATTTCAAAGATGTGGCCAAAGGGATCTTCAAACCGGAAAGCAGGGCCGTGGCTGGCATCGCCCTCCGTCCAGCCATGCACCTTGTAACCCGTAGCCTGAATGATCGCCACCTGCGCCGCCAACGCCTCGGCCGAGGCCGCGCGATAACCGATATGGCCAACGCCGGTGGTATGGTGGCGCGTCAGCTTCAACGAGCAGAATTCATAATCGTCCCAGGCCCGCAGAAAGGCGCTGGTCCCGTCTTGGCCCGAAAGTTTCAGCCCATAGACGCGGGTGAAGAAATCGAGGCTTTCCTCGAAACGGTCGGTATAGACTTCGACATGGCCCAGATGCGCGATATGGCCCATCACAGCACATCCACCGTGCGCGGAAAGACGGACTGGAACCCTTCGGCGTATTTCGACGCCCGCCCGCCTGCCTGCCCGCCGGAATTGCGTTGGAAATGGTTGGCGCGGTTCTGGGCAACGCGGGTGTAGAAGTCCCATAGGTGTTCCTGGCCTTCCATGCATTCGATGGCGGCGCGTTTCTTTTCCCAGACCGGCGTGATGTCGAGAAAGGTATCCGGCTTCCAGCCCATCTGTTCGGTCTGGTGCGGCTCGAACAGGTAAAGCTGCGGCGCGCCAAGGATATCCTGCCCCGGATTGTGGCCCCAGGCCTGCGCGGTGGAACGGCACTCCAGCACGACCTGCGTCGTGTACATGTGGTCGCTGTTGTATGGGTCATACTGGCTGTGGCTCAGCATGAAATCCGGCTGAACGGCGCGCATGACATCGACAAGGCGGTTCTTGTCGTCGCGGGTCATCTCCAGCGGGTAGTCGCCCAGATCGAAGGCGATCAGGTCATGCACGCCAAGGGCGGCGGCGGCCCGTTCCGCCTCGGCCCGGCGGGTATCCTTGACCTTTTGCAAGGTCATGCCCGGCTGTTTCCACAGCTTGGCGCTTTCGCCCCGTTCGCCGAAGGACAGGCAGACGACCGTCACCTGCCAGCCCATCTCGGCGTGCAGCGCAATGGCGCCGCCGCAGCGCCAGACGAAATCGGCAGCATGGGCAGAGATCACAAGTGCGGTTTTGGACGGTGCCATGACAGTATCCTGCGGTTTGGTTCGCCAAGCATGGCCCGGCGCGCCGGGAACCACCAATCGGGACGACAGCAGATGGCATAATTTTGTGCTATAGACAGTTGCGCGAAACATTGGGTCGGCGCAGTCTTTCCGACAGCCAGATCAAGGAACAGAGAATGGAAATCACAACCGCATTTCCCTACTCCGGCAAGGTTGGTCAGGCCCTTGCCAGCGGCATCACGCAGAAGGTATCTGCGCCTTTGTCTTATGACATCAGGCTAGAGCATCCCACCCAAGCCCCCGCATTCCCTTTGCGTGCCGCGCTGCAGATGACCCCCGGGCCGGACAACCATTGCCAGCGGGCAGCCATGATCCTGCAGGCGCTGCGATGATCGCCAGCCTGCGGCACTTGCGGATCATCCTCGAGGTGCAAAGGACACGCTCGATCACCCGCACGGCCGGGGCGTTCCACCTGTCACAACCCGCCGTGACGACGGCCCTGACGGGGTTGGAGGCCCGGCTGGGTGTGGCACTGTTTGATCGCCATCCGTCAGGCCTTGACCCGACCCCGGTAGGCGCGGCCTTGTGTCTGCGGATTGCCCGTGCCTTTGCCATGCTTGACCCGGCCCTGAGCGAGCTTTCCCCGCGTCTGGTGCGGACGGCCAGTCTAGCCAAGATCAGGGCGCTGATCGCGGTGGTCGAAACCGAAAGCTTCTCTGCCGGGGCACGGCGGCTTGGCATCGCCCAGCCCACAGTCCACCGCGCCATCGCCGAAATGGAGGGCGACGCCGGGCAAGACCTGTTCAGCCGCACGGCGCAGGGTGTGATACCCACCCGGCCTGTCCGCAATCTGGCCACAGCCGCGCAACTGGCCTTGTCCGAACTCGCGCAGGCGCCGGCCGACATTGCCGAACTTCTGGGGCGCGAGGCCGGGCGGGTGGTGATCGGGGCCATGCCGCTGTCACGTTCGGTTCTGCTTGGCCCCGCCATCGCACGCTTTCGCGCCTTGGGGCGCACGATTCCGGTGCGGGTGGTGGAGGGGCCCTATGACGAACTGACGCTTGGCCTGCGGCGGGGCGAGATCGACTTTCTGATCGGCGCATTGCGGGCGGACGTAATGGATTTGCAACAAGACCCGATCCTGACAGATGAAATGGCGATTGTCTGCCGCCCCGGCCATCCCGCCCTGCGGCAAGACGCCGATGCCCACCTTCTGGCGCGCGCGCCCTGGGTCGTCGCTCCCGAAGGATCCCCGGCGCGGGAACATTTCCATCGGCTGTTTCATGCCGCGGCGATGAACTCGCCTGTCAGTCTGGTTGAGACCGGGTCGATGGAACTGCTGGTCGATCTGGTCGGCCGGACCGATCACTTCGGCTTTGTCTCTGCGCGGCAAGTGCAGGGGGTTTTGGCAAAGGGCATCCTGGCGCAGCTGGCCTATCCCCTTCCCGGCACATCACGGGCCATCGGACTGACCTTCCGGCCAAACTGGCACCCCACGCATGCGCAGTCAGACATGGTGGCGGCGATCCGGTTCGTGGCGGATCAGGCCGAGGCGTCCTGACGGAATTTTGTCAGCAACCGCCGTAGATCGTCCTGCTCTTGGGTGGTCAGACACGAGAACAGGGCGCGCTCATGCGCCTCAACCGCCTCGCGGGCCGCAACGGCCAGCTTCTTGCCTGCCGCCGTCGGCATAAGCGCATGGCGGCGGCGGTCCTGCGCCACGGATGCACGCAGGATAAGACCGCGTCCCGCCAATTCATCAATCAGCGTGACAAGATTCGATCGTTCGATCTGCAGGGCTTCGGCAAGCTGGGTCTGGGTCAGGCCCGGCTGGGCGACAATGATCGACAGCGCCGAGAACGACACCGCGCGCAAGCCGAATTCGGACAAGACGCGCGACAGGTCGGCCTGCACGATCGACAGCGCACGCTTCATGCCATAGCCGATGAAATCGGTCAGCCGGCTGTCGATGCGGGCCGCTGTTTCGGCCGACGGCAATTCCTCGACGCTTGCCATATCATGCCCTTCTCTTTTGGTTGTCTGGCTGCAAGGCTAACAAAACGCGACAGGGATACCATACCATTATTCGTTCTTGTTAATATTCGCCTGCTATTTGGGCGGCAGGCGCACCCCACCATCAAGCCGGATCACTTCGGCGTTCAGATAGGGGTTGGTCAGGCACATCAGGACAACGTCGGCAAACTCGGCCGGTTTGCCCAGACGGTTCGGAAACGGGATCGAGGCAGCGATGCCCTGCTGCACCTCCCCCGGCAATTCCGCCAAAAGGGGGGTCAGAAAAATACCCGGGGCGACCGTGTTGACGCGGATCCCAAACCGCGCAAGTTCGCGGGCCGCAGGCAGGGCCATCGACACGATCCCCCCTTTGGAGGCCGCATAGGCCGCCTGGCCGATCTGTCCGTCAAAGGCCGCGACCGATGCCGTGTTGACAATGGCGCCGCGCGCGCCGTCCGCATCGGGCGGGTTGGATTGCATCCGCGCCGCAGCAAGACGCAGCATGTTGAAGGTGCCGATCAGGTTGACGCGGATGGTCCGCTCGAACGTAGCAAGCTCCATCGGACCCTCGCGCCCCACGATCCGGCTGGCCCCGCCAATGCCCGCGCAATTGACAAGCCCCCAAAGCGGGCCTTGCACGCCGATTGCGGCGTCAAGCGCCGCGCCCGCGCCTTCGTCCGTGACATCCAGCGTCAGGGCATGGCCGCCAATGTCGGTAGCCACGCGGGCGGCCCCTTCGGCGCTGCGGTCGATCACGGTGACGCGGGCCGCCTTGGCCGCCAACGCGCGGGCCACCGCCTCGCCCAGACCCGATCCGCCGCCGGTGACAGCGATGTGCCTTCCCTCAAGTTCCATCAGCGTTTTCCCTTCCAGTCGGCGGTGATGACCCGGGGGTCGCCGGCCCAGAGGGCTGCCACCAGATCGGCCCGTTCGCGCAGCACGGCGCGCTGGTTGACCGAGCCTTTGTCGGTCACCTCGCCCTTGTCAAAACTCAGCGGGCTTTCCAGCACCAAGGCCGCCACAATCCGCGACGCACTGCCGGTGGCGGCGCGGGCGTGGGCGGTCAGCGCCTCTTCAAGTGCCGCCCGGACCGAGGGCGCGGCCAGCGGGTCCGGCGCATCCGGCCCGGCAATTTCGCGCAGTCGGGTCCAGTTCGGCACCAGAAGGGTGCGCAGGTCATCACGCTCTTCGCCAGCGATCACCGCATCGGAAATCAGCCCACCCAGGGCATTGACCAACCCGGCGCGCAGGGCACCCACGGCAACCCAGGTGCCGGTGGCCAGCTTGAAATTCTCGGCCAGTCGTCCGTCGAAGATGAACCCCTCGGCCGGATCGCCGGGCACGGCATAGCGCAGCGCATCGCCCAGCTTGTAGAACCCTTCCTCATCATAAGCGTCAGCCGTCAGCTTGGCATTGCGCCAATATCCCGGCGTGACCGATGGGCTTTTGATCCGGGCTTCCAGCTTGTCGTCCTGCGGCACCAGCTTCAACGTCACGCCGACAGCCGGAAAGCCGATATTGCCGGGGCGGTCCTTCCTGTCGCTGTAATACAGCGCGAATGGCCCGGTTTCCGTGGCCCCAAGCCCCGAGACGATCGGCACCCCGGCCGCTACCTTGCGCGCGGCCATGGCGGCCAGACGGTCCCAGACAGGCTGGCTCATCCCGGCACCCGCATACATCAGCATCTTGAGGCGGGAAAAGAAGGTGTCGGCCAACGTGTCGTCGGCTTCCATCACGTCGAGCAGAAATTGATAACCGATCGGCACATTGAAATACCAGGTCGGCGCCACCTCGCGCAGGGTGCGGATGGTCTTGCCGATATCGGCGGGCGTGGGGCGGCCATCATCGATGTAATAGCTGCCGCCATTATAGATCGCCATGTTAAAGACCTTGTTGCCGCTGGCCGTGTGGTTCCACGGCGCCCAGTCCACCAGAACCGGCGGCTCGTCCTTCAGGAAATCATAGGCCTCCTGCACCATGGCCTGATTGGCGCAGAGCATCCGCTGCGTCTGGATCACCGCCTTGGGGCTGCCTGTGGTGCCCGAAGTGAACAGGAACTTCGCCACCGTATCGGGGCCGACCGCAGCATGCGCCATCTCTGCCGCCGCCGAGGGCGGTGTGTCCAGCACCGTGTCGAACGGAATGACGCTGCGCAAAGTGGTACCGCCCGACAGGCAGACAAGCGGAACATCCGCACCCAGCACGGCGTCAATCGCGGGCAGGAACCGGGCTGCGTGATCGGCAAAGACCATGCCGGGGGTCAGCTGTTCCACCACTTGCCCCAGCTTGGCCCGATCCTCGCCCGACAGGGCATAGGCCGGTGACAAGGCCGCCGACGGAATACCGACATGCTGCGCCCCCAGCGCCATCATGGCATGCGCAAGGCTATTGCCAGACAGGATCAGCAGCGGGCGCTCCACGGAAAGGCCATGCGTCAACAATGCCGAACCGATCGCGCGGATCGCGGCCGCGCCCTGCCCGTAGGTCACGCGTTGCCATTCCCCATCCGCCCCGCGCTCGGCCATCCACAGCCGGTTCGGGTCAAGGTTTGCCCAATGCAGGAACCGCTCTGTCATGCAGCGCGGATAGGCCCCCATCGCGGCCTCTTGCCGGACCAGAATCGTCCCATCGGGCCGCGCCTCGCTGAGAAGGCTGATCGCGCCCCCCCGCTTCGGCTGCACTATGCTGGCGTCCATCATGCCCTCCCCCGGGTGGCCAAAGGCCATTCATGGCAGCTAACTGTTATTCCACATAACAGTATACGCTGATTGGCGCTGCCGCAAGAGATGTTTACAGGATAATATTTATATGCCATAACTAAATTCATGATACGAGGGAGCTTGCCGTGATGGACGGACAGATCGAACAACTGATCACCTATGAAGTTCGGGGCGAGATCGCACTGATCGGCCTTAACCGTCCGGCCAAGCGCAATGCCATCAGCGACCGCGTGGTCGAGGCGCTGCATCTGGCCATCGAGGCCGCGCAAGCCGAAGCGAAGGCCGCCGTAATCTTTGGCGAAGGCAAGCATTTCTGCGCGGGCCTCGATCTGGCCGAGCATGTGGAAAAGCCGCTGATCGCCGCCGTGCAAGGCTCGCGTCGCTGGCACCGGATCTTTGACGGGATCGAACGGGGCGGCATCCCCTTTGTTGTGGCGCTGAAAGGTGCAGTCGTCGGCGGTGGGTTCGAACTCGCCGCAGCGGCACATGTGCGCGTGGCGGAAGAGACCGCCTTCTTCGGCCTGCCGGAAGGCACGCGCGGCATCTTCGTCGGTGGCGGCGGGTCGGTCAGGATTGCGCGTATGATCGGGGCGCAGCGGATGGGAGACATGATGCTGACCGGGCGCACCGTCTCGCCGGTGCAGATGGAACAGTGGGGTGGCGTCAGCTACGTGGTGCCCGAAGGCAAGTCTTTGGAAAAGGCCATCGAACTGGCCAAGGCCGCCGCGCAGAATGCGCCGATGTCGAACTATGCCATCATCAACGCCCTGCCCCGCATCCGTGACATGTCCTCCGAAGATGGGCTATTCGTGGAAAGCCTGATGTCCTCGCTGACCTCCGTCACCCCCGAGGCGACGCAGCGTCTGCGGGATTTCCTGGAAAAGCGCACCGCCAAGCTTGAAGCGCCCAAGGACTGAAGCCAATGAACCTTGATGACATCATCGCCATCGACTTTCACACCCATGCCGAAGAGCCGTGCAATTGCCATCGCGACGACGGTTACAATGAATTCCAGGCCGGGATGGCCGCCTATTTCAAGAACCCGGCGGGGATTGATGGCATGCTGCCCACCGTGCCGCAGACCGCCGCCTATTACCGCGAACGCAAGATCGCCGCGGTGATCTTTGGCGTGGATGCCGAGCGCAACACCGGCTTTTACCGCCACAACAACGAAGAAATCGCCCGACTGGCGGCCGAGAACAGCGATATCCTGATCCCTTTCGCCAGCATCGATCCGGCCAAAGGCAAGCTTGGCGCGCGCGAAGCGCGGCGTCTGGTGCGCGATTTCGGCGTCAAGGGGTTCAAGTTCCACCCGACAATGCAGGGTTTCTATCCCAACGACCGGATGGCCTATCCGCTCTACGAAGCCATTCAAGAAGAAGGCGCCATCGCGCTGTTCCACACCGGGCAGACCGGCGTCGGGTCGGGGATGCATGGCGGCATGGGGATGCGGCTGAAATACTCCGACCCGATCCACATCGACGACGTGGCGGTGGACTTCCCCGACATGACCATCGTGCTGGCCCATCCGTCCTTTCCCTGGACAGAACAGGGTCTGGCCGTGGCGCAGCACAAGCCGAACGTCTACATCGACATGTCGGGCTGGTCGCCCAAATACTTCCCCGCGATCTTCGTGCATTATGCCAACACGATCCTGAAGAATAAGATGCTCTTCGGATCGGACTGGCCCGCCATCACGCCCGACCGCTGGCTGAAGGATTTCGCGGAACTGCCGATCCGCGATGAGGTGCGGCCGCTCATCCTGAAGGAAAACGCGCGGCGCATCCTCAAGATGTAAGGTCCATGTATACACGCGGTCCAGCCCTGATATGCTGACCACGTATACATGGAGGTGGGAATGGCATCCGACGAACGCAGCTCAACCCACGCGCAGCGCGCACTGATCGTGTTGCGGAAACGGATTCTGGGCGGTGAATTGTCGGGTGGAACCCGACTGTTCGAAGTGGCCTTGGCCGAGGAGCTGGGCATCTCGCGCACGCCCGTCCGGGCCGCCCTGTCGCGGTTGGCCGAAGAGGCGCTGCTGGACCGCACGCCGGGGGGCGGCTTTGTAGTGCGCAGCTTCGCCGTGGCCGATGTCGTGGACACGATCGAATTGCGCGGCGTGCTGGAAGGCACCGCCGCACGCCTCGCAGCCGAGCGTGGCGTGCCTGAGGGAATGCTAGCCGAGGGTCGCGAAATCCTGCGCCAACTCGACCGCGTCTTTCTTGATCAATCCGTTGATATGGAAGCTTATTCCTCCCTGAATTCCCGGTTCCACCAGCACCTCGCCCGCATGTCGCAAAGCGATGTCCTGTGCCGCGAGATTGAACGCATCACGGCATTGCCCTTTGCCTCGCCCTCGGCCTTTCTGGATGATGAAAGCCATCAGGCGGCTTTAGCCAAAACCCTGTCCGCCGCCCAGGAACAGCACCGCGCCCTGATCGAGGCCATCGGCAACCGCGAAGGATTTCGCGCCGAATCACTGGCGCGCGAACATGCCCGCGCGGCGCGGCGGAACGTGGAATTCCTTCTGTCGCATGAAGCGGCGCTGCGCGAAGGCGTGCCGAGCCTTGCAATTCTGTCTGCCTGAGCATTAATGTATACATTTTATGGCCCCACGCACTGAAATCTGCTTGATTTTCAACTGAAGCCCTCTACTAATGTATACATGAACTCGAGGGAGGAGCTTCGATGACCCAAAGTCTTGCAACCGTGATGGCCAAGGTCGGCAATCCGGTCACCCTGCTGCGCAATTCCAAGGCGGGGATGTATGTCTACCCGGTCGTGGCCCCGGAATTCCAGAACTGGCGCAACGAACAGGTGGCCTGGCGCCAGTCTGCCGTCCTGTTCGACCAGAGCCACCACATGGACGAAGTCATCGTCGAAGGCCCGCAAGCCACCGAATTCCTGTCCCACCATGGCATCAACAGCTTCGCGAATTTCGACCTGAACCGCGCCAAGCATTTCGTGCCCGTCACGCCGAACGGCCATGTGATCGGCGATCACATCATCTTCCGCGAGCGTGAGGACAAATACATCCTCGTCGGCCGCGCCCCGACGTCGAACTGGCTGATGTTCTGCGCGGCCTATGGCAAATGGAACGTGCGCCTGAAGTATGATCCCCGCAGCCCCAGCCGCCCCGAGGGCGAGCGCGTGCTGCGCGAACACTACCGTTTCCAGATCCAGGGCCCCGATGCGCCCAAAGTCTTTGAAAAGATGAACGGCGGCCCGGTGCCGGACATCAAATTCTTCCATGTCGATTGGATCAACATCGGCTCGAAAAAGGTGCAGGCGCTGCGCCACGGCATGTCGGGTGCGCCGGGGTTGGAAATCTGGGGCCCCTACAAGGACAAGGATTACATCCATTCCACCATTCTGCAGGCCGCCCGCGATGCCGGCGTGAACCTCGTGCAATGCGGCAGCCGGGCCTATTCCACCAACACGCTTGAATCGGGCTGGATCCCCTCGCCCCTGCCGGGCATCTACACGGGCGACGGCATGCTGAAGGATTACCGCGACTGGCTGGGTGCCGACAGCTACGAGGCCGCAGGCGCCATCGGCGGCAGCTTCGTGTCGGACAATATCGAAGATTACTACGTCAACCCGTTCGAACTCGGCTACGATTTCTACATCGGCTGGAAGAAGGATGACTTCATCGGCAAGGCCGCCCTGCAGGCCATGAAGGGTTCGCCCAAAAACCGCAAGAAGGTGACCTTCGAGTGGAACCGCGATGATGTTCTGAAAGTAATCGCTTCGAACTTCGAACCCGGCCTGCCGTTCAAATGGATCGACTTTCCGCAGCCGAACTATGCCTCCTCCAGCGCCGACATGGTGATGCAGGGCGACAGGATGGTCGGGATGAGCATGTTCAACGGCTATTCCTACAACGAACGCTGCATGCTGTCGCTTGGCGTGGTTTCGCAAGACGTGCAGGAAAATGACATCCTGACCCTGAAATGGGGCGAGCCGGAAACCACTGGCAAAACCTCGACCGAGCCGCACCGCCAGACCGAAATCCGCGTGCGCGTGGCCGCGACCCCTTATGCCGCCGAGGCGCGGACGAACTACGCCGACAGCTGGCGCACCAAACGCTGACCCTTCCTGAAGCCTCGGGCCGCCCGTGACCGGGCGGCCCCTTTTGCGCCCAAGGTGCCCACATGACGACAGTGCTTCTGATCCCGGGCCTTGTGTCCGATGGTTTTGTCTGGGCTGCCGCAATGTCGGCACTGGCGCCCTTGCCCGTGGCAATTGCCGATGTGACCACGCAGACCAGTATCGAAGACATGGCCCGCAGCCTGTTGGCCCGGCATGACGGGCGGCTGCTTCTGGCCGGTCATTCCATGGGCGGCCGTGTGGCGATGGAGATGGCGCGGATGGCGCCCGGCCGCATCGCCGGAATGGCGCTGCTGAACACCGGCATGCACCCCAGACGCGATGGCGAAGAGGCCAAGCGCCAAGCCATGATCGACCTTGCCCATGGGCAAGGAATGGCAGCGCTGGCGGCGGCCTGGTTGCCGGGGATGATGAATGCCTTATGCCCGCCCAACCCGGCATTGATGGCCGAACTGACGGCCATGGTCTGCCGCATGACATCCGAAATTCACGAACGCCAGTTGCGCGCGCTGCTTTCGCGCCCGGATGCTGCGGCGACACTGGCCTTTGCAGGCCCGATGCTGCTGATCACAGGCGCGCAAGATGTCTGGAGCCCGGTGGCCCAGCATACCGAGATTGCCCGGCTCTGCCCGCAGGCGCGGTTGGAGATTGTCCCCGACGCAGGCCACTTTGCCCCGGTGGAACAGCCGACCGTGGTCGCCCGGCTTCTGGCCGATTGGGCCAGGCGGGTGGTCACCGCCGATGCCCGGCTTGACCGCATCCCCGACACGCCGCTGTTTGACCGGCCTCGCGCCACGGCGGGCTATGCGCTGAACAAGATGGCGATGGGGCTCTCCAAACCCGAGGGCCGCGCGGCCTTTCTGGCCGATGAGGGCGCCTATCTGGACCAATTCCACCTGACGCCCGAACAGCGCGCCGCGGTGATGGCGCGGGATTGGGAGGAAATGGTGCGATTGGGCGGAAACCTTTTCTACATCCTCAAGATTTCAGCCGTCGATCCGACCCCGATCCGCGCCATCGGCGCGGCTCAGGCGGGCATGAGCCTGGATACATTCCTGGAAACCCGACTGGGGAAGGTGACAAATGGCTAAACTCATCGGCGGCCTTGGAACCAGCCATGTCCCCTCGATCGCGGCGGCGCTGGACAAGGGTCTGCGCCATTCCGATGAATGGAAACCCTTCTTCGACGGCTATATCCCGGCGCAGCAGTGGGTTGCCGCGCAAAAACCCGACATCGCGGTGGTGATCTTCAACGATCACGGCAATGCCTTCTTCCTCGACCGGGTGCCGACATTGGCGCTTGGCGTGGCCGACAGCTACGCCCCCATCGACGAAGGCTGGGGCCCCCGCCCGCTGCCTGCGTTTGACGGTGCCGCCGACTTTGCCTGGCATCTGGCAGATCAGATGGTCGAGAGCCATTTCGACCCGTTGATCTGCCGCGAACTGGACGTGGACCATGGCCTTCAAGTGCCGATGGAACTGGTCTTTGGTCGGCCCAAGACATGGCCGGTCAAGGTGGTGCCGATCCTGGTGAACACCATCCAGTACCCGATCCCCACGCCGCAGCGCATGTGGGATCTGGGCCGCACCCTGCGCCGCGCCATCGAAAGCTGGCCGGGGGAGGAGCGGGTGCTGGTTATGGGCACTGGCGGGCTCTCGCATCAATTGCAGGGCGCGCGGGCAGGCTACATCAACCCCGAGGAAGACCGCCGCTGGATCGCCGATATCGGCCCCGCCCCACAACGTTACCGCGACATGACGCGTGAGGATTATGTCAGGGTCTTTGGCTCCGAAGGCGCGGAACTGATCATGTGGCTCGTGATGCGTGGCTGCATGGATGACAGGGTCAACACCCTGCACCGCCATTACTTTGCCCCCGCCTCGCTGACCGGGGCCGGGATGGTCCTGCTGGAGAACGCCTGATGTATTTCCTGATGGTTTGTCCGCACAAGACCGGGGCCGAAATCAACGCCCTGCGCGATCAGTTGCGCCCGGAGCACCGCGCCTGGGTCGCCTCGGGCGGCAACGGCCTTGCGCGGGTTTTGACGGGTTCCGCGCTTTGGAACCCAAAGGCCGAAGGTATCGGCAACTTTGGCATCCTTGAGGCCCATGACGAAGAAACCGCCCGCGCCTTTGGCGAGGGCGATCCCTTCTTCAAGGGCGGAGTGGTCAAGCGGGTGGAACTGACACGGCTTGCCGATACGTTTCGGGCAGACCGGATCGCGCCGCTGACGGTTCCGGGTTGAGGCATCGGGCCGGCCGCGTCAAACCGGCTGAATGTAGATGGTTGGCGCGGGGAACAGGGCGGGGGTCTGGTCGCGGATGACATTGGCCGTGCGATGCGGCCTATCCCGGGGCCGCGTGTCCAGATAGTGCTGGGTGATCAGGGTACGAAAGCCATCGGCACTGATCCGGTAATGGATATGGGGCGGTCGGGGCCAGTATTCCTTTGGGAACAGGGACAGCACGTCAAAATAGCCGTTCGCATCGGCGATGACCGTGCCGCGTAGGTCCATTTCGGCATCGCGAAAATCGCTGTAGTCGCCTTTTGCTTCAGGGTAGTATCTGCCGCTGCCATCCGTCTGCCACAGCTCCAGTTTTGCACCAGCCACGGGCGTCTCGGGAGAAGCGGCATTCATGACCCGCCCGGCGATGCGCATGACCTCGCCCTTTTTGCCAAAACGGTTCATGTCGGTGACGATCGGCGCATTGCTGATATAAAAGGGCCCCTCCATATTGCTTGCTGTGGGGATCATGGCCTGCTCGGCGGAAGCGCGGCCAATTCCCAACCCGAACGCCACGGGCAGGGATGAGGCAAAGGTCAGAAAGCGGCGTCGGGCGGGGTTTCTGCTTCCATCTGTCATTGGGCGTCTCCTTTTTCGGTATGCTCAGGACGGCGGGGCCAACAGCATGACTGTCAGTCCCGCCATGGGATCAGTTCATCGGTTCGAACATCGGCAAGCCCGAAGCCGTTTCCAGCACCTCGTCCTGCCCGACATCCCAGTGTTCGGCGATCTTGCCATTTTCCACACGGTAGATGTCGACCACGATCAGCGGCGTCGGCCCCCAGCCGGTATAGCGGCCATGGATCGCCACCAGATCGCCCTCGGCGATGACCATGCCGATTTCATAGGTCATGTCTGCGGGCATGTCCTTGAGCGCGTCCTTGAGCACGGCACTGGTCGAGGCCAGGCCAGGGTTACGCTGCATATAGCTTTCAGCCCAATAGCGGTCGATGGCCGTCAGGTCCTTGTTCGAAAACAATTCGGTGACTGCCTTGACGACGAAATCCTTGTTGGACTCCTGCGCGAAGGCAGGGGCGGCAAGGGCAGATACGGCAAGGGCCAGAGCAAAGGTCGTGTTGCGCAGATAGGACATCGGGTTTCTCCTATGATGTCGGGTTTCGGTAAGGTGGTTCAGTTGGGGAACGCGGCGGCGACGCCGCGGTCGATGGCAAATGCAAAGCCAAGGTTCTCGGTCCCGACCATCAGCTTGGCGCGGAATTCCTCGGCATTGGCCGAGGCTGCGCGGGCCGCCTCCCAATGATCGAGGTAGGCGATGGTGGCATCAAAGACGCTGGCATCGTTGGGACTGCCCGATTTGCGGTGCCCCGGGATGACTGTCTTGGCCCCGATGTCGCGCAACGCCTCGACACTGGCCCGCCACGGGCCGATGCCGTCGGTCGTCGCGACTTCCTCCATCCACAGATGGGTGTCGATATAGGCGATATCGGTCGCGATCAGCGTATCCAGGCTGGGGATATGCACCGGCGTGATCAAAGCAGTATCACCTGCCATCGGCGGCAGGATCTCGATCCGCTCACCTTCCAGCAGGATGTGGTCGGCGCTCAGCGCCTCGGGCAGGACAAAGCGGTCGGCAAACACGCCCGCCGGGGCGCCGCCCGCGATTTCTGCATGCATGCCGCCCAGGATCTGCGCCAGAATCGCCTGGATGTCGGTCTGCGCATAGGCCCGTGCCTGCGGAAAACGGTCCATCAGGATGGGCAGGCCAAGAATGTGATCCGGATGCAGGTGGGTGATCAGGATGCTTTCAAGCGTGCGACCCGAGGCCGCGATCATGTCGGCCAGCAGGCCTGCGTTTCCAGCGGTGAACTGCGCATCGACCAGCACTGCCGACTTTTCGCCAAGAACAACGACGCTATCGACAAGAAGGCCCGCCTCATCCGAGGTGAAGATCTCTGTTCCCGATGCGGCTGCATGCGCCAGACCCGGCAACAAGGTTGCACAGGCCCCGGTCGCAGCCGCGGCTTGAAGAAGCGTTCTGCGGTTCAAGATCTCCATTTGGTCCCCTTTTCCCTTTTGGTATCTTTTTGGTACCAAGCACCTAATCAGCTTTTTACGGCTGGAAAAGGAGGCACTTTTTGGTAACCTTGCCTCCAACGATCACAGTAACGCGAGATGGCAATGTCCCTTGACGACGCGCACGAAACCCACCGTATCTCGCTGGATCCGGCCACCTGCCCCGTGCGGCAGGTACTGGACGGGGTCAGCGACAAATGGTCGATTCTGGTGATGGCGGCCCTGTCGATGTCATCGCGGCGGTTTTCGGAACTGCGCCGCGACATCCCGGATGTGTCGCAGAAAATGCTGACCCATACCTTGCGCAAACTGGAGCGGGACGGGCTGCTGGAGCGGATCGTTACACCAACCGCCCCGCCGCGCGTTGATTATCGGCTGCGGCCGCTGGGAGAAAGCCTGTTCGTGCGGCTCTCCAGCATGGCACGCTGGGTCATCGAAAACCGGGCCGCAATTGATGCGGCGCGGGCAGAGTTTGATGCGCGGAAATAATCTGACAACGAGTTCGGTCCGGAACTGCCGGGGCGGCGGATACAACCGCACCAGCACGCCACTTGCACACCACGGCCGCGATGCGTCTTGCCCCGGATACCGGATTTTCCCGGCGCCCTTTATGAAATGAAGTCCAGGGCATCCTTGATCGCTTCGTATAGGTTCAAGAACACCCCGCCCCCCCCGGTTGAACGTGACCATCACGTCATCCATCTGGGCATTGGACATGCGGAAATAGCCATAGCCTTCGGCGGCGTGCGTTCCCCAAGCCGTTCGGTGAACACTTTGGTCGTTCACAACCCTGCCTGAGTCTTGGTGAAGTCAAATCCTTTCGGGTCCCGGTCCCCGGGTCATCAGGCCGCCTTGACCGCAAACAGCATCCTGGCGAAGGCGCTGAGAGCGGTATTGAATTCGGCGGGCTTTTCGATCTGCGGGGTGTGGCCGCAATCCTCCATCACGATCAGATGCGCCGATCTTGCCAGCTTGGCCGCGTGTTCGCTGTGTTTCAGCGGCAGAACCGCGTCCTGTCGGCCGTGCAGGATCAGCATCGGCATATCCAGCGTGGACAGCAGCCTGTGGCTGGTTGTCCACGTCGATGCGCGCTGCCCAAAGACGGTGGAACCCGTGCGCAGCGTGGCCAGAAAAGCGGCTGCGCCCCCTTCCTTGAACTGGTTGCGCCGCATGGCTGCGCGCATGTCCGGTGTGACGCAGGCCTGGTCCCTGACCATCGCAGACAGTGCCAGATCAACGCCTTTTTCGCTTGGCTTGGTCAGCACGCCCCCCAGAACCGGCAGCGTCATCAGCCGAAAGACCGGAAACACCTCGCGCCCGAGCGAAGCGGCGTTGGCCAGAACAACCCCTTTCACCCGATCCGGCGCCAGCCCCGCCACCCGCAGCGACAACGCCCCACCCATGGAATTGCCGCCAGCGATGAACTGATCCAGCCCCAGCGCATCGGCAAAGGCCAGCAGCCAGCCGGCATAGCTTTCCCAATCCTCGACCTTGCCCGTCAGGTCTGAAAGCCCGTGGTTCGGCGCGTCCCAGGCGATGATCCGGTGGCTTTGGCCAAGGTCCGAAAGTTGCGGCGTCCAAAGCTCCAGCGAGCCGCCGATCCCGTGGGTCAGCACGATGGGAAGTCCCGGACCTCCGCTGTCACGATAACGGACCCTGACGCCGGAAACATCGATGAATCGGTCTTCCATGATCACTCCACAAGGTTCAGACGCTTGCGCATCGACAAGGGCTCATCCCTGCCCTTGTCCAGCCAAAGCCCTACGATCCCATTGGGCAGGTAAAGAGCAAACAGGATCGCCACGATCCCCACTCCGGCCAGATACCAGGCCCCGAAATCGCCAAAGATCTCTTGCAGTGCAAAGAACAGCAGCGCTCCAAGGATCGGTCCGATAAAGGTGCCGATGCCGCCGACCAGCACCATGAACAGCATGAACACCGACCATTGCACGCCAAAGGACGTGCGCGGCTGGAAGGTGATCGCCGAGGCCAACCACAACGTCCCCGCCACCGCACAACCGATCGACGCCAGAATATAGATGCGCTGCTTGACCTGAAATGTCGAAATCCCGACCGATGCCGCCGCCTCTTCGTCGTCGCGGATCGCCTGCGCCTCGGCCCCGGTGCGGCCCTGCAGCAACGTCCAGCTGGCCCAAAGCATCACCGCCGCCGTCGCCAGCGCCAGCAGGTAGATCACCAGACGCCGCATCTCGGGCGCATAGGCGTTCAGCGCCGTGACAGAGGTGCCTGTCTCGCCCTGTATGATCGGATCAAAGGACACCATCGCCCGGATCGCCTCGGCGATGACCCAGGTGGCGATGGCGAATTCGCCGGCCTTCATCCGCAGCACGAACCAGGACAGCACCCAGGCCACAACCCCCGTGCAAAGGGCCGCGATGAAGATCGCTGGAAACGGCGGCAGGCCCGCCTCCACCATCCGCACCATCGCGTAACCGCCCAGGCCAACAAAAGCCTGCTGGCCAACCGACACCAGCCCGGCATAGCCCGCCAGCAGGTTCCACATCGTGGCGAACATGATCAGGATGAAAAGGTAGGTCAGCTTGTCGACCACCAGCGCCGAACCGAAGGCCGGCAGGATCGCCAGAACCGCAAGTGCCGCAGCCCCGGTCCAGATCAGGGTCCGGTCCGCCCGGGGCATGGGAAGGAGTGTGTTCGTCGTCATGGCTTGCCCCGTGTCAGCTTGCGTTTCATGGTCAGCGCGGCCCAGGCGCTGCGCCAGCCGCCCCGGTCGGCCGCTGCCGATTGCGACATGCGCCAGGCCAGCACGGCCAGAAACACGACATGGCCGGCCAGGATCGAAAACTGCGGCGAGATCAGGCCGCCAATGGCCTGCGCCACGCCCAGGGCGATCCCCCCGATCAACGTCCCGCGCAGCGAACCAATGCCGCCGATCACCACGGCCTCAAAGGCGAAGATCAGCAGCATGGGTCCCGCAAAGGGCGTGACCTGCGCCCGCAGGGCAAGGAAAATCCCGGCCAGTCCCGCAAGGGCAACGGCGATGGCCGCCGCCCCCCGGTGCACGCGGCGCGCGTCGATCCCGCACAGGGCGGCCGCGTCCGAATCCGTCGCCGTGGCCCGCACCGCCCGCCCAAAGGGGGTACGCGTCAGCACCAGATGCAGCGCGCCCAGCACCACGATCGCGGTCAGGAACATATAGACCGGCAACTGCCCCAGAAAGATGCCCCCCGGAAGCTCCCAACTGGCCCAGGACAGCCCGCCGATATGGGCGCCAAGCGATTTGGTCTCTGACCCGAACAGCCCGAACATCCCGTTCTGCAAGGCAGCGCCCAGTCCGATGGTCGTCAGGATCGGGATCAGAAACCCGCCCCGCAAGGCGCGCTCGAAGATCAGCCGCTGCATCAGCCAGCCAAGGGCGGCCATCACGGGCAGGGTCACCGCGATGGCCAGACCAACACCCAGACCCACCCCCTGCACAAGCCACAGCGCGATCATCGCCCCCAGCACCGCCATGTCGCCATGGGCAAGGTTGATGAACCGCACCACCCCGAACATCAGCGACAGCCCCGCCGCCAGCACGGCATAGTAACCGCCCAGCAGGATGCCTTGAATCAGCGCCTCAAACATGGCTCGCCTCCGCTGTCTTGTGGATGCCGAAATAGGCGTTGGTGATCTGGTCGCGAGTCAGCGTTGCAGGGTCGCCGTCCAGTTCCAGTACACCCTCGGCCATGCAGATCAGCCGCCCGGCAAAAGCCATGGCGCGGGTCAGATCCTGCTCCACGACCACCATCGTCATCTTGCCGCGCAGGGCTGCAAGCGATTGGTACACGCCCTCCACAGCCGCAGGCGACAGGCCGAGCGACACCTCATCCAGCAGCAGCACCGAAGGGTTGGCCACCAAGGCCCGCGCAATCGCCACCGCTTGCCGCTGCCCGCCCGACAGGCCCCCGGCAGGTCGGTCCAGCAGCGGCGTGATCTGCGGAAAGGCATCGCAGGCGTTGGGCAGGGTCCAATCGCCGCGCCGCCCGTTTTCGGCAGCGATCATCAGGTTCTCGCGCACGGTCATATCGCCAAAAAGCCGCCGTCCCTCGGGCGATAGGGCGATCCCGGCCTTGACCCGGTCATGCGCCGACATGGCCGTGACGTCCTGACCAAACAGGTGCAAGGTCCCGGCGGCAAAGGGGTGCAGACCCGCGATCATCCGCATCAGCGTGGTCTTGCCCGCGCCATTGGCCCCGATCAGGGCGACGACCTCATTCTTGGCAATGGTCAGGGTCAGGGGCTTGATCGCCTGCAACTGTCCATGACGGCCCTCGGCGCCCGACAGGCCAAGGGCTTCTTTCGCTTCGGTCATTCCGGGCTGCTCCCCAAATAGGCGCGCTGCACATCCGCATTGGCCATCACATCGCGCGGATCACCCGAGGCCAGCACCCGGCCCTCGGCCATGCAGACCAGCCGCGTCACAACCCGCAAAAGCGCGTGCAGGATGTGTTCGATCCAGACCACGGTCATGCCGCTGGCCTGCAGCTGGCGGATCAGATCCACCAGTTCCCCCAGTTCCGCCTCGGTCAGACCCCCGCCGATTTCATCAAGAAGGATCACGCGGGGCCGCGTGGCCAGAGCGCGCGCCACCTCCAGCCGTTTGCGGTCCAGAAGGCCAAGGGCAGCGGTCGGACGGTTCGCCAGCGCCAGAAGGCCGGTTTTGCGCAGGATCTCCGCCCCCTGATCGGCGGCCTCCGCCTGCGTCAGGCCCGCGCCCGACATGGCCGCGACATGGATGTTCTCGAACACCGTCATCCCCAGAAACGGGCGCGGCACCTGATAGGTGCGTGCCAACCCCATGCGGCAGCGTTCCGCCGACGAGGTTCCTGTCAGGCTTTGCCCCTCCAGCGCGATGTCGCCCGAAGTGATGGGAAAAGACCCCGCCAAGGCCCCGAACAACGTGGTCTTGCCCGCACCGTTCGGGCCGACAATGCCAACCGCCTCACCGGGGCTGACCTCGAAATCCACATCATGCAGAACCTTCAGCGCGCCGTAGGATTTGTTCACCCCCCGCGCGCGCAACATCGGCTCTGCCGTCACGTCCGACATGTCCAACAGACCACTCCCCACATTGAAGGCCGGGGCGCGGCATGGTTGCGCGCCCCGGCCTGTTCCGGCTTATGTCCACTCAGCCAAAGGCCAGCGGCTTGAACTCTGACGTCAGCTGGATCTGCGGGAAGTCAGCGTTCGACACGAGGTCCAGCTGGAACTGGAACGGCCCGTCCGACGCCTTATTCCACTGCCCGCCTGCAAGGCCGCTGACTGCACAGTTCGGCACCGGCCCGGTGCTGAAATCCACCGTGCCCACGGCCGTATCGGCCTTGAGCGTGGGCAGAGTGGCGGCCAGCGCCTCCTTGTCCTTGGGGTTGCCAGACTGCTGCGCCAGCGCAATCGCCGCGTCAAACAACGAGGCCGACGCACCAAGCGCCTGCGCCCACTGCGCGCCGGTTGCCGCCTCATAGGCCTTGCCCAGATCGGCGTTCGACAGGCCCGCCGCGGTGGACGCGAACGGGAAGGCCGGATGCCAATACACGCCCGTGCACAACCCCTGACCCAGATCGCCCAGCGCTTCCATCTCGGCAGCGAAAAGGCCGGCCTTGGCCATCTGCATGATCTTCAGCTGCTGCGCCAACCCGCGCTGCGCGGCCTGACGCCAGAACACCGGGAAATCCGGCGGGAAGGGGAAGCAGACCACGATTTCCACACCGGCCGACTTGAAGGCCTCGATCTGGGTGGTGAAATCCTGGCTCATGTTCTCATAGGGGCCCGGATCGACGACCTCCCAACCCATTTCGGCCATCTTCGGCAGCAGTCCCGCACGGATCGCATTGCCATCAGCATCCGACGGGATCAGCGTGCCAACCTTTTTGTTCGTCTCCAAAAGCGACCATTGGCCGTTGTAAAGATTGACAAAGTTGCCCGACCCGAAGGAGTAGTGGAAGGTCCATTTGAACGACTGCTCGCCCGGCTTGCCACCACGGCCGAAATAGAAGGCCTCCCATGGGGCGACGGTCGAAAGGCAGGGGGTCGCACCCGCCTCACAGGCATCCGACACCGGGTTGACCGTTTCGGGCGCCGAATGCGTCAGGATCAGGTCGGGCGCTTCCGAGTTGATCATGTCGCGGGTGATCTGGCTGGCGCGGACCGGGTCCGATTGCGTGTCGGCGGTGATGATCTGGACGTTCATCTTCGATCCGCCCACATCGATGCCGCCCGCCAGATTGGCCTTGATCGCCTCGACCAGATAGCCGTCATGCGCGCCAAAGATGCCCAATGGGCCAGACTGCGGCCCGATATAGCCGATCTTGAAGGTGGCCGCGTCCTGCCCAAAGGCGCGCGTCCCGATCAGGGGCGCGGCAAGGGCCGAGCCTGCGATCAGGCGGTTAAAATTGCGGCGGCTGATCGTGGTGGGCAAGTGAGTCGTCATGGTTGTCCTCCCTGTCTTTGCGAAGGGCTGCCACGGGATGCCGCAGCAGCCCGGTTGATCAGAATTTCATTGGGGTGAAGAGGTTGACCTGCAGCTTGGTGCCGCCGGCCTCATTCTCGGCGCGGACGTCGCGCATCAGGTTCACGTTCAATTCGGTCGGGCCGAACCGCTTGGAGTAACCGATGCCGATGGACAGCGCCTCAGACCGGTTACCACCCGCAAACACGGCCCCAGCGAGGGTGTCGTCCTTCACCTGCTTGCGGTAATAGCCAACCAGACCAAGGCTTTGATCGTTGCCGATCGATTTCATCGCGGTCCAGTTGACCAGCAATTCATCGCCCGATTTGAAGTTGTTGGCGTCGTTCGTGCCGTAGATGAAGTAATTGGCATGGATCGACGCGTTCCAGCCGTCTTTAAGATAGCTGTATCCCACGTCGATCCCGGTGGTGACGACGTTGTTGCCAAGGTTGGCCTGACCAAGCCCCAGATACTCGCCCGTCGGGATGCCAAAGCTAAGGCCAGTCTGCACGAACACCCCCGGCGACAACATCCACGACACGTTCAACGGCGAAATCGTGATATCGCCCAGACCCGTGTTGCTGCCGACACCGCCCACCGACACATCGACCAGCGGGATCAGCATCATGGCGCGGTAAGTACCGCCAAGGATTTCGTTTCCTGGGATCCAATGGAATTGCAGCGCCGTGGCCTTCACATCCAGCGAGACGGGCAGCTTGTTGCCATTGGCGTCGTAGATATCGCCAAAGAACACCTCGGTCCGGCTCGAGAAATAGAGGCCGGGCGGCGGGTTGGCCCCTACGGGCACGGCAACGGTGGCACCGCCGGGCATTGCGGCAGGTGTCCCCGGTTCGCGTGCGATGGCAGGGTTGGCAAGCGCCGCAAGGCCCAGCGCCGCAGCCCAGATCAGATTCTTGGTCATACGTCTCTCTCTCTTCCCTTTTGGTACAGCGACGGCTGCCCCCTCCTCCTTGAGGCGAGCCGTCGTTTAGGCTTAAGTCTTTGACATCAGGTATAAAGTGCGTCGATCCCGCCATCGACGGGCAGGTTGATGCCGGTGATCCAGCGCGCAGCGTCGGAACACAGGAACAGCACGGGGGGCGCGATTTCATCGGCGATGGCGGGGCGCTTGATGTTGGCGGCATCGGCGGCCACACGCTCTTCGCCCAGCATCTGCACGAACTCACCCAGGATCGGGGTGAAAACCGGGCCGGGCGCGACCGCGTTCATGCGGATGTCGTTCTGCATGAACAGGTCGTAGCCGCGCTTCTTGGTCCAGACGACCAGCGCCTCCTTGAAATACTGGTAACAAGTCTCCTGCGGCACCGGGTTCTTCTTCAGCCATGCCGCGCCTTCGGCCCAGGTCTTGGTCGCAGCAAGGTCCTTGTGCGCCTCCACCCGTTTGGGCCATTCCGCCCCAAGGATCGACGTGATGTTCACCACCGCGCCACCCTTCGCGATCTTGGGCAGCAGCCCCTCGGTCAGATGGCGCAGGCCCAGATAGTTGACGCGCGCCACCAGATCCTTGTCCGCAAGGCCCGATACGCCCGCCGCATTCACCAGCGCATGAATGCCCGAAGGCAGGGCTTCCACTGCCGCATCAATCGCCGCCGCATCGCCCATGTCGATCTTCACAAAGCCATCCAGCGTGATCATCGGGTCGTTGCGATCCAGCCCGATCACATGCGCGCCCTGAAACCGGGCAAGTCGTGCAATCTCGGCGCCGATACCCGAAGACGCCCCGGTGATGGCGATGATCTTTCCGTTCAAAGTCATGTCCTTGTCTTTCGTTTGGCCAAGCCGCAGCCGCCCGCCCCGGCTGGGGGCGGCGACACGCGCTTGATGTGAGGGGTGTCAGATCAGAACGGGTACATCACCGCGTCAGGCCGCGAGGTGATCCAGACCCACTGGGTGAATTCCTCCCAGATCGCCGGGCCCGAGATGCGGCTGCCATTGCCCGATTTGCCGCGCCCGCCAAAGGGGGCGTTGGGGCTGGCCATGACCGTCTGGTCGTTGATGTGCAGATGGCCCACCTTCAGGCGCATCCCCATGCGGCGGGCGCGGTTCACGTCCTTGGCGATGATCCCGGCGGCAAGGCCGAATTCCGACATGTTGGCCAGGTGGACCGCGTGCTCGTCACTGTCATAGGCCACGACCACGGCCACGGGCCCAAAGATCTCTTCGTCAAAGGCCCGCATCCCCGGCGTCACGCCCGACAACACGGTCGCCGGGAACATCCTGCCATTGGGCGTGCCCCCGGCCAGAAGCTTGGCCCCCTTGGCCACGGCGTCATCGACAATCGCCTTGACCAGCGCAACCTGTCCGTCCGAGATCAGCGGGCCCAGCGCGCATTGCTCGGTCGCCGGGTTGCCCACCGGCAGGCGGCCCGCCTTGGTGGCCAGTTCCGCGGCCAGGTCATCGGCCATCGCGGCGGGGGCAAGGATCAGCCCCGTCGCCATGCAGATCTGCCCCTGATGCAGCCATGTGCCCCAGGCCGCATTGGCCGCAGCCAGCGCAAGATCGGCATCGTCCTGAATGATCAGTGCATTCTTGCCGCCAAGCTCCAGCTGCACCTTCTTCAGGTTGCGCCCGCACGCCTCGCCCACCTTGGCGCCAACGCCCGGCGATCCGGTGAACGACACCATGGCGATGTTGTGGTCCTCGCACAGGGCGGTGCCAACCTCGGCGCCGCCGGGGATGATGTGCAGCAGGTCCGTCGGCAGACCGGCCTCCTCAAAGATGCGGGCAATGATGATGCCGCCGCTGATCGGCGTGCGCGGATCGGGCTTGTGGACAACCGCATTGCCCGTGGCCAGCGCCGCCGCAATCGCGCGCACCGACAGGATCAGCGGAAAGTTGAAGGGCGAGATCACGCCCACCACCCCATGCGCCACGCGGATCACCTCTTCATCGCGGCCATCCAGCGATTGCACCACCTTGCGGGTGTCCTCAGTGGCGGCCACGGCGGCGGCGCGCAGAAAGCCTGCGGAATGTTCAATCTCGATCGCGGCCTTGGGATAGATCGACCCGGACTCACGGATGATCCAGGGGATCAGTTCGTCGCGGTTCGCCTCAAGGATATCGGCGGTGGCGTTCAGGATGCGGGCGCGTTCTGACGGGGCGGTTGCCTCCCATGCGGGCTGGGCCGCGGCGGCGGCGGCAGCGGCGCGGGCGACATCGGCCTTGTTGCCATTGCCAACCTTCGCGACATGGCTGCCATCGGCAGGCGCGGTCACCTCATAGTCACCGCCGGTCGCAACTCCCCAGCCCCCTGAGAAAATCTTTCCTTCCCAAGCGTCCTGCGCCAGAAAGATCGGTGCGGATCCGTCCATGTCTCTCTCCCTTTTTGACCGGCACGACGTGACCCCTTTTGCAGCTGCAACTCTGGTCGCCTGTCCTTGCCGTGCTCCTCCCTGAGCGATGCGGCACAGCAATCCATCCCCATTGAGTTTTGCAACAAATAATTATCTACTACCAGTATATTCGCTTAAGTATATGAATATAGTATACTAAATCTATTTTGATTGCAGCATGAAGATTTTCATGTAAAAGTCAGGGCAGGATGATTTTTCATGAAATGGTGAAAAAATGCCCGAACGCATCACCTTGGCCGAAGCGTCGCGTCGGGCCCCCCGAATCACGGCACGCGGGGACAGCCGCCTGCTGAAGGAAGGTGCCGCGCCTACGCTGGAGGATCTGGCAGGGGCACTGCAATTCGCACTTGGCGACGGCCGCATCTGGCTCAGTGACGAGCGGATGGTCATGATGCAAGCGGCCGTTCTGGGCACACTCAGGCGCGATGTGATCAATGCGGTGGGCATTGATCGGGCGCGCAGCCTGTTCTACCGCACCGGATGGTCGCAGGGCCAGCGCTACGCCGACCTTGTCCGCAAACGGTTCCGGCAGGATGACCTGACCGCCGCCCTTGCCGCCGGGCCGCGCCTGCACACGATGGAAGGTTTCGTCAAGGTCACAACCAAACGGTTCGAATTCGATATCAAGCGCGGCCATTACCATGGTGAGTTCCACTGGCATGACAGCACCGAAGCGGTCGAGCATCTGCATGCCTTCGGCGTGTCCGATTGCCCCACGTGCTGGATGCAGGTGGGGGCGCCTGCGGGGTTCACGACATCCCTCTTGGGACAGCCCGTGATCTTCCGCGAGGTGGAATGTATGGGCCAGGGGGCCGAGCGCTGTGTCGTCATTGGTCGCAATGCGGCCGCATGGGGCAACCATGTGCCCGAACTTGAAATCTTTTCCCCGGCAACAACAAAGCCCCGCAGCCAGCCGTGGAATCCAGCCGCAGAACCGTTGCAAAGACGCGAGGGACCAGCCCCGCATGCCATCATTGGCAAGACAGCGGCCATAGAACGCGCCCGCCGTCTGGTGGAACGCGTCGCGGGCTATGCCGAGCCTGTGCTGTTTCTGGGCGAACCCGGCACCGGCAAGGAATTCTTTGCGCGCCGCCTGCATGAATTGAGCAGCGTGGCCAACGGGCCCTTCGTCACCGTCAACTGTGATGCCTATGCGGGCGATCATGCCGACACGCCGCTTTTCGGCGAAGGCGGCGCGATCGAACGGGCGCGGGGCGGCACGCTCTTTCTCAACGACGTACTTTCCCTGCCCAAACCCCTCCAGTCGCAGCTTGCAGCAACGCTTGGCGAAGGGTCTACGACTTCGGCGACAGTGCGGGTTGTGTCGGCCACCAGTGGCCGGTTGCGCGCCTTCGTCGACTCCGGCGCCTTCCGGGCAGATCTCTATTTCCGGCTGTCTCTCTTGCCGATCGTCATCCCCCCCCTGCGGGAAAGGCGCGACGACGTGCCGATGCTGATCGAACATTTCCTGCACCGCCACAGCACGACCCATGGCAAGCCGCTGCGCGGGATAAGCCCCGACGCCCGCGATCTGCTGCTCCGCTATGATTTTCCCGGCAATGTCCGCGAGCTTTCGAACATGATCGAACGCGGGGTGATCTATTCCGAACCGGGCGGCGATCTCGAGATTTCGCACATCTTTACCGGCATCGAACAGATGCCGGAATTCGTTGAAGGGTTGCATGCCTCTGGCCGGATCGTGCGGCGCAGCACAGCGGGCGGTGCGCGCGCCCCCCTCGGCGACCGAACCTTCGACGAGATGGAGGAAGACACCTATCGCGCGGCCCTTCTGGCCGCTGATGGCAATGTCTCGGCGGCGGCGCGTACGCTTGGCCTCAGCCGCGCCAAGCTGGATTACCGTTTGGCCAAGCTTGGGATCGCGCGCGGCGGCTGATACCCTCGCCTGCAGGCTTACCGCGCTTCCCCCTCAAAGCCCGCCCGATAGGCCTGCGGCGACCGGCCCATGACGCGCCGAAAGGCACGGCTGAAATAGGACGGATCCTCAAAGCCAAGGCCATAGCCGATGGATGCGACGGAAGCGCGTGTATAGACCAGCAGCCTGCAGGCCTCACGTATCGTCGCAGCCTCGATCAACTGGACAGCGGGCCTGCCGGTCGCACTGCGGCAGATGCGGCTCAGATGCCGTTCTGAAAGACCGATCTCGCGCGCATAATCTCCCAGACGCCAGCCGTCGCGCAGATGTTGGTCCACCAGACCCAGAAACCGCTGAAACCGTGGATCAAGCTGACCAGTGCCGATGCCGGTGCCCCGGTCCAATTCCCGCAGGATAAGACAGACAAGTTCAGCAACCAGCGCGCGCAGCATGATATTGCGAGCCGGGCGACTGGCGCCATGCTCCCCCTCGATCTTGGCAAAAAGCGCGATCAGCGGTTCCGACACACCGCAGAACCCGGCCTGCCCAAGCGCCGTGTCCTGTGTCGCCGCCGGATCCAGCAATTCCGGCAAGGTTTGTACCGGCACCGTCAGAACCCAACCGCTGGTTCCCGCCGCAAAGTCAAAGCCGTGGACCACGCCAGCAGGCACGTTCAGAAGGAACGGCGGTCTGTCGGTATGCACCGCGCCGTCCATCGTGATGCGGGCACCGCCATCCAGCAGCAGAAAAAACTGGTGCAGGTGCGGATGCCGGTGGGCCGCGATCTTCCAGTCGAGCCCGGCAGCCCGGTCCGTGATCTTTTCGATATGCATCACGTCCGGAAAGGCGTTCGCCTCCCCATAGAGGTGCCAGATCGGAATGGCCTGGGACGGTTGGCCTTGCACGGGCCTATGGTGCGCATGTTCATTCATGGTGTCCGAAAAGTACCACGAATTGTGCGGCGCGTCCATTCCTGTCGGGTCGCGTCGCCCCTAGACGATTTAGCTGAACCATAAGAAATCAGGTATGGGAGCACCCCTTGCAGACTGACGTGGCCATTATCGGAGGCGGCCCTGCCGGCCTTTTGCTGTCTCAACTTCTGATGAAAGCAGGCGTCCGGACCGTCGTTCTGGAACGCAAGTCGCGGGACTATGTCCTGTCGCGCATCCGGGCGGGCGTGCTGGAATGGGGCACGGTCAAGCTGCTGGAACAGGCGGGCGTGGGCGAACGGATGTATCGCGAAGGCAACCCGCACCACGGTTGCTATCTGACGTCCGACGATCAGATGATCCGCATCGATTTTCTCGAAGCCTGCGGGAAACAGGTCATGGTCTATGGCCAGACCGAGGTGACGCGCGATCTTTACGACGCGCAGGCCGCCCTTGGCGCGACGATCCTGCACGAAGTGGACGATGTCGCCCTGCATGACCTGCAGTCGGACGCGCCCTTTGTGACCTTCACTCAGGACGGCGCGTCGCACCGCCTTGACTGCGCCTATATCGCGGGCTGCGACGGGTTTCACGGCGTCAGCCGCCCCAGCATCCCCGCAGAGGTACGGCGCGAGTTTGAAAAGGTCTATCCCTTCGGCTGGCTTGGGATCTTGTCGCAAACCCCGCCGGTGGATGCAGAGTTGATCTACGCCAACCATCACCGGGGCTTTGCGCTGGCTTCGATGCGCAACCCGATGCTGTCGCGCTATTACATCCAGGTGCCCCTGACCGACCGGGTCGAGGATTGGTCGGACGATGCCTTCTGGAACGAACTGCGCAGCAGGCTCCCGCCAGAGGTGGCAGACAAGCTTGTCACCGGGCCATCGATCGAAAAGAGCATCGCACCGCTGCGCAGCTTCGTGACCGAGCCGATGCAATGGGGCCGTTTGTTCCTCTGCGGCGATGCCGCCCATATCGTGCCACCCACCGGGGCCAAGGGGCTGAACCTGGCTGCATCGGACGTGCACTACCTCTCGCAAGCCCTGATCGCCCGCTATGGCGAAGGGAACGCGACCCTGCTCGCCCGCTACGGCGAAGATGCCTTGCGGCGCGTGTGGAAGGCGATGCGGTTCTCGTGGTCCATGACGACGATGCTGCACCAGTTCCCCGAGCAGAGCGAGTTTGACCGTCGCATGCAGCGCGTCGAACTCGACACACTCGCAACCTCGGCCGATGCGCGCAGGATGCTCGCCGAGAACTATACAGGTTTGCCCTACTAGCCTTCCCGATCACGTCAGCGAAAAGAGAAAAGTTAATAACCCATAGGGTATATGAACCACCCGATATTCTATTATCGCCAAGGGGAGGTGACTGATATTTTTGGCAAGGATGGTGAGGGGGCCTTGTCCGACTTGGTCAAGGTGCGCGCTGATGTCGCGCTAGGGATCCGGGACGCCGAACTGTGTTGATGTTGATAAGGGAGGATATCATGAAAACGACCTACAAATCGGCCATGTGCTGGATTTCCGGCGCTGTCTTTGCTTCGACCATGATGGCAAGCGGCGCCTTGGCACAGGACGTCGTGCTGAAGCTGCACCAGATGCTGCCGGCGCAGGCGCCGATCCCGGCGCAGGTGCTGCAGCCCTGGATGGACAAGATCACCGCTGACTCCGACGGCCGTATCGTGTTCGAGCATTACCCGGCGATGCAGCTGGGCGGCAAGCCGCCGGAGCTTGTGGATCAGGTTGTCGACGGTGTGGCCGACGTGATCTGGACCCTGCCTGGCTACACCCCCGGCCGCTTCCCCCGGACCGAAGTGATCGAACTGCCCTTCCTCGTGAACGATGCCGAAAGCGCGTCGCGCGCCCTGTACACCTTGGGCGAAAAATACATGTTCGATACCGAATACGCCGATTACAAGGTTCTGGCGCTGTTCACCCATGGACCGGGTTTGATTCACTCTAAGTCGCCGATCCTGACCCCGGCAGACATGACCGGCGTAAAGCTTCGCGCCCCGACGCGCGTCACGAACATGATGGTGACAAGCCTCGGCGCGACGGCCGTTGGCATGCCGGTTCCTGCCGTGCCGGAATCGCTGTCCAAAGGCGTGATCGACGCAACCATGCTGCCCTGGGAAGTGACCGGCGCGCTGAAAACCTCGGAACTGGTGACGAACCACACCGAATTCACCGGCAAGGCGATCTATACAGGCGCATTCCTGATCGCGATGAACAAGGATCGCTACAACGCGCTGCCCGATGACCTCAAGGCAATCATCGATGCGAATTCGGGCGTCGAATTCTCCGCCATGGCAGGCAGGATCGGCCAGGCGGCGGATGCCAAGGCCCGCCAGATGGCAGTTGATCTGGGGAACACGATCACCGTGCTCGACGCCGCGCAATCGGCCGAATGGGAGGCCGCCGCCAAACCCACCTACGACACCTGGATCGCTGAATCGGCGGCCGCGGGTTTTGATGGGCAAGCCATCCTGAATGATGCCCTGAGCCTGCTGGGCCAGTAACCATCCACACCCAGACGCAGGCCGCAGCGATCTTTTCCGCCTGCGGCCTGCATCGATCTTGTCGTTCTGCACCTGGGAGGGGGCCGATGAAAAAGATTGCCTACGCTTTGGCAGATGTCGCTGCCTTGCTTGGCGGCTGTGTGCTGGTGCTCATCATTCTGATGACGGTGGCCAGTGTCATCGGACGGGCGCTGGTTCCCATCGGGCTTGGCCCGATCCCCGGCGACTTCGAGCTTACGGAAATGGGCATCGCCCTTGCCATCTTCTGCTTTCTGCCGCTGTGCCAGCTTGTGGCGGGGCACGCCACGGTGGACGTGTTCACCGCAGGCCTCGGCCCACAGGCCAACCGTATCCTTCTGGCGATATGGGAGGTGGTGCTGACCGCAACCGTCATCTTCATCGCCTGGCGGCTCTATGAAGGTTTCCTCGGAAAACTGAAGAACAACGAAACCACCATGCTGCTGCAGGTTCCAGTCTGGTGGGGCTATGCGGCCGCGCTGGTGCCTGCGGGCATTGGTGTCATCGTCGGCCTCTGGTCCGCCGCCGACCGCGTGAAATCCGTATTGACCGGTCAAGACAACCGGGCTGTCGAAGGGGCAAGGCATTGACTGGCGTTCAACTCGGCCTTCTGGCCTTTCCGGTCCTGCTGGGACTGATCTTCCTGCGGGCTCCCATTGGCCTTGCAATGCTGGTGGTTGGTGTCGGCGGGATGTGGGCTGTCACCGGCAGCCCCAACATCGTCTTGTCCAAGTTCAAGACCGAAACCTATTCGACCTTTTCCAGCCACTCGCTGTCGATCATCCCGATCTTCCTGCTGATGGGCCATCTTGCGGGTCTGGGCGGGATGAGCCGCGCGCTCTTCAAGGCGGCCGAGGCCTGGCTCGGCCACCGCAAGGGCGGCACGGCGATGGCTGCGGTGGGGGCCTGTGCGGGGTTCGGCTCGATCTGCGGATCGTCAGTCGCCACCGCCGCCACCATGGCGCAGGTCGCCCTGCCGGAACTTCGCCGGGCGGGCTATTCGGGCGGGCTTTCCACAGCCACGCTGGCGGCGGGCGGCACACTGGGTATCCTGATCCCGCCATCGGTTGTGCTCGTGATCTACGCCACGCTGACGGACACCAACATCGCCAAGCTGTTTCTTGCCGCCTTCGTGCCCGGCATCATCGCGGCCATCGGCTACATGCTGGTCATCGCGCTCTATGTCCGGCTGTATCCGGATTCGGCGGGCAGCCTGCCGCGCATGCCCTATGCCCAGCGTTTCCGCGCGCTGTTCGATGTCTGGCCGGTCATGCTGATCTTCCTCGCCGTCGTGGGCGGCATCTACACCGGCATCTTCAACCCGACCGAGGGCGCCTCCGTCGGTGCCTTGGGCACCGGGCTGGTGGCCTGGGCCTCGGGCGGGCTTGACTGGCCGCGCCTGCGGGCAGCGCTGATCGCCACCGCATCCGGCACGGCAATGATCTTCCTCATCGTTCTGGGTGCGGGGTTCTTCAACGCCTTCCTCGCCCTGACCCAAATGCCGCAGGTCGCCTCGGGCTGGATCGTCGAGCAGGGCTTTGGTCCGTGGTTCGTGCTTGCCTGCATCCTGATCATCTACCTTGTCCTTGGCTGCGTTATGGACAGCCTGTCGATGATCCTGCTGACCATCCCGATCTTCTACCCAGTGATGCTGGCGCTGGATTTCGGAATGTCGCCCGAACACATGGCGATCTGGTTCGGCATCCTCGTGCTGATCGTGGTCGAGGTCGGGCTGATCACGCCGCCCGTCGGGATGAACCTCTTTGTTATCAACGCTATCGACCGCCAGACCCCCATGCGCGAGACTTATGGCGCGGTGATGTTCTTTGTCGCCACAGACTTGGCACGTGTCATCCTTCTGGTTCTGGTGCCGGGGATCACGCTGTTCCTGATCCCGTAGGATCGCGCGCTTCTTCCGCGCACAGGCGTTGCAACAGGGCGGCCCCGGCATTGACCGGGGCCGCCTGTCTTTGGGTGATGCCCACAGCCCCCGAGAGAAAGCGCACGCCGGTCGGAATCTCGATCATTTCGCCCCGGCGCAACTCTTCGGTGACGACACCCCGGGAAATGAACCAGACGCTGTCCGACGCCGCCAGCATCCCCCGCCCCACCGCCAGCGCCACGGTTTCCACCGCAGGGCGCAGGCGCGCCAGACCAAGCACTTCCAGAAAGTTGTCCACTGCCTTGCGGATCACCGCGCCTTCGGACGGCAGGATCACCGGAACCTCTGCCAAAAGCGCGCCGACCGGGCGGGTGGCAAGGGGATGGTCCGCGCGCGCGACCAAAATCACATCTTCCTCATACAGATGCGCAAAGCTGAGCCCGGCCATTTCCCCCGGATCAGGCATGCGCCCGATCATCAGATCAATCTTTCCATCCCGCAACAGCGACAACAGGTATCCGTGCGGCCCGGTCTCGATCTTGATCGTGGTTTCAGGCCGCAGGTCACGAAACCGCACCGCCACACGCGGGAACAAGCGCGAAGCCGCCGTCGGCAGGATGCCCACCCGGATGCTGCCGCCCGACGACGCGGGATGCAACGCCGCAACCCCGGTTTCAAGCGATTGCAGGCCGACACTGGCATGATGGCGGAACATCGCGCCTTCGGGTGTCAGCACCAGCCTGCGCCTTTCGCGGCGAAACAGACTGACCGCCAGCAGATCCTCCAACTCGGCCAGCGTGCGGCTCAGCGCGGGCTGCGAAATGCCTTGCCGACGCGCAACCGCAGACAGCGTACCGTCCGATGCGATGTCCAGAAAGGTGCGGATATGGCGCAGCTTGATGCCGGGATGAATAATCATTTGATTATGCTTTTGGCCTCATTTTGTATTGTTCACCCTCAATCATATTCATTATGTTATGCAACAGAGGGGTTTCCATGCAAGCACTATCCCGCACCTTTGGCACCCTGCATGTGCAGGTCGACGGCCCCGATGCGGGCCCCGCCGTGGTCTTTGCCAATTCGCTTGGCACGGACCTTCGGCTTTGGGACAAGGTCCTTCCCTTGCTCCCGGCAGGCTTGCGCTTCATCCGATATGACAAGCGCGGCCATGGCCTGTCGCAGGGCGGTGGCGGTCAGACGATCCAAGACCACCGCGACGACGCCATCGCCGTGATCGAGGCTTTCGCCAGCGGGCCTGTGGTCTTTGTCGGCCTGTCCATCGGCGGGCTGATCGCGCAGGCCGTGGCCAGCCATCGGCCCGATCTGGTCCATGCGCTGGTGCTGTCCAACACGGGCGCGAAACTCGGCACGGCAGAAAGCTGGCAAGCCCGCATCGCGGCGGTCGAGGCTGGCGGAATCGCCGTCATCGCCGATGCGGTGATGGAGCGGTGGTTTGCTGCCCCCTTCCGCGCCACAGCGGAACTGGCCCTTTGGCGGCAGATGCTGATCAATACCCCAACGCACGGCTACATCGCCGCCTGCCATGCGCTTGGCGGTGCTGACCAGCGCGCCGCCACAGCCACCCTGCACTACCCCGCCCTTGTGATCGGCGGGTCCGAAGATGGCGCAAGCCCGCCCGAGGTCGTGCGCGCCACCGCCGCGCTGATCCCCGGGGCGACGTATCATGAAATTCCCGGCGCAGGCCACTTGCCTTGCGTCGAAACCCCGCAAGCTTGGGCCGCCCTCGTTGCGCCCTTCCTGAAAGCACAATGCCATGTCTGACCTTTCCGCCTCCGGGACAAAGACCCGCCGCAAGGTTCTGGGCGACGACCATGTCGATCGCGCCGAGGCCGCCCAGACCGATTTCGACGCGCCCTTCCAGGCACTGATCCGCGATGCCGCCTGGGGTCATGTCTGGAGCCGGGGCACCCTGCCCTTGCGCGAACGCTCGATGCTGACCATCGCGTTACTGGCGGGGCTGGGGAACGATCATGAACTGGCGATGCATATCCGGGCCACGGCCAATACCGGGGCAAGCCAACAGGACGTTATGGAAGCCCTATTGCATGTGGCGATCTATGCCGGTGTGCCGCGCGCCAATCATGCAATAAAGATCGCGAAGGACACCTTCGCCGAAATGGCACAGGAGACGCAGCCGTGAAACCCGCCGAATTCTTCATGCGTGACCGCACCCTGCACCCCCCGGCCTATGATCCGGGCTACAAGACCAGCGTGTCCCGCTCGCCCCGCCTGCCGCTCCTGACCATCCAGCAGACCGCAAGTGAGATCACCGGGCCGACCTTCGGTCATGGCGATTTCGGGCCGCTCGACAACGATCTGACGATGAACTTCAACCACGGCGGCATGCCGGTGGGCGAACGCATGGTGCTGCATGGCCGGGTGCTGGATGAAAACGGTCGCCCGGTTCCCAAGACGCTGGTGGAAATCTGGCAGGCCAATGCCAGCGGTCGGTATCGCCACAAGAAAGACGTCTACCTTGGCGCGCTCGACCCCAATTTCGGCGGTTGCGGGCGCACGCTGACGGATGAAAACGGCTACTACGCCTTTCGCACCATCAAACCCGGGCCTTACCCCTGGCTGAACTATGTCAACGCGTGGCGGCCGCGGCATATCCATGTGTCCGTCTTCGGCACCTCCTTCAGCCAGCGCCTCATCACGCAGCTCTACTTCGAAGGCGATCCGCTGATCCCGCTTTGCCCCATCGTAAAGACCATCCCCGATCCCGACGCCGTCCAGCGCCTGATCGCGGTGATGGATTTGAATGCCTCTGTCCCGATGGACTGTCTGGCCTACAAATTCGATATCGTGCTGCGCGGGCGCCGGTCCACACTGTTTGAAAACCGGCTGGAGGGGAACTGAGATGGCGCAAACCCTTGGCTACTTGAAGGAATCCGCCTCGCAGACCGCAGGCCCCTATGTGCATATCGGGCTGGCCCCGGGGGCGGCAGGTTTCAAGACATTTGAGCAGGAACTTGGCCAGATCATCGCGGCCGATGGCGTTCCGGGCGAACGCATCCGTATCGAAGGGCTGGTGCTGGACGGGCTGGGTGCACCAGTGAAAGACGTGCTGCTTGAGGTGTGGCAGGCCGATGCCAACGGCATCTATCCTCACCCCGAAGACCCGCGCGCAGGCGAAGTCTCGCCCGGCTTTCGCGGCTGGGGCCGGATCATCACCGATTTCGACTCCGGCCTCTGGTCGTTTGACACGATCCGCCCC
>CALRMS020000011.1:0-92417 GCA_943369275.1 Rhodobacter maris | reverse complement strand
CGGAATTTGCGTCAAATTCCGGCGCGGTTTTTGCGTCAAAAACCGCTAACGCGGAGCGGCCAGAAGGGCGTCGATCTCGGCCCGCGAGGGCATGGCGGGGGCGGTGCCGGGGCGGGTGACGGAGATGCCGGCGGTGGCGCAGCCGAAACGGACAGCGTCAGGCATCGAGCGCCCCTCGGTCAGGGCGACGGCGAAGCCTCCGTTGAAGGCATCCCCTGCCCCTGTCGTATCCACCACCTTGCCCGCGCTGATCACCGGCACATGCACCGATTGCGTCCGGTCGCGATACAGCGCGCCGCGTTCGCCCAGCGTGATGATGCAGGCACCGACCCCGCGTGCCAGCAGCGCGTCGGCGGCAACCTCGGCCTCGGCCAAGGTGGTGACGGGCAGGCCCGTCAGGCTTTCGGTTTCCGACTCGTTGGGGGTGATGAAATCGCAGAGCGCGAGCAGGTCATCGTCCAGCGGCGCGGCGGGTGCGGGGTTGAGGATGGTTTTTACACCTGCGGCTCGGGCGATTTCCAACGCGCGGCGGGCGGCGGGGATGGGCTGTTCCAGCTGGGTGATGAAGACCTTGGCGCCTTCGATCAGGGCGCGGTTGGCCTCAATATCCGACACATCGATCCGGCCTGCGGCCCCGGCGGCGACGATGATCGCGTTGTTGCCGGTGGCGTTTTCAAGAAAGATATAGGCCGCGCCTGTGTAGCTATCGGCGTCTTCGGTCACATGCGGGTGGACGCCTGCCTTGGCCCAGGTGGCGCGAGCGATATCGGCAAAGGCATCCTTGCCCAGACGGGTGATGATGCTGGTCTTGCCCCCGGCCATGGCGGCGGCGACGGATTGGTTGGACCCCTTCCCCCCTGGCCCAAGCACGAAGGAGGTGCCGAGGATGGTTTCGCCCATCTTGGGCTGGCGGTCGGCGCGATAGGCGGTGTCGGCGACGAAGATGCCGAGGATGACGATATCGGACATGGGAAACCTATCGGATCAGGATTCGGGCGGGATGACGCCCTTGCGGAACATGAAGCAGCCGTAGAAGCGACGCTCGCCCGTCTGGATGACGGCATAGGATTGGCGGGCCATATCGTAGAAGGCGAAGCGTTCGATGGAGGTCATCGGGCGCGGGCGGCCTTCTGCGCGGTCGATCTCGGCCTGGACTTCCTGCTGGACGAGGGGAATTTCGGCGGGGTTGCCCACGACCTCCATCCGGCCGGCGAAATCATCGACGAAGGTATCCAAAGGCAGGACGGACAGGATGGCCTGCACGGCCTGCGCGGAGGTGAGGTTTTCCATCCGCAGGAGTTCGCCCGTGACGGTGGCGCGGGCGACGGAGTCTGAGGGGAAGTTGGTATCCGCCACGATCAGCACGTCGCCGTGCCCCATGGCGCGCAAGACGCGCAGCACATCGGCGTTGAGCCGGTTGTCGATCCCTTTGAGCATTTGTCCCCCCTTGCGGGCTCTGCCCGCGATCCTTTCGGCCAAGCTGCCGTGGTGTCAGTGCCGGGTCAAGCGGCGGTCAGAAGCTGCAATCAGAAACGGGCGCCGCTAGATTTGTCGAAGATATGCACCTCGGCCGGTTCCAGCGGGGCAAGCGTGATGGCATCACCCGGGCGGTGGGTCACGCGGTCGCGGAAGACGGCCACCAGTTCGCGGCCTGCGATGCGGATGACGACATGGGTTTCCGATCCGGTGGGTTCCACCACGGCGATGGTGCCGGAAATGCCGACGGGGGAGACGGTGAGGTTTTCGGGGCGGACGCCATAGATGACCTCACGCCCATCGGCGACCTTCATCCCCGGCGGTAGGGGCAGCGTTGCGCCCCCGGCCAGCACGGCGCCGTTCTGGACCACGCCATCGATCATGTTCATCGAAGGTGAGCCGATGAAGGAGGCCACGAAGATGTTGGCGGGGCGGTCATAAAGTTCCAGCGGGGCGCCGATCTGTTCGATGCGGCCACCCTGCATCACGACGATCTTGTCGGCCATTGTCATGGCTTCGATCTGGTCATGGGTGACGTAGACCGTGGTGGTTTTCAGGCGTTGATGCAATTCGCGGATTTCGGTGCGCATCTGGACGCGGAGTTTGGCGTCGAGGTTGGACAGGGGTTCGTCGAACAGGAACACCTGCGGGTCGCGCACGATGGCGCGGCCCATGGCGACGCGCTGGCGCTGCCCGCCGGACAGGGCGCGCGGGTAGCGGTCGAGATAGGGGGTCAGGCCGAGGACTTCGGCCGCGCGGTTCACGCGGCTGTCAATCTCGGCCTTGTCCATGCCGCGCATCTTGAGCGCAAAGCCCATATTGGCGGCCACGGTCTTGTGCGGGTAAAGGGCGTAGTTCTGAAACACCATCGCGATATCGCGTTCCGAGGGAGGAAGGTTGTTCACCCGCCGCTCGCCGATGCGGATATCGCCGGAGGTCACCTCTTCCAGACCCGCGATCATGCGCAGGAGCGTGGACTTGCCACAGCCCGAGGGGCCGACGAGCACCACGAATTCGCCATCCGCGATGTCGATGTCCAGACCATGGACGACCTGAAGCCCGCCATAGTTCTTTTTCAGCGCGCGGATCGTGACTTCGGCCATGCCACCCCTCCCGGTTATTTCGTTTTGGAGATTTCCCTTTTGGTAGCGGGTGAGGCGGGGGCTGTCCACGGACTAATCATACTAACATGTTAGAATCTTGACAGGGGGCCTGCCCCGCGCCAAGGTTCCGGACAAGGAGTGCTGCCGCACGGGGTTGGGAGGCCCCTTCCGCTTTTGGGTAGAGGATCGCGTCGCGCGGTCTTTGGGCATTCCAGACGTCAAAAGACATCTTAAGGCCGGGGCCGCCGGACCACTGGCCAAATCTCAGGGAGGAGACCCAAGTGAAAGTTGGAACTTACGAGGTCATGCAGGCGCGGATGAGCCGCCGCCGCATGTTGCAGGGCGCAACCGCGCTGGGCGCGATGACGGCGGTGACGGGCGGCATGGGCTTTCGCCCGGCCATGGCGCAAGAGGGCAATGTCCGCGCCGAGATCCTGAAGATTCCGGGCGTGGGCATGGGCAGCCCGACGGATGCCGATTGGCAGAAGGTGGGCGAGCTGTGCCTGGGCGCGACCAAGGCCAGTGTGGCCGAGGGCGAGTTTGCGGGCGTGGAGCTGACCTTCCTGGGCCTGAACAACCAGAACCTGCACAACTTCCTGTTCCGTGGCTTCCTGAAGCCGTGGGAGGCCTATACCGGGGCCAAGATCAACTGGATCGATCTGGCGCAGGCCGATTACAACGCGCGTCTGCAGCAGTCGATCGCGACAGGCACCGTGGATTTCGACATCATCGAGATGGGCGCGCCGTTCGAGGGCGATACGGCCGGGCGTGGCCTGCTGGACGAGATGCCGGATTGGGTGAAAACCCAGATCGAGGCGGATGATCTGGTGGGCTACCTGCAGCCACCCGTCGGTACATGGGATGGCAAGTCCTATCGCATCACCATCGACGGCGACTGCCACACCTTTGCCTATCGGACCGATTACTTCGGCGAAGGCGCGATTGGCGGGGCAAGCGTTCCGACAACCTGGCAGCAGGTGAACGAAGTGACCAAGGCGCTGGTCGGGCAGACCGATCCGCTGACGGGACAATCGGCGCATGGCTATCTGGACCCGCTGAAGGGCTGGGGGGGCTTTGGCTTCTACTTCATCGAGAACCGCGCTGCGGCCTATGTGAAGCATCCCGACGATCCGGCATGGCTGTTCGACCCCGAAACGATGAAGCCGCGCGTCAACAACCCGGGCTGGGTGCAGGCCATTCAGGACGTGATGGATCTGATCGCGGTCGAGGGGGCCTATCCGGCCGACCAGATCAACGCCGATCCGGGCACGACCGGGTTCAGCCAGTTCCTGGCAGGGACCGGGTCCATGCTGATGTGGTGGGGCGATATCGGGTCTTCGGCCCGCACTTCGGACACGTCGGTTGTGGGCGATGTGGTGGGCTTTGGCATCAACCCCGGATCGTCGCGCCGCTACAACTCGGCCGCCGGGGCGTGGGAAGAAACCGCCAACGAGGCGCCTGTCATGGCCTATATCGGCTGGGGCATCTACGTGACCAGCCGCGTGTCGGGCGATGAGCAGAAGCGCAAGGCGGCATGGTCGGCAGCGGCCCATCTGGGTGGCAAGGACCTGTCGCTGTGGACGGCGGCCTATCCTTCGGGCTTCCAGCCCTATCGCAACTCGCACTTCCAGTATGAAGAGTGGGAAGCGGCGGGCTATGACCGGGCCTTCATCGAGGATTACCTCGGGTCGAACCTCGACAGCTACAACCACCCGAACGCCGCCATCGAACCGCGTATTCCGGGCATCTTCCAGTACTACTCGGTCGCCGAGGATGAACTGGCCAAGGGCTTTGCCGGGCAATATGCCAGCGCGCAGGAAACGGCAGACGCGATTGCCGCAGCCTGGGAAAAGATCACCGACCAGATCGGGCGTGACAGCCAGATCGCGCTGTATAAGGCATCGCTGGGGATGTGATCCGGTTCTGACCGGTTAAACCATCATCATCCGCCGAATGGAATTCGGCGGATGATTTTTTTCTTGACCATCCAAGCGGTGCCGTTACGCTCATAAGCTTATACGATTGAGCAAGGTTGAGAATGGCTGACATTTCTAAAGTACTAGGTTCAAAATTCGTAAAGACCAGTAGATATCCTAATTTTGGCGCTTGTGTAAACTCAATGAAGATTGAGGGGTTTCGCGGAGTTGGGTGCCAAATAGAGATCGAGTATCCAGTAACTGCAATTACAGGCTTAAACGGATCAGGCAAAAGCACCGTAGGGCAACTTGCCTTGTGTGCATATAGACAATTATCAACAGCTTATTATAAGAGATTCTATGTTAAGGATTTCTTTCCTGTTTCAGTAGTTGATCCCAGTCCGTTCGAGCAGAATGCAGCTATTGAGTATAAGTATCAAACAAGCAACGCAAATGAGGACCAAGGGTTACGGATATACCGAGTTCAGAAAGAATGGGGTGGATATAAGCGGCAACCTGAGAAAGCTGCAATTTACATCGGTCTCGCTTTCTATCTGCCAAAGGTTGAAAGACGAGACCTGACCATCTATAGCGCGAAGAACATTGTACTGTCGAATCGAGCCGAAGTTGAAAATGGGGCGATGTGGGCATCACGCATTTTGGGTAATACATACTCCGAGGTGTTCTTTCAAGGTGTGCAAAGCGCAACGCGATCAGCAGAACTAGGGATGGCGAGCCGCCTTGGTGCAAAGTACTCCGAGAACAATATGGGTTTTGGTGAAGGTCGCGTTATACATACAATTAGACTTCTGGAAAGTTGCCCAGCCCAATCCCTAGTGGTGCTGGAAGAACCTGAAACTAGCCTTCACGAAAACGCACAGTATGAGTTTTCAAAGTATCTGATGGACGTTTCAAGTAGGCGTGGTCATCAGATCATTTACTCAACACACTCTTCGGCAATAATTAATGCACTGCCAACGATCGGACGCAAGATGCTCGTTCGTACTGATCATGGTGTCAGTGTCGTTGACGGTCTTTCCTCGTCTCATATTCGAAACGCTTTGACAGAAGGCAAAGACGGACATCTTGTAATCTGTGTTGAAGATGATTTTGCAAAGTCGTTTCTTCAGGAAATTTTTAAATTAAGACGAAATATTCTACTTCGCCGTGTTAAGATCATTGCATTCGGTGACGCAAATGCAGTTAGAAGTGCGGTTAATATCCTCAAGAAAGCAGGAATAAAAGCAGTAGCGGTGCGCGATGGTGATCAACCAGAAATCCCCCAAGAGTCAATTTTCTCACTTCCCGGAGGCGCAGCTCCAGAGCGCGTAGTAATGCTTTCTCCGGAATCGCTTCACGTTCTACAGTCAGAATACAACTTTAACCTTCAACATCGAATTACCGCGAATCCGAACCTTGATCACCACGAGTATTCCAGTGTGGTTTCAGAATCCACTGGGTGCACCCGAGAAGTGATTGAAGCTGACTGTATTCGGGCGTTCATCAGTGCACAGCCAAGCGTTTGGGCCGAGGACCTTATGAAAGCTATAGAGTCTGGAGCCTAAGCGGGTTTGACTAACGCCCTTGCCACCCGCCCTACCCCGCGACCAACATGCTAGCATGATCCACGGGCGCCTCGCCCGCGCATCTCGGCCGGGGGGCATTGTGAGCAGCGAAGGCGATCTTCTTCATGTCGTGACGAACGACACTATCCCCGAGGGGCGCAAGCGGTTTGGGCGGGCGATCATCTGGGGGACGGCGGGGCTGACGCTGATCGCGGCAGGGATGCAGTTCATGGAGCAGGCGGAGTTCGGGTTCACCCAGGAGAGGGCCACGCCTCACTCCTTTCGCGCATAGGCTTTGGGCAAGTGGTGATCCGGGGGAGCGTGGGAAGCGGACGCGGTTCGTGATGCGCGCCGCTCGGATCAAAAGAAAAAGGCGCGCGGTTGGCCGCGCGCCTTTTTCGTTTCGGGGCAGCAGCCCTCAGATCTTGGTGTAGAGGTCGCGTGAGGGCCAGTCGCGGATGATCGTGGGCAGGCCGAGGAGGGACGAGAGCTGCCAGTCGCCGCGGATCGCCGAGTTCCGTTCTTTGGGAGCGGAGAGCAGTTTGCCGGGCCAGAACTTCGTCGACATGTAGCCACCGCCGCGGATGGCCGAGGTGCGGGGTTTGCTGGGCAGGACTTGGTTGCTGCCGAACACATGCCCGTGGCTGGTCGAGCGGTAGGGGTTGGACATGAAGAAGGTCTTGCCCTTCAGTATCTTGCCCGAGATTTCGACCTTTGGCTCTTCGCGGATATAGACATCTTCGTCCGCCAACCCAACCGAGAGCGCCGGATAGCGATTGACCGTCTTGATCGCGTGGCGCGCGGTACCCATCGGGGCGAAGGGCGCAGTAACCACGAGAAGGGAACGGCCTTCCGCGATAGCCGATGCATACGCCGCCGCCGAAGCTGATGGCACACGCGCCGCACGCATCCGGTCTGCTGCCGGAGTGGGCCCTTCCCGCGTGATGACGTCAATGGTGGCGGGATTGTGCCCGCTGCCCGTAAGAGCCGCGACCACGGCCTGCGCCGCGGTCACGTCCGAGTAAAGTCTGGTGATGATTGTTGTCATGTCCTACCCTTTTGCTGAACGGCCCTTGGGCGTTTTTCACGTCATGGTCTGGTTTCGGCAACACTGTCCCGTATGGCAGAGTTACCGGTCGAAATAGATGTAGCAGTGCTTTGCCCCGTGTCGACCTCTTGCCGCCGCAAGGGCCATGCCACGATCAGGGCCAGAAGCAGCAGGCCCGCTTCCAATGCGAAAACGGGAAGATAGGGGGCCGCGGCAGCGGGTCCGGAAAGGGCGGCTGCGCCTTGCCCGGCGTCAGGGGAAAGAAGGAGGACGTCGCGGATCACGCCGCCCGTGGCGACGGCTATGCCGGCCGCCGTGGTCTGGACCGCCCCCCACGCGCCGAGGGAAAGACCGATATGTTCGCGCGGGGCGGCCCGCATCGTGGCTGTCAGGGTGCCATGGCCGAAAAGGCCCGCGCCAAAGCCCGCGATCAAGGTGGCGGCGATCAGCAGGGGCACGGTCATAAAAGCGGCTGAGGCTGCAATGACCAGAAAGGCCGGCACGCCGACAAGTGCGCCGAGGGAGGCAACGGTCATCGGCTGCCATCCGTCCTGGCCAAGCAAGCGAGAGGCGAGCGCGAAGCCCACGAGACTGCCGCAAGCCAGAACCACGGTGAGCCGCGTGGTTTGGGCGACAGTCATGTTCAGCACCTGTCCGCCAAAAGGTTCCAGCAGAACATCAGCCATGCCAAACCCGGCCGTGCCCAGTGCGATGACGGCCATCAGACGCAGCATGCCAGGTTGTGCCGACAGGTGTCGAAGGGCGGTTGAGAAGGCAATCTCGGTCCGCGGGGCGAGGGCACGGTTGCGGTTGCGCGCCTCTTGCTGCCACATCGCAATGCCGTTGAGGAGGATGGTGACGACAGCGGTGCCCTGAATGACCTGAATCAGGCGTCCGGGCGTGTAATTCGACAAGAGCGCACCATAGACGAGGGAACTGACAATCATGCCAAGAAGGAGCATGACATACATCAGGCCTACCACCTTTGGCTGATCCTCGGGTGGCACCAGATCGGTCGCAAGGGCAAGGCCGACAGTCTGCACGATATGCATACCGGCCCCCACCAGCAGGAAGGACAGACCGGCCGCCGTAAGGCCGATCCAGCGGGGAGCGTCGACCGCCTCGCCATAGCCGGAAAGCACCAATAGGGCGAATGGCATGATCGCGAAGCCGCCGAACTGGTACATCGTGCCCTTGAATATCCAGGGCAGGCGGCGCAGGCCGAGGGCCGATTTGAACGTATCCGACTTGAAGCCGATCAGCGCACGGAAGGGTGCGAAGACCAAAGGCAGGGCCAGCATGAGCGCCACCAGAGTGGCCGGGACCTGAAGTTCGACGATCATGACCCGGTTCAGCGTGCCCACCATCAGCACGAGCGCCATCCCGACCGTCATCTGAAAGAGCGACAGGCGCAAGAGGCGCGACAGCGGCACCTCTGCCGAAGCGGCATCGGCAAAGGGCAGGTATCGCGGCGCGATGGCCGCAAGGCGCCCGATTGCAAAACGTTTGTAGTCGAACATCGTCGACACACCCATATTCTGATCCGGCCACCATCCACGGGCCGGTTGCAGGGGCGGGATGAGGCCCACCTGCCGGAGGACAGGGGGCCTCACGCCCAATCACACGTCGCGCGCAAGTCACGCCCGACTTGCACGCGCCAAGCCTATTTGAGCGCCGCCATGGTTTCGGATGTCTGCAACACGGCGCGGGCCGTGGTGCCATCCGGCATGGTGATCAGCACCTCTTGCGCTCCGCCGGGGACATAGGCCGCTTTCGCGACCCCATCTTCCGGCAGCACGAGTGCGGCGGCAGCCGTGCCCGTTCCAAGGGATTTGCCTGACAGGAAATCCGCCACCCATGACGTGTTGCTAAGCACGGCGACATGGACGGCGAAGGACCCGACGGCAACTGCCGAAAGGAAGAGCGGAACTCCAACTGTCGGCTTGACGACAAGCCACATCTTTGCGTTGTTCATGCTTTTCCCCTCAGCCGAGCCAGGGTGTGGTGACGGCGACAAGAATATGCGCGAGAAGGGCGATGACCCCGAACACGCGCGTGCCGTCGATTAGGTAGCTGTGGACTTCTTCGGCTTCTCTCAAGGTCAGACCAGTCGGCCATACCTTGTCAGGATCGTTGGACATTTCTGCTCCTCCGTGCCCTCGTCGTCGTGGGTGCTTGGGCGAGTTGACGACATTCCGCTCACCTTTCCGTACTGCCAGTGAAAAATCTTCCCACAGGCATTGGGTCCCGCGAGAAACTTGTCATCTTTTGTTGACATTTTCAACTGTAACAAAAAGTTTACACCTGCGAGGTGAGAGGCGAGGCGATCTCCGCAGTCGCGGCAAATAACATATTCCAATGTTTAGAATTTTTTTCATCTGTCGCTGATCGAGGAGGCGGGCCGATCCGCGAGGCACAGAAATCGTTCATGCAGTTTTCGCCGCTATTGGCGCGCCTTTTTCTTTCGCGAACCGCCATTGGAACGGTGATTCCAAGGCAGATTCGCCCACCGGATTTGCATCTCATCCGGGGTGGGAAAGGCACTTTCCAGACGGGTTGCGGCAAGCTAACATGCTAGCATGAGCAATGGTGATCTCCTTCATGTCGTCACGAACGACAACATCTCGGACCGGCGCAAGCTGTTCGGGCGCGCGCTGATCTGGGGTACGGCGGGGCTGACGCTGGTCGTGGCGGCGTTGCAGACGCTGCAGGTCACGGGGCGGGCCGAGTTCGGCTTCTCCGACTGGCGGCCAACGCTTTATGCCTTTTGCACCTGGGCGGTGGCCTTGTGCTGGGGGCAGGTGCTGATCCGGGGGGAGCATGGCAAGCGGACTTTGTTCGTGCTGCCGGCCGCCATCTTTGTGGCGGCGCTGACCATTTTTCCGCTGCTGTTCGGGCTGGTCATCGCGTTCTCCGACTGGAACCTGTCGAGCCCGACGGGGCGGCAGTTCAACGGGTTGGATAATGTCCGGCAGATGTGGACCGACCCGTTCTACTGGAACGCGCTGTGGAACATGGTGTTGTATTCGATGGCGATCCTTGTGGAATATGCCATCGCCTTTGGCCTTGCGCTGCTGCTGAATGCGCAGATCCGGGCGCGGAAGTTCTTTCGGGTGGCGTTCCTGTTGCCGCTGATGCTGTCGCCTGTCGCGGTGTCGTGGATGATCGGCAAGTCGATGCTGGAGGCGCGCTATGGCCCGCTGGCGCGGCTGGCGAAGTTCTTCGGGGTGGAGAACCCGTCGTTCTTTGGCAGCCCCGAGATTGCGCGGGCCACGATCATGGTGATGGATGCCTGGACCTATATCCCCTTCATGATGATCATGATCCTGGCAGGCCTGCAGGCGATCCCGAAGGAGTTGAACGAGGCGGCCAAGGTGGATGGCGCGAATGGGTGGCGGAATTTCTGGGAGGTGACCTTCCCGCTGATGCTGCCCGTGTCGATCACGGCGATCCTGATCCGGATCATCTTCAAGCTGAAGCTGGCGGATATCGTGATCAACGTCACGTCCGGTGGCCCCGGGGGGGCGACGGATACGGTGACCAGCTTCATCTTCCGTGAATATCGGGAGCGGTCGAATGTGGGCTATGGCACGTTGTTGGCCTTTGTCTATCTGGTGATCATCGTGATCGCGATGACGCTTTTGATGAAACTTGCCGATCGCTGGACGAGGCCCCGGACATGACCGCACAGGATTTGAACGGGGCGCAGATTTTCCGGGACAGCGAGGCGGATCGCAGCCACCGCGCGAAGTGGTGGACGAGCCGGATCGCGATTTATGGCGTGCTGATCCTGTGGACCATCATCTGCCTGTTCCCGATCTATTGGACCATCACGACAAGCTTCAAGATGGCGCCAAATGTGATGAAGGGGAACATGATTCCCTTCGTGGATTATCAGCCGGCATGGCTGGGCTGGCGGTCGCTGGGCCTGTCGCCGGATACGATTGCCGAGGAAAGCACCGTGCGGGCGGAGTTCATGAAGCGGTTCATGAATTCGGCGATCATTTCTGTGACGTCTTCGGCGCTGGCGGTGGCGCTGGGCAGTCTGGCGGCCTATGGCCTGTCGCGGTTCAGCTATCGGTTCGGGTTCATGAAGAATTCCGACATCAGTTTCTTCTTCCTGAGCCAGTTGATCCTGCCGCCGGTGGTGTTGGCCCTGCCCTTTCTGGTGCTGTACCGGGAATTGGCGCTGCTGGACACGCGGGTGGGGTTGATCCTGCTGTATACGCTGTCGGTGCTGCCCATCGTGATCTGGATCATGCGTGATCAGTTCGGGTCGATCCCGACGGAGCTGGAGGAGGCGGCGCTGGTGGACGGGCTGTCGATCTGGGGGGCGTTTGCCACGATCATCCTGCCCATCGCCCTGCCGGGGATGGTGGCGGCCTTCATCCTTTCGCTGGTGCTGACGTGGAACGAGTATTTCTTTGCGGCGCTGCTGACATCCACCTATGCCAATACGCTGCCGGTGATGGTGGCCAGCCAGACCGGTTCGCAGGGGATATCCTGGTGGTCGATGGCGGCGCTGTCCTTCGCGGCGATCCTTCCGCTGATCGTGATCGGGGTGGTGCTGGAGAAATACATCATCAAGGGCATGGCGGCGGGGGCGGTGAAGTGAGCGCCTGCGGGTCCACGATTTTTCTGCGAAAAATCAGCCCCGCATGGCCTGAATTTTCGCAGGAAATTCGTTGGCCTTGCGGGGTTGCGCGATGCTGAAGGGGATCGATCCGCGCCTGTCGGCGGAAATTGTCCACGTCCTGATGCTGATGGGGCATGGCGATGATCTGGTGATCTGCGATGTGAACCATCCCGCCGCCACCATTGCGGCGGAAACCACCTATGGGCGGCTGATCGACATGGCGGGATGCGACATTCCGACGGCAGCGCGGGCGATCCTGACGCTGATGCCGCTGGATACCTTTGTGCCTGCCCCCGTGGCGCGGATGCAGGTGGTGGGGGATGCGGCGGCGCAGATGCCGGTCTTTGGCCGGATGCAGGCGGTGATCGACGCGGCGGAGCGGCGCGCTGTCGAGATGCAGGCGCTGGAGCGGTTTGCGTTTTACGAGGCGGCGAAGCGCGCCTTTGCCATCATCCGCACGGCGGATAGCGGGCCTTATGGGTGTTTCATCCTGAAGAAGGGCGTGGTCGATCTGCCGGAACTGGGCGGATCCTAAGCCAGCCCGAGCACCTGACGCAGATGGGTCAGCGCGAGTTGTACCCCCGCCTCCCCCTTCGCTGCCGTGGCGCGGGGGGCGGTTTCGGTCCACCACGGGTTGCCCTCGGCCACGCGGTCCATATCCACGGTGTCAGGGGCGAGAGCCAGCATCAGGGAAGTTTCGCCTTCGCCTGCATGATCGAAGGGAAAGACGTCATTCTTGGGGAACAGGGGATGCAGGCGGATCCAGTTGAAGGGGTCGGTTCCGGATTCATGGCGGGCATAGTAATCCTGCATGTCGCGGCTGCCCCACCAGCCGGCCCCACGTTCCGATTCCAGAAAGCGAAAGATCGCGTTGCGCGCGGCGAGGCGGAAGGCGAGGTCGGTGGGCATGCCCTGGGCGATGTTTTCCGATTGGTGGTGGATGATGGCGTGGACATTGCGAAAGCCCGCCCGAAGGAGCGCGGTGCAGAGCGCCTCGAACAACGGGACGAGGGCGGATGCATCCACATGCAGGGTGGTGCCATGTTCCGGCCCTGCGACGGCATGGCTGGCCGCACCATAGGCAAAGGGGGGAAGCGTAACGATATCATCCCCCAGCCGATCGAGGATTTCCGTTACCGCCAGCAGGTCAACCCCGGCGGGGAGGTGGCCGCCGTGATGTTCCATCACACCCAAGGGCAGCACGACGGGGGTGTTCGCGGCGATGGCCGCCTGCACCTGATGCGGGCGCATGCGGTCAAAGCGCATCAGGCGGACCCCGCCTCTTTGCCCAGTTCATGAGCAATGTCGCGTGTCTGGGTATAGAGGCGCTTGAACAGCGGATATTGTCGGGCATAGGCGGGCACGGCTTCGGCCCGCACGGTGCGGGCGACAGGGTTCCATTCAGCGATTTCCTCGGGCATCGCACGGCCCACGGCAGTGGCGGCGAGGAAGGCATCGCCATAGCTGGCCCCCACTGTCTTTTCGCAGACGATCTGCCCAGCGCCGCCGATATCCGACGTGGCCTGCATCCAGACCGCGTTCTTCGTTCCGCCGCCGACGGCGAGGATGCGGTGGGGGAAGGCGTCCAGCTCGCGGTAGGTGTCGAGCACATGCGCGGTGCCGCTGGCGATGCCCTCCAGCACGGCGCGGAACAGGTCGCCACGGGTGTGGGTGAGGTCGAGGCCGAAGAAGGCGCCCTTGGCCTGCGCATCATGGATGGGGGTGCGTTCGCCGCTGAAATAGGGCAGGCAGATGAGGCCCTTGGCGCCTTTGGGTGAGGCCGCAGCCTCGGCCGCCAGATCGCCAAAACTCGTGTCGCGGGCAAAGTGATCGCGGAACCAATGGGTCAGCGTGCCCGATGTGGCAAGGCCGGCCATGGAGGCATGCATGCCCGGCCAGAGCCAGGGCGCATACCACAGGCGCGGGTCGCGGACGGGGTCCGACGTCACCTGAATGATGAAGATGGTGGAGCCGTACATCATCATCATCTCGCCCGGGCGCTGCACGCCGACCGACACCGCCTCGGCCGCTGCATCGATGGTGCCGCAGGTGACGGGGGTACCCTCGGCCAGGCCCGTCTCGGCTGCGGCGGCGGCGGTGACATGGCCTGCGATATCGGTGGACCACATGAGCCGCGGCAGCCGGTCAAGCGGCAGGATTTCAGGGGCCAGCGCATCGGTCCAGGCCAGCGCGCCCACGTCATAGAGGGGCGAGAAATTGGCAGCGGTGTAATGGTCGATCACATAGGCGCCGGTCAGTTTCCAGGTGATGTAGCTGGTGGAATTCAGCACCTTGGCTGTGCGCGCATAAAGATCGGGGTGGTTGTTCTTCAGCCAGAGGATCTTTGGCCCCACCGATTGCGACGTAAGGGCATTGCCGCAGGTGGCCATGATCCGGTCGGCCCCGATGCGGGTGGTAAGATCTTCGATCTCTGCCGCCGCGCGGGTGTCCACGCCGTAGAGGACGCCGTTCATCAGGGGTTTGCCCGCGGCATCGACAGGCAGCATGCAGGGGCCGATGGCAGAGGCTGCGATGGCGACGATGGCCTTGGGGTCGACGCGCGACTCCGCCAGCAGCGCGCGGGTGATATGGACGAAATCGCCCCACCAATCTTCATCCGCGCGGTGTTCGGCCCAGCCGGGGCGCGGGACAAGCATCTTGTGCGGGCGGCTGGCCTGCGCCACGATCCGCCCTGCCCCATCGACCAGAACGCCCTTGGATTCAAAGGTGCCGATGTCGATGCCCAGCGTGTAATGCGGTGTTTGGGTCATGGCGGCCTTAGCGGATCAGGTTGAAGCCGGGGGTGATGCGGGCAAGTGCGGCCTGCAGCAGGGTGACCATCTGCGCCACATCGGCGGGATCGACCACCTCTAGCGCGGAATGGGTATAGCGCATGGGGAAACCCACATCGAGGCAGGCGACCCCCTCTTCGCCCATGAACTGGATATAGGACAGATCGGTCAGAGCACCGGTATGGGCCGAGCGTTGAAGGGGCAGGCCTTCGGCTTCGGCGGTGTCTTCCATCAGGGCCACAAGGGCAGGATGCGGGATGACACCGTTCAGCGTGCCGCGCCCGTGGAAGGAATACAGGCTGATGCCCGGCCCGCCGCCAAGGGTGACATCGCCGCGCGCGGTCATGTCGGGCGTGTCGCAGGCCAGCAGCAGGTCGATCTGGAAGGCGATGTCGGGCTTGGCGGCGGTGGCGGCGGGCAGGACGCCGCGCAGATTGTATTCCTCCTGCACCGACCACACGAGGTGAACCGTGGGGCCCGAGGTGCGATCCTTCAGCCGTGCGGCAAGGTCCACCAGAGCGGCGCATCCGGCGCGGTCGTCGGCGCTGGTGCCGGCCATGCGGCCATTGGCGAGGTCCATCACATGCGGGCGGTAAACCACCGGATCGCCGATGCGCAGGCCTGCGGCATGGGCTTCTTCCTTCGATGCAAAGCCCGCGTCGACATAGAGCTCGGCATAGGGGACGACGCGGTATTTCTCTTCCGGCGTGGTGGCGTGGTGGCTCTTGTTGGCGATCAGTGCGGGGATGTCGCCCTTGCGGGTGCAGATCAGCACCGCCTGCGCTGCCAGCGCGCGTTCCGGCACGCCACCCAGACGCTCAAGCCGGATCAGGCCGTTGGGCTCGATCTTGCGGAGGATGAACCCCAACTGGTCCATATGGGTAAAGACAAGCGCCGAGGGCGCGGCAGGGTCGCCCTCCAGCGTGGCGCACAGATTGCCAAGCCGGTCGGTCCGGTGGGGAATTCCCAGATGGTCCAGATCGGCCGCGATCCGGGCGCGGATGCGGTCCTCATGGCCCGCAAGGCCAGGGATCAGCATGTAGTCGCGGATCAGGTCACGCAGGGTCATGTCCATCCTCCCAAGCACTGCCTTGCCCCATTCTTCTTTGGCACATTCTTCTCTGGCCAAATATCCACAGGGGGTGAATTGGCACGCCGCAGGCGGGACAAGAGGGGGCGCGTGCGCCCCCTGAACGCGGAGCCGAAGCGCGCAGGCGCGGAGGCGACAGAAAAGGCGTGCGCTTCAGCGCTCCGATTGGTTGGCATCAATAACCCCTCGCGGCGCGGGCCTTGTCCATGAAATCCTTCGCGCGGTCGGGGTCGACGGCGGCCCAGGTGTCGCCATCGACCTTCAGCGCCGAGCCCACGATGCAGCCATCGGCCACGCGCAGGACATCGGCAATGGTGGCGTGTTTCACGCCGGTATTGGCAAGGACGGGCGTCTTGGGCAGCACGCGCTTGACCGCCTCCAGATCGCGCATCTCGGCCGCCTCGCCCGTGATCGCGCCGGAGACGAGGACGGCATCGGGGATGGAGGAGAATACGGCTGAACGGGCGCGGTCCGGCAGGGAACGGGGGTCAAGACTGCCCGCGAATTCGGCCGAAACGTTGTAAAGAAGCGCGCAATCGGTGTTGCCAAGGCGGTGCTGATAGCGCTGGGCGGCGCCTGCGTCGGGGGCCCAGATGCCCATGTCGCTGGCATAGGTGCCGGTAAAGATCTCGCGCAGGAAGGCGGCACCTGTGGCGGCGGCCAAGGCGATGGAGGCCATCGGATCCCAGAGCACATTCACGCCGAAGGGCACGGTGATGCGGTCGCGCAGGCGGCCGATGACATAGCCCATGGTGGCGGTAGAGGCGGTGTCCACTTTCAGCTCATAAGGGCGGTCGTTTTCATTGCCGAACATCACGGCATCGACGCCAGCCGCTTGCAACGCGGCGAGGTCCTTGGCGGCGCCTTTGATGATGCCCTCCACCCCGCCTGCCGCATCATGCAGCGGCGTGCCGGGCAGCGCGCCCAGATGGACCATGGCGATGACGGGCTTTTTCCCGGCACCAAAGACCTTTTCGAAACGTGACATGTCGTCCTCCCTGATCGGGGAAAGCTAGACGGAAAGGGATTGGACCGGAAGGGGGAACATACTAGCATGTCAGTTGAGACGGGGAGACGGGACATGCAAGAAAAGCGGCATTGGGACAGGCTGGGCAATGGGGGGCTGGATTTCACCACACTCGGCTTCGGGTCGGCCCCCATCGGCAACCTGTTCCGCGCGATTTCGGATGACGATGCGCATGCGGTGCTGGAGGCAGCCTGGGCGGGGGGTGTTCGGTATTTCGACACGGCCCCGCTCTATGGGCTGGGCCTGTCGGAGACGCGGCTGAACCGGTTCCTGCGCGGCAAGCCGCGGGACGAATATGTGATTTCATCCAAGATCGGGCGGTTGTTCCGGGTGACAACACCGGACAGGCGCGACGGGTTTGGGAAGTGGTTCGACGTGCCGTCAAGAAATGAGGTTTATGACTACAGCTATGACGCGGTGTTCCGGTCGGTGGAGTTTTCGCTGGAACGGTTGGGCCTCGACCGGATCGACATTCTTTACGCCCATGATCTGGATATCTTCAACCACGGCTCGCAGGCGGCGCTGGATGCGCGGCTGGGGGAGTTCATGTCGGGCGGATACCGGGCGTTGATGCAGTTGCGTGGGGAAGGCGTGATCCGGGCTTTTGGGGCGGGGGTGAACGAATGGGAGCCCTGCACCTGGATGATGACGCGGGGGGATTTCGACATCTTCCTGCTGGCTGGGGAGTATTCGCTGCTGCGGACCGAAGCGTTGGAGGGGTTCATAAACCCCGCTGCCGCGCGGGGCGTGGGGGTGGTGGTGGGGGGGCCGTACAATTCCGGGATTCTGGCCACCGGGCCGCGCCCGGGGGCGCAGTATCGCTATGAGGACGCGCCGGATTGGGCGATGGCAAAGGCGGGGCGGTTGCAGGACCTCTGCACGGCGCATGGTGTGCGGCTGGTGGATGCGGCATTCCAGTTCTGCGCACGGCATCCGGCGGTGGTGTCGGTGATCCCCGGCGGGCAGACGCTGTTCGAGATGGAGAGCAACCTGCAGGCGGCAGCGGCGGTGATCCCCCCTGCCCTGTGGGCGGCAATGAAAGCCGAAGGGTTGATCCACCCCGACGCACCTGTTTGAGCGAGGACCCCATGCAGATCGACGCGCATCAGCATTTCTGGCACCCCGGGCGGGGCGATTACGGCTGGATGCCAGCGGATGACCCGGTTCTGTCGCGCCCCTATGGGCCTGCGGACCTGTGGCCGCAATTGCAGGCGGCAGGGGTGGAGGGGACGATTCTGGTGCAGGCAGCACCTACCGTTGCCGAGACGGAATACATGCTGGGCGTCGCGGATGCGGTGCCCTGGGTTCTGGGGGTGGTGGGCTGGGTGGATTTCGAGCGCCCGTCCGACCTTGCCGAGATGAAGCGGCTTGCAGGACATCCGAAGTTCAAGGGCGTGCGGCCCATGATTCAGGATATTCCCGATGATGGCTGGATGCTGCGCGACGATGTGCAATGGGCATTCCGCGCGCTCTGCGACCTTGGCTTGCGGTTCGATGCGCTGGGATTTCCCCGCCATCTGGGGCATTTCCTGACGATCCTGAAGCGTTATCCCACCCTGCCCGTGGTGGTGGATCACTGCATGAAGCCGCAGATCCGCGAGAAATCGGAGGCGCATTTCCGCCTTTGGGCCGATGGCATGAGCCGGATCGCGGATGAGACAGCGGCGGTGGTGAAGTTTTCCGCCCTGATCACCGAGGCCGATGCGGATTGGACCGTCGATGATCTGCGCCCCTATGCGGACCATGTGTTCCGGGTATTCGGGCCGGAGCGGGTGATGTGGGGATCGGATTGGCCGGTCTGCCGATTGCGCGGGGAATATGCCGATTGGCGGGCGGCAGCGCAGACCCTGACGGAAGGGTTGGACGATGTGGACCGGGCGCTGATCTATGGCGGCACGGCGGTGGGGTTTTACGGGGTGTGATATTGCGCGCCGCCCTGCCGGGCGACGCATTCCTTTTGCCTCGCCTGCGCGCATGCGCGCTTCGGCTCAGAAGTGGGGGCGCTTCGCCCCCCACACCCCCAGAGGATATTTCAGCAGAGAAGAATGGGCCAAAGACCTAGTTCGGGATCAGGCCCCATAGAGCGCGCGGGCGATGAGGCGGGTGGAGGCGGCGGCGTCCTGTCTTGCCATCGCGGCGGTGAGGTTTGCGTCACCGCGCAGGCCAAGCGCGACCGTGCGGAGCCGTTCCGTGAGGGCGAGGTTGGCACGGGATTCCTCGACCGGGTCCATCCCGCCATGATCGGGGAAGGTGTCGAAATAGATGACGCCGTCATAGCCCATCTGGTCGAGCACCCAGAACAGTTCGACCGTCTGGATCGGGTGAACGGTGCCAGCGATCAGGCCATCGTCGCGCTTGGCGTAGCCGTCATTCAGATGCACGCCCATGATGCGGCAATAGCGGGCGGCAAGGAGGGCGGATTTGGCGGGCATCTCGCCCGCGAAGAGCATGTGGCAGAAATCCAGCGTGACGCCGAGATTGGGGCGCGCGACATCGCGGATGGCGTGCAAAGTGGTGGCCATGTCGGGCAGGACGGACCAGCTGCGCGGTTCGTTGGGTTTGTATTCGATGGAGATGTCGAGCGCGGGGTTGTGATCGCAGACCTCGGCCAGACCTGACAGGGTGTCATCCCAGAGACGGGCATAATCGCCCTGAAAGCTGTAATCAAAGCCGTCCTGGCCCAGCCAGACGGTCATCACAGTGCCGCCCATCTGGGCCAACGCATCAAGGCCGCGCTTGGTGATGTCGATGGCGGCGCGGCGGATGGTGGCGTCGGGGTGGGTGAAGGCGCCCAGCCGAAAGCCGGGATCGGTGTAGTAGCGCATGGCAAGGCCATTCAGCGACATACCGCTTTGTTGCAAGATTTGGGTCAGTTGAGCCGGGGTGTGATGATCGAAATGGTCGGGAAAGTTCAAGTCGGCGGCGTTCAGCCCGCCCACGGTTCCGGCGCGGGCGATCATGTCGGCCACGGTGTCGCCCTTGCGTTTGAAGGCGTTCAGGCGCGTGGCATAGCGCGGGCGGTTCGGGATCGTCATGGGGCAGGCCTTTCAGGCGGGATCGAAGAGATCGGGCCGTTCGCGTTCCAGCGGTTCAAGATAGGTGATCAACTGCCGCAGATGGTGGCGCGTTGCAAGCCGGGCGGAGGCGGGATCGCGCGCCTCGAGCGCGGCGAGGATGGCGCGGTGTTCGTCCAGCGTCGCGGCAATGCGACCCGGCACGGGAAGGATGAGTTGCCGCGCGCGGTTGACATGGAGCCACGCCGTTTCGCTGACCTGTGCCAGGCGGCGAAACCCTGAGAAGGACAGGATCAGTTCATGCATGGCCGCGTCCATCTGATAGAAGCCCGGCACATCGCCATCAGCGATCAGCGCGGCCTGCACGGTGAGGTTGCGGCGGAGTTGGGTAAGCTGATCCTCGGTGATCGTCTCGGCCACGCGCTCAATGGCAGCCATTTCGATCGCCTCACGCAGGAAGGCGCCTTCGCGAATCTCTTCCATCGAAAAGCGGGCGACGAAGGTGCCGGCCTGCGGGACGACATCGACAAGCCCTTCGGTCGCAAGCCGCGCCACGGCATCGGCAACCGGGCTGCGCGAGACGCCCAAGGCCTCGCAGATTTCGGGTTTGCGCAAAATTTCGCCGGGGCGATAGGCTAGCGACAGGATCGCCTCGCGCAGGGTCTGATAGACGCGCTGGCCGAGGGAGCCGGAAAACCGCTCCAGCGGGGTGAGCCGCGCTTCGGAAGGCTCTTGTGGGGACGGTTCGGGCGGCTGTAACATGCTAACATGTTAGACACGCGCAGCGGTCTGTCAAGAAAGCAGCGCGACCGGTGGGGGGATGGACGATGGCAGGACAAACAGGCGGGGTGATCCGGCTGCATGGCGCGGATAATGTGGTGATCGCGCTTGAGGATCTGCCGAAAGGGGCGGCAGTGGCGGGGGTGGCACTGCCGCAACCCGTGCCACGCGGTCACAAGATCGCGGCGGGCCCGATTGCGCAGGGGCAGAATGTGCTGCGCTATGGCCAGATCATCGGTCAGGCGACGATGGACATTCCGGCCGGGGCGCATGTGCATTCGCACAATCTGGGCATGGCGCCGCACAGCGATGACTATGCGATCGGCAGCGAAAGCCGCCCCCTGCCGGCGCTGCCACCGCGCGAATTCATGGGCTATCACCGCGCCGACGGGCAGGTGGGGACGCGGAACTATATCGGCATCCTGACATCGGTGAACTGTTCCGGCTCTGTCGCGCGCTTCATCGCCGAGGCGGCGGAGAAGGACCCGGTGCTGAACTCCCTGCCCAATGTCGACGGCTTTGTTCCCATCGTGCATCAGACCGGCTGCGGCATGTCCGGCACGAATGAGGGGTATCAGACCCTGATGCGTACGCTGAAGGGATATGCCCGCAACGCCAATTTCGGAGGCATCCTGCTGGTTGGGCTGGGGTGCGAGGTGATGCAGGTGCCTGATCTGGTGGGTCAGGGGCGGCTGCGGCCGGATGGCAATTTCCGCTACATGACGATTCAGGGCACGGGCGGCACGCGCGCGACCATCGCCAAGGCGCTGGAGGTGTTGCGCGGCATGGCCGAGGTGGCGTCACAGGTAGAGCGTCGCCCTGCCCCGGTGTCGAAACTGATCATCGGGCTGCAATGCGGCGGATCGGACGGCTATTCCGGGATCACCGCCAACCCGGCCTTGGGCCATGCATCGGACCTGCTGGTGCGGATGGGGGGGACAACGATCCTGTCAGAAACACCCGAAATCTATGGGGCGGAACATCTGCTGACGCGCCGCGCGGTATCGCCCGAGGTGGGGGAGCGGTTGATCGAACGCATCCGCTGGTGGGAGGATTATACGGCGCGGAATGAGGGGGAGATGGACAACAACCCCAGCCCCGGCAACAAGAAGGGTGGGCTGACCACGATCCTTGAAAAATCGCTGGGCGCCGTGGCCAAGGGCGGCACGGCGCCACTGGCGGGGGTCTACAAGTTTGCCGAACCCATCACGACGCCCGGCTTCACCTATATGGACAGCCCCGGCTATGACCCCTGTTCGGTGACGGGGCAGATCGCCTCGGGTGCCACGATGATCGTTTTTACCACCGGGCGTGGGTCGGTGTCGGGATACAAGCCCAGCCCCTGCATCAAGCTGGCGACCAATTCGGAAATGTATGCCCGCATGGCCGAGGATATGGACATCAACTGCGGCGATATCCTGACCGAGGGGGTGAGCATCGAAGCGAAGGGAGAGGAGATTCTGGACAAGATCATTGCCGTCGCCTCGGGCCAGCAGACCTTGTCGGAAGAGCTGGGCTTTGGCGGGGCGGAGTTCGTACCCTGGCAAATCGGCGCGGTGATGTAGCGGCGACGCGGGCCCCTGCCCCTTTCTTCTCTGTGAAAATATCCTCGGGGGTCCGGGGGCAGACAGCCCCCGGGGGCCGGGTCAGGCGGAGGTCAGGAAAAAAGCGCGCTGATCTCGGCCACGGCCTGATCCACCAGATCGGGACGGGCGCGGGATTCCACGTTCAAGCGCAAAAGCGGTTCGGTGTTCGAGCCGCGCAGGTTCATCCGCCAGGTGCCGAAATCCAGCGACAGCCCGTCCGTATCGTCGCGGGTTTCGGCGCGGGGGGCGTAGAGGTTTTCCACCTTTGCGATGGCGGCTTTCACATCGGGGACGCGAAAGTTGATCTCGCCCGAAGAGGGGAAGGCAGCGCGGCGGTCGGCCAGCAGGGTGGCAAGCGGTTGGCCGGTGCGGCCCATCAACTCGGCCACCAGAAGCCAGGGGATCATGCCGCTGTCGCAGGCGAAGAAGTCGCGGAAATAGTGATGCGCCGACATCTCGCCGCCATAGACGGCACCGGTGTCACGCAGGGCCTGTTTGAGGAAGGCATGTCCCGTGCGGGCCATGACCGCCCGGCCCCCGGCGGCGGCGACGGTGGCCTGGGTGGCAAGGATCACGCGCGGATCGTGGACGATGGCGGCACCGGGTTCCTTTGCAAGGAAGGTTTCCGCCAGAAGGCCCACGACATATTCGCCGGGAACGAAGGCGCCTTGGTGATCGAAGAAGAAGCAGCGGTCGAAATCGCCGTCGAAGGCCACGGCCATGTCGGCCCCGGCAGCGACCACCGCCTGTGCGGTGACGGGCTGGTTTTCGGGTAGAAGCGGGTTGGGGATGCCATTGGGAAAGCTGCTATCGGGTTCGTGGTGCAGCCGGGTGAAGCGCAAGGGCGCGCCACGGGCGGCGAGTGCGGCGGCGATGGCATCGAAGGTCGGCCCGGCTGCGCCATTGCCGGAATTGATCAGGATATGCAGCGGGCGCAGGGCGGTGATGTCGACAAAGGACAGCACGCGATCGACATAGGCGGTGCGGGTGGCGGAGGCATCGGTGATGCGCCCGCCCGGCTTGGGCGCCGCGAAGTCCTGCTTTTCCGCCAGTGCCTTGATCGCGGCTAGTCCGGTGGCGGCGTCGAGCGGTGCCGCGCCCGCGCGGACCATCTTCATCCCGTTGTAATCCATCGGGTTGTGCGAGGCGGTGACGCAGATGCCGCCATCCGCGCCAAGGTGGCCGGTGGCAAAATACACCTCCTCCGTGCCGCACAGGCCAAGGTCGAGCACCTCTGCCCCCGCCGCCATCAGGCCCTTTGCCACGGCATCGGCCAACGCTTGCGATGACGCGCGGATGTCGCGGCCAAGGACGACGCGGCGGGTACCCAGCACCTCGGCATAGGCGCGGCCGATGCGGGCGGCGATGCCTTCGTCAAGATCATGGCCAAGGCGGCCGCGGATATCATAGGCCTTGATACAGGTGAGGCTGGCGTTCGTCATGCTGTTGTCCCCTACTCGCATTGCGCTTGGTTAGCAGGGGTCGACCCAAGCGGAAAGGGTTTGGAGCATCAGTTGAGGGACGAAAGTGGAGCGGCAGAATCCGCTTTACATTTCCGACTGTTTTGCTAGGTTTATTTCATATCCCAGCCAGCCCCTGTGGTCAGCCCGGCGTTCCCTGACATGAGAGATGGCGAAATGACCCGGATGATTTGGAAACTGTTTGAATCGGACCCGCATCCCCTGCCACCTGCGGCGGAGACGGCGGATCTGTTCCGTCTGGCCCTGTCGGGCTGGACCCCGGCCAGTGCCGGAACCGGGCTTGAGGCCCTGTTCGACCGGATGGAGGCAGGACGATGAACATGCGCACCGATCCGATGCGGCTGCAGGCGCCTGTGGCGCGCCCAACGGCGACCCGGCCCGCGATTGCCCCGACCGAGGGCGCGCCGCTGCATGATGCGCGGGTGCTGACCAAGGGTGGGGTTCAGGCGCGCATTGCGCTGGATGGGCAGGTTTATGCGCTGCGCATCACGCGTGCGGGCAAACTGATCCTGACGAAGTGATCCGTCCCGGGCGGTGAAGTGACAGCACCCGCGCGGCGGTGTATGGGACAGGCATGAGAGACGCCGGACTTCCCCCGACACCGCTGCCGCCGCCGCAGACGCCGCCCGCCTCGGCGCTGTTGGGAGTGTGGCTGGCCGCGACGCGGGCGTTGGGTCCGTTCGGGCCGGCGATCCTGCGTCGCCGTCTGGCGCGGGGCAAGGAAGACCCGACGCGTTGGCCCGAAAAGCTGGGCCAGATCAGCGTGGCCAGGCCGGCGGGGCGGGTGATCTGGCTGCATGCCGTATCCGTGGGCGAAGGCCTGTCGGTGCTGCCCCTGCTGAAGGAGTTGACCGCGCGCGACGGGGTTACGGTTCTGCTGACCTGCACCACCGTCACCGCGATGGGGTTGATGCAGGCGCGGGTGCCGGAGCGGGTGATCGTGCAGTTCCTGCCGCTGGATCTGCCCGGCCCGGTGGCGCGGTTTCTGGATCATTGGCACCCTGATGTGGCGGTGATGGTGGAAAGCGAATTCTGGCCGCGTCTGATCCATGCCACCCATGCGCGTGGAATTCCGCTGATCCTGGCCAATGCGCGGATGTCGGATCGGTCTGCCCGGCGCTGGGGGCGGATGGGCGGGTTGGCCCGCGCGGTGCTGGGACGGTTCACGCTGCTGGCGGCCCCGGATGCCGCGATGGCGGAGCGGTTGGTCTCGCTTGGGGCCGAGGGCGCGCGCGTGCAGGTAACCGGGAGTCTGAAGCGGGCAGCGGAGCGGTTGCCGGTCGACCCTGCGGAATTGGCGCATCTGCGTTCGGTGATCGGGGGGCGGCCCTTGTGGCTTGCGGCATCCACCCATGCCGGGGAAGAGGCGGCGGTCGCTGACGCGCACCGCCTCTTGTGCCAAAGCCACCCGGATGCGCTTTTGATCCTAGCGCCGCGCCATCCCGCGCGGGCGGGGGAAATCGGAGAGATCTTGGCGGCGCAAGGGTTGAGCCAAGGCTGGCGCAGCCGGGGAGAGGTGCCGGGGGCGCAGGTCTATCTGGCGGATACCTTGGGCGAGATGGGGCTGTGGTTCGATCTGTGCCCGCTTTCCTTTGTCGGCGGATCGCTGGTGCCGGGCATCGGGGGGCATAACGCCTATGAACCCGCGCTGCATGGATCGGCCATCCTGCACGGGCCGCATGTGGGCAACTTTGCCGATCTTTATGCCCGGCTGGACGCGGCGGGCGCAGCACAACCCGTGACGGATGCGGCATCGATAGCGGCGGTGCTGGAGCGCGTGCTGGGCGATCCGAAGGCGCGGCGGGCGCTGACTGAGGCGGCAACCGGGGTGTTGGCGGCAGAGGCGGATGGTGTGGCGGCGACGGCGGCGTTGATCCTGTCGCAACTGAACGCGCGTTGAGGCGTCACCAGGTCTTGTTGCCCATCTTCCAGCGGCGATGCGTCCAAAGCCACTGGTCCATATGGGCGCGGACCTGCGCTTCGAGGCTGTCGTTCAGGGCCTGGGTCATTTCTTCGGCCGTGCTGTGGGGGATCGGGGCCTCGACCAGCATGTCAAAGCCGCCATCGGCGCGGCGGATGCCATAGGTGGGCAGGATCAGCGCGTCATAGCGCAGGGCCATTTCCGCAGGCGACAGCGAGGTCAGCGCCGGTTGGCCGAAGAAGCGGAGCAGGGCCCCGTCGCCCATCGACTGATCCAGCACCACACCGACCATGCCGCCGCCCTTGAGAAAACGCAGCATGTCGGCCAGACCCTTGCGCCCGCGTGGGAACAGGGGGGTGCCGATGCGCGAGATGGCAGCAACGTAATGTTCGTTGAAAAAGGCGTTGTCCATCGGGCGGTAGAGCCCGCCCACGCGGTAGCCGCGCGCGATCAGCCCGCCACGGATGGCATCGTAATTGCCCAGATGGCCGGTCACCAGAAGGACCGGGCGGCCTGTGCGATGCGCCTCTTGCAGCGCGACGACGCCGGCGCCTTGGAGGGGTTCGCGCGCCACGCGGGCGATGAAATCGGGGCCGGAGTAAAGCTCGGCCAGCGTGCGCCCGATGCTGCGGGGAACGGCGCGTTCCATATGCCGTATTTCGGCGGCGGTCAGATCGGGGCGGACAAGGGCGAGGTTTTCGCGGATGCGGGCGCGATAGCCGCCCACTGGCGCGACGACGTGTGCCATCAGGACAGCGGCAAGGCGGCGGCGTGCCTCGAAAGGCAGGCGCAGCATCAGCCAGATCGCCCCCCGGATGAGGCGATCCACCAGCCAGGGGCCGATCCGCTTTGCTTTGTGGTCCGTGGTGGCCATGCCTGCCTGCAGCATTGGGGACAAACCCCTGAGAGGGAGGGATATATCCCGCAGAGCGGGGGGGAACAAGGATGCCAAGATGGTGGGACGCAACGGCAAGGCCCACGTTGACAGCGCGGGGTTGGGCGGGGTCAATGGGGCGCGCAGCAGAGGAACGCCGCATGGCCGATGACCGCCGGGATGATGGGGCCGCCGAGGTTTATGTCACCAACCTGAACCCGCGGTTCACCGGGGTGTCGGCCACGGCTGCTGCCGTGCTGGCCGCGCAGGGGCGCGACCTGAGGACGGTGCTGGTGGGCCATCCCTTGCCCGGTTGCCCGAAACCGGTGACGCGGCGGCAGGCGTTGGCCTTGGCGCGGGTGCCGCCTGCGGGGCGGCCGTTTTCGATCTGGCATGTGCGGCGCAACCCGGAAATGCAGTTGGCGCTGTTCGCGCGGGATGTGCTGCGGCTGCCGGTGCGGATTGTCTTTACATCGGCCGCGCAGCGCCGCCATTCGGCCTTTCCGCGCTGGCTGATTTCCCGGATGGACGCGGTGATCGCCACGACCGAAGTCGCTGCGGGGTTTGTGCCGGGGGTGCGGGCGGTGGTGCCGCATGGGGTGGATGTGGCGCGTTTTGCGCCCGTGTCGGATAGGGCGGCGGATGGGGCGGCTGCTTGGGCGGCGACGGGCTTTCCGGGCGAATACGGTATCCTGACGGTGGGGCGGGTCCGGCCGGAAAAGGGAACGGACCTGTTCGTGCAGGCGATGATCCGCGCCCTGCCCCGGCTGCCCGGCGCGGTGGCGGTGGTGGCGGGGTTGGCAAAGGGCGGGGATGAGGGGTTTCTTGCCCGGCTGAAGGGAGAGGTGGCGGCGGCCGGTTTGACGGGGCGCATCCTGTTTCCCGGCGAGGTGGCGGCAGAGCGGATGCCCGCGCTGATGCAAGGGTGCCGCTTGCTGATGGCCCTGCCCCGCTATGAAGGCTATGGCGTGACGCCGATCGAGGCGATGGCATGTGGCGTGCCGATCATCGCGAGCGAAACCGGGCATTTCGCGGAATTCGCGGGGCGCGCGGGCGGCAATGAGCAGGCGGGGATCATCGTGCCGCTGGAGGATGCCGAGGGTGCGGCTGAGGCTGCGGTGGCCTTGTTGTCCGATCCGGCAAAGCATGCGTCCTTTGCGGCCACGGCGCGTGAGCGGGCGGTGCGCCTGTTCAGCGTTGAGCGTGAGGTGGCGGGGATCCGCACGGTTTATGACGGGCTTTGGGCGCAGGGGTAACCCTGTCCCGGGCTTGACCCGGGACCTTTTGTCGGCTGCTGCGCCTGCGCATGGGGCTAGCCCTTGGCCCCCTGGCCGCGGGCGTAGACGTCTTCGTAGCGGATGATGTCATCCTCGCCCAGATAGGTGCCGGTCTGCACCTCGATCAGGACCATGGGCACTTTGCCCGGGTTTTCCATCCGGTGCTTGGCCCCGAGGGGAATGTAGACGGACTGATTTTCACCCACCAGCTTGACCATGTCATCCACCGTCACGCGGGCGGTGCCGGAGACGACGATCCAGTGTTCGGACCGGTGCATGTGCGATTGCAGCGACAGGGCCGCGCCGGGTTTGACGACGATGCGCTTGACCTGAAAGCGGTCTGACAGGGCCAGCGTTTCGAACCAGCCCCAAGGGCGGTGGTCGCGGGCGAAAGCCTCGGCCTGTTTGGCGCCCTTGGCCTGCAACACCTCGACCGCGCGTTTGACATCCTGCGCGCGGGATTTGTCGGCCACCAGCACCGCATCGCCGGTGGCGATGGCGATGATGTTGTTCAGGCCGATCCCGACCAGTTCGACACCCGGCTCTTCGGCGCGCAGGAGCGTGTTGTCGCAATCGATCGCCACGGCGTTGCCGCCAAGCGCGTTGCCGCGCGGATCGGCCCCCATCTCGGACGCGACGGCATCCCAGCCGCCCAGATCGGACCAGCCTGCACCAAAGGGCACGGCCACCAGATTGGCGGCGCGTTCCATCACGGCATAGTCGATGGAAATCGCCTCGGCCCCTTTCCAGGCGGTTTCTTCCAGCCGCAGGAAGCCCAGATCGGCGCGGGCGGCATCGACGGCAGCGCCAACGGGGGCGAGCAGGCCCGGCGCATGGGCGCGGAAGGCCGCGATCATGGTGGCCGCAGTGAAGAGGAAGATACCTGCATTCCACAGGAAATTGCCCGCGGCGAGCATGGATTCTGCCGCGGCACGTTTCGGTTTTTCCACGAAGCGGGCCAGATCGACCGGGACGCCATCGGCGGCGGGGCCGGTGAGTTCCAGCCAGCCATAGCCGGTTTCTGCGCGCGTGGGCCGGATGCCGAAGGTGACGATGCGGCCGGATTTCGCCGCTGCTTCGCCTGCCTTGACGGCGGCGCGGAAGGCGAGCGCGTCGGGGACGACGTGATCGGAGGGGGCGACGAGCATCAGGGCCTGCGGGTCGGACTTGGCCAGATGCAGGGCGGCGGCCAGCACCGCAGGGGCGGTGTTACGACCTTCGGGTTCGATCAGAACCGGGCCGGGGTCGATCCCCACGGCCTGCAATTGCTCGGTCACGATGAAGCGGTAATCCGATCCGGTGATGACCACGGGCGCGGTGAAGCCATCGCCGGAAAGGCGGCGGGCGGAGGCCTGAAACAGGCTTTCATCCCCGATGAGCCGGGTGAACTGTTTGGGAAAGCTCTTGCGCGAGAGGGGCCAGAGACGGGTTCCCGATCCGCCGCACAACAGAACCGGATGGATCATTTGCTCTCTCCCAGACGCGGAATTCACCAGACACGGCGGCATCGTTGCCGGATTTTCCGCGCCGGGGCAACCCTGCCGCTGCCGCCTTTGTCATGGGAGGCGACAGTGGCGGCAGAAGGGTAGCAAGGCGGCATCATGGGGGCATCAAGGGGGCAACCCACCCTGCCCGGTTGCAGGTTCCGGGTCAGGCGGGGCTGGTTCAGCGGGCCTGGATCAGCGAGCCTGTGACGCGGTCCATTGCACGGCGTCACGCAGAACCGATTGCAACGCGCTGTCAAAGCCTGCGACCACGGCGGCCGTGTCATCGGAGGCGACATTGGCCGATGCAGCGAAAGGGCGTGCGGCGATGATCTGGCGGTCGGATTCGCGGATGACGGTCATCATCACTGCAACCCGGATGAGCAGCGGTTCCGGCGCGGGGCCGGCGGGTTCGGCCTGAAAGGACTGAATTTCGGACATCAGGGTGTAGTCGGGCATCAGGCCCGCCCCGGTGCGACCCACAAGGCGAAAGCCGCCCGCGTTCTGGAATGAGGCGACGAGAAGCGATTGCAGCAGCGCGGGGGTTGGTTCGGACCAGCGGGCATCGGGCAGGTATTGCGCCTGAAACGGGACCGGTTTGACAAGGATACGGTCGGTGGAAAGCGCTCCTCCGGACGTGGGCAGTTCCACCACCAGATGCCGCCTGCCCCCGGCCGGGATCTGCCCCGGCGCATAAGGGGTGAGCGTATAGGCGTCCAGAGGGGCGCTGGCATCGGATACGGCCCCGAGAGCTCCACAGCCCGACAAGAGGGCCAGCGACAGAAGGGCAGCGCGAAAGGGGGCCATGGTGATCAATTCCTGTATGCCGGGGTCTGGTTGCCGAGAAGGAAGCGGGCGGGGTCGCTGCTGATGCGGTCGGACAGGGCGCGGATGCTGCCCACCATCGTGCGCGCCTCTTGCGCGAGGGTGCTGAACCTTGGCAGGCCGGTGCTCGTGAAGTCTGCCAGCCCCGTCGCCGAGCGGCGGATATCGGCCATGGTGGCCTTGAGGGCCGTCATGACTTCGGGGATATCATCCCCGATCACGGTGTTGGCGCTGGCGAAGGCGGCTTCTGCCTGCTCCAACGCGGCATCGGCGCGGGTCAGCGTCGCTTCAGCCTTGGCCATCACGCTGTCGGTCTGGGCGGCCATGCTGTCGATGCGGGCGGTGGCGGTTTCGACGTTCTTGAGGATTTCCGTGATGGCGGCGCTGTTTTCCGGGGTGGTAAAACCGCGGATATCTTCCATCAGGGCGATGGCTTCGGCCAAAAGATCGGGGGCATCGGTGATCAGGCCCTGCACGACGGAAGGTTCGGACGGGATCACCGGCACGTCGGCGGGAGGTTCGGCGATGAGGGGCGCAGAGCCGGCCTGCCCGCCTTCAAGCGCGACGAAGGAGACACCGGTGACACCCTGAGAGGCGAGGGTTGCCATCGTGTCGGTGCGGATGGGGGTGGAGGCAAAAACCTCGATCCGGACGCGGACAAGGGCTGGGTTGGCGCGGTCAAGTTCGATGGTCAGCACCTTGCCCACATCCACCCCGTTATAGCGCACGGCGCTGGCCTGCCCCAGGCCCGCCACAGTATCGAAGAGGATGTCGTATTGTGCGAAGGTGCGGTCGATCTCGACCTTGGCGAGCCACAGGATGAAGCCCAGCGCCGCGAGCAGGCTGAACAGCGTGAAGGTGCCCACTAGAATGTAGCGCGCGCGGGTTTCCATCAGATCGCCCCCTGCGCCTGCAGCGCGGCATGGGCGCGGGGCCCGTGAAAATAGGAATGAACCCATGGGTCATCGATCAGCAGCATGTCGACCATGGTGCCGGTCGCCAGAACCTTCTTTTCCGACAGCACGGCGATGCGGTCGCAGGTGGCGTGCAGCGTGTCGAGATCATGGGTGACGAGAAAGACCGTCAGGCCCAGCGCCTTTTGCAGGGCGCGGATGAGGGCGTCGAATTCCGAGGCCCCGATGGGATCAAGGCCGGCGGTGGGTTCATCAAGGAACAGGATTTCCGGGTCGAGCGACAGGGCGCGGGCAAGGCCTGCCCGTTTGCGCATGCCGCCTGACAGATCGGACGGGTAGAGATCACCCGCCTGCGGTTTGAGGCCAACCATGGCGATGCGCAGATCAGCTAGCGCATTGCGGGTGTCTTCGTCGATGCCCGGCACGGCGCGCATGGGGGCGGCGACATTTTCGCGCACGGTGAGCGAGGAGAAGAGCGCGCCGTCCTGAAACATCACGCCCCAGCGGTTCTGCACGGCGCGCAGATCGCGGCCCTGAGCGGTGAGGACATCGGTGCCGAGAACAGTGATCTTGCCCTCGGCCGGGGTTTGCAGGCCGACGATGGTGCGCAGCAGAACGGATTTGCCGCTGCCGGATGCGCCCACGACGCCCAGCACTTCGCCGCGCCGGACATCGAGGTTGAGGTCCTTGTGCACCACCGTCTTGCCGAAGCGGTTCGTCAGGTTGCGGACGGTGATGATCGCGGCGGGGTCGGATGTGGCCATCACACCCCCCAGATCGCGAAGAAGACGGAAAACAGGGCGTCGACGACGATCACCAGAAAGATCGCGATGACGACCGAGCTTGAGGTGCGGCTGCCAAGCGATTCCGTATCGCCCTTGACCTGCATCCCCTGATGACAGCCAACGACGCCGATGATCAGCGCAAAGACCGGGGCCTTGGACAGGCCCACGAGAAGGTGGGAGACATCGGTATCCATCAGGAGTTGCGTGCGGAACATGCCGGGCGAGATGCCAAGGTCGATCCAGGCCATCAGCCCGCCGCCGACGAGCCCGGCCATGTTGGCGACAAAGCCCAGAAGCGGCAGCGTCAGGACCAGCGCGAGCACACGCGGCAGGACAAGAAGTTCGATCGGATCAAGGCCGAGGACGCGCATGGCATCGATCTCTTCGCGCATTTTCATCGATCCGATGGCGGCGGTGAAGGCCGAAGCGGAACGCCCGGCGACGATGATCGCGGTCAGAAGGATGCCCAGTTCGCGCAGGATGGAGACGGCAATGAGGTTGACGACGAAGACCTCGGCCCCGAATTGCTTGAGCTGGGTGGCGCCCTGAAAGGCCAGCACGATGCCAATGAGAAAGCCCATCAGGGCCACGATGGGCAGGGCGTTCAGCCCGGCCTGCTGCATGTGATGGACAAGTGCCGTGAACCGCAGGCGCGAGGGGTGCAGGATCGTGTTGCCAAGGCGCGCGATGACAAGGCCCAGAAACCCAAGGCTGCCTGCGATGACCGCGCCGTAACCGCTGACGGCGGCGCCGATCCAGGCCAGTTCGTCGCCCGCACGATGATGCGCGGGGCGACGGGTGCGCTTTTGCGGGGCAGGCAGCGCATCGGTGACGGTTTGCAGCAATAGGTCATGCGCGGCGCTGGCCCCGGTGATCGGAACCTGCGCGCCAGTGGTGGCGATGCGGGTGGTGATGAGCCATGCCCCGGCGGTATCAAGTGCGGTAATGGCGGACAGGTCCAACGCGGAAAATCCGGGCCTTTCGTCAAGAAAGGCCCGGACTTCGGACAGGGTCGCCAAAGTGACCGGCCCGGTCAGCGCGGCAGTGCCGTGCAGATCGGGCGGGGTGTCAGCCGCCGACGGCGACGCCATTAAGCCCGCCCAGAAGCCCGGTTCCGTTCAGGATCCAGAGGATGACGAAGATCACCACGACGACGTTCAGGATCGTTTTGATCTTGCGATCCATCGGCAGATACGTGTTCACGAGCCACAGAAGAATACCGACGACGATCAGTGTCACGAAGAGAGAGACAAGGGACATGATGCAGTTCCTGTTGGGTTTGGGGTGAGGCCCGGCCCAGCGCTGTGCCAGGGCGTGTTGCGCTGGGGGCAGACTGGGCAGAGGTAAGCGGCTGCAAGGCGAAACCCTGCATCCGGGGGTGATCTTGGGTCCCGTCGCCGGGCGTGTTGGAGAACGGGGCTTGCGAAGCGCCAGCCTGAACGGGCTGAGCTTTCCGACCTGTCGCGCATTGCCCCGGAACGTTCATCAGTTTGATAACGCAAGGCGGCGGCCCCGGTTCCCTGACAGGGCCGATTTTTTCCGCCTCTGCCCCATGCCCCTTTTCCGGGCGCGGGGGACAAGGTCAGGCGAGACGGGCCAGCGATCCGCCCATGACCGAGCGGGTGACCGCATCACCGAGCGGGGCGAAGGGTTCGGCATCTTCGAGCCCCATCAGTTCGGCCAGCCGTCGGCGGGCGCGGCTGGTGCGGCTTTTCACCGTGCCTATGGCGATGCCGATCTTGTCGGCAGTTTCCTCGGTGGAATAGCCCGATGCGCCGACAAGGATCAGCACTTCGCGGTGTTCGCAGGACAGTTGGGCGAAGGCGCGGTGGAAGTCGCGGAAGGCGAGCCTGCCATCATGGGCGGGCAGTTCGAACAGGGTGGCGGCATGCAGACCTTCGGGATCGGGCACCTCGCGCCGATGCTTGCGTCGGCCGGAATAGAAGGTGTTGCGCAGGATGGTGAACAGCCAGGCCTGCATATTGGTGCCGGGCTGGAATTTTTCGATGTTGCTCCAGGCTTTCAGGATGGTGTCCTGCACCAGATCCTCGGCAGCCGAGCGGTTGCCTGTCAGGCTGATGCCGAAGGCGCGCAGGGGGGTGAGATAGGCCGTGACCTCATCGCGGGGGTCGATCCGGGTTTCGCGGGCGGGGTCAATCTTCGCTTCGGTCTGTGGAACGAAGCGGGTGCCTTGCAGGGTGACAACGTTCATTGGCAAGCCTCCGTTTGATGCGGGTGGAAGGGGGCGGGGTACTGCGGCGCGTTGCGCGACGTTCTGGCCGGGGCGACCTGTGGAGCAGCAGGGAACCGATGGTGCCGCCGTGGCGTTTTGTCAGCCAAGGACAAGAAGATGGCGGGGGGGGCGTATGGCAGGGTCAAGGACGTCTCCTTCGCTTCGCAAGAAAGGGTGCGGGACTGGTGCATGGCAGTGGTGCGCCGGGGATTGCCGTGATGAAAAAGGGGCTGTTGCAAAATGCGGTACTCTCTCTGCTGGGGATGGAAGCAGGTGTGGACGATGTCGCCATCGGGCGGAGCAAAGCGCCCGCCTGTCTGATCCCATGCCAGTTTCGGTAAGTGCGGATGATCGCGGTCGTCAGGTCGACCTGAAGCGGGGCGTCAGGTCATCGGTCCGCAGCCGGATGGCCGGCAGGCGCATCGCGGGTGCGGTGGGGGCCCGGCCCGGACGACCGGGATCGGGCGGAGCAGCGAAGTGGCGTTTCCAGCGGTCGATGCCCGTGACGCGGGACGGGGTTTCATCCCGAACAGGGCAGTGTCGGCGGGAATCGGTTGTGACATCTGGTCTCCACTTCAACCCAACCATGCGCTGTGTCAGCGTGGCCCGCATTAATCTGTGACATAGGAAGGGATGTTTTCTGATGACCATCGCCTGCGACAAGTGCCCGCTGCGCAAACAGCCGCTCTTCGTTCCGTTCACCGAGGACGAGGTGCAGTTCATGATGCAGTTCAAATCGGGCGAGTTGAGCGTGGATGCAGGCACGACCGTGCTGATGGAAGGATCGAACAGCCCGCAGATCTTTACCGTCTTCAGCGGGATGGGGACGCGTTACACCACGTTGGAGAATGGTCGCAGGCAGGTGATTAACTTCCTTTTCCCCGGCGATTTCATCGGGTTGCAGGCAAGCCTTATGGGCGAGATGAAACATTCCGTCGAGGCGAGCACGCCGATGGTGCTGTGTGCCTTTCGCCGGAGTGACCTTTGGAACCTGTTCCGTGCGCAGCCCAACCGGGCCTATGACCTGACATGGATCGCGGCGGTGGAAGAGCATTTTCTGGGGGAAACCATCGCGACCTTGGGTCAACGGGATGCCGCCCAGCGGATCGCCTGGGCGTTCCTGCGGGTGGAGAAACGGCTGCGGGCGGTGGGATTGGGCAGTTCGGGGGCGAATACGGCCACAGTTCCCCTGCCCTTTCGCCAACAGGATCTGGCCGATGCGCTGGGTCTGTCGCTGGTGCATACGAACAAGACGCTGGCGCGGCTGCGGTCGCAGAAGGTGGCGGCATGGACCGACGGGATGCTATCGGTGATGGATCGCGCCGGGCTGGCCGCGATTGCGATGGTGGAGCCGGAGACGGAAGAAAAGCGCCCGATCCTGTAGCGCGCCACGGGCCGCCGCCGATGCCCCAAGGCGGGGCTGGAGCGGCGGCGGGCAGAAGGCCGGGTGGCATCAGAGGGTGAAGTGATCGCCCATGTCGGGGTCATCGCCGGTCAGCCGGGCCTTGGCGATGTTGAACATGAAGCGGATGCCCGAGGTGGGGGTGACCCACACTTCGCCGCCGGTGACCTGTAGCGACAGGAGGCGGACATCAGGATCGTCGATCCCGCCATCGAACCAGGTTTCGACGACGACGCCCCAAAGCTCTTCAAGCTTGGCGCGGTCCTGCGAAATGGACAGCGTGCCGGTGACCTGCGCGAAAAGGCCCTTGGCGTTATCGGCCAGCAGGTAGGCACAGGGGGCGGGTCCGGCGTCCAGCCTGTCGGTGATGTCGGTGCCTTTGGCGGTGATGAACCACAGGCGGTGATCCGCGCGGTCGGCGTGATGCGACATCGGCACCCAGCGGGCGCTGCCCTCGGGTGCCAGGATCCCGGCATTGACCGTCTCAACACGGTCCCAGAATTCGGTCTTGCTCATTGGTGTGTTCCCTTTTGGTCGGGCGTCTGGCCCAGACTGCCCTTGTCAACGCCATGGGCGAGCGAGGGTTCCGAGAGGGGCTGTTGGGGGCGGAGAAAAGTCGGCCGGGACGGCGCAAAGGGCCATCCCGGCCACGATATTCGGCACCCAAGCACCAATATCCGAACGAAGGTGGGACAGGGAATTGCCTCCGTTGCTTATCCAACCCGGAACGGTCGCTTTGGTTCCCTGACAGGGCGCAGATCCCTGTGGATAGAGGGAAAAGCGATGCAATCAGCCTGCGGCCAGGCCCAGCGTCAGGCGCAGGTGCATCACGCCGGGCTTGAGGTGCAGGTGGAAGGGGCCACCCCCATGGTCGACCGGGAGACGATTTACGGCGGCAAGCGCTATGCCGTGGCCGCCCTCGACGGGATTGATCACCTCAACCTCCACCCGCGACTGGCCGTGGCGGATGGTCAGTGTCACGCCGGGCCAATCGGGGGGAAGGCAGGGATCGAAGATCAGCGTGTCCCCGGTGCGGGACAGGCCAAGGATGCCTTCGATCCCGGCGCGGTACATCCAGCCAGCCGAGCCCGTGTACCAGGACCAGCCCCCCCGCCCTTCATGCGGGGGGACGGAGTAGACATCGGCGGCGATGACATAGGGTTCGGCCTTGTAGCGCAGGGCGTCAGTGGGCGTGCGGCTGTGGTTGATCGGGTTGAGCATGGCAAAGAGGGCCGCCGCCTTGTCCCCCTGCCCCAGACGCGCATGGGCGAGAATGGCCCACATGGCGGCATGGCTGTATTGCCCGCCGTTTTCGCGCAGGCCGGGGGGATAGCCCTTGATGTAGCCGGGATCGCGCGGGGTGCGGTCAAACGGGGGGGTGAACAGCAGCGCGAGCCCCGGATCGGGGCGGATCAGGTGCTGATCGACCGATGCCATGGCCTGTGCCGCGCGGGCCGGATCGGCGGCCCCTGACAGCACGGCCCAGGATTGGGCGATGGAGTCGATCCGGCATTCGTCGGATTGGTCAGACCCCAGCCATGACCCATCATCGAACGTGCCGCGCCGATACCAGGCGCCGTCCCAACCCACTGCCTCGATTGCGCTGTGCAGGTCTTCGGCATGAGCGCGCCAGCGGGAGGCGCGGGCGGGGTCGCGCGTATCGGCCAGCGGGGCCATCATCCGCAGCGTGGTAATCAGGAGCCAGCCGAGCCAGAGGCTGGTGCCCCTGCCCTGTTCGCCGACGCGGTTCATGCCATCGTTCCAATCGCCGGTGCCGATCAGGGGCAGGCCATTCTCGCCCGTCAGGGCGATGGCCTGATCCAGCCCGCGCGCGCAATGTTCGAACAGGGGGGCAGTCTGATCCGACAGGTCAGGTTGATAGAAGGCATCATGCTGGCCGGGGGGGACCGGCGGGCCTTCGAGGAAGGGGAGCGGTTCGTCGAGGATGCCTGTATCCCCTGTCACCGCCACATAGCGCGCGACCCCGAAGCCCAGCCAGACCCTGTCATCCGAGATATGGGTTCGCACGCCTTGCCCGGAATGGGGCAGCCACCAGTGCTGCACGTCGCCTTCGGGGAATTGCCGGGCGGCGGCACGCAGAAGGTGTTCACGCGTCATGTCGGGGCGGGCGAAGGTCAGCGCCATACCGTCCTGCAGCTGATCGCGGAAGCCGTACGCACCGCTGGCCTGATAGAAGCCCGCCCGCGCCCAGATGCGACAGGCGAGGGTTTGATAAAGCAACCAGCCATTCAGCAAGATATCCATGGCGCGGTCGGGCGTTTTTACCTGCACCGCGCCGAGGATGCCGTCCCAATGGGCGGCGATGTCGGCTTGCATCGCATCGAGGTCCGTGTCGCGATGGTGGCGGATCAGGTCGCGGGCGGCCTCGATCGTCGCGGCCTGCCCAAGCAGCAGACGCAGTTCCACCGTTTGACCCGGCGCGAGTGTGAGCATGATTTGCTGCGTGGCGCAGGGGTCGATCCCTGCCCCAAGCCGCCCGGAGAGCGGCTGCCCGCGCAGGCCGCGCGGATCGGCCATGCTGCCACCCGGGCCCAGAACCTCGGCCCGGTCGCAGGTGAAGCCGGTCGCCTGCGCGCCGATATCGGCAAAGGCGACACGGCCGGGGAAGGCCATGCCATAGGGGTTGCGTGCCATGAGCGCGCCGGTATCGGGGTCGCGTTCGGTGGTGATGTGGGGCGCAGTTGTACTGCGCGAGGGGCCAAGCACCCATTCCGCATAGGTGGTGATGGAAAGGCGGCGAGGGCGGTTGGTGCGGTTGTGCAACGTCAGGCGCGTGATGCGCAGCGGGTCTTGCAGCGGCACGAACTGCACCATCCGGGCTGCGATGCCCTGTTCGGTATGGTCAAAGCGGGTATAGCCGAACCCGTGGCGCGCGGTGTAGGTGCCACCCCCGCGCATCGGCAGGGCGGTGGGGGTCCAGAGCGCGCCGCTGTCGAGATCGCGGAGATAGACCGCATCGCCCGGCGCATCGGTGACGGGGTCGTTGGACCAAGGGGTCAGCTGGTTTTCGCGGCTGTTTTCGGCCCAGACCGGGCCGCTGCCCTCGGCCGAGGTGAGAAAGCCGAAGGCAGGGTTGGCCACGACGTTGATCCATGGCGCGGGTGTCGTCGCGCCGGCTTTCAGGACGGTGACATATTCCCGACCGTTCGTATCAAAGCCGCCCGTCCCGTTGAAGAATTCCAAAGCGGGCATAGGGTCATCTGTGACCTCATCCGCCATAACGGGGCGGGGCTGGACCGGGGCGGGTATGCGTTCGGGCCCCCGTTCGGGCAGGGCATCCAGTTGATGGCCGATATCGCCACGGCTGGCCACCAGAACCACCCGCGCGACGGCGAGGAGAAGCGCCCGCGCTTCGGGTGTGATGAGGTCGGTGCGCAGCGCGTGGATTGCACCCTGTGCCGAACCGGCGGCGCGAGGGCGGCCTTGCGCCATGCGCACCGCCGCCTCGATCCCGGTCTGCAGATCCTGCACATAGGAGGAAGAGCGGTCGTTGAGCACCACCAGATCCACGGTCAACTGGCGGGCGCGCCAGTATTCATGCGCGGCGAGGATCTGATGGACCTGCGCCAGATCGGCGGCATCGTCGATCAGCATCAGAACGATGGGCAGGTCGCCCGATATTCCAAAGGGCCAGAGCCCGGATTGCGGACCGGCCCCCGCGATGATGCGCGAGGACCGGCTGCGCAGGCGCGGATCGGCGCGCAAAAGGACCCCGGCGAGGGTTTGCAGATCGGCGGCTTCGGCATTGGAGATGCCAAGGTGGCGCAGTTGCACCTGCGCCTGTGTCCAGGCCAGCGTGATGGCGCGGCCAAAGGCGGACGGGTCGCGATGGCGATCAACCATGTCCAGAAGCGCGGTGGGGCTGTCGGCGACCATGGTCCAGAACGCCACGCGCACCCGCCCACCCGGCGGCACAAGCACACGGCGGCGGATGGCGAAGATCGGGTCCAGCACGGTGCCGGTGGTCCCTGACAGGGGAGCATCGGCCATGGCCGGGCGGGCCAGCGTCTGCCCCCGCCCGATGAAACGGGCGCGATCGGTTTCCACCTGCATCGGAGCGGTCTCTTCGCCCTCGACCACGGCAATATGGGCTGCCCAAACTTCGGGCTCAGAAGGGCCGCGACGGCGGCGGGTGGCAATCAGGACGCCAAGTTCGGGCATGTATTCGGTGACGACGAAGAGCTTGGAAAACGCGGGATGGGCCAGATCAGACGCCTGCGGGGCGAGGGCCAGTTCGATATAGGAGGTCAGGTCGATCTCGCGCGCGCGGCGGCCGGTGTTGGTAAGGGTGACGCGCCGTGCTTCGGCATCGTCTTCGGCCGAGACGACGATTTCAGTGGTGGTGGTGAGCGTCCGGGCGCGGCAGGTGAAGGTGGCCTGATGTTCGCTGAAGACGGCCGTGTGCTGACCACTGCCCGCGCCCTGCGGCTCTGAGCCGGAAGACCAGATTTCCCCGGCCTGCACGTCGCGCAGATAGATGAATGAGCCCAGCGCATCGACAGAAGCATCCGCCCGCCAGCGGGTAATGGCCAGATCGTGCCAGCGGCTGTAGCCCGCGCCATTCGGCGTAAGCATCACGCCGTAGCTCCCATTGGACAGCAGATGCCCGGTTGGCGTGGCGGATTGGGGCGTATCGAAACGGCGCAGCTTGGGCGCATCTGTCGGATCGGCGGCGGTGACACGCACCTCGGTGGCGCGGGGGCGGGCGGTGGCCACATCGCGCGGCACGCGTTCCTGCAACAGGAGGTCAACCGCCTGCACCATGGGCACGGCATGAAAGCGGGCGCGCAGGCGGCCCCCTTGCACGGTGTTGGCGATGGCGGTGATCGTCATGCCCTGATGATGGGCCATGAAGCTGCGCACGATGACGGCGTTTGCGCCTTGGGGCACGCGGTCGGGGGTGAAATCCACCGCCTCATAGAACCCGTAGCGGCCTTCGGCGCCCATCTCGGCGAGGCGGGCGAAGTTCGCCACGGCGGCGGCGGGGTCGACCATGGCGGCAAGGCCGGTGGCATAGGGGGCGATGACGCGGTTCTGGCCCAACCCGCGCTTGAGCCCAAGCCCCGGCACGCCAAAGTTGGAATACTGATAGGTCATCTCAAGATCGCGGGCGTTATAGGCGGATTCCGAAATGCCCCAGGGAATACCCAGCGCGCGGCCGTGGTCCTGTTGGCGGGCGACGATCAGCGCGTTGGTCTGGGCAAGAACCGATCCGTCGGGCGCGCGCATCACCAGCGAGGGCATCAGATATTCGAACATGGACCCTGACCATGAGATCAGCGCCGCGCCCCGGCCCAATGGCGTGGCACTGCGGCCCAGCCGGAACCAGTGTTTGGTGGGCACGTCCTGTTTGGCGATGGCGAAGAGGCTGGCCAGACGCGCCTCGGAGGCGAGCAGATCATAGCAGTTCGGGTCGCGCATGTTGGTGGCGACGGAGAAGCCAATGGAGAGCAGTTCCTTTTCCGGATCGAGCAGGAAGGCGAAGTCCATGTCCTGTGCGAACCGGTCGGCCAGATCGGCAAGGGCGAGAAGTCGCGCGTGGCGATCTTCGGTTGCAACAGGCGCGGCCAGACGGGCAAGGATGGCGGCGGTCAAGAGGGCGGCATCGGTTGGGCCTGCGGCAGCTGTGGCTTCGGCATGGGCGGCATGGGCAAGGGCAGGAAGCCGCGCCTCGGCCCCGGCATCAAGCGCGGCTTGCAGGGCGATCAGGGCGGGGCATGGCTGCGCCGTGGCCGCCCAAACGGCGCGGGCGACGGCGGCGGTATCACGCAGCCCGCCAAGGCGGGCGGCATCGGCGGGGGTCCCGCCACGGTTATACTCGGGGGTGTTTTCGGGGGGGCTTTGCGCCCAGTCGCGGCAGGCGCGCGCCACGCAGATCAGGTGGCCCGCCAGATTGCCGCTGTCGACCGATGACACATAGGCCGGGTCCAGCACACGCAGATCGGTGGTGTCATACCAGTTGTAGAAATGGCCACGAAAACGCGGCATCCGTCCCATGCTTTCAAGCGTCTGTTCCAGCCTTTGCATGGTGTCGGGTTCCGATATCCAGCCCAAGTCGCGCGCAGCAACCGTGGAGAGCAGGTAAAGCCCGATATTGGTGGGCGAAGTGCGGTGGGCGATGGCGGCGACAGGGATTTCCTGAAAGTTGTCAGGGGGAAGGAAGTTTTCGGCTTCGGTCACGAAATGCTCGAAGAAGCCCCATGTCCGCCGGGCGATGCGGCGCAGGGACTGTGCGTCAGGCCCGGTCAGGGGGGCAAGGGCGCGGGGGGCGGCGGGCTGGCTAATGTGCGCGGCGATGGCGGGGGCGGCGGTCCACGACAGCGCGAAGGGCAGCAGGATGGGCCAGACGGCGGGGTTGATCCATAACACGACGCCGACGGTGCCAAGGCCCAGCGCGACCCCACCCGCCATGCTGCGGAACCAACCTGTCAGGCTGTGGCGGCGGGTGGCCCCGGCCTCGGCCGCCGTCATCCATTCCAGCAGATGCCGATGCGAGAGCGTGATGCGGAACAGGCTGCGCAGGATTGCATCGCCCATGAGCCATGCCTGATCGGCCAGAAAGGCCACGTTCAGCGCGATCTGCACCGCCGCCGTGGCCGCATCGCGCCCGAGGGCGCGGAAATGCATGGGCAGGCTGATCCCCGGACGGTGGGGCAGGATGGCATGGGGCAGGCCCAGCAGGCGGGGTATTGCGATCATCACCAGCAGCGCCAGCGTCCAGATTATCGCAACGGGAAGTGGCATAAGCCATCCGGCAAGCAGGGCAGCCAAGGTCAGCGGGGCCAGCAGCGACCGGCGGAGGTTGTCGACCATCTTCCACCGCCCGATGGCGGGAAGGGTCTCGTCGCGGAGGATCCACGGCAGCAATTGCCAATCGCCGCGCACCCAGCGGTGCTGACGCTTGGATGCGACATCAAGCCGGGCGGGAAAATCCTCGATCACTTCGATGTCCGACACCAGCGCCGCGCGGGCGAAGGTGCCTTCGAACAGATCATGGCTGAGCATGGTGTTGTCGGGCACCCTGCCCTGCAACGCGGCGGTGAAGGCGTCGATGTCGTAGATGCCCTTGCCGGTGAAGGAGCCTTCGGCAAACAGGTCCTGATAGACGTCCGAGATCGCGGCGGCATAGGGTTCGATCCCGCCGATGCTGGCATAGGTGCGGCGGTAGACCGAAGCCTGTTCCCCGATGGGCAGGGCGGGCGTCACGCGCGGCTGCAGGATGCCATAGCCTTCGACCACCCGCTGGGCGGCCGTGTCCAGCCGGGGGCGGTTCATCGGATGCGCCATCTTGCCGATCAGGGCGCGCAGCGTGTCACGCGGGAGGCGGGTATCGGCATCAAGCGTCACCACAAAGCGCACGTCCTGCGGCACATCTGCCGTGCCGGTGACAAAACCCGTATCAGTTGCCCCACGCAGCAGGCGGTTCAACTCGACCAGCTTGCCGCGCTTGCGTTCCCACCCCATCCATTTTCCCTCGGCCGGGTTCCAAAGGCGGCGGCGGTGCAGAAGGAGGAAGCGCGGGCCGCCCTCCATCGGGTAGCGGCTGTTCAGATCGGTGATGGCGGATTGGGCGAATGTGATCAGCGCAGCATCCTGTTCGGTGCGTTCCGAGTCTGAGTCCGGCCCGTCGGAGAGCAGGGCGAAATGGACCGCGCCGCTGATGCTGGAGAGGTGGTGGACTTCGAGCTGTTCGATCTGGTCCAGCAGGGCGGACTTTTCGCCCAGCAGCACGGGCACCGCGACAAGGGTGCGCAGATCGGATGGCACGCCGCCCGCAAGCTGCATCCCCGGCAGGGGTTTCGGCGCGACCGAACGGGTGACCACGTCATTGACAAGGGCGGTGGCCAATTCGCTGGCCGGCCAGAGCGCCAGACATGCTGCGGGCAGCAGGGCCCAGCCGGGCAATCCGGCGGCGAGCAGGAGGATCGTGACGAAGGCCCCGGTCAGGATCGCGATGGCGGCCAGATAGGCGGGCCACCCGCCCTGCCCTACACGGCGCATCAGCCGCTGGCGCAGCTTTGGCCGATAGCCCAGCGCCCGTTCCAGCGCCCTGCGCCCGCCGCCGATCAGGCCGTGGCCGGGATCACGCGCGCGGTCGGTGCGGCCATCGGCAGCCATGCGGAGGGCGGCGTCGGTGACGGCAAGCTCATCGTGTGATGAACCACGCGCCAGATCCTCGATCGCAGTGCGATAGGCGTTGCGGGTTGGGAAATCCATCGCACTGAAATCGCCCGCCTTATTCAGCCGGGCATCGACCGGACTGACATCTTCGAGGAAATCAGCCCAGTCGAGTTCGGAGATGATCCGCATTGACGTGACGATGTTGCGCATCGTGACGTTGGAGGCCCCTTGCCGATGCAGGACGCGTGCGACCACATCTTCAACCGAGGTGTCCTGCCGCCGCAGGCGATCTTCAAGCCAGCCATGCAGCGGGGTTTCTACGGGATCGAGCCCGCGCAGGCGGCGGGCCACTTGCGCGGCAAAGATTTCGTCCAGCGGTGCGCTGTCATGCGCGGCAACAGCCAGATGCAGCGGCACGGCAGGCGTGCCGATCCCTGACAGGCTGTCGACCAGCGCATCCGCCATGCTGCGCTGATGCTGTGCCCCCACGATCTGCACGGCAAGGCGGCGCATGTTTTCCACCAGCACGATGCGCAGGGTGATGGCGACGGCCCATAGCTCGCCGATCTGCAGCGGGACGACGCGTTGGTAGGCCTGCACGAAGCGGCGCAGCACGGGGCCCGAGATCAGGCTGTCGGTATGGGCGACATAGGCCCAAGCTATGCCAAAGACGCGGGGATATCCGGCGAGGTGGCCTTCGGCCAGCTTGGGCAGTTGGCGGTAATAGCCGGGGGGCAGATCTTCGGTGATCTGGCGCAACTGGAGTTCCACGAGGTGGAAATTGTCCAAGAGCCATTCGGCGGCGGGCGGCACGGCCTTGCCGCGGCGCACCACCTCGGCGCTGTCGAGATAGACATCGAGCAGCACGCGGACATTGTCGCGCAGGCGGCGGTGCAGGCTGGGCACACGGCGATCCGGCTTGCCCAGACGCTGGGCGGCGGCCAGCGTTTCGGCATGGTGTTCTAGCCGTTCGGTGCCAAACAGATCCGACCGGATCGGAGTCGGATCGTTCCAGTTAGATTGGGGCCAGCTGGATTGGGGCCATTCAGACCAGGCGCTTAAGGTCAGGGCTTGCGGCCACCTCACCCTGTGGCACGCGCGGCGGTTTCATCCGGCGCGCGGCCGGTGGGGATGCCGGGCCGGTCCTGCGGGGCCGTGTCCGGCCCGGGATCAGACTGTGCTATGTTGCTGCCTGCCGGGGCGCGGGCGATGCCGCCCTGTTGCAGGCGGCGGGCCATCTCGTGCCATTTGGTTTCAATCCGGTTCCAATCCATCGACCGCTCCTGTTCTGGACTATGGGCGCAATCGCCGGGTGAATGCAGGCCGCCGGACGCCGGGGCTGGGGGTTCGTGTGGGTTCGGGGCATGCAGCGGGATGGCAACGCAGGCGTGGCGTGTCCGGTTCCCGCAAACCGGACGCGCTTTGTGTATTTTTCACATGCGGGTGATGAAAGCGGCGCGCGCGGAACGATCCCGCGCATGGGACGTTGACGAGGCACGACACCCTCACCTGCCGGACAGCAGACCGGTGACACCGGACCGGCACCGCCCCAGGGCGGCCTAACTTACGGAGCACTGCCATGCCCATATCCATCCGCACCGTGATCATTCCCGCCGCAGGGAAAGGCAGCCGCCTGTTCCCGCTGACCAAGGTGGTGCCCAAGGAAATGTTGCCGGTTTATGACCGGCCCGTGCTGCAATTCGCGCTGGATGAAGCGGTGGCGGTGGGGGCGGAACGGATCGTCATCGTGATCCATCCCGACAAGATGATGATCCGCGACTATGTACTGCGAACAGAGGATGCGTTGCGGGCGTTGCGCGGTCCGGGGCAGCCTGCGCCGGTAGAAGTGCGCGTTGCGGTTGGCGTTCCGGACGGCATCGAGGTGGTCTTTGCCATGCAGAATGAGGCGCTGGGGCTGGGCCATGCGGTGCTCTGCGCCGCGCCCTTCGTTCTGCCCGGGCCAGTGGGCGTGATCCTGCCCGATGACGTGATCCTTGGCCCGCCCGCGCTTGCGGAAATGGCGATGGCCTATGTCGGGGGCCACATGATTGCGGCCATGGGCGTGCCCGTGGTGGAAACCCCGAAATACGGCATCTTCGTTCCGCAAGGTCCGACCGAGGGCCGTGTGGTGAGGGCACTTGGGATGGTGGAGAAGCCGGCGCTTGGACATGCGCCCTCGACCCTGGCGGCGGTGGGGCGCTATATCCTTGATCCGACCATTCTGTCGGGATTGCGCGACACGCCCACCGGGCGCGGGGGCGAGATCCAGTTGACAGATGCCATCGCCAGCGATGCCCGGCACATTCCGTTAATGGCCTTTCGCTTTAGCGGCGAGCGGCATGATTGCGGGTCATTCGAAGGGCTGGTCGGGGCCGGGGCGGCGCAGATGCGCGCCAATGTGCCGCAAAGCGCACGGGGTGGAACCGATGTCGGAATAACGCTGCGCCAGCGGGAGACGGCTGCCTGAGGGGGTAGTGTGGTCGGTTGCGTGGGGGGCTGGCGATCTGTCAGACCACCCTGCCTCCGGGAACCCATCGCGGCATGATGCGTTATCCCGGCATGAACTGTGCCCGAGGGCGGTGCAGGATGTGAAGGATTTTCAGGATGAACAGCATCATTTATCTGGTCGGCCTTGTGGTCGTCGTCATGGCGGTTCTGTCGCTTATCGGCCTGCGCTGAGCGGCGGGAGAGGGACTGAACATGGAACGGACAGAGGCAATGACGCAGGCTTCGGGGCCTGCAGTGGCGATCGACGGTGCCTATATCGACTGGGCGGCCGTCCTTGGCGGTGGCGTGGTCGCGGTGGCGGTGGGGTCGGTCTTTACCGGCTTTGGCGCGGCGCTGGGTCTATCCACGATTTCGGCGGAACCGGGCGAGGGCAGCTTCAACGTGATGGTGATCGTCAGTGCGCTGTGGATCGTGCTGTCGCTGGTGGCCAGCTATGCGACGGGCGGCTACATCGCCGGGCGGATGCGGCGGCGGCTTGAGAAAGCCAGCGCGGATGAAGTGACCGTGCGGGACGGGATCAACGGGATGGTGGTCTGGGGGCTGGGGATCGTGGCGTCGGTCTTTTTGCTGGGCGCGGCGGTGTCTGCCACGGCGACCGCAGTCGGATCGGCCGCTGGTGCGGCGGGATCGGTGGTTGGCGCGGTGGCGACAACGGCCGGTTCAGTTGTGGGTGGCGTGGCCGAAGGGGCCATGGCGGCAGCCGGGGCGATGATGCCCGAGGAGATGACGCAGAACCCGGTCAACTACATGAGCGATGCGCTGCTGCGCCCCGCGCAGGTGGCGCCGGGGACCGGCGATCCGGCAGACACGGCACGGGCGAGCGCCGCGATTCTGGGAAATGTGGCGATGACCGGTGAGGTGACGGAGGCCGAACGCGCCTATCTGATCAGCGCCGTCGTGGCCACGGCGGGCATTCCGCAGGTCGAGGCCACGACGCGGGTGGATGCGGCGATCACGGCGGCGCAGACGACGCGTGTTGACGCGATGCAACTTGCAACCGATGCCAAGGCCGAGGCGGACCGTCTGGCGCAAGAGGCAACCGATGCCGCCATCGCGGCAGCCGAGGTGGCGCGTGTCAGCACGATCCTGACCGCGTTCATCTTGGCCGCGGCCGCGCTAGTGGCCGGGGCTGCGTCCTATGTCGGCGCGGTGCGCGGCGGGCGTCATCGCGATGAGGGCCGCATCTTCGGCGGCTTTGCCTATCGCGGCTGAGACTTCGGGCTGAAGAAAGGGGCGGGGTGCCGGGATATGGCAGCCCGCCTTTTCCTTTGTCGGGGGATCACGAGCCGGGATATGAAAAAGGGCCGCCCCAAAGAAGGGGCGGCCCGATCAGGGTATCGGCCGGGGAGAGCCGATCACTGCCCGATCATCGGGTTCAGTTGCGCGCGCTCCACTCGTCGACCTGACGCTCGGCCTCTTCCTTGGCAATGCCGTACTTTTCCTGAACCTTGCCAACCATCTGGTCCCGCTTGCCGGCCATGATGTCGAGGTCGTCATCGGTCAGCTTGCCCCATTGTTCCTTGGCCTTGCCGCCGAGTTGCTTCCATTTGCCTTCGATTTGATCCCAGTTCATTCGTCGTCTCCTTTTTCCGGCGCGGGCCATTGTGGCCGCGTGCTTGGTGCCTGGCCCGTGGCCAAGCGGAAGAGAACGAAGCGCGACAACCCGACCATTCCCTGCCGGGCAACGCGCCGTTCCCTGTTGGATATAAGGGCTGGGGCGGGCGTTGGTTCCGTTCGAGCAGAAAAACGCCGCACGGCCCTGACCAAGGGGCGGCTTGCATCGGCGAGGCTTTGCCATTCTGACGGGCATCCGGCCGATATGGACGGCGGCGCGGAACCTGATCATGGCGAGGGCGTTGCTGTCTGTATTCCATGCGATTTCACCCGACACGCCCTGCCCCGACCCGACACATTGCCCCGCGCCATCATGGCACCTGCGCCCTGCCGGGCAGCGCGTCCTGTCAGACGTGCTGGCGCGGGTGGTGCGATGGGTGCTAGCCGCCACCAGACAGGACCCCCGCCATGACCGATGATCTGCCAGCCATCCGCCGGACTCTTGCTCTGATCCTGCTGGTTCTGCTGACGATGGGGCTTTATTTCGCCAAGGATGTGATCCTGCCCCTGCTGATGGGCACGCTGCTGGCGCTGACGCTGAGCCCGTTGGTGCGGTACATGAACCGGTTCGGGCTGGCCCCGGTGGTAACGGCCTCGGCCCTGATCGCGCTGGTGGGGTTGATCATTGCGGGGGCGGCGCTGCTGTTCAGCGGGCCGGTTTCCACATGGATCAACGATGCCCCGGCGCTGGGGGCAGAATTGAAAGCGAAGTTGCAGGGGTTTGCCAACTCGCTGGCCATTGTGCAGCAGGCATCGAACCAAGTGGAGGAATTCACCAGCGGCGTGGCCGATCCGAATGTGCAGCGCGTGGCGATGGAATCCCCCGGTTTGCTGACCATGGCGGTCAGCAACGCGGCGTCTGTGATGGCGACGACGGTGGTGACTCTGGTGCTGGCGCTGTTCCTGCTGGCGTCGGGGGATCTGTTCTATGTGAAGCTGATCGAGGCATTTCCCCGCTTTGGCGACAAGAAACGGGCGTTGCGGATCGTGTATGGCATCGAACGGAGCGTGTCGCGCTATCTTGCGGTGGTGACGGTCATCAATCTGGGGCTGGGCGTGGTCGTCGGGCTGGGCATGTGGGCCATCGGGATGCCGCAACCGGCGGTCTGGGCGGTGATGACGTTTCTGGTGAATTACCTGCCTTATATCGGCCCGCTGTTCGGGGCCGGGCTGGTGACAGCCGTGGCGATCGTCAGTTTCGATCATCTGGGTCAGGCGGCGCTGGCGCCACTTGTGTTTCTGACGGCCACCACGATCGAGGGGCAGTTCGTAACGCCAGTGATCCTTGGGCGGCGGCTGGAGTTGAACACGGTGTCGGTGTTCGTGACAGTGGTGTTCTGGGCCTGGCTCTGGGGGATTGCGGGGGCGCTTATGGCGGTGCCGTTCCTCGTCTGTCTGAAAGTGATCTGCGACAATGTGGAGGCGATGAGCACTCTGGGGAATTTCCTGGGGGCCGAGACTGTGGTGCCTGTTGAAAATGGAGCGGCAAGTCAGGGCTGAGGGATTGCAATTCCAACTTTTGGCATCCATATAACATCCAAGTGGATGGCATATGGAGTGAAAATGCCAAAATCAGCCCTACCCTCCCTGCCGCAGGCGGGAAAGCTGCCCGAGTCGGAAAAGATCACGATCAACCTTGGTTTTGTCGATCTGGGGCAGATCGATCTGCTGGTGCGCGAGGGGTTCTATTCCAACCGCAGTGATTTCATCCGGACCGCGATCCGCAACCAGATCGACCGGCATGCCGAGACGGTGCGGCAGGTCGTGACGCGCAAGAGCGTGCATCTTGGCCTGCGCCAAATCACGCGAGCAGAGCTGGAAACGGCGCAAGAGGCCGGAGAGAGGCTTGAGTTGCGCGTGCTGGGGCTGGCCGTGATGGATGCGGATGTGACGCCGGAACTGGCGAGGGCAACCATTCAGGGATTGACGATCCTTGGCGCGTTTCACGCCAGCGAAGCCGTCAAGGCGGCGCTGGCTGACCGGATCGGGTGATCCCGGCAAGACATGACACGAGGCCCGGCCATCGGGTTTGACCCACACAAGGAATGCACGACATGACCACCCCCTTTCAGCGCGACATGGCCCGTGCCACCGAATTGACCCGCGCCGGAAAGCTGAAGGAGGCGACGGATCTGATCCGCCGTCTGTTGCAAGGTGCGGGCGCCGCGCCGGATGAGGCGCAGGCCGCGCAGATTGCGGAGGGTGACGTGATCGAAGGCGCGTTTACCCGGTTGGAAGCCGAGCCCGCCCCTGCAGATGTGCCGGTGGCTGAACCCGCGAAGGCCAAACCTGCCAAGTCCGGGCGCGACGCGCCGGGCAAGACGGGGCTGGCGGAGACGCTGCGCAAGATCGCGGCGGGCGGGATGCCCGCGCATGGGCCGCTTGCGCCTGCGCCGCCCGTGGCAGAAGGCGCGGCGTTTCTGTCGCTTTCCCATCAGTCGCCGCAGGGTAGCCGGGACTATCGGCTGTATGTGCCTGCCCATCGGCCTGCCGGCCTGATGCCGCTGGTGGTGATGCTGCATGGCTGCACGCAATCGCCCGAGGATTTCGCGCGTGGAACCGGGATGAACGCGCTGGCCGAGGAATTCGGTTGCATGATCGCCTATCCGGCGCAGCCGTCCGGGGCGAATGCGCAGAAATGCTGGAACTGGTTCCGTCCCGAGGATCAGGCGCGCGGGCGCGGCGAGACGGCGCTGATCGCCGGGCTGACGCGCGAGATACAGGCCAACTGGCCTGCCGATCCGGCGCGGACCTATATCGCGGGTCTGTCAGCGGGGGGGGCGGCTGCGGCGCTGGTGGCGGCGGCCTATCCCGATGTCTTTGCCGCCGTGGGTGTACATTCCGGCCTGCCCGCGCAGGGCGCGCGCGACATACCGTCGGCCTTTGCCGCCATGCGCAGCGGCACGACGGGGGCGCCCCATGCCACGGCGCTGCCCACCATCGTCTTTCACGGGCTGGCCGATGGCACGGTGCATCCCGCCAATGGCGCGGCCAGCCTTGCCCAGGCGTTGCCTGCCATGCCCGCCCTGCGTCGCAGCACGCGCAAGGGCACCTCGCCCGGCGGGCGGGCGCATAGGGTAACAGAGCACCGCCATGCCGATGGCCGCAGCTTTGCCGAACATTGGGAGATCGAGGGTGCAGGGCATGCCTGGGCGGGCGGCGATGCGCGCGGCAGCTATACCGATCCGGCGGGACCGGATGCATCGGCACAGATGCTGCGATTCTTCTTGCAGCATCAACGGGGCTGAGGCGCGGATTCCAAGGTCCTGCACTGCCCGCTGCTGCCATCGGCGATTCACCGCCCGTTCAGGGCCTTCTGCCGGAAAACGGCATCTGCAGGGGAACGTCTGCACAGGTCGGGCGTTTCCCTTGCACATGCGGAAACGACCGACAGGAGCCCATCATGGGAATTATCTGGACCATCATCATCGGCTTTGTGGCCGGGGTCATCGCCAAATTCATCACGCCGGGCGATACGGAACCGTCGGGCTTTGTCCTGACCACGTTGCTGGGCGTGATTGGCGCATTTGTGGCCACCTATCTGGGCCAATCGCTGGGCTGGTACATGCCGGGCCAAGGCGCGGGCCTGATCGGGGCCGCCGTCGGCGCGATCATCGTGCTGGCTGTCTGGGGTTTTGTGCGCAAGCGCGCCTGACGCCACCCGAAGCCTGAGCCAAAAGGAACAAAGACATGTCGAAATCAACACCCTCACTTATGGCCCTGCTGGGTCTTGTGGCCTTTGCCGGATACCAGAACCGCGCGCGCATCAGTGACATGCTGGCCGATGCCCGCCAGAACAGCGTGGCCGGCGCTGATGGCGCCGCATCCGAGCAGGGCGGTTTCCTGTCGGAGATAGGGCGGATCTTTCAACCCAGTGTGTCCGGCATGGGCACGTCTGGCACGGGTCTTTCCAGCACGGGCCTATCGACGGCGCTGCGCGATCTGAAGGAGCGGTTTACGGCGACCGGTCAAGGCGCGGCTGCGGAAAGCTGGATCTCGACCGAGGCGAACCGTCCGCTGGATGTGGAGGCGCTGGAAGCTGCGCTGGGCCCCGAGACGCTGGACGAACTGGCCCGCAAGACCGGCATTTCCCGCGCGGAGTTGCTGCTGCGGCTGAACGTGGCCCTGCCTGAAGTCGTGAACCGCATGACACCCGATGGCCGCCTGCCTGCAAATGGCGGCGCGCAATTCACCCTCTGATCCCCACCTGTTCTGAAAGGACATTCCGATGAAAACCCTTGCCGAAGCGTTCCACCACACGTTGCAAGACATCTATTATGCCGAGAAGGCACTGACCAAGGCGCTGCCAAAAGTGGCGAGCGCCGCCAAGAATGGCGAGTTCAAGGCACTTGTCACCGCCCACCTGGCGGAGACCAAGGAACAGATCATGCTGCTGGACAAGGTCTTTGCCTCGCTGGGTGAAGCGCCCAAGGGTGTGAAATGCGATGCGATGGACGGTCTGATCAAGGAGACCAATGGCATCATCGAGGAGGCAACCGGTGTGGCGCTGGATGCCAGCCTGATCGCCGCCGCGCAGGCGGTGGAGCATTACGAGATCGCCCGTTACGGCACGCTGCGCGAATGGGCCAAGGTGTTGGGCCATACCGAGGCGCATGATCTGCTGAGCCAGATCCTCGACATGGAAAAGGCCGCGAACTCGAAGCTGACGGGCCTTGCCGTGACGGTTGTGAACACGGCCAGCAAAGCCGCGTGATCGCCTGACGGCAGACCTTAGGAAGGGCCGCATCCGATGGATGCGGCCTTTTTGTGGTCAGGCCGCGCGGGCCGAGGAGGGAAAGACCAAGGGCTCGGCCGCCGGGCGCGATTGAAGCAGGTCGATGATCTGCGCATCGGTCAGGTCATCGGCCAATTGATCCGACCAGACGCGGAACAGCGTCAGCTTGTGGAGGCCAAAAGAGGTAATCATCGCCACATCAGAGGCATCCGATCCCCGCACCATCAGCACACGGCCCATCCGGGGCGTGTTGTAGCGCGCGTCAAAGGTGTGCCAGCGGTGATCGAGATAGACCTCGAACCAGGCGCAGAAATCGCCCGGGCCGGAATAAGGGATGCCGATATCGCCCAAATATCCGCTGGCATAGCGGGCGGGAATGTTCATCGCCCGGCAAAGCGCGATGGCCAGATGGGCGAAGTCGCGGCAGACGCCGGTCTTTTCGCGAAACACCTCGGACGCGGTCTTGCTGGCGCGACCGAATTGATAGCCAAAGGTGACGTGGCGATGCACGAATTCGGTGATCGCCTGCACCCTGCCCCAGCCTTCCGGAAAGCCCGCGAACATAGCCCAGGCCTGTTGCAAAAGGTTGTCACTGTCGCAGTAGCGGCTGGGGATGAGGTGTTGAAGCACATCATCGGGCAGGTCTGGGATCGGGTGCTGGCGCGCAGTGGGGAGCTGCGGATCGGGCAGACCGTCCACTTCAACCACGAAATCGGTCCAGAGCCGGGAAGGCCCGGCGGGGGCCACGATGCGGGTGATGGCATTGCCGAACCGGTCGAGATAGCGGTGCGTGGGCGTATCGGGGGCCACGCGGACATGATCCTGCCCGATGATGCGCCCTGCCCCATCGCCATGGCTGGACAGCGCTAGGAGCATGGGCACCGGCATGGGGCTTTCCAGTTCGATCTCGAATCCGCAACGGATCAGCATGTCTGACGCCCTGTCTTCTTTTGTCCGGCTTGCGGCCAGTCTAACCGCATGGGCAAACGCGCGACCAGCCGCTTGCGTTCCGGCCTGCCCTTTTGGCGGGGGTCTGGGGGGTTGGTCTGCCTGTAAAAGAGGCGATAATGGCCGGACGGGATGCGGGGGCGCGGCGGGGGGCGGAAAGCGCACCGGTTCAGGTCGCGTCCGCCTCATCGCCGAAGCCCTGCGGGATGCGCCGGCCGGGATCGCCGGACAGGCCTGCCTCTGCCATCAGGTCGGTGGCCATCAGGTCGGTGTTGGGGCCTGCGGCCATGATATGCGCCCAGATATCGCGTGCCGCCGGGGCGATGCGGGGCTGTGTTACCGCGCGGGCGGTGTGCAGCCAGACGGCAAGGCCATCGCTGCTGTCATAGGCGCGCGCCTTGCGCAGGGCGGCGATGCGGGTCTGGGCGGCGGAGATGAAGCGCGTGACGGCGGCGGGTTTCCACGATGTCAGGTGATGCAGGTCCTGCCCTTCGGCGAGGAAGGACACCTCCCAGAACCGGGCGGTGGCGGCATAGCTGTCGCGGATATGCGGCTTGGCACCGTCCAGCCGGTCGGCCATGACGCGCGCGTCATCCACCAATGCGGCGATGGCCTTTTCCTGCTTCCAGTCGCTGAACATCGGGGCTCCTTGCTTGGGGGCCATGCTAGCAGGTGGCGGGGGGCAAGGCCACAGGCGGGCCGGGGTGTCAGTGCGGTTCGGGTGCGGGGTTGGCTTGGCGCAGCGATGCCAGTGCGGTGGCGTAGCTCGCGACGGCGCCTGCAACGGAATAATCGCGCAGGCCGATGGCGTGGCATGTCTGGCGCAGGGCCGCCCGGGCGGGAAGGACAGTGTCGACGATCCAGTTTATGGACTGATCCAGTTCCCCCGGCTCGGCGGATCGGAAGACGCCTTCTGCCTGAAGCTCTGCCGTGTTGCCGACGCCGGGCGTGCCAAGGACGGGCAGACCGGCCAGCAGATATTCGCCCAGTTTTATGGGCAGCACCGCACGGGTGGAAAAGGCAGGCAGGCGCAGGGCAAGGCCGAGATCGCAGCCGGCCAGTTCGGCAGGCACATCTTCGGGGCGCGGGGCGCGGAGGTCGATCCAGTCGGCCTGTAGCAGGCCGCGGCGGGCAAGTTCGGCCTGCACGGCATCGGTGGCCTGCGAGATCACGCGAAAGCGCAGGCCCGGAACGCGGGTGCGCAGGCGGAGGGCCACATCCAGCATGTCGGGCAGGCGGTATTGCGCGCCGATGGAGCCGCAATACCCCAGCACGGGGCCTGCACCCGGCGATGGATCGGGGCGCGGCGCGGCCAGTGCGCGGATGAAGGGCGCGGGATCGACACCGTTCGACACCAGATGGCAGCGATCGGCCGTCAGCCCGCCCCCGGCGCGGGCGAGCAGGATGTCGCGCGAGGCTGCGGTCCGGGTCAGAACCGTGTCTGCGCGGAGCAGCATCTGCATTTCGATGTCGCGCAGGAAGCGATAGGTCAGGCTGGTGGGCGAGAGGCCGGTGAAATCCACCCGTTCATCTGCGTGCAGGCCATCGGCATCGAACACGATGTTCAGCGCCGCATGTTCCGCCGCCCGCAGCCGCAGGACGGCCAGCGCGGGCAGCAGGCTGCGCGGCATGAGCGTGTCGATCCGCCAGTCAGCCACCGCGCGGCGGATCGCCCGCGTCCCGAGGATGGCCGTGAAGGATGGCCCGATTGGCCCGCCCCGGCGCAGGATCGCCTGGGCGCGGTAGGGCACGCCCGCCGCACTGCAGAGATCGACCCGATGCTGGATCAGGGCAGGTTCGCCCCAGCAGAATTGCAGAACATGGGCGCGGTAGCCCCTGTCGCCCAGACCCGCCAGAATGGGCAGGAACAGGCGTTCCAGATAATTGGTCTGGGGGCCGTCCCAGGTGATGAACAGGATGTTGCGGACCGCGGGTTTCATCGCGCCCCCCGTTTGTGTTCCCGCGCATGATGAAGTGCGTCGTAAAGCCGGTCGCAGTGCTGCATGTAGGTGGCGGGGCTGAACCGGGCGCGCACGGATGCCGATGCGGCATCGGCGATGCGGGCCAGGGCGGGTTCGCCCAAGGCAAGGGCGGATTGCACCGCTGCCGCCAGATGCGGTGCATCGGGTTCGGCCAGCAGCCAGCCGGTTTCGCCATGGTCGATGATTTCGGGGGTTCCGCCCACCGCCGTGGCGATCACGGGGATGCCTGCGGACATCGCTTCGCAGATCGCAAGGCCGAAGCCTTCGGTGATGGAGGGTTGCAGGACGAAGTGGCATCCCGCCAGCAGATCGAAGGGTTGGGGGTGAAAGCCTTCCAGAACGACATGGTCCGACAGGTGCAGATCGGCGATACGGGCGGCAAGCGCGGGGCGCAGGCTGCCATCGCCCACCAGACGCAGGCGAAAGGCGAGGCCGCTGTCACGCAGGAGTGCCGCCGCCTCGATCACGGCCATGGGGTTCTTGACCGGCTCCAGCCGCCCGACAAAGCCGAGTTCCACCCGGCCTTGCAGGGGGGGAAAGGGGCGGAAGGGCTGCGGCTCGAACGGATTGTGGATCACCGTGATGGCGTCGGCGGGGGCTTCGCCCTGCTCTTGGATGGCGGCCTTGACCGCGTGTGAGATGGCGACCACCCGGTCGGCATGGCGATAGAGCGCGGCAAAGACACGGCGCGCCTTGGGCGAATGGCGGGGGATGCCGATTTCTTCGCTGACCACGACCGGGACGGCGGCAAGGCGGGCGGCGGGGATGCCGTGAAAATTCGCCTCGGCCCCGTGCAGATGCACGATATCCGGACGGGTGCGGCGCAGATGCCGCCAGAGCGCAAGCCCTGCGCGGGGCGAGGGGATGGTCGGCGGTGCGCCCAGCGCATCGGCACGGCCCGACAGCGCGCGGATGTCGTGCTGCACCGCCCCCCCTGCCCCGATGGCCAGAAAATCATGCGCCCAAGCGGAGGCTGCGGCATGGGCCGCGATCAGCCGCATCTGGGATTCGACACCGCCGAAATCCAGCGCGGTCAGCACATGCAGGACGCGGCCTTTGCTATGTGGGGTGGGCTGGATCACGGGCTGGATGAAGGGCACGGTCATGGGCGGATCATGTCCTTGACCGCGCTTTTCCAGCCGGAAAAGGGCGCATAGCCCCCCTTGATCCAGAAGCGCAGGATATGGAACCAGCGGGTGCTGCGCGAGGTGGCCAGAAGGCGCAGCCTGCCGCGATAGCTGTTTTCCTCGGCCGTGATGAAGTCACCCGCCGGGTTGATGCGGTGGCCCAGACCGATGGCGCGCAGCCGGGGCTCCGTATCGGCCAGCCAGCGACGCAGGATGGAGAGGCGGGTCAGATAGGCTTCCCACGCCTCAACAGGTGAGGCGAGGCCGGATTTCAGCACCAGTTGCGTCCGGCTGACGCCATTCGGATCGCTGAGCAGCCATTGGGATTCGTTCGATCCATGGCGGCGGTAAAGCTGCAGCGGTTCAGACAGGATCCGGCGCACGCCAAGCGCGTCGCAGGTATCCCCGATCCAGCTGTCATGTGCGAAATCGTTCACCGGGAAGGGGAACAGAGTTTGCAGCATGTCGCGCCGGACGGCGGTGCAGCATCCGGCGATGAAACGTCGTTCGCCAAAGCCGGTGGCGCGGATCGTGCCAAGCTGCGTCACACCGCTGTGGTTCAGATCACCATCGGTGATGACCATGTCGTTGATCGTGGCCTTGATCGCGGGGTCGGCCAGAAATTCAGCCTCGATCCGGGCCAGTTTGGCGGGCAGCCAGACATCATCCTGATCGCTGAGAAAGATCACATCGCCCGAACAGAGCGACAGCGCCTTTTCGAAGTTGCGCACGAAGCCAAGGTTGGTTGCGTTGCGTTCGATCCGCACGGCGAAAGGGGCCGTGGCGGCGAAGGCGTGAAGGATGTCCATCGTGCCATCAGAGGAGCCATCATCGCAGACCACCAGTTCATCCGGCAACCGGTCCTGCGCGGCGAAGCTGTCCAGTTGCTGCGGCAGGAACCGCGCGCCGTTATAGGTGGCCATCGCGATGGACAGGCGCAGGGGGTGTGCCATGGTCATGCCCTTTTCCGGCATGGGGCGGGGCGAAATCCGCCGGCAAGGCCACCGGGCGCGGCGCGGCGCGGGATGCGCGAAGATGGCCTGACGGGACGAAAGGTCAGCGCGAACCTCGACACAATGACCGACACTTCCTAATAGGTGTTAATGGCGCCGCACCGTTGCGGGGATTTGCCAGAAAATCAAGGGATTTGTCTGGCTGATGCCATCGGGTCCGGCAGCAGCGCGCAGGGGGGGTGCGCGGGGGTTTGCGTCAGGAACGGGGCCCGCCCCCGGCGCGTATCCAGCCGAAGTAATCCTCTGTCCCCATCTGTCCGCCTTTCAGCGCGATCTCCAACCCGTCATGCGGGCCGGTGCCATGGGCCGCGCAGAGCGCCGCGCCGGGAATGGTGGGCGCGCGGGCGACAAGGGCCTGAAGGCCCAGTTGCCGCATGCCGTGGCCGGACGTATCACCGCCCGAAATCACCGCGCGGCGCAGGCCGGATTGCCGAAGGACACGGTCAAGGATGCGACCCAGCGCCTCGCCTATGGCGCGGTTGGCGGCCTCGGTTGACAGGTGGCTGGCCGACAGGGCGGCACGGAAGCGGGCGACGGCGGGATCGTCCTGCCCGGCGGCGGAATGGATGAGCGGGCTTTGCCCCTGCGCCGCCGCCTGCAGGGCGAGGGCAGTGACGCGGGCCTCCTCTGCCGCGAGGAGGGCGGGATCCGCACAGACAGCCGCAGCGTCGAAGGGGATCAGGGCAAAGCCGTTCGCCCCCGCCCAAGCCAGTTGCCGGGCCGTGACAGGAGAGACGGAGCCCGACACCGCGGCGATCTGCGCGACCGCGCCGGCCGAGGGGGCCGGGGGCGGCGGGGCGATCATCCCGGTTTCCTGCCAGTGGCGGACCAGCGCGTATTCGATGCCCTGGCTGCCCACGACCAGCCCCATCCGGTGCCGGTTCTGCCAGAGCAGGCGGCCAACGGCGGCCTCGCTGATGGCATCGACGCTGTCGAGCGACAGGATGCGCGCGCCTGCGGCAAGGGCAGCATCCAGCCGCGCATCAGCATCGGTTGCGAGCGATTCAAGATCGATCAGCGCCGAGGGCAGGTCGGTCTGCGCCGCGAGGTGGCGGAGGAGATCGGCTTCGGCCATCGGGGTGACCGGGTGATGGGCCATGACCGGGTGCCGATCGAGACGGAAGACGCCCTCTGCCGTGCCTGCGAAAAGATGGCCGAAGGCCTGATAGCGGCGCATGGCAGGGGCGGCGGTCAACATTGGCACGGCGGCAGAGGGGCGCACAGTCAGGGCCACCTCGATCGCGCGGCCGATGCTGCCCATAAGGGGCGCGGAATCGAAGGTGGAGCAGATCTTGTAATGCAGCAGCGGCGCGCCGAGGGCGTGCAGCCAACCGAGCGGTGCAGGCAGATGGGCGGCCATCCAATCCGGCCCGTGGCTGCGGGCGGTGGTGGCGATGCCGATGCCCGCAGCCCCTGCAAAGCGCGCCGCAAGCGCGGGATCGGGGATATCGGTGAACAGAACGGCGGGCAGTCCGGCGAAGGCCAACACCTCCATCACGGCGGCTGATCCGGTGAAATCATCGCCAAGCCATGCGACCAGAGGTCTGTTCATTTCCGCCAAGACGCCACCTCATCCGGGCCGAAGTCGCCCTTGACTTGACCAGCATCTTATTATGAGGTCATACCAGTTGGCCATCAACCCACTGCAAAAGGAAATTGCTGCGATGACAAGGATTGCGTTGTTCGGTGCAGGGGGAAAGATGGGGATGCGGCTGTCGCTGAACCTGGCGAAGACGGATTTCCATGTGGCCTATGTCGAGGTGAGCCCGGCCGGACAGCAGCGTGTGAAAGAGGCCTGGGGGAAGGACTGTGTTTCGGCCGAAGATGCGGTGGCCGACGCGGATGCCGTGATCCTGGCGGTGCCGGATACCCATATCGGCCGTGTCGCGGCGGAGGTTGTGCCAAAACTGCGCGCAGGCACGATGGTTTTCATCCTTGATGCTGCCGCCCCATTCGCCGGGCATCTGCCGGAGCGTGCGGATATCACCTATTTCATCAGTCATCCCTGCCACCCGCCCATCTACAACGACGAGGTGACCCCCGAGGGCAAGGCCGACCATTTCGGCGGGATCGCGGCCAAGCAAGCCATCGTCAACGCCCTGATGCAGGGCCCGCGCGAGCATTATGAACTGGGTGACCGGATCGCGCGGGCGATCTATGCGCCCGTGATGCGCAGCCATGAGGTGACGGTGGCGCAGATGGCGATGCTGGAACCGGGCCTTTCCGAGACGGTCGCCGCTTCGCTGATGACGATCATGCGCGAGGCAATGGATGAATGTGTGCGCCGGTCGGGCGTAAGCCATGATTGCGCCCGCGATTTCCTTTTGGGGCATATGAACATTCTGGGCGCGGTGATCTTTGAGGAGCGCGTGGGCGTCTTTTCCGACGCTTGCAACAAGGCGATACAGTTCGGGATCCCGGTGCTGATGAAGGATGACTGGAAGCGCGTTTTCGACTGGGACGAAATCACCGAAAGCATCAAGCGCATCACCTGACGGCGGGGACGGGATGACGGGCGCGCAGCATCTGACGGCGGGGCCGATCTGCGCAGAATTGCGCGACGGTGGGCTGGGGGCGGTGACCTTTGACGGAGTCGAGGTGCTGCGCGGGCTGACCTATCCGGTGCGCAATGCCGATTGGGGAACGCATCTTACAGCAACCCTCTCCGATGACACCGGTAAGGACAGCGCGACCCGCCATTTCGCCTGCCGTGACGGGGTGTTCACGGGGCGGTTCCATGTGACGCTGACGCCAGAGACGCTGGTGGCCGAGGTGGAGATCACCTTTCCCCGCGCCGCGCGCATCAACCGGGCCGGGTTCACGCTGCTGCATCCGATCCGGGGGGTGGCCGGATCACCACTGCACCTGCGCCATCCCGGCGGCGGGATGAGTGCCACAGTCTTTCCGGCGCTGGTCAGCCCAGGCCAACCCGCGCAGGACATTGCCGGATTGCGGCATGTGGTGGCGGGGATTCTGGTGGATATCGCCTTTGACGGCGATGTGTTCGAGATGGAGGATCAGCGGAACTGGTCTGATGCATCGTTCAAGACCTATTGCCGCCCACTGTCGCTGCCCCGGCCCTATGACGTGGCGGCGGGCGCTGTGGTGCGGCAGCGGGTGACGCTGGCACTGCGCGCCAAGGGCCGCGCGCCCGTGGTGGCGGCAGGGGTGCAGAGCGTTGAGGTGCGGATGCCGCAGGTCATGCTGGCGCATGAGCGAGGGCTGTCAGACAGCGCGGCCTTGGCCGACTTTGCCGGGGTGCCGGTGCAGTTCCGGATGGAGCGCGGCACGTCTGACGCCGACCTGAGGGCGATGGCGGGGCTGACGGCGCTGGAGATCGTCTTTGATGACCTACCCGATCTTGCGGCGCTGATCGCGCGGGCGCAGGCGGCGGGCTTGCAGCCTGCGCGTTTGACCGCCCTGCCCCGCACCTATCTGAAAAGCCATCAGCCCGAAGGGCCATGGCCCTCCGGGGCGCAGCCGCAGGATGCGCTGCCCCTGCTGCGCGCGGGCTTTCCGGGCGCGTTGGTGGGGGGCGGCAGCCTGACGAATTTCACCGAGCTGAACCGGTGCAGGCCCGATCCTGCGGCGGTGGATTTCGTGACATTCGGCAACACGGCCATTGTCCATGCCGCTGATGACCTGTCGGTCTGGCAAACGATCGAGGCGCTGCCCGATATCCTTGCCACGGCGCGGGCCATCGCCGCGGAGAAACCGCTGCATCTGGGGCTGGTCTCCATCGGGATGCGGTGCAACCCCTATGGGGATGCGGTGGCGCCGAACCCGGATGGGCTGCGCCTGCCCATGGCGATGGATGATCCGCGCCAGCCCACGGGATTTGCCGCCGCCTATGCTGTGGCGGCGCTGGCAGCGGCAGCGCAGGCGGGGGTGGCAAGCCTTGCTCTGGCCATGCCGGATGGGCCGCTGGGGGCGAAGGGGCCGCTGGCCGATGTGATCCGGCGGGCGGCGGCGCTGGCGGGGCAGATGGTGCGTATCCGGCAAGCGGGCGGGGTCGTGGTGATCGAGGCAGGCGATCTGGGGCTTGCCGCGAATTGTACGACACGGCCGGTCGAGGCGGTGCCGGGTCTCGTCGTGGTTCCGCCGGAGAGCGCAATTCTGTTTGATATGCGAAGGGAAAGAATTCCATGACCGACAGGTTCGAAGCCGACTACATCCTTGAGACGGCGGTGTCTGTCGAAGCCGCTGCGGCGACGATTGCGGGCGAGCAATCCTCTGGCACCTTCAAGCCGGTGCCGGGCGAGACAGAGGCGTTGAAGGCGCGATCCGCCGCGCGGGTGGAGCGGATTGTGGATATGGGCAATGTGGTCGGCCCCGCGCTTCCAGGGGCGGCGCGGCCTGATGCGCCGCATCGGCGGGCGCGGATCACCCTTTCATGGCCGCTGGCCAATACGGGGATAAGCCTGCCCAATATTCTGGCCACTGTTGCGGGCAACCTGTTTGAATTGAACTGCGTGGCGGGTCTGCGGCTGAGCGACCTGCGCTTTCCGGACGCCCTTGTCGCCGCAAGTCCGCGGCCTGCCTTCGGCGTTGACGGGACACGGGATCTGTCGGGTGTGCGGGGGCGGCCACTGATCGGGACAATCATCAAGCCGTCCATCGGGCTTACGGCGGCGGAAACGGCGGCGATGGTCGACATGCTCTGCGCGGCAGGGATCGACTTCATCAAGGATGACGAGTTGCAGGCCGATGGCAGCGTCTGCCCCTTTGAAGACCGCGTGCGCGCAGTGATGCCGGTTATCAAGAGCCATGCCGAGCGGACAGGAAAGAAGGTGATGTATGCCTTCAACCTGACGGGTGAGGTGGACGAGATGCGGGCGCGGCATGACCTTGTTCTGGAACAGGGCGGCACCTGCGTGATGGCCAGTGCTAATTCTGTGGGCTTGACGGGGATACTGGCGCTGCGCCGACATGCGCAACTGCCCATCCATCTGCACCGCAACGGATGGGGATACCTGTCGCGGCATCCGGCGCTTGGGTTCGACTATATGGCCTGGTCCAAGCTGTGGCGGCTGGCGGGGGCGGACCACATGCATGTGAACGGTTTGCGCAACAAATTCTGCGAGTCTGACGAAAGCTCGCTCACCTCGGCCCGGTCGCTGCTTTCGCCGCTGTCTGCCGGCAGTCCGGGGATCACGATGCCGGTGTTTTCTTCTGGGCAGACGGCACTGCAGGCCTTCGGGACCTGGGCGGCGCTGCAAAGCCCGGACCTGATCTTCGCTGCCGGAGGCGGGATCATGGCGCATGCGGACGGGCCTGCGGGTGGCGTGCGATCATTGCAGGACGCATGGGCGGCGGCGATGGCGGGGCTGACGCTGGAACAGGCAGCAAAGGACAGCCCGGCTTTGGCGGCGGCGCTGCGGACCTATGGCTGAACCGGGGGGCTGCGCGCCGACCGCCGGGGATGTGCGGCGGCATCAGGAGGCGGTGGCGATCATGTTGCGCGACCGGTCCAGATGCGCGCGCATCATGTCTACCGCGCGATCAGGTGCATTGGCGGCGATCTGATCGACGATGCTGGCATGTTCGGCCAGCGTGATCTCTTCGTTGCCGGACCAGTGCAACAGCGCCGTATGGTACTCGAACAGCCAGCGCAGCATAGCCTGGCTGGTGGCGGTGATGATCGGGTTCGCGCAGATTGCCGCGATACGGACGTGAAACCGGATGTCCGCTTCGATGAAGGGCACCGGATTGCCGCCAAGGCGCGCTTTCTGCAGATCCACCGCAGCGCGCAGTTCGCGCACATCGGCCACAGAGGCACGTTCGGCGGCAACGCGGACGATGCCAAGTTCGAACATGGTCCGCACCTCTTTCAGGTGCTGCAGGTTCGACGGCGCGACGTTGAGCAGAAGCCGCGCGATATCATTGCTTTGTTCGAAGAATGTGTCGGCGTCGATCACGTTCACGCGTGTCCGCTCACCTTGGGTGATGGAAACCAGACCCGCGTGATTGAGCGATTGCAGGGCTTCGCGGATTGCCGGTCGGCCGACCTGAAACCGCTCCATCAGCACGCGCTCAGACGGCAGTGCATCACCCGGCTTCAACTCACCGCTGCGGATCATGTCGCGCAAGCGTTCCAGAACCTGATCCGAAAGCTTGCGCCGGATGATCCTTTCCGAGTGTTCCCCGGACCCGAGCATGAATGCCATGGAGGTCTCCAGTTTAGCTTATCCTGTAAGTATTATAACCCCTGTGTCGCTGCAACGGTGCATCGGCAGGGGCGCGGTGCGGCAGACTGGCAGCCCAGCCAGAGGTGCAGTTGGCCAACGGGCCGCACCCTGCCGCCCGAAAGTGATCCAGCACCCAACATAGGACCGCCCGCAGGTCGAGTTTTCCGGCCTCGTCCGGGTATAGGCGCAGGCGGCGGCCTTGCCGCCTGCCCCAACCCGACAACGAGGTCACTATTCGCCGCAGCCGGAGATAGCGGGTTTTCATCAGATGCGAGCCGCTCAGCCTAAAAACGCGGAAGCATGGGCCGTTAGAACGAGGAAGACGGCCTTTAGGTTCTTCGCGCGGCGACCCGATCAGCTGAGTTTGCAAAAATGCCTACCACGTTCAACGTCATATATCTTGGCACCGCCGTTGACATGGACCCGACCGAGGGCAATACCTCGTCGGAGAATCTGGCTGCAATTGTCGGAACGACTTTTGGCGGATCGGGCAACCCGCTGTATGACAATGTCGGGACATGGTCGCCGGTCGGCAGCCCGGGAAACACCTACGATATCAACAACAACCCTGACCAGTTTGCGGTCAACGGCACAACCTACCGCTATGACGGCGGGGGGGCTTACAGCGCAACGGTCACCTATGCCGACGGCACGACAGCGACAGTTGTTGCGAGGATCGCTCAGTCCACAACGGGCGAACTGTTTCTTGTGCCGGAAACTGCTGGCCAGGAGGCAAATCAGGCGCTTCTTGAGGCAAAGCCGATCCTTTCGCTGACCATCACCTCGGCTCAGGCGCCGACCCCCGGCATGGCCGCGGACCGGTTGACAGGCAACTTCGACGAGCCGGTCGACGGAACAGCCGGCAATGACAACATGGGGGTCGGCTACACCGACGCCGGTGGCGATGCGGTAACCGACAGCGCCGATGTCATCCGGGCCGGGGGTGGCAATGACAGCATCAATTCCGGTGGCGGCGATGACGTGGTCTTTGGCGGTGCGGGCAATGACCTGATCGACAGCTGGAATGGCAACGATCTGATCTATGGCGGTGAAGGCGATGACACGCTGTCCCCCAGCACCGGGGCCGACACGCTTTACGGTGACGGCGGCAATGACCTGATCGAGATATGGGACAACGCGGGGTCTGTCAGCACCTTCGGCGGCGATGGCAATGACCGGCTGGATTTTCGGAACTGGCAAACGTCCACCGGCGCGACCGTCACCTTCAACGCCGATGGATCAGGGTCTTTCAGCCATTTCTCAGGTGCCACAACCGGCACGTTTCAGGGGTTCGAGCGGGTAACGGGCAGCGCCAACGCCGATACGATGAATGCCTCTGCCACGACCTCGGCCGTCAACATGGCTGGCGAGGAGGGCAATGACAGCCTGACGGGTGGCGCAGGAAACGACACCCTGCAGGGCGATGCGGGCGACGACACGCTTTCCGGGGGCAATGGCAGCGACAGTCTGGAGGGCGGCGCGGGGAACGACAGCCTTGCCGGCGGCGCGGGCATCGACAGCCTTTTCGGGGGCGACAGCAACGACAACCTTGATGGCGGAAACGGCAACGATGTGCTGACCGGGGGGACCGGCAACGACCAGATGTTCGGAGGCGACAGCACCGACATCTTCCTGATCGGACTGAATGATGGCACTGACACAATCACCGGGGGCGAAACGGGGGGCGAGCTTGACACCCTGATGTTCACTGGCGGCACGGCGGGGGTATCGGTCACCCTTACCGGGGCTGAGGCCGGAACCTTCACCTATGGCACGGGCACGGGCACATTTTCGCAGATCGAAGCCGTCACGGCCACGACCCAAGCCGACACCATCGCCGGGGGTGCAAGCACCTCGGCCTGGATCATCAACAGCTCATCCGGAAACGACAGCATCACCACGGGCAGCGGCGCCGACACCATCGATGCAGGTGCGGGCGATGACACGGTGTTTGGCGGGGGCGGCATCGACAATATCGTCGGCGGCCTTGGGAACGACAGCATCAGCGGTGGCGACGGGAACGACTCGATTTCGGGCGGCGACGGGAACGATACGCTTGTCGGCGGTGCTGGCGATGACACGCTCAACGGCGGGGCGGGGATTGACACGCTCGATGGCGGCGACGGGAACGACCTGCTGATCAGTGACGGGACAGATGCTGACTTTGTCCCCAATTCGCTTTTCGGCGGCGCGGGTGACGACAGAATCCGCATTGGGGGCAGCTTCAACGGCACGGACAGCATCGACGGCGGGGTTGGCATTGACACGCTGGAACTGCTGCCTGCCGACAACCGCAATCTTTCGGTGTCCATGACCGCTGGCAGCGTCGCTGACAATGCCAACGGCGCGCAGACCTTCATCGGGATCGAGAATATCACCACCGGCGGTGGCAATGACACGATCATTGGAGATGGCGGGGCCAACTTCCTGTCGGCTCGCGCGGGAAATGACAGTATCGACGGCGGTGGCGGCAACGATACGATCTATTTCGGGTCGGGCAATGACACCGTAATTGGAGGAACCGGCGACGATTACATCGACGAAGTCGGCGGCAACGCCGAGATGGGCGACAACCTGATCTTTGGCGGCGACGGTAACGACACGATTTGGCACGGCGGCGGGAACGACACCGTCTATGGTGGCGCTGGAAACGACATCATTGACGACCACGGCGGTGCCGTTGCGGGAAATTCGTCCCTGTTCGGCGACGCGGGCGATGACACGATCTGGGCCGGGGACGGGAATGACACTGTCCTTGGCGGGGCCGACAACGACCTGCTGCATGGTGAGGCGGGCGATGACAGCCTTGACGGCGGCGCAGGCAATGACACCAGCTTTGGCGGCGACGGGGCCGATACCTTCACCTACACTTGGGGCGAGGGCATTGACGCAGTCTTTGGCGGCGAGGGTGGCACGGACCGCGACACGCTCCAACTGATCGATGCGACCTTTGGCGGCACGGGGGCCTGGATCACCTATACCGGGGCCGAAGCAGGCAGCTTCAGCTTCAACTCTGGAAGTGGAACCTTTCAGGAAATGGAAGTCGTCCGCGGCTCTGCATCCGGTGATGCGTTCCTTGGCAGTGCGTCAACCTCCGGTATCGAAGCTTATGCCGAGGGCGGTTTCGATTTCATGCAAGGCGGGTCTGGCAACGACACGCTTTACGGCGGTACCGGCGGCGACTCGATGCTTGGCGGCGCAGGGGCTGACCAGCTCTATGGCGATGAAGACAACGATACGCTGCGCGGCGAATTGGGCGATGACACGCTGTTCGGTGGCCTTGGAAATGACAGCCTTATCGGCGCCGACAACAATGACCAGCTGTTCGGCGGGGACGGTCGCGACACGCTGCTAGGCGGCACTGGCAATGACAGCCTTGATGGCGGCATCGGCAATGACAGTCTGGTTGGCGACGATGGCGATGACACGTTGGTCGGCGGGGCCGGAAACGACGCTCTGTCGGGCGGCGAAGGCAATGACAGTCTGACCGGCGGCAGCGGCAACGACACATTCGACTTTGTTCGCTACGGCAAAACCGATGTGGTCACGGATTTCAGCCTGACGGATACGGACGGCACCGGGAGATACGATGACCAACTTGATGTAAGCGAACTTCGCGATCTTGCCGGCAATCCGGTGAAGGCCTGGGATGTCACGGTCACGGATGATGGCAACGGCAATGCGCTCCTGACCTTCCCTGAGGGGGAGAGGGTTGTCCTGCTTGGGGTATCGCCGTCGCAGATGCAGTCGGCGCAACAGAAATTTGCGGCTGGGATCCCCTGCTTTGCCCGCGGGACACTGATCCTTACGCCCGAAGGCGAACGCCCGGTCGAGGATATCCGCGCGGGGGACCTCGTGCTGACGGAAGGTTCGGGGGCACAGCCCGTGATCTGGGCCGGGCATCGCGCGCTTGGCCCCAGGGATCTGGACAGGCAGCCGGAATTGCGCCCGATCCATTTCGCGACCGGCTCTATCGGGAATAGTCGCCCATTGCGCCTGTCACCTCAGCACGCGGTTGCAATCCGACTTCCTGACGGCAAAGGGGTTCTTGCCCGTGCCCGGCACCTGAGCGAAGCAGCACTGCCCGGCGTGCGGGTCGCGCGCGGCATGCGCGCTGTGACTTACCATCACCTTTTGCTGCCGCGACATGCCGTCCTTTGGGCAGATGGCGCCAGAACAGAAAGTTTCTACCCAGGCCCTGAAGCCATGAGGATGCTGGGCGAGGCGCAGCGCATCTCTGTCATCGCGGCCTTGCGTGCGGCGCTTGCAAACAAGGTCGCCCTACCGACCACGCCAAAGCCTGACGTTCTGATGCAGTTGTACGGGCCGCGCGCACTGCCCCTTGTCACGCGTAGTGACCTGCGTGCGTCTGGATTCCTTGCGCCCGCAGCCAGCATTCGGCGTGGGCCTGCACTACCGAAACGGGCATTTCATGAAACAAGTCCGGTCAATGGCCGGACCTGAGAGCCCCTTCAATCGATGATGGCATCGGTCCGGGGCAGGATTGAGCCAAGCCTTACCGCATTGGGGAGCAGCTCAACATCTGCTATCCCCGCGACGCCGCGCAAGCTTGGACGAAGGTCTTCCTCTGCTACGTAGCCCCTGCAGCACCAGTCATGTGCTGGCTATGCCGCCAGCTCGAAGCCTGACCCTAGTTCAGGAGTCGCTCAAGAGCGAACTGGTGCATGGGAAAAGGGCGTTCAATCTCTGCTGAACCGAATGGCGCTAACAGGCAGAATGCAAGTAAAGCTGTATTCCACCTAGATCCGGCGCTTCTTTGTTGGGCGACAAATACAAGCGTTAGAAGGATGGCCATATTTGAACTCATGGCAATCCATCGATAATAGTCAGTTGCCAGAAACGCGACAAGCAAGGGAAACAAACTCGCAGAAACGCAAAGAATGCCCACCCTTCGATCACTAGAGAGGTCAAATAATCTGATGCAAAGAAGCGCAACATAAATGAGAGGCAGCAGAAGGTAGAGGAAGCCCTGCCTCACTTCAACAAGAAGTATTTGCAATGAAGTACTCGCATTCTCATCAGTCGTAGATGCAAGTTCAAAGTAGCCGCTCCAGAGCCCATGCTGACCAGCTGCATTGGGAAGGCGATTTTCCATGACGAGTTCATAGTCAGTCCGCGAAAGATCAATGGACCCAAAGAAATAAATCACTCCAACCGAAATAATGGCAGTCAAAAATGGCAATGATAACCATAAATTCGCAATCCGATCTTGATCTTTGGAATTTCGAATCCTCCACGCAAGATACTGCGCCGGGATGGTGAAGAGGAAAAGTTCGTGCGTCATAACCCCCAGGGCGATTATCAAACTGAACAGAAGTACATTTCTAACATACAGAATATTAAACGAGGCAAGCAGAAGAACAAAGATATCCAACGACCCTGTTCCATAACCCGAATGCAAAAGGAGGGCGGGGGAAAGGGCAACGCCAACAAGAAAGACCCAGTCCTTAATGGAATTCGATGCGCAATAAAAAGCTAAGCTGGCTGCCAGAATAAGTATTGCGATGCTATGCACAAAAAGGGCAAACACATACTCATTATCAAAAATTCTGTTAATTGAAGTTATCGAAAACACTGTCCCAATCAAGGCGCGCCTGGAGAATCCCACATCGAAATAGCTAACGTATAGTTGCCAAACGCGACCATAAGACAGCATTCCAAGGTCAGCGACCATCCATCTATGGAGAACCAGTGCCGCTAGCCCAAAGGCAGCTAAGAAGATCAAATATACATTAATCTTGCTCGTGAAAACAGACATCGAAGGCAGATCCTCGCCGAAACATTACTTCGCGCGCCAACTAGATCACACGTCTTTTCTTAGCGTCAACGCTTATTAACGGAAGTTCGATGAGTGAGGTTGACGCCGCGTTTCAGCCAACAAGTTACTGTTCGCTGCCCACCCTACCTTGCGTCGAATGATATTGAGAACGCGTTTGAGCCCTTGCGTCTGTTGGCGCACAGATGAGTGCTAGACGTTCCTTTCTGCGCATGGGCAGGTTTGACCAAGTAGACAGAAAAGCCTGACGCATGACAGCTATGCGCGCGGCGGCTATTCAGAACAACCGCGCCGCGCGGGGGAGGCCGGGGGGGACTCCCCTTTCGGACCTGCCGCGCGTCCGGCGTTCATGTCTGCATCCGACACGCCCAGACTACCTAGGCCAGCCACGTCTGCTGCCCCCTCCGGCAAAAGCCGCCGCCCCTGCCGGGGATATTTCCCATTGACCTGCCCTTAGTTCGGATCGCCCGGCAGTGCCCCCCAGATCGCGCAACGCCGCTGCGCTCTTCCAAGGCGGAGATCGGTACGACAGCCCGCCGCACCCCAACCCTGCGCCGCCCAACAAAGCAGACACGCCCATTGCGTTCAGCTTTAGTGCCCACTCAGCGCCATCACGAGAAGGCGCCAAGTTATCCAATAGTCTGACTGGAAATAGCGGTGCTGCCAGATTGATGCGAACCCGTCTGCGTTAGCCGTGCCCATGGCTGACGTCAGGCAACGAGAAGACCGCGCCACTCCGCGAGAGCAGCGGCCGGGTTGGCGGTGAAGTTGTCGCGTGATGTGAGCGTTCGGTCCTGGTTGAAGTGGTTGCAGACGCAGGCTTGGACTGTTGCGAAACTCTGAAGACTTCGCATGCGCCTGAACCGCAGCATTGCGCGTTCCCGCCTTCGGAAAGGCAGATGTGAGTTCTCTGCTCGATTGTTGGCCCAGCGCGCGATCTCGCGGTCATCGCCACGGCCGAGATTTTTCAGCGCAGCCCGATAGGAGCACAGACTGTCTGTCACGATGGGCTCCGGGCGCCCATACCGGCGCATGGCTTTCTTGATGGATTTTGATGCAGCTTTACGATCCCGGGTCTTCGCAACGCAGCTTTCGATGACCTCGCCTTCATGATCGACGGGTCTCCGGAAATAGTGCATCTCGCCGTTAATCTGCACGGACAGCTTGACGAGGTGCCACCTCCACTTGCGGCACTGGCTCATGCGATCGACGCGCCTGACCGAAAGCCCGCGCCCACGTCGCCCACGTTGCCCAGATCGGCCACGATCTTTCCCCGCGCGGGGTTGCCGGGGCAACGAGTCACGCACAAGAACTTTGCCAAGATCAGCAGAAATGTCGATGGCAATGCCAAGGCATGTCTTTACCCTCCGACTAACCATTTGACGAGGACGAACCATGGCCGCCATGCGCGACACACCCATGACGCTTGCTGCGGCACGTGCGATCCGCGATGCCGAAGGGACCGAGGCCCTCCTGCGCCAGGTTTTGGCCCGAGCAGCCGCCGGAACCGACAATACAGTTATCTCGGTTCAGGGGCACATGCCTGTTCAGACCGAAGGTCCATTGCAGGGCATACCCTTTGGCGTAAAGGATAACATCGATTGCCTGCCCTTTGCCACAACGGGTGGCACCCCTGCCTTGGCAGGATTTTTTCCTGATGACGATGCGCCTTCGGTGGCCCGGCTCAAGGCGGCGGGGGGCTATGTGCCGGTCAAGCTGAACCTGCATGAACTGGCTTTCGGAATTACATCAAACAATGCCGCGCATGGGCCGGTGCGCAACCCGTTCGATCCGTCCCGCGTGGCCGGCGGATCATCCGGCGGCAACGCGGCGGCGATTGCGCGTGGGGTTATCCCCTTTGCCCTTGGCACCGACACCGGCGGTTCCACCCGCATCCCAGCGGCGTTTTGCGGGATCGCAGGCTTTCGCCCCAGCACCGGGCGCTATCCGGATGGCGGCGTTCTGACACTCTCCACCACGCGTGACACGATTGGCCCAATGGCTGTCACCTGCGCCGATCTGGCCGAGGTAGACGCCCTGATCGTACCGGAATCTGCGAACCCCGCGCTGTCGCCCACCCTGCGCATCGGCGTGCTGCGGGCGGCAGCGGGCCTGAGTGCAGCCGTCGATCTTGCGATGGCAGATGTCTTTGCGCGGCTGGGGTCCATCCCCGGAGTTACCCTTGTTCCGCTAGAGGTTCCGGCTTTTGACGATCTGGACGCCCGCTTTGGCAATACCATCGTGCTGTATGAGGCCTTTGGTGTCTGGACCCGCTTTGCCCGGGACAAGGCCGGACTGACCCTTGCAGAGTTTGCGGCCCAGATCGCCAGCCCTGATGTGCGCGACGTGTTTCAGGCGCTGCCAGACATCGCTGCGGCCGAGACGGCCGCCTATGCCCGCGCCATCGCCCATGACCTGCCCGAACTGCGCAGCGCTTATGCCCGGCTGTTTGCCGATCACGCGCTGGACCTGATCGCCATGCCCACCGTCAGCGTGCAGCCGCCGCTGATTGGAGAGGACGACGTCATGGAAACCGACCTCGGGTTGCGGCCTACCTTTCCGACGGTCGCGGCAAACACGGCCTTGGCTACGCTGACCGGTGCTCCGTCGCTGGCAATTCCCGCAGGGACTGACCGGGACGGTCTGCCCGTTTCCCTTATGATCGAAGCCTTACCCGGACAGGACCGCTTTCTTTTGTTGCATGCCCAACGAATTGAAGCAGTTTTCGGCGGATAAACCCCAAGCTTTGTTGCCAGACTCCAAGTTCCCCTCTAGCTTTGTCGTGGGGAGACGCGGTCGCATGGCATTCCAGATCAGGGACATGACCGGGGAAGAAATCGCCGTTTTCGCGGATATCATCCATGAACTCGCCCGCCCTGCCCCGGACGTTGATCCACGTGCAGCGACATCCGAACGCATCTTGCGTTTACTGAGGGGGGATACACTGGCCTCTTATGTCTGGGAGCCGGGCAAGGGGCGCTATGACCAGCCCGTGTCGGTCAATCATGATGAGGGCAAGGTTGCCCAATATGTCGCCAGCCTGCAGTTCAGCGACCCGCTGACGCGCCGGATGCGGCGGTTGCAGGGGGCGCAGATCGTTGAGAACTGCTTTCCCATGCAAGAGTTGGAAAAGACCGAGTTCTATACGGATTTTCTGCAACCCGACGGCATGCACTATGGGCTGAATATCTTCCTTCCCACAAAATCGGGCAAGGTCTTTGACTTGCGTGTGTGGCGTAACCGGCACCGCCAGCCCTTTGACCAGCGCGAGATTGATCTTCTGGATACCTTGGCTTTGCATGTCGCCCGCGCGTTACAGGCAGGTTATGAGGGTTTGGCTGTCCTTTCGCCGCGCGAACGTGAGATCGGACGATTGATCGCGCGGGGTTGCACGGACAAAGAGATTTCAGACATCCTGGGGATCGGCTTTTCTACGGTCCGCACGCATGTCAACCGCTGCTTCGAAAAGCTGGAATGTTCCAACCGCGCCGAATTGAGCGCCCGGTTTTCCGCCACCCTACTGGGATAGGCATCCCCATTATTGCCGATACCGCCCCGCGCGTCCTGTCCGCACAGTGGGAAAAAAACAGGGCTATTCTGCCCGCCAAATGACAGGGATATCATGACCAGCATCACAACGGCGTTCACAGAAAAATTCGGGCTGACCCATGCCTTCGCCCAGGCAGGAATGGCCTTTGCGGGAGAGAAACCTGATCTCGCCATCGCGGTCAGCAAGGCGGGCGGGATCGGGGCCATCGGCGTGGGCTTCATGCCGCCCGAAGAGTTGCGCGCCACCATCCGCACCATCCGCGCGGCGGGGGTGACAATGTTCAACATCAACTTCATCACCATTTTCGGCAACGACACTCAGGTACAGGTCGCCGCCGAGGAGAAGGTGCCGGTGGTGTCCTTCCACTGGGGTCATCCGCCCGCGGAACAGGTGGCGCTGCTCAAAGCGGCGGGCTGTTCGATCTGGGTCCAGGTCGGCACCGTGGCCGATGCCGAAACCGCCATCGGCTATGGCGCAGAGGTGATCGTCGCCCAGGGGCAAGAGGCGGGCGGCCACAACTATCAGGGCATCGGCGGGGCAGAACAGCCGGGCATGGGCGGAATTGCCCTGATCCCGGTGATGGCCGATGCCATTGCTGGCCGCGCCTTGCTGCTCGCGGCAGGCGGCATTGCCGACGGGCGCGGCGTAGCGGCGGCGCTGGCGCTGGGTGCCGATGGCGTCTGGGTCGGCACGCGGCTTGTCGCCTCGGCCGAGGCGTATGTTCACCCCGAACACCACCGCCGTCTGGTCGAGGCCGAGGGCACCGATACAGCCCTCAGCGGCGTGTTCGGCCCGGAAATGCCGTTCTTCAACCCGATGCGCCTGCACAAATCGCGCGTGGTGAAAGAGTGGAACCACCGCCTTGCCGAAGTCCCCACCGTCCGGGATGAGCTTGAGGTGATCGGCGAGACGGTGTTCCTCGGCGGCAAACACATCAAGCGCAAGTTTGATGTGATCCTGCCAACCGAAGACACCACCGGCGATTTCGAAGAGATGGCTTGGCTGATGGGTCAGGGCGTGGGTCTGGTCAAGGACATCCGCCCGGCAGGCGAAATCGTCGCCTCGATGATGGCCGAGGCCGCGCAGGTGCTGAAAGACAAGGCCGCCCGTATCAAATGACCAAAGGCACGATCACAACGTTGGTTCATTACCCCGTCAAGGGATTGTCCGGCCAACCCCTGCCCGAGGTGACGCTGTCGCCCGGGCAGGGCTTTCCTTTCGACCGGATGTTCGGGTTTGCCCGCGCGGGCAGCGGGTTCGACCCCTTGGCCCCCGCGCCCATGCCGAAGGACCGGTTCCTGATGCTGATGCGGGATGAACGGCTGGCGGGGCTGGCAAGCCATTTTGACCCCGTCAGCCGTGTGCTTGTCCTGAAGGTGCAGGGCCATCGCGTGCACCATGCAGACCTCTCGACACCGCAAGGCTGCGCCGACACCGAAGCGTTCTTTGCCCGCATGTTCGACCTTGCCCCCGACAAGATGCCGCGCTTTGTGCATGCCGCGCCGCACCGCTTTACCGATGTGTCGGTGGTGTCTACCGATCTGATGAACGCGGTTTCCCTGATCAATCTCGACAGCATCGCAGATCTGGAGGCGAAGACCGGCGCCAAGATCGCGCCGGAACGGTTCCGCGCGAACATCACCTTTCACGGCTGGCCGCCCTTTTCGGAACTGGCGCTTGTGGGGCAAGAAATCACCATCGGCACCGCTCGTGCCCGCGTCACACTGCGCACGCGCCGCTGTGCCGCGACAGAGGTGAACCCGGTGACGGCACGGCGTGATCTGCCGATCCCACGCCTGTTGCACCAGCATTACGGCCATTCCGACATGGGCATTTATGCCGAACTGATGACCGGCACCGTGATCCGCCCCGGCGATAGCGTGAGCTTTCCATGACCCTGACCCTGACCCTGACCCTTGCGGCCCGCCGTGACCTGACCGCCGAAGTCTGCGAATACACCTTTGCGGCAGCATCCGGCCCCTTGCCACTGTTCGATGCCGGGGCGCATCTGACGGTGCAAACGCCCTCGGGCGCGTGGCGCAGCTATTCGATCAGCAATGATGACCGGGACCGGGACCGCTATGTCATCGCGGTGAAACGCGAAGAGGGCGGGCGCGGCGGGTCCGTGTCAATGCACCGCCAACTGGCTGTGGGTGACAGCCTTCTTGCGCGCCCCCCAAAGAACGCCTTCGCACTTGCCCCCGACGCGCCGACCCTGCTGATTGCGGGCGGGATCGGCATCACCCCGATGCTGGCGATGCTGCGCCGTCTGGTGGCGCGCGGCGTGCCGGTCCGGCTGATCTATCTCACCCGCAGCGCCGAATTGACCGCCTATCGTGACCTGCTGACCTCTGCCCCCTTTGCGCCCCATGTCACCTTGCACCACGACGAAGGCGACCGGAGCCGGACCTTCGACTTCTGGCCCTTGTTCGAAACCCCGGACGACCGTCACATCTATTTCTGCGGCCCCGCCCCGATGATGAACGCCATCTACCTCCGTACGATCCATTGGCCGCGCCGCCAGATCCATTCCGAAAGTTTTGCAGGCGTCGACAGCACCGATGGCACTGCCAGCCCGTTCCTCCTCCGTCGTGCCGCGACCGGCGAAGTGTTCTACATTCCCGCTGACAAGTCGGTACTGGATGTGCTGCGTGACCGGGGCATTCCATTTTCGAGTTCCTGCGAAAGCGGCACCTGCGGCACCTGCAAGATGCGGCGTGTTGCGGGTGAGCCCTTGCACCGCGATCTGGTCCTGACCGAAGCTGAAAAGCTGGATCAGTTCATGCCTTGCGTGTCGCGTGCAGCAGGCGAAGAACTTACGCTGGAGTTCTGAGGTGGAGGCGACCGCCGTTGCGACAGATATCCTGCGGCGGTGGAGCGGCGCCATCGCCCAACGCGACATTGATGCGATTTCCGCCCTGTTTGCGCCGGATGCCGTCTTTGTTGCGACCGCCCCCGCGCCCCTGATCGGGCAGCAGCAAATCCGGGCCTATTGCGCGGCAGCGCCCGCCGGGTTGACCGCAAGGACCAGCCTCGTTTTGGCCTCCGCCCAGAGGAACGGGTTGGCCATCGTGGCGGATGTGCTCTTTGATCTACCCGATGGCGGGGTACTGACCGGCAGGCTGTGCCTTGCCTGCGGGGCGGATCAGGCGATCACGCTATACCACTTGGCGGTGGGTGATCCTGCAAAAGCGCAGCCGCATCGCGACACATCCGGCTGATCACCGTCCTCGCAGGCTGGACCATCCCGCATCAGACCCACGCCCTGCCCGGCCAAAAGCGACATCAGGTCGAAATCGCCCACCGTCTCGCGCGTAGGCAATAAGGCGCTGCGCGGGCGCCGCCTCATCACCTACATGCACCCATCGCCCGGTCCCCGCGGCTGCAAGTTTGGCGCAGTAAGCGGGCGAGGATCACTCCGGGTCAGCCAAAGTCTCGCGTAGGATCACGCGCCAGCCGCAGCGCCTCGGCCAGCACCTGCGGATCGCCGATATGGTTCATCAGGATCAAGATAAGACGGGCGTTCATGGCGTGGCTCTCCGCCTCGGTCAGCCCGTCATGGGCGGCGATCAACTTGGCATAGGACTCGTCCGGGCGGGTCAGATTGGGGGTGGTGGTCAGCATCATTGGTCCTTTCCCATCGCGCGGGCCAGGGCGGCGGTCACGGCGGCGGCGTCAAAGGCTTCCCAGCGGGCGGCGACATGGCTGTCGGGCCGGATCAGGTAAACGGCCGAATTGGCATCTCCCAGATACCGCGCCGTGATCTCTGGCGTGGGGTCCAGAGACAGGCGCGCTACGGTCTGCCCTTGCACGGACAGCGTCAACGGGGCATCGGCGTTGATGGTCATCAGGGTGAACCCCGGCCCGAATTGCCGCAACAGCCAGCCATCCGCCACGGGCGCATCCGGGCAGGGACTGCCGGGCCGCGTGCGCGCGGGCATGTCCGCGTGATCCGGCCCGTTCAGGGGCGATCCGTCATAGGTGCAAGGCATGGACAGCCGCCCCGAATTCACAACCGTACGGGCAAAAGGCAGATGTTCGGCCAAGCTCAGCACGGCGTTGCGGAACAGTTTGGACACCGGCGTTTTCGGGGTGATGAAATCGGTCGCGCGGGTGGAGTTCAGGATGTTCTCATCCGCGCCATGCACCCGTTCCATGTCATAGCTGTCCAGAAGCGCATCCGAGGCATCCCCGGCAATAACCAGCGCCAGTTTCCAACCTAGGTTATCGACATCCTGAATCCCCGAATTTGCCCCACGCGCGCCAAACGGGCTGACTTGATGGGCGCTGTCCCCGGCAAAGATCACGCGGCCATGGCGAAAGCGGTCCATCCGGCGGCACTGGAAGGTGTAGATCGAACACCAGTCCAATTCGTAGTCAACATTCGGGCCCAGCATGGCATCCACGCGGGCGCGAATGTTTGCAGGCTCCAGCTCTTTCGCGCGGTCGATGTTCCACCCAAGCTGGAAATCAATGCGCCAGATATCGTCGGGTTGTTTGTGCAGCAGGGCAGAATCGCCTGATTTGAAATGCGGCTCGAACCAGAACCAGCGTTCGGTCGGAAACTCGGCCTTCATCTTCACATCGGCGATCAGGAAATTGTCCTCAAACACCCGGCCGTCGAAGTTCAGCCCCAGCATGCCCCGCACGGGGGACCGAGCCCCATCGCAGACAATCAGCCACTCAGCCTCAATCTGATAGAGGCCGTCAGGGGTCATCACCTCCAGCAAGCTGTGGTCTTCGTGCAGAGTGACCGCATCGACCCGGTTCTTGCCGCGCAACGTGATCGGCGCGCCTTCGGCCTGTGCAGCCACAATAGCGTCATGAAGATACTTCTCGAACCACGGCTGTTGCAGGTTGATGAAGGCGGGAAAGGCGTGGCCGCCTTCAGGAAGCAGGTTGAACTCATAGAGCAAACGGTCGTCATGGAACACCTTACCGACGTTCCACTGCACACCTTTTGCCAGCATGGGGGCCGCCGCACCCAATCGATCGCATATCTCCAGCGTGCGCTTGGCAAAGCAGATGGCCTTGCTGCCCTGCCCTGTGCCTTCGTGATCGTCCAACAGCACGACCGGCACGCCACGCCGCCCCAGATCAAGCGCGGTGGCAAGGCCGATCGGCCCGCCGCCGATCACAACCACCTTGTGCCGCACCTGAGCGCCCGCGTCCTGATCGGGGCTGCGGGCATAGGGATAAAGCCGCATCGTCACGGCGTAGCGGTCAGGCACCAAATCCTTCATCTGCGTTTCCCCTTAGCCCTGCAGTGCGGCCCACATGTCCAGATCGCGCGCGGCGGTCCAGATGCGGGGGTGATCGATGCCCCGGGCCTCGTCATAGGCGCGGGCAACGTTGAACGGCAGGCAATGCTCGTAGATGGCGTAATCCTTGAACTTCGGATCACAGGCGGCGCGGCAGGCGTCCCATGCCTCTTTCAATGTGCCGTTCCGCGCGGCTACGCGCGCCACGGGGCGATAGGTCGAGTCAACGAAATCCTTCGTCCGGTCCAAAGCGCCATTGACCGCGTCGCGCCCGATCACCGCATCACCCCGCCCGGGCGCAATCGCGTCCAGATCAAAGGCGCGGATCGCCTCAAGCGTGTTGCCCCAATCGGCGAAATGACCGTCACCGCAGTAGCAGGCGGAATGTGCCTCGACGATATCACCGGTGAACATCACGTTCGCATCGGGCACATGGATCACGGCGTCACCCGCCGTGTGGGCACGGCCCAGTTGGCGGATGTCGACGCGGCGCTTGCCGAGGAAAACGCTCATCTTGCCGGTGAAGGTGGTGGTGGGCCAGGTCAGGCCGGGGATGCTCTCATGGCCTTGGAACAGGCGCGGAAAGCGCTGGAACTCGCTGTCCCAATCCTCTTGGCCCCGTTCTGCCACCATGTTGCGGGCGGCTTCGGACATGATGATTTGTCCGGCGCCAAATGCCGACGCGCCGAGGACACGCACCGCGTGGTAATGGGTCAGCACGACATGGGAAACCGGCTTGTCGGTGACTTGCCTGATGCAGTCGATCACCTTTTGCGCAAGGCGCGGGGTGGCCTGCGCCTCGACCACCATCACGCTGTCATCCCCGATGATGACGCCCGAGTTCGGGTCCCCTTCGGCGGTAAAGGCGTAAAGCCCCGGACCGATTTCGACAAAGCTGATCGCCTTGTCGGCCATGTCGCCTTGCGACGCGAATGCCTTTGCCATGTCAGGTCCTTTGATAGGGGTCGGCCAATGCTGGGATCACTGTCCCCGCACAGTCGCCAAATCCGATTGTAAAGCCGTCACCCCGGCACGTGCCGCGCAGGGTGAGGGTGTCGTGATCCTCGATAAAGCTGCGGGTGCCGCCCGCGATGGCAAAGGGTTCCTTTCCGCCCCAGGAGAGTTCCAGAAGGCTACCCCGGCTGTCCTTTGTCGGACCCGAGATGGTGCCCGACCCCAAAAGATCACCGACATTCATCGGGCAGCCGCAGGTGGTGTGATGCGCCAGCTGCTGGGCGGCGGAATAGTACATCTCGGCATAGCTGGTGCGGGCGATCACGGTTTCCGCCCCACCTTGCGGGGTCAATGCCACCTCAAGCGCGATGTCGTACAGCATCGGTCCGGGTTCGTGCAGATGCGAGAGCAGCGGCACCTCGCGCGCGGGGGTGGCGGTGCGAAAAGGTTCCAGCGCGGCGCGCGTCACGATCCATGGGCTGATCGTGGTCGCGGTCGCCTTGGCTTGAAACGGACCAAGCGGTTGATACTCCCACGCCTGAATATCGCGGGCGGACCAGTCGTTCAGCAGCACATAGCCAAAGATCATGGCATCCGCCTCGGCCACCGTCACCGGACCGTCCGACGGCATGCCGATCACGGCCCCCATCTCCAGCTCGATATCAAAGCGGCGCGATGGCTGAAACGACGGCACCGCATGATCCGGCCCCTTGACCTGCCCCCAAGGGCGGCGGACAGGCGTGCCCGAGACGACGACCGAAGACGCCCGCCCGTTGTAGCCAATGGGAATATGCAGCCAGTTCGGTGGCAGGGCATTTTCCGCCCCCCGGAACATTGTGCCCACATTGGTCGCGTGATGCCGCCCGGCGTAGAAATCGGTGTATTCACTGACAAGGAAAGGCAGATGCAGCGTGACATCGGCCAGAGCCGTCAGAAACGGCTCGACAGCGGCGCGGTCTGCGCTGTCGGCCGCCAGCAGAGCCGTCAACCGCGTCCGCAGCGCTTCCCAGACCGCAGGCCCGGCCTCCATCAGATCGTTCCAGAACGGCACATCCAGAAGCGGCCCGCCGTCTAGCGTCAGCAAACCCGTCTCTTCCAGCGCGGCCACATCCAGCACGAAGTTCCCGATGGCTACCCCGCAGCGGGGGTCATCTTCCCCGACCGAGAACACCCCGCACGGCAGGTTGTTCAGCGGAAAGGGGCAGGCCGGATCGTTCGCGCTGTCCACCCATGATCGGATCAAAGCGGTCATTTGACACCCGGCGTGCCATCGAACTTCTTTTCCAGACTGCCCCAGCAATCGATGTAATCTTCCTGCAGATGCCCCGCCTGCGCAGCGAACGGGGTCAGGTGCTGCGGGAAGCGCGTTTCGAACATGAAACTCATGGTCTCGGACTGGCGCACCGGCACCATCGGCTCGTTCGAGGCATGTTCAAAGGCGTTGCGGTCCGGACCATGCGGCAGCATGCAATTGTGCAAGGACATGCCGCCGGGGACAAAGCCCTTCGGCTTGGCATCATAGATGCCGTGGATGTTGCCCATCAGCTCGGACATGACGTTCTTGTGGTACCACGGCGGGCGAAAGGTGTTTTCGGCCACCATCCAGCGATCACGGAACAGCACGAAGTCGATGTTGGCCGTGCCTTCGATCCCGCTTGGCGCGGTCAGCACCGTGAAAATCGAAGGGTCGGGGTGATCGAACAGCACCGCACCCACCGGGCAATAGGTGCGCAGGTCATACTTCAGCGGCGCATAGTTGCCATGCCATGCCACCACGTCCAAAGGCGAATGCCCGATCTTCGTCTCATGGAACTGGCCGCACCATTTGACGGTGACCGTTGACGGGGTTTCGCGATCCTCGAAGGCCGCCACCGGCGTCTTGAAGTCGCGGGGGTTGGCCATGCAATTCGCGCCGATGGGACCACGACCGGGAAGAGTGAATTTCTGGCCATAATTTTCACACACGAAGCCGCGGGCCGGGCCTTCCAGCACCTCGACCCGGTAGACCAGCCCGCGCGGCAGGATGGCGATCTCCTGCGGCTCGAGATCGATCACGCCAAGCTCGGTGCAGAACCGCAGGCGGCCTTCTTGCGGAACGACAAGCAGCTCGCCATCGGCCGAAAAGAAGTAGGCATCCTTCATCGACTCGGTCACCAGATAGACATGGCTTGCCATGCCAACCTGCGTGTTCACATCGCCTGCCGTGACCATCGTGCGCATACCGGTGATCCAGGTCAGCGGCTGATCGGGGACCGGCAGCGGGTCCCAGCGGTACTGCCCAAGGCTGATGATGTCCGGATCGATGCAAGGCGCCGATTTCCACAGCGGCACATCAGTTTTTGAAAACCGGTGCGTATGCTTCACGCTCGGCCGGATGCGATAGCACCAAGTCCGTTCGTTCTGGTGGCTGGGCGCCGTGAAGGCCGTTCCCGACAATTGTTCGCCGTAAAGCCCGTAGTTGCATTTCTGCGGGCTGTTCATGCCCTGCGGCAGCGCGCCCGGCAGCGCCTCGGTCTCGAAATCATTGCCGAAACCGGGCATGTAGCCTTCGTGCGGGCCAAGGTTTGTCACCGCGCGGACCATGCCTGCGGGAAGGGAATGGGTGGTCATGGCAACCTCATCGACGTGTTGGATCTTGCCCGTTAGATGAGTCGTTTATAGTTGCGATTGCAACCAAGTCAACGCATAGTTGCAAATGATACCAATATTTGAAGGGCAGCTGAAATGAACACGATCCTGCACGACTATTGGCGATCTTCGGCGGCTTATCGGGTCAGGATCGGTTTGAAATTGTTGGCTCTTTCCTACACTCTCAACTCAGTTGACCTGCTAGCCGGGGATCAACGCGCCGTGGAAAATCTGGCGCGCAATCCGCAAGGTTTGGTTCCCTCCCTGCAGATCGACGGGTTGATGCTGACACAATCTCTCGCGATCCTTGAATACCTCGACGAGACTCGCGGTGCCGGTTGGCTACCGCAAGACGCAGGGAAAAAGGCACGCGTGCGGGCGCTGGCCTACGCGGTGGCGATGGACATCCACCCGATCTGCAATCTGTATGTGGTACGCCATGCGGTGGCCCTTGGCGGCACAACGACAGAGGCTTGGATGCAGCATTTCATCGCCGCCGGATTTGCTGGGTTGGAGGGAATGCTGAAGCAAGACGAAGCCGGAAGATTTGCCGTTGGCGATTCCGTCAGTCTGGCCGACATCTGCCTTGTGCCGCAGGTCTATAACGCGCGGCGTTGGGGGGTGGACATGGCCGCCTTCCCGCGCATCGCTGCGGTTGACGCCAACCTTGCCGCCTTGCCCGCCTTTGCAGCGGCCCACCCTGACCGGGTCAAGCCCGTTTCCTGATGGCCTGCGCGTGACATTCCTGCAGGCCATGTGGCATGTTCCGGCAAAATCCTTGGAACCCAACCGCATGAATGAACCCGCTAATCCTAGTTTCGACCTGCAGGATTTCCTGCCCTACTTGCTCAATCAGGCGGCTGAGGCGGCATCTCTGGGCTTTCAGGACATCTACCGCGACAGCTATGCAATAACCCGCACCCAGTGGCGCGTTATGGCCAATCTTGGCAAGTTCGGCGCGATGACCGCCCGCGATATCTGCCACATAAGCCATATTGAAAAGACCAAGGTCAGCCGTGCGGTGGCCCATCTGGAACAGGTTGGCCTCCTCGCGCGGAGCCCGTCCACGCAGGACCGCCGCGCCGAGATCCTGTCCCTGACCGAAACGGGTCAGGCTGCCTTCGCCGATCTTGGCCAGCGCGCACTAGATTACGACCGCGCCTTGCGTAAAGAATTGGGCGCAAAAGCGGCCAAGGACCTGAACCGTATCCTCCTTGCGATCATTGCATTGCGAAAGGACAGTGGGTCCGCAACCGACGACTGATCACAGATACGCAGCCGTCAGCAGCGAGGGGTCGGCCCGCAGTTTGGTTGGATCAGACGACAGCCGGACCACACCCTTGCGCAACACCACCACCTCTGATGCAAGGGACAGTGCGACCTCGACGAACTGTTCTACCAGGAGAACACCCATGCCCTTTGCGGCAAGGGCCGCGACCACCTGCGTCAAACGCTTGACGATCAGGGGGGCAAGGCCCAGCGACATCTCATCAATCAGGATGAACCTTGGCCGCGCCATTAGCGCATGGCCTATGGCCACCATCTGCTGCTGACCGCCTGACAAAGTGCCTGCCAGTTGCTGTTTGCGCTCGGCCAGTTCGGGAAAGATCGAAAAGACCTCTGTCAGGGCTGCATCGGCTTCGGAAGGCGACAAAAGTGATCCGGCGACGGCAAGGTTCTCCGCGACGGTCAGCTGCGTCAGAACCTGATGGCCTTCGGGCACTGCTGCCACGCCTGCGGCGCGAATACGGTCAGGCTTGGCCCCGGCGATAGGGACGCCGTCCACCGTGACCGATCCCTTCGCCATCGGCAGTAACCCCGCAACCGCCAGCACCAGTTCCGACTTGCCCGCCCCGTTCGCGCCCAAAAGCGCCGTCACTTGCCCCGGCCGCACGGTCAGCGACACGCCATCGACTACTGTCTTGCCATCGACCGCAACGCTAAGCCCCTTGATCTCAAGCATGGTCTACCTCGATCCCCAGATAGGCGGCCTTGACCGCCGGATCGGCCAGGACTCCGGCTGTCGGGCCAAAGGCGATGCGGCGGCCGAAATCCAGCACCAGCGTTTGCGCGCAGATACGGGAAATCAGATCCACATCGTGGTCGATGACCAGCACCTGTGCCGGGCAAAAATCGCGTATCTTCAGGATGATATCGCCAAGATGCGCGCTTTCCTCGACCGTCAGGCCGCCTGCGGGTTCATCCAGCATGATCAGCCGGGGCTGGCCCACGAGACAGCGCGCAAGGTCAGTCAGGCGGCGTTCATAGGTGTTCAGCGTCGCGCCCATCCTGCCCGCCATATGGGTGATCCCGACAAACTCCAGTGCTGCGTCCACATCTGCTTGCCGGTTTGCGCTGCTGCCTGGCAGGTTGTCGGCCAGCGACATGAGGTTCCCCCTCACGGTCAGATCGTCCGCGATCTGTTCACGCTGGAATGACCGGCGCAGGCCCCAGCGTGGGCGCTTGTGCGGCGCCATGCCCACCAGATCAATCCCATCGACCATGACCGACCCCGATCTGGGCGTCAGAAATCCCGAAATGACATTCATCGTTGTGGTCTTGCCAGCGCCGTTCGGACCGATGATGCCTGATACGGGCGTCTCGAACCGGGCAGAAATCGCATCGAGTGCGACCAGACCGCCGAACTGCACGGTCAATCCTTCCAGGGCGATCATGTCTTGGCCTCCTTGCGGCGGAACAGCCCCATGATTTGCCCCGCGATCCCATCAGGCGCGGTCATCACCGCATGCAGCAGCGCCGCGCCAAAGAAGATCAGCGCAAGGTCCGCATCGACTCCCCAGTTGTTCAACAGCCCCGGCGCGACACGATAAAGGACCGCAGCAATCACCGCACCCAACCAGAAGCGCGCACCGCCGACTATGACCAGCGCGAAAAGCAGGATGCTTTCGCTGGCCCGGAACGACGAAGCATCCAAAAGGCCCAGACTGCCCGCCAAAAGCCCGCCACCCAGCCCAGCCAGCAGGCCAGACAGCCCAAAGGCCCATGTCTTGTAGAAGGTGACATTGGTGCCAGAGGCGATCGCCGCCGCCTCGGATCGCCGGATCAAGGCCCATGCCCGGCCCGGTGCTGTCTGACGATGCGCCATGATCAGCAACAGGCCCAGCATCGCCACGATCAGCGTATAGGTCAGATAGGCGCCGTCGCTTTGCGCCAACAAGGGACGCCGCATCTCGGCGGCAAAGGACGTGCCCACCCCCCAGAACCCTGCCCCGCCATTCGGGAACTGATAGGCGGTGAACACCACCTCCAGCCCGCCCGCCACCATCAGCGTGACCAGCGCAAGATAGAGCCCCCGCATCCGCAGCGCCGGGATCGCCAGCAGCATTCCCAGAACCGATGTGCTTATGGCAGCAAGGAACAGGTTCGCCTCGAACGGCAGGGAAAAGGCGTGGTTCAGCCGCAGCGTCACCCAACCGCCCACCCCCATCAACGCCACCTGCGCCAGACTGCCCATGCCAAGGCGCGAATACATGAACCCCGCCCCCATCGCCGCCATCGCAAAGCAGGCGGTCGAGGTGAAGATGCCCGTCCATTGCCCGCCAAGCATGATCGGCAGCACGAAAGCCGCAAGGACGGCTGCACCCAAGCCTGCGATCAAGGCTCCGTTCATCTGATTGGTCATCTCAATCCTCTCCCGCAAAGGTCAGGCGGCGGTTCAGGTTCATGGCGACCAGCACAGCAATGGCGATGACATAGGGGGCCATCGGGCGCACGGCCTTGAAGGTATCGGAAAGGGTCAGCAGGCTTTCGATAACCCCCATCGCCAATCCGGCGACCAGCACCGTGGGCAGTGAAACCAGCCGCCCGGCAATGGCCGCAGCAATGCAGGGGATCACCATGAAGGTGATGACTGCAGGCTCCAGCCGCACGAGGCTGCCGAACATCAGGCCGGTAAAGCCAAAGATCAGGCCTGAGACACCCCAGGCCACGGTTTCCACCCTAAGGATCGGCACGCCGACCAGAGAAGCGATCCGGCGGTTGTTCGCCAGTGCGCGCATCTGTAATCCGATCCGCGTGCGGTTCAGCGCGACGGTGATGGCGATCACGATGCCGATGACGGCCACCACCACGATCAACCGGGTCACAGTCACCTTCAGGCCAAGGATTGACAGGCTGACCGCATCGGTCGGGAACGACAGTTTGCGTGGATCGTCATTCCACAGGAATGACACCAGCCCCAAGAGGATCAGCGCGTATCCAAGGCTCGCCACCCCTTTGATCACCGGCTCGCGCCACGACAGGCCGGGGGCAATCAGGCGCCCATAAGCCAGCGCGAATGCCACACCTGTCGCAAGCCCAGCCACCCAAGTCAGCGGCGCAAACAGCCCCCAGTCGCCCAACTGCCAGGTCACAAAGGCCGCCGCAGCCCCGATGGCACCGGCGGCAAGGTTCAACACGCCCGTGGCGCGAAACAACAGGACAATCCCGATCCCGCCCAACGCATAAAGCGAACCTACAGCGAGGCCGGAAACGAGAAACAACCCGATGACTGCCGCTGGCTTGCCCCATCCAAACAGGACCGCCAACACCGTACAGGCCACCGTCGCAACGGCGATGGTTTGCAAGAGTTCACGCATTCGAAGAACGTCCTTTGGCCAGAACACCCCCACCCAATGCGGATGGGGGCGACGTTGTCGGATCAGTTCAGACCCAGAGCCTTTTCGTTTTCAAAGATCGGCGCGAAATAGGGGCTGTCGTATTCATAGCAATCGCGCACCGTTTCAAAGCCGTCGCCCTTGACCACCACCATCGTGCCCGCGTGGTTCGGCATGTGACGGTCAGCCTCACCGACATAATAGGGGCCGCACAGCAGATCGGATTCGTAGCCGAGGATGCCCTTGATGGCGGCATTGACGGCAGCGCGGTCATCCAGCTTTGCAGGGTCCAGCGCCAGCATCGCCTGCACAAAGAACTTGGCCGAGACAAAGCCCGACTGGCTAAACGTGTCGCGCGGGGCGTCGGGGGCATAGGCGTCCAGCACGGCCAGCCAGTTCACCGCATCCGGCCCGCCCTTGTCCCATGGCGTAAACTCGGCGTTCACGAACATGCGCCCATCCCAAACATCTGACAGTGCCGCAGGCACCGAACGGTCATAAAGCGGGGTGGAGGAGGCCCATTTATAGGTCTCGACCATGCCCTGCTCTTCTGCCGCCTTCATGAAGGCAAGCGCCAATCCGGCGGGCAGGTTCACAAGGATGGTGTCCGCGCCCGAAGCGACCGCCTCCAACATGCCCGAGTTCACGTCGGGCGAGGCCGGGTTCAGATAAACCGATGATCCGGTCAGCCCCTTCGATGCCAGGTATTCTTCCATCGCGCCGCAGGACCAAGGGCCCACGTTCGGAATGGCAAGCCCGATGCAGGAGATGTTCTTGCTGTCTTGCGCTTCGACCATGTATTGCGCTGCGCCGATGGTGGAGGCCAGCGGTCCTTGGTTGGTCGAAACGATCGACGGGCTTTCAAAACATTCCGACACGGCGCAGGCCGAGGCCATCGCCATGATCCCCGCGTCCTGATAGGTGCGCGCGTTCACCGCCATTTCGACAAACGACCCGTTGCCGACCATCGCCACCACGCCACGGTCGGTGATCAGCTTGGACGCGGCCTGTGCGGCAAGTTCAGGATTCCACTGGTCATTCTCAACCAAATACTCGATCGGGCGACCATTGATCCCGCCATTGGCATTCACGCAGGCGAAATAGGCCGCCGCCGCTTGGGTCGAGGCGCTGAAATCCCCCGGGGCCGCATTGCCGTGGATGCCGCCAACAAGGATCGGCGCGCCGGTTGCGGCAACCCCGGTATTGGCTCCGCAGGTTACCTGCGCCTGTGCGGCACCGGCTGCCAGCATCAACCCAAACGCGGTTCCCGAAAGCTTCATCTGTTTGTTCATGTTTATTCCTCCCTTTGGTTTTTTGTTGTCGTCAGGCCGCGACGCGTGCCTTTGCCTGGATGAACCGCGCGCAGCGCTCCGCGATCATCATCGTCGGCGCGTTAGTGTTGCCCGAAACCAGCGTCGGCATGACCGAGGCATCGGCGACGCGCAGACCGGTGACGCCGCGGACCCGCAATTCGCCGTCGACAACGGCCATGCGGTCGGTCTCGGGGCCCATCTTTGCCGTGCCTACAGGGTGGAACACGGTCTTCGCGGTTTGCCGGACATAGTGGCGCAACGCGTCGAGGTCTTTCTCCAACCCCGGTTCGGGCAGATGCCGGCGCTTAATAAGCTTGGCCAAGGCAGGTGCCTCAAGGATCTCGATCCCCTTCAAGACGCCACGCACCAGTACCTCAAGATCGTCGCTATCCTTGAAGCTGCCCGCGTCGAACAGCGCCTTGTCCTTGGGATTGGAAGATCGCAGATGCACCGATCCGCGCGATTTGGGGCGCAGGAAACAAGGACCGATGGCGATGCCATGTGCCTGGATCGGCGGACGGTCGGCCCAACCCACCATGAAGGGCAGAACGTGGAACTGGATATCCGGCTGTCCCGCGCCCGAGACATCGGCAAAACCGCCGCACTCCACCACGTTCGAGGTCATCAGACCCTGCTTGGTGGTCATGTATTTCAGGAAATGCAGCGCAGCCTTCAGGCCCTTGTCTTGCCCCATCAGGCTGATCGGATCACGGGTTTCGCCCTGAACAGTGCTTTCCAGATGGTCCTGATAATTCTCGCCCACACCGGGCAGATCGGACACGACATTGATGCCCAAGGATTGCAGATGCGTCCCCGGCCCTACGCCCGAAAGCTGCAACAGGCGCGGGGTTTCGATGGCACCGGCACAGAGGATCACCTCGGCCCGTGCCGCGATCCGCGTGCCATCCTCCAGCATGACGCCCGTGGCGCGCGGCCCGTCAAAGGTAACGCGCGCCACCCGCGTCTGCGTGCGGATCACCAGATTGCCCCGGTTTTCAGCATGCCGCAGAAACGCCTGCGCGGCAGACCAGCGTTTGCCGTCATGCGTGGTGGTCTGATAGAACCCCACGCCTTCCTGTTCGGCCCCGTTGAAATCAGGGTTATGTGGCAAGCCAACCTCTTGCGCGGCTGCCACGAAGGCTTGGCACAACGGGTGCTGGTAGCGGGTCTTGGAAACGTGCAGCTCACCCTTGTTGCCGTGGAACTCATCCGAGAACACCATGTTGTTCTCAAGATCGCGGAACACCGGCAACACGTCGTCATAGGCCCAGCCGCGATTTCCCAACTGTGCCCATTGATTGTAGTCATTGGCATGACCGCGAATATACAGCATCGCGTTCACCGACGACCCGCCGCCGATGACATGGCCCTGAATGACGATGCTGGGGCGATTGTTCAGCTCAGGGGTGGGCTCGCCGACATAAGCCACGATGTCACGGCCTTTTTCGATCACCTTGAAAAAGGTGGACGGAATGTGGATCCAAGGATGGCCGTCCTTGTGGCCGCTTTCGATCAACAGCACACGAGTGGAGGGATTTTCCGAAAGACGGCTGGCCATGACGCAGCCCGAAGACCCGCCGCCGACCACGATATAGTCAAAACTTTCAGTCATTTATGGCTCCTAAGGCGATGTCATCCAGCGGCAGGACAGGCGCGACTTAGCTGCCACGCCTGCCGTTGCCTCAGCTGAAAATCGTCTGGATGTCGGTATTCTCGAACAGGCCTTCCTCGCCGAACTCGACGCCAAGGCCGGATTTCTTGACCCCGCCAAAGGGGGCATTGGGCTGGATTGCACCGTGCTTGTTGATCCAGACCGACCCGCATTCCAGCCGCAGCGCAATCTCCTTGGCGCGCGCGATGTCCTTGGACCAGACCGACCCGCCAAGACCGTTGTCGCTGGCATTGGCGGCGGCAATCGCCTCTTCGACGTCCGTGTAGCGGATGATCGGCAGCGCGGGGCCGAACTGCTCTTCCACTATGAGCGGGGCATCATCGGGCAGATCGGTGGCCAACGTGACGGGGAAGAACAGCCCCTCATCCGGCGCGCCACCCAGAAGGATGCGGCCATCGCGCGCGGCGGCGGCAACAAGGCGGCTGACCTTGTCATGCTGCATCTTGTTGTTGACCGGACCAAGGGCGATCCCGTCTTCCATCCCGTTGCCCATCGGCACATTGCGGGCATAGGCGACGAGCGCGTCACAGATCGCTTCGTGCAGGTTGTCCGGCACATAAAGCCGCTTCATCGCGGCACAGGTCTGGCCGTTGTTGATGAAGGCACCCCAGAACAACCCCTCGGCAATCGCTGCCGGATCGGCATCGGGCAGAACGATGCCCGCGTCATTACCGCCCATCTCCAGCGTCAGGCGTTTCATCGTACGGGCGGCGGTCTGCATGACCTTTTCACCCGTAGCGCAAGAGCCGGTAAACACGATCTTGCGGATGCCCTCATGCGCGGCCATCGCAGCCCCGATATTGGCCAGCTTGTCATCGGAGGTGACGATGTTCAGCACGCCCTGCGGCAGGATCTGATTCAACAGTTCCACAGTCCGCAGCGTAGACAGGGGCGTATAGGGCGAGGGCTTGATGACGACGGTATTGCCCGCCCGCAAGGCCGGAAGGATGTGCCAGATGGCGATCATGACCGGGAAATTCCACGGCGTGATCGACCCCACCACGCCAATCGGCTTGCGGTGCAGTTCCACGCGCCCCGTATTGTCGTCCTGCAGCACCTTGACCGGCATCGACAGGCTGGCTGTGAACCCGGCCCAAGCCTGCGCGCCGCCCAGTTCCCAACGCGAGCCCAGGGCCCCCATCGGCTTGCCCTGCTCCAGCGTCAGCAGGTGCGCGATATCTTCGGCATGTTCGCCCAACTTGCCCGACAGCGCAGCGCAGGCCGCTTGCCGGTCGGCATCCGGCATCCGCGACCATGACGGGAACGCCTGCTGCGCGGCAGTAACGGCATCATCCAGATCAGCAAGCGAGGCGTTGGGCGCCTCTCCGACCAAGGCGCCGGTCGCCGGATTGAACACGGCAAAGCTTTCCAGTGCGGCGGTCTTGCGACCGCCGATCATCATGCCAAAGTCCAGCATGGTCTCCTCCCTCTGTTCCCTTCGGCAAAGGTTAGTGCGCGCCTCAGCTTTCTTTCTTGGACTGAGACGACTGAAGTTGCGGACTGGAGCGACAGTTTCGACCGCAAATGTCGTTGCAGTTGCAACCAAAAGACCGGGGCTGCTAAACTGTCTGCATGACAGCACGAATCAGCGCATCCCAATTACCCGTCGAACAGTTCGTGGCAGACCTGCATCGGGTCTGCGGCAACTTCGACGTGGCTTTGTCCGAGAACCGCCATGTGATGCGTGGCGGGCTTCGTCTTGAACGTCGCGCCGGGATTGAGGCGGCGCTCGTTGCCACCGATGTCCAAAGGATCACCCGCACCAGCAAAGCCATCCGTCAGGATCAGGGCGAGAACTACTTCCTGATCCTGCAGGAAGAAGGCCGCGCGCTGATGCGCCAGAACGACACGACCTGCCTGCTCCGGCCCGGTGACTTCGTCCTGATCGACAGCGCGGTCCCGTCCGAATTCGTTTTCTTTGGTGACTACACACGCCAGCTTTCGCTGCATCTGCCTCGCGCAGAAATGCACGCGCGCTTTGGCTATGACCTGATCCGGGGTGGTATCACCCTGCCGCGCCAGGACGCCGCAAAGATGGGGATTTCGGCGGTCGTCGCAAAGGTGTTGTCACGTGACGCGATGGGGAACGTGGCCGATGGCTATCTGCGTGAGGCCTTGTTCGGGCTTCTGGGCGCGATGCTGCATGAACGATCATCGCAGGATGGTTATAAAGGCGTCGACAGCGACCTGAGCGGTGCACGCGCGCTCGCCTCGGGCCAGGCCTATATCGACGCACATTATCGCAGCCCTGATCTTTCGATTCAGGACATGGCCGATGATCTCGGCTTGTCCTTGCGGCAAATTCAGCGCGGTTTCGCCGCCCTTGGCACGACGCCGACCAAGTATCTTCTGCAAAAGCGGCTAGAGCACGCGCGCCGAGCCTTGGATGACCGGCAAGCCGGACGGCGGTCCGACCTGATCTCGTCGATCGCCTATGAAGCCGGTTTTTCCGATCTTTCCTATTTCCACCGCTGCTATCGCCGAGCCTTCGGAGCAAGTCCCAAGGGTGCCGTCTGCTGAAGTCACAAGTCCAGCCAAAGGCGACAATGTGATTTGCGCTGACGGTTCCGCATGCCCGTCGTCAATTGATTTGGAACAGGCGACCGGGTTTTGTTAGCCGATCGAAACGGTCCTGACCCGCGCAGGCCTTGTGCCGCTGCCACTTTGGCAACGTGGACCTGAAGGCATCTAGGGTCAGGACTCGTTGATTGTGAAAGCCAGAACATGACGGTGGCAGCGAGGGCGACGGCGGATAGGAAGGTCTTGGCGCAGCGGTCGTAGCGGATTGCAACGCGGCGCCAGTCCTTCAATCGGCCGAACATGGTATCGATCCGGTTGCGGTGCCGGTAACTTCGTTTGTCATAGCGGACGGCCTTGCCGCGCGACTTCCGACCGGGGATGCAGGGGCGTATCCACCTATCTTTCAACGCACGCGGAACCAGTCGGCGTCATGGCCCTGGTCGGCGAGCATCCATTCGGCAGCGGGTAGACTGCGGATTTCGGCGATACCGGACAGCGATTTCACTAAGTCGCGGACAGCCGTTTCAGTAAGTCCCGGACAGTTGGGCGACGGCTGGCCTGTGTGCTGCTGTCATTCTTTGTCGGTGATGATTTCGGGGATTTCCTGCTGGGTCAATCCT